>JAYSVS010000230.1:0-31222 GCA_043718395.1 Acidobacteriota bacterium
ATCAACGGCATCGGCCAGGCCAATAAGGCGGACGCCGTCAACTTTGCCAAGCGCACCGAAGATGGCGGCGGCAAAGCGATCGTGCTCACCGTGGACAACGCCTATCAATCGAACCGCGACCGCAACAATCGCAACCGCTTCGACTACGGCATGATGTCCAGTGGCGTCCCTAAAACCGGCGAAGGCATGAAGCCTGTCAACCCGGCCACCCCGGTCATGTGGAAGCCCCACACACCCAATCTCACCTGGAGCTACATCGATTGGGTCCGCAGCGCCAGCAAGATCCCGATCATCCTCAAAGGCATTGTCGCCCCGGAAGATGCTGAAATCGCCGTCCAACGTGGTGCCTCTGGCATCGTCGTATCTAATCACGGCGGCCGCCAGCAAGACGGCGTCATCGGCACCCTTGACGCCCTCCCCGACGTTGTCGAAGCAGTCTCCGGCAAAGTCCCGGTCCTCATGGACGGCGGCATCCGCCGCGGTAGCGACATCCTGAAAGCTCTCTCTCTCGGCGCCAAAGCCGTCCTCGTCGGTCGCCCCCCGCTTTGGGGCCTCGCCGCCTTCGGCCAGCCCGGTGTTGAGCGTGTCCTCTGGATGCTCTCGGCTGAGCTCAAGCTCTCCATGGGCCTCTCCGGCCAGCCCAAACTCAGCACCATCAACAAGCGCCTCGTGCGCAAACACGCATGACGCTCCTACTGTTCCTCCTGCTGGCGCAGCAGCATCAGCTCTGCCAACAGTGCCACACAGAGCCCGCCGCTGATGTTGAGTCTCATCCTCACTTCGCCAAGGGCGTCGGGTGCGAAGCCTGCCACGGCAAGAGTGAGAAACACCGCGCAGCCACCGGCCACTCCGCACCAGATCGCATCGCCACCCGAGACCAGATCCCGCCCCTCTGCGGCACCTGCCACCCCAACCAGCTCAAGACCTACCAGGCCACCCGCCACTGGACCGTCCTCAAGGCAGGCGAAAAATCAGCCCAATGCGCCACCTGCCACGGCAACCACTCATTGAAGTCAGCCAAAGCGACGCAAGCCACCTGTGAGCGCTGCCACGCAACACGCCCCGCCGCCTGCGCCGCCAAGCCCCAGTGCACGTCCTGCCATCAGCCCCACGGTAAAACTAGCGAATAGTCAGCGTTCCACCATCTACCGGCAAAGCTGTCCCGGTGATAAACGAGGCCTCGTCCGAACAGAGGAACAGTGCCGCAAACGCGATCTCCGAAGGCTGAGCCATACGCCCAATCGGCTGCGCTTTCGACAGCTTCTCAAACATCTCCGCCTCGCGCCCCGCATAGTTCTTGGCGATAAAGCCATCCACAAAAGGCGTGTGTACCCGCCCCGGCAAGATCGCATTGCAGCGGATCTTCTGCTCGAGAAAATCTTTTGCGACTGAGTAAGTCATCGAGAGCACCGCTCCCTTGCTTGTCCCGTAAGCAAAGCGATCAGCAATGGCCATTACGGACAGACAACTCGCAAGGTTTACAATAGCACCGCCGCCATCGGCCACCATGAATCGCAACGTCGAGCGCAAACAGTTCGCAGGCCCGAAGACGTTCACCCGCTGTACCCGTTCAAAATCTTCCGGACTCGTCGTCAGCGCATTGCCAACATGGGCGATCCCCGCGTTATTGATCAGAATGTCGATCCGCCCCCGGCGGGCGTGGATCTTCGAGATCACCTCATCTACCATTTTCGCGTCAGCGACATCGCAGAAGGTAGCTGAGCACGAAGCACCAATCGATTCCACCGCCTTCTTCATTTCTTCTTCATTGCGGTCAAGAATCTCGACGTTCGCGCCTTCCTGGGCAAACCGTTGAGCGATTGCAAGACCAATCCCCGAGGCACCCCCAGTAATGATGGCTGTCTTGTTTTGGAGTTGAGGCATTAGCCCCATCATTGTATCTACTAGTCCACCAGGTATTGAGTAGTTCTGATCAGAGTGGCCATCGCATTGGCTAGCCGCTCAGGGCTCCAAAAGGCGAGATAGCCATCGGGGAAGGTCCAGTCGAGCGGCTTCTCCATCCTTACACGAGGCGAATCGGTTCCCATCAGGTGGTGTTCGGACGAATACCAGAGCAGAAAAATTTGAACTTTGAACTTGTCCGATTCACTGTCGCGCAGCGTTTTACCCAGGCCGAACTTAAAGAAGTAGCTGTCTAGCTCGTCAGCCGGTGGCCGTTCCATCGAGACGCTAGTCAGTCCTTGAATATAGCCCGCAATAAACCAGGCATAAGCTCGCCCTCGCACCTTCGCCACGGCTCCGGCGTAGTTCATGCTGGCAAAGTGAAAAAACATACCAGCAAAGCCTTTGATGAACGGGCCCGCACCAGGCAAGCTTGCTGCCTTATCAATCACCTCGTCGGCAACGATATCGCCAGCGCCGGTTTTGTAAATCTTGTTTTGGCTCTTCTCAAAGATATCCGGAGGCGGGCCACCGCCCTTGATCATATTTCCGTACTTGACAGCCTTCTCGCCTTTGGAAATCGCATCGTCGATGTCTGAGTATTGGTCGGCAAGCTTCTTAGCCCGGTCCCCAGCTTGGCCAAGCTTGCCTACTCCGGCACCCACTCCCGACATCACAACATCCTTGACACTAATTGGATTTTCCGGAATTGACGCCGCCTTCGAGGCATACTCGTGTACCGCAGTGAAGTCATTCTGCAGCAACTTTAACCCGGCTTTGATGTCATCTACCCAGGTGTCTACGTGCAGAGCAACCTTGAATGCATTGAACTTCGGGCTGAGCCGGTTCCTGGCCTCTGCCTCAGCGAGAAGCCGCGCTTTGAGCTCCGCCTGCTCTGCTGCCTTCTGCTTCTCTGGACCGTCCTTGCTGAGCGAAAAACTCACATGTTGGACAGACCACATTCCGTTGGGCTGACCCGCGAGGTCGAAGCGGGCAAACACCGTCTTCTTTACTTCGCCTTTGCCGAGAGACATGCCTGTCTCAGTGAGAAGCAAATCCACGCCGCTAGCCATATTTACGAGAAACTGTGGTGCCGGCCGGCCGCGCAAATTATGCGGCTGACCAGTGCTTTTGACCACGTCCGTCATCCACGGCGTCAAGTGCGCCCTGAGCCTCTCTTTGTCCTTCGGGATGGATATCAACCGCGACTCGAAGCGAGCCAAATCAGGTTTGGGGCGTTTGATTGGATTGGACATGCTATCTGGAGAATCGAAATCCAGACAGAGAAGACGACAAGGCGCCAAAAATAATTACTGGGATTGGGCCGCTAGCGTATCGGCGTGTTCGGGGCCTAGTGCGATTGCCAGGTGCTGCGCCGCAAGCTGTTTTGCTGCGGCAGCTTCTGCGGTCTTGCCCTGAGCTTCGAGGCTAAAACCCAGCGCAAGATATGCTCGACCGAGACTGCTCGACATGCGATCCTTCGGTATAGCAGCCTGAAGCAGCGTAACTGCTCGCGCGGCATCTTTAACGGCCTCGGCATCCCGATGCTGAAGCAGCGCAAGCCTTGATCGACGCACGAGCAGCGGTGGAATAAAGTCTGCACCCTGCCGCCCAGCGGCGATAGATGCTGTTGCTATCGAATGCGACCGGTCCAGAAGTTCTTGAGCCTTTGCTAAATCGCCTGCTGCTTGTGCGTTCAGAGCGGCTTCAACAGCAATAGATGCAAACGCCATATGTCCCTCTGGCAACGACTTCCGCAACCGCGGCTCGACTTCGGCGAGCATCTCCTCAGCGCGGCCAAGATCTTTGGAGTCGCGGTAAATGGAGCAACGCAGAATCAAAGCCTGGTTCAGCACCACTTCCAGTTCGCCTGACTGAGCCCTCTCGTATGCACGCTCAGCAAAAGTTGCCGCCTCTGGCAGCCTGTTCAGCTCGCGCAAAGCACGCGCATAGTTCAGCATGAGCATGGGTGATACCGCACTGTCACCCGTGCCGTCCTTGCTGATCTGGATCGCTTGTAGATACTTTTTCTCAGCCTCAAGAGGCATGCCCATTTGACTGAGCGTTAATGCCCAGTTGTTCAACAGCGTGCCAGCCGTTTGGGTATTGTCCCGGCCAAGCGCTGACAGCGCCAGATTAGCCCGTTCAAATTCGTCCGTCGCCTCCGAATGACGGCCCGCCACGCGGTAGGCTTCGGCCAGTTGCGTTGCCAGGCGCAGTTGCACCAATCCCGAAGATAGCTTCGAGTCACGCAACAGCGACTGCGCTTCGAGGATGCGATCAATTGCTTCTTGCGATGCCCCCTGCAAGCGCGAAACCTCGCTACCGCGCGCCAGGCAATCCACTCGGTCAAGAAGAAACTGAGGTTGCTGCGGCAAGCCTGCCAGACCTTCTCGAATCAGCGCCCTGGCCCGATCCTGCTCTCCGGCGCGGGCCAGACTGCTGGCAAGTGCACATGCTGCCAGGGGCGAGCGTGAAATCCCATAAGCCTCTTCAAGTACCCGGCGCGCCTTCGCGTCTTCATCCTGAGTCCAATATTGGCGTCCAATTGAGATCAGCAGATCGAGCCGCCCTGGCCCTTTCTGCCGCTGGGCTATGGCTTCTGCCCGGCCAAGAAGCTGATTCACAGTGAAGGGCTTGCCTGAGGGCGCTGCATCAGAGAGTACGAATGAGTTCAGATCGTTGATTGCCTCGGCCCGTTCGAGTTGCCGCAACGCAAAGTCGCGCTGTATATTGGCCCTACGTGCTTCAGTGATCGTTCCAATCAAGCCTGCAATAACCGCAAGTGCTGCGAGGCCAGCCAGCGAAACGGCGACCCGGTTGCGCCTGACAAATTTTGAGGCGCGATAGGAAAGCGAATCTGGACGCGCGCTGATCGGCTCATGAGCCATGTAGCGACGCAAGTCATCGGCCAGGGCCGTGACGGAAGAATAGCGCTCTGACGGCAACTTCTTCAGGGCCTTGCCCGCAATCGTATCCAGGTCTCCCTTAAGGATGGGAAGTACCTCGGACATTCGCGGTGCTTCGGCATAGATGATTGCCGCTACCAGGCTTGCGCTCGAATGGGGGCCCTGTCCAATGGGCTTCTGGCCTGTGAGCATCAGGTACAGAAGCCCACCGAGCATGAATACATCGGTGGCTACTGTCACTGATTCATTCTTCAGTTGTTCGGGCGCTGCGTATTCTGGAGTCAGGGTTTGGGTGCCTTCGGTGCGGCCTTCTTCTTCCATCCATTTGGCGATGCCGAAGTCAACCAGCTTTATTTGTCCCTCCCTGCTGACGAGCACATTGGAAGGCTTGAGATCGCGATGAACAATCAGATGACCATGAGCATGCGCGACTGCCATAGCGACATCCAGAAACAGGAGAATGCGCTCTTCGATACTCAACGTCCGGCTCGCGCAATAGCTGTCGATATGCATCCCGTCGACGTACTCGAGTACGAGGTAGGGCTGACCATGCTGGTTGATACCGGCATCGAGAAGTTCGGCGATGTTGGGGTGTGAAAGGCGCCCGAGCAGGTTGCCCTCGCGCAGAAAACGCTCTTCGCCTCGTCCGGCCAGTTCGATATTGAGGAACTTGACTGCCGCCTTTCGCTGAAAGCGCCCATCGTTTCGTTCCGCCAGCCAGACAGTCCCCATGCCACCCTGTCCGATCCGGGAAAGAAGAGTGTAGGCCCCCGCTTTCTGTCCGGCCTCTCCAGGATCGGTTGGCAGAGTAAAAGGGCTCTGCTCCAGGAATCCACCAGCAGCCATCGCACGTTGCTGCCCCAGCAGTACCCGCATGGCTGGTGCCAAGTCTGGATGATTCTCGAGCCAGACCTCGCGCTGTGCCTCATCGAGATCAAGAAGCTCATCAAGGTATGGACTGACCGATTGCCACCAGTCGCTGTTCATAGTTCTGCCCGGATGCTGCTGTAGAGGTAGAGCCGGGCTTTCTCCCATCGCCGCTGGATCGTCCGTTCGGTCAGGTCTTGCATGGCAGCAATTTCAACGAAGGAAAAACCGCAGAAGAACTTCAGGTCCACTAGCTGCGCAAGGTCAGGGTCGCTTTTGGCAAGCGCATCGAGGGCATCGCTGATCTGGCTCAACTCATGGTCGTCCGCGGCAATTTCATTGGGCAGTGTTGTGAGTTCGAAGAGCCCGCCTCGCTTTTGGGCTTGCCGGCTTCGGGCATGATCGACAATCAATCCTCGCATGGCACGCGAGGCATAGCAAAGAAAGCGTGCTCGATCAGGAAAGGTGCAGACCCCGCGCGATGCCATGTCGAGGTAGGCTTCATGCAACAGAGTCGACGCGCTCAGGCTTGCTCCGCCCAGACGATGCAGTTCGATCCGGGCCAGCCGATGCAGATCTGCGTACAACTCGTCGAAATACGAATCCATCGATTGGCCTCCTCACTCATTTTGCAATTGAATACTTCTCTGATCTTCGCCCAAATCCCGCAGATAAATTCTGGGGGTAGCGGCAGGCCAGAGCCCGGGAAAGCGCTCCCCCCATTCAACCAGCGTGAGCGCGGGACGGTCTACGATTTCATCTAATCCAAGCGACAAGACCTCTCGCTCAGTATCGAGCCTGTAGAGATCTATATGGAAGACCTTTGCAGGGTCGCCGTATTCATGAATCAAAGGAAACGTCGGCGAGCTTACTTCTTCAGGCTCGGCAGCACAGCGGGCTTGGGCAATCCCCTTCACCAGCGTGGTCTTGCCAGCACCTAGATTGCCGATCAAGAGAACAGGCCCACGCTCGGGTAAGAGCGGAGACAATTGCCTGCCTACCTCGATCGTCTCCTCGGCGGAGTTGGTTTCAAATGTGTAGTTCACCGAAAGCCTCCGGCAGAAAATCGCAGAGCTTCGAGGCCAGGCTGGTCATCTCATGACCATGTTTCGCCGCCAACTCGCCAAGCCGCCCATGCAAATAAACCGAAGCCAGAATCGCCTGCTCTGGATTGCCTTGATACTGGCTGAGCAAAGCAGCCAGCAGACCCGTCAGTACATCGCCAGAACCCGCTTTGGCTAGCGCCGGCGAGCCTGTGGGATTGATCCACACCTGCCCGCCCGGGAAAGCGATCACCGTCCGGTACCCTTTGAGAATCACAACAGCATTCGTCAGATTCGATAGCCCACGCGCATCCTCAATACGATCCCCAAGCTCCCGTCCAAGCAGCCGCTTCATCTCACCCGGATGAGGCGTGAGTATGCGCAAATGCGAAGTCGATTGACTCAAGGGTGCCAGAACGTTCAACGCATCAGCATCAAGAACCAAAGGACCATCATGGTTCAGATAAAGGCTCTCCACCAATTCCTTGGCATTCTGTCCAAGCCCAGGCCCAATCGCGGCCACTTTGCCCGCGACACTTGGCGGCCAGACACCCTTCATCAGATCGGGAAGCTCATTGGTGAAGTCAGGGTCAGGCGAGTAGAGCGTCACCCATCCAGCCCCCGCTCGAATTGCCGCCGCCCCAGCCATCTGCAAAGCCCCCGCGCCACCAATCACGGCCACATGCCCAAAGCTGCCCTTATGTGAATCGAGATCTCGCTTGGCACCAACTGGCTTCAGGTCTGCCGGTGTGATCAGGTTCAGCTCAGCTTGAGCCAGAAACTTCTCAGGGATCCCAATCGGCGCAATCACTAACTCCGTCTGATCGAGCAGAACGTGTTCCGGCTTCGGTGCGCCAAAGGTGACGGTAAGATCGGCCTGAACCTGGTTCGCACTCGGAATGTCCACCGCCACTCGACACGCGAGCGGAAGTTCATTGATGAGCGTGATCAATTCGGCTATGGGTGAGCGAGGCTCGCCACTCGCGCCAGTGCCGAGCAAAGCATCTATAGCAAGCGTTGTAGCCGCTAGATCCCGAGGCAACTGCATTGAATAGGGAATCTCGAGTGCCTCGATCATAACCAACTGCTTTGCTGCATCGGCGCCAAGCTCTTCAGGCTCAAAGGCGAGAATCACTTTGAGGTCCTTGGGCTGATGGTGGATATGAAGGAGCCGCGCAAGCGCCAGACCGTCGCCGCCATTGTTACCCTTGCCACAGAAGATCGCGATGCGTTGTGCCGACAACGGCATATACCGTTGTTCAAGCGCCCGCAGCAACGCGTAAGCCGCATTCTCTATCAACACAAGAACAGGTATCCCCGCAGCCATCGCGGCGAGGTCAGCATTGCGCATCTGCTCGTGCGTCAGAACCTTCATGACTTCGAGATCACCAATAGCTTCTCAAGCTGGTGCAGAGAACTCGACTTGCCCATCACAATCAAATGATCGCCGGTGTGGATTGGCGAATCAGGATCTGGATTGAAGACCATCTCCCCATCGCCACGCCGGATCGCAAGCACCGTAACACCATACTCTTTGCGCATGCCCTTGAGGTCGCGAACCGCGCTCTTTGAAAAACCAGAGCCCGGATCGATCCGGAACTGCTCGATGCCAAGATCGACCGACGGGTCGAGCATCGCATAGTCAAGAAACTGCGTCACGTGAGGCCGAATAAGTGACTGCGCCAAACGAGAGCCGGTAACGCCGTAAGGCGAGACGACCGAATCGGCACCCGCCCGCCGAAGCTTGGCGGCCGACTCCTCCTCGTTGGCCCGCGTGGCGACAGTCAACTTGGGATTGAGCGATTTGGCCGACAGAGTCAGAAAGAGATTGTCGGCATCGCTAGCCAGGGCAGCAACGAGGCCACGGGCGAGGTCAATGCGAACACCCCGCAAGGTCTCATCTCTAGTTGAATCAGCGAGCACGCCAAGCATGCCTGCCTTGATCACCATGTCGATGCGGTCTTCGTTGTTGTCAATGACAACAACGGGAACCTTGGCATGCATTAGCTCATGGGCGGCACCCCGCCCCACGCGGCCGAAGCCGCAGATGATGTAGTGATCGTGAAGGGAATCGATCATGCGTTGTCTCCTCTTGCGGTCAAAGTAGTGATCGAGCTGTAGCTCGATGATCGTAGAGGTCATCATCCCGATGCCGAAGAGGATGGCATTTACACCCACTAGCAACAGTACAATGTTGAAGGCACGGCCTGCGGTGGAAAGAGGTTTGACCTCAGAGTAGCCAACGGTTGTCAGCGTGATCACCGTCATGTAGATCGCATCAAACCAGTGGTAGCGCTCGACAATGATGAAGCCCAGCGTCCCGAAAAGAATGAGAGCGGCCATCATTGAGAAGAAAAAGAACGCGCGACGGCGAAGGATCTCCATAGCCTTTAAGACCGCCGGGCAATGAGCAAGGTCATGTCATCTTGCAACTCATCAGAGCCCGTCCATTGCCGCACCGCTTCCATCACGGCGTTGATGATACCTGTGTCGCTCAAGTGGGCATTCTTCTTGACTAATTCGACAAGCCGGTCTTCGCCATACATCTCGTCATAATCATTCTGTGGCTCCGAGATCCCGTCCGTGTAGAGCAGCAGAAGATCTTTGGGCTCAAGTACGATAGAACTCTCGCCGTACTTGGCGAACGGGAAAGCGCCGACAACCATGCCATCGACTGAGAGCAGCGAAGCCTCACCGTTGCGGATCAGGATTGGCGGCAGGTGCCCGGCATTGGTATAGCGAAGCGTCGAGGTCTCCTCATCAAAGATGCCGAGAAAGAACGTAGAGAATTTCTCGGGAGCGGTATTGGCGTAGAGCTGCTTGTTCAACTCAGTCACAACTTCGGAAACGCACAAGTGGCCCGTGTGGTTTTGGATGCGCGAGCGGAAACTCGACTGCACTGTTGCCATCAGCAGGGCGGCCGAAATTCCCTTGCCAGCCACGTCGCCCATGGAAAAGCAGATCTCCTTTGGAGACAGGCGGTGAAAGTCAAAGTAGTCACCCGAAACCATCCGCGCAGGTTGATAGTGAGCGGTAATCGCCAACTGTGTCGAAGACGGTACCGACTTTGGATAGAGCTGACGCTGGACTTCGCTTGCGATCTCAAGCTCAGCGTTGAGACGCTCGTTCTCTTTAGCAACCTTGAGCAATTGCTCTAGATTCTCAGTCATGCGATTGAAGGAATCTCCGAGCTGCGCCAATTGATCTCGTCCGGCAAGCAGGATGCGGTGGGAGAAATTGCCTTGCATCACCCGGTTGGTGCCTTCGTAGATGTCATGCACTGTGGCGGTGATGGTGCGCGTCAGAGTAACACCGATAATCAGGGCAATGATCTCAAAGACCAGGAAGAGACTGCCTAGCGAGATCAGCAAGAGCAGAATGAAGTTTTGGTCCCAATCCTGTTTGGAGGAGAAAATGATCTTGAGAACAGCAAGGAAACGAGTCTGAATCATCAGGATGTCGTTCCGAATGGAACTGTTTCCATCCCATACGGCAACAGGGATTGTGCGAAACCCTGTCAGTTGGATGTCGAAACGATTGATCGGATTTGGAACCGTCACCTGGACCGGAACCGCAAGAAGTCCTTTGCGCTTGCGTATCCGTATGCCTCCAGCCTGGGTCTCAGACCGCTCGCCCAGAGACACCGGGCCAAGACTGGGGATCAGAGTCGAAAGAAAAGTGGCGGTGAGTGGAGCCATCGCAGTCACTTCGCCATCGGCGCTGCGAATGTGGGACCAAACGTAATAGTCTTTGCCTTTCAAGAGAATTCCTGAGTTGTCAGTAAGACCAGCGGGAGGCTTCTCGAGTAAAGCGTCATTGGGATAGATAAAGGTCTCGGACTGATCGACGCGGATCTCGAAGTTGGGGAAACGCTCTTCGAAATAAGCGCCCAGCCGCTCGATCGAAGCAAGTCGGCGATCAGGCGGCAGTCGGAGCACTGACTCGGCGGCACCTCGTAGTGTTCCGACCTGTCGTTCCAGCTCACTATTGACGAGATAGATCGCCATCTGGCCGGTAACAAAGTAAGTAGTGACTGCGGCTAAAGTAGCAAGCAGAACGATGGGAACCAGCGCGATGAAAATGTAAGCAACAATCAGACGGTTGCGGAGGCGCCAGATGATAGTTCTCAATACAAGCCGCCCAAAGCGCCAGATGGCTACTGGAGCGGTAGCGATCGTGCCCATCAGTGATAAGGCGAAGGCCGCATCGCCAAGTGAGAAGGTGACCGTTAAAATCAGGATTCCGAAGAAGAGAACGAAGAGTCGCTCCCACCAGCCAAAGCGGCTGATGGCCTCTTGAAACGTCAACTTTCGTGGCGGGGCAATTAAGGGCGTCACAGGCGGGAACTGGCGATGGCCGGAGTTTTGATTTCGGCTTCGGGCAGTGGAACCTCTGGATTCAAGTATAGTTTTGTCAGGCCAGACTTGAGGAGATCGAATGCGGTGTCGACGTCGTCGGCGAACACAAAGAGGTCGAGGTCAGCAGGGCTGATCATGCCAGTTTCGACAAGGGCATCAAAGTTAAGAATCTTGTTCCAGAAAGTGGTGCCATAGAGAAGACAAACCATCTTCTTGCGCAGTTTGCGCGTCTGAACGAGCGTCAGGATTTCGGTCAGTTCATCAAGTGTGCCGAAGCCACCGGGAAAGACGATGAGAGCTTTGGCCAGGTATGAAAACCAGAACTTGCGCATGAAGAAATAGTGGAACTCGAAGCTGAGGTCTTTGGTGATGTATGGGTTCGGTGCCTGCTCCATAGGAAGTCCAATGTTTAGACCGATGGAAGGACCGCCAGCGTCGTGTGCGCCACGATTGGCGGCTTCCATAATGCCCGGGCCACCACCAGTGCAGACGACGAATTTGTGCTCAGTGTTGGTAAGGCCCATTGACCATTCGGTCAGCCGTCTGGCAAGCTCGCGGCACTCTCCGTAGTAGCGCCCCATGATGTGGTGGGGGAAGTGTGGATCTTCAGGAGCCGGGATCCGCGCCGAGCCAAAAAAGACTAGAGTGTCGTGAATGTGATTGAGGCGGAACTCGCGCAGCGGGTCGAGATATTCCGAGAGGATACGAACGCTTCGCGCTTCAGGCGAATTGAGAAACTCTGGCTTCTCGTAAGCGAGTTGGTCGCGACCGGGCTTATTGCTCATGTTTTGCAGTGCTTTCTTCTAGAGTTTTGAGGCGGCTTTCGAGGTCGCGAAGGGTGCGCACCATTTCGCCGAGCTTAGGAAAGGCTGTGACGGCGCGGCGCCATTCCCTGAAATCAAAGGCAGGAGAGCCTGAGACGATTGTTCCTTTATCGACGTCATGGCCGACGCCACTTTGGGCATAAACTACGGCATTGTCGTTGATCGTCAAGTGACCCGAAACACCAACTTGACCAGCTAGCAGGACTGACTTCTTGAGGATGGTAGAGCCGGCCAGACCGACTTGCGAGCAGAGGATGTTGTCTTCGCCGACAACGCAGGCATGGCCGACCTGGACGAGCGAATCCACCTTGGCCCCACGCTCGACGCGGGTTTCGCCCATAGTGGCACGGTCGATGTTGGTGAGGCTTTGGATCTCGACATCGTCTTCGATCACGGTGATGCCTGACTGGACGATCTTGTGATGAGACCCGTCAGCTCGTTTGGCAAAGCCAAAACCGTCACCGCCAATCACGACATGATTCTGGAGTGTGACGCGGTTGCCAATACGGCAGAACTCGCGCACTACGGAATGAGAGTGCGCAAGAAAGCTGTCGCCTATCTGTGCCCCAGCGTAGACCACGACGTGAGGATGAAGGGTGGCGTTTTTGCCGATGCCGACTCCATCGCCGATATAGCAGAAGGGAGCAATTGAGGCACCTTCATCAATGGTGGCGGTAGGTGAAATGAAAGCTAGAGACGAGATGCCTGAAGCTAGCTTGGGCTGTTGGTAGAAGAGTTCAAGCGCACGGGCAAAGTCGAGGTAAGGATTGCTTGAGATAAGGGTGGGAAGGAAGGCCGAGGGTTGGGCGGCGATGATTGCCGAAGCCCGGGAGTCTTTGACTTTGTGAGCGTACTTCGGATTGGCCAGGAAGGTAAGCTGGGCGGCGGTGGCCTGTTCCATGCCGGAGAGCGAAGCTATGTCGGGGTCGGACTCACCGACGACGGTGCACCCCAGGCGGGCGGCAATCTCGGATAGAAGCATACCCCTCTATTGTGCCTGTCAGGAGGCTTTGGCGGCACAGGCTTCACAACAAAATTGGCCCCGTATGAGGCGCTCGGCTGGCGAGTATGTGCCGCAGACGGGACACTTCTTCAGGGAGGCCTGGCCCGAGGTGGGCTGAGGCTGTGGTGGAGCCTCTGGGTTGACCATATCCTTCACTTCTTTAGTGATCATGGCAATCACCGCCCGGATGAATGCGGCGGCAATCGCGGCGATGAGTAGGCCAATCAATGCTTTTATCATTTTTGCTTTGTCCCCAACCTTGATAGTATTCGATGCCGAAAATTCTGGAAGCTAGGGGAGTTATTTCGATTTTGATCAAGGTGTGGCCCAATTCTAGTGGCCCATTCACATTTTGCCGTCCCAATCACTTTATAAGGCTGGGATGACAAAACGCGAGATCCTCCTTTGTGGATCGCGTCAGCCAAGACTTCCCAAGTACTGCAAATCGAGTCCTGAACATAGGCCGCGCTTACCTTTTCTTTTGCCTGAGGATAAGCCCGCTTGATAGCTTCCCAATCGCCGAGCAGCCATGCCTCAATTTCCTCTATCGCGATGCAGAATATCGAAATATGGGATGCACCACAACGGCTGGCCAACGCATTTAGCTCTCTCTGAAATGCGGCAAGTGGGCGGTCATCAAGATCCATCACCACCGCTACCGCATCAATAGAAGGAACACTCACGTATCCAGACAAGATTCGGGGGAGTTGGTCCAACAATATGCGACGAGACGCGTTGCTAGTAGGATGAAGCCCCTTCGGAATACGGCCAATCCCACGATAGGAATGGACCCTGAAAGAATGATTTGCGGAAGGAATAAGCTGCGGTAGCAGCAGCTCCAACAGAATGGCTCCGGAAAGATCTTCGATGAGAAATTCCAAATGCATAATATCGTTCAGCGCTTGTCCAGATAATCGCTGTACCAGAGACCGCCCAGAGGCAATTCTTGCCTGACCAAACTCTGAATCAGCGCATCGTCGCCGGCATTGGCAACCGTAGAGTAGCCATCCTTTTGCTTAGAAATAATCCAAACCTCTTCTGGCTTCAAGGCATCCACGAAATACGGTTGATGGGTTGTGACGAAGAGTTGCGAAGATCGATTTGGCTTCTCGGCGTATGAGCGAAACTCAACAGCCAATACATCCAAAAGCTTGTGATAAAGACCGTTCTCAGGTTCTTCGATACAAACGAAAGGGGGTGGCTCTGGGTCTTCTAGCAATAGAAGATAGGCGAAAACTTTGAGGGTCCCATCGGACACTTGCTGAGCCAGAAACGGATCCTGGAAGGCGCTATCGTTGAAACGCAACAAGACCCTTCCATCATCTGTTTTCTTCGTGTCGATTCTACTTACCCCAGGAATTCTTGATGCGATTCTAGCCCGGATTTTCTCGAACGTCAGAGGGTGCTCGCGCTCCATAAATTGGACAACATTTCCGAGATTGTCGCCATGGAGATTGAGGTGTCTTTGGGGCCCGGCAAGCGGGAGGGATCTTGCTGCATCGGGAGTGAAGTAGCTGAGATACCAATTTTCTAAAAATGACCTAAAGAGGGCGATGCGGGAGTGTTCCCGCAGTGCGCCTAGAGTTGCAATACCGAGCTTGCGCGGGTCGGTGAGACGGACTTCCGTCGAACCAGTATCCTCCTGGATCTCAGCTTGGTCGTCGGGCTGCGCGGGTAGCGCGTCTGCCCCACTCCAGACTCTACCTTCGCCTCTTTGAAGTTGGAGAAAAGAATACGGTCGTCCGTGCTGCTGACCCTTGCGACGTTGACGCAACCGCTCTTCGAGCACAATTGGCCGGTCACGGGAATCCACTCCAATGCTCAGCTCGTACGTGATGGGACGAGCACCCGGGGCCTCGCGGTAAGAAAGCTCAAAGGAGATTGGACCATTAGTACCGGCTGATTTTAGCCGATGAAACCCGCCACGCTGCTTGAGGTCACAAGCCTCTTCTACCCCGACTAGCAATGCATCACGGAGGAAGCCGAAGACATCAAACAGCGTGCTCTTACCCGAACCATTTTTCCCAATGACGGCGACAAGAGGAGTTAGCGGTTTGCGAGCTTGAGAGTTCCAAAGTTTCCCCAAGGACACGTCCCGAAGTGCCCTGTAGTTGTGAATTCGAATTCCCTCGATTTGCGGCATGCGTTCAATCTTCCATCAATAAAAATGGGCGGCTCTGATGAGCCGCCCTTCTTGTATTTGGTGAAGTACTGCTAGTTCTTCTTCTTCTTGGTTGCCGGGGCGTTCTTCTTGGCGTCGGGATTGGTATAAGTGGTCTGCACTGTTCCTCCCATGGCCTCGATCATCCCTTTAGCACTAGCAGCAAACTGGCCATCGGCCTTTAGCTCAAGGTACTTTTCAAAGGCCGCCTGCGTGCCTTCGGGGAAAGTCATCTTACCTGTCTTGGCATCTACCTGGGCCTTGCCAGTCAGGTAAATTCCCATCTGGTAGTGGGCATCAGCGTAGTTCGGATCGGCTTCGATCGCCTTCTTGAAGGCGATACCAGCGGGTTCATTCTGGCCAGCGTTGACCAGCAGCGCGCCGAGGTTGTAGAAGTAGCGGCCAGCGCCAGCGGGATCAAGTGCGGCTGCTTTGTTCAGGTTTTCCTGAGCCTCAGGGAACTTGCCGGCGCGGGCCAGCGAAAGGCCGTAGTTGTTGAGGTAAGAGGCATCGTCTGGCTTGAGTGCGATGGCCTTCTGGAAGTATTCCAGGGACTTCGCATTTGCGGCATCTTTTTCAGCACCGGTCTTGGTCTTGCCCAAATTGCCGTAGGCGTCAGCCAATTGGCCGAAGATGACGTGCTGGGTAGCGTCCATTGTGGCGGCTTTTTCGAAGGATTCGACTGCGACCTGGAAGTTGTTGGTCTTCATCGCTTCCATACCGCCGTTGAAGGCGTCGTTGAGTTCCTTGTTCTTCTTCATGGCTTCAGAACGTTCTTTGGCCTGCTTTTCGAGGGCAGCCTTTTGTTCTGGAGTCATGTCACGTTCCATTTCCTTGGTGACAGTGCCGGTTTCAGCGGCCTTCTGCATCGCCTGCTGCCGTTCGGCATTCTTGGCGAGATCGAAGTGTACCGGGACGGGATCGCCAAGACGAACCGAGACGCCCTTCAGGCTGTCAACGATTTTGCCGTCAACCTCGCACGACACATCGTATTTGCCCATTGGCAAGCCAGCATGAAAGAATTCGCCCTTCTTGGTGGTCTTGACTTTGTAGTTGCCTTTGATATCCGTGCGAACAATCAGGATCAGTGCGGCGTCCTTGCCAACGGGCTTGCCGTCGACGCCTTTTACCGTACCTTCGATTGCGCCGGTTTGAGAGAAAGCGGGGGTGGCACTGAGGCCAAAGAATAGGGCGAGTGTAAAACTCAAGCCAAGCATATTCCGATAGAGATTTTTCATGGGTTCACTCCGATTGTGGTTCCTCAATGAGAATACTACAGAGGGATGTTGCCGTGCTTTTTGCGCGGCATGGTGTCGACCTTGTTTACGAGCATCCGCAAAGCGCGAATGACCCGCGGACGCGTTTCTCTGGGCAGGATGACGTCGTCGATATAACCGCGTTCGGCGGCCACGAAGGGGTTAGCGAATTTCTCTTTGAATTCTTGCACTTTTTCGGTTCTCAACTCCTGTTGGTTCGATGCACGGGAAATCTCGTTCCGGTACACGATATTTACAGCCCCTTCGGCACCCATGACTGCGATTTCAGCAGTTGGGTAGGCGAGATTGATATCGGTGCGCAAATGCTTTGATCCCATGACGCAATAGGCACCTCCGTAAGCTTTGCGGGTGATGATGGTGATCTTGGGCACAGTAGCCTCGGCATAGGCATAAAGAAGTTTTGCGCCGTGGCGGATAATGCCGCCAAATTCCTGCTCGGTGCCGGGCAAGAAACCGGGGACGTCTTCGAAGGTAAGAATCGGGATGTTGAAGGCATCACAGAATCGTACGAAGCGAGCGGCCTTGATGCTGGAATTGATGTCGAGGCATCCAGCCAGAACGGCTGGCTGATTGGCCACGATTCCGATTGATTGGCCAGCCATGCGGGCAAAACCGATGACGATGTTGCGGGCAAAATGTTCGTGAACTTCGCAAAAATTGGCGTCATCGACGACGCGGTTGATGATGTCTTTGATGTCGTAAGGCTGGCTGGATTCGTCGGGGACGACGCTGTCTAGCTCTTGATCCATCCGGTCGCTCGGATCGTCGGTTGGATGTTTTGGAACTTCGTCGCGATTGTTCTGCGGTAGAAATTCCAAGAGGCGGCGGATCTGCCGAAGGCAGTCCTGATCCGAGCTGGACAAGAAGTGGGCGACACCGGAAGTGGCATTGTGAGTCATGCCGCCGCCCAAGTCTTCTTTCGACACTTCTTCATGAGTGACAGTGCGGATGACGTCAGGGCCCGTTACAAACATGTGGGAGGTACCGTCGACCATGAAGATGAAATCGGTGAGAGCTGGCGAATAGACCGCACCGCCAGCGCAGGGGCCAAGGATGGCAGAAATCTGGGGGACGACACCCGAGGCAAGGGTATTGCGGAGGAAGATGTCGGCGTAACCGGCCAGCGAGACAACACCTTCCTGAATGCGTGCGCCACCAGAATCGTTCAGACCGATCAGCGGCGCGCCATTCTTTAGCGCCATATCCATCACCTTGCAGATCTTGAGGGCATTCGATTCCGATAGTGAGCCGCCGAGGACGGTGAAATCCTGACCAAAGACGTAAACAAGACGGCCATGGATATAGCCGTAGCCTGTGACGAAGCCGTCGCCATCAAAGACCTGATCGTCCATGCCAAAGTCACGGCAGCGGTGGCGGACGAAGGGGTCGAGTTCTTCGAAGCTGCCTTCGTCGAGCAGGAAGTCTATGCGTTCCCGGGCAGTCATCTTGCCGTCGCGGCGTTGCCGTTCGAGGCGGTCAGGACCGCCACCGAGTTTGGCGTTAGCTCGCCGGCGCTCGAGTTCTGCGGCAGGGTTCTTGTCAGTCATCAGGAACCAGTGTAGTAGCCCGCGCGCACCCGGATTGTGGTCTTGCCGTACTTCTTTTGACCTTCCTTCGAGAGAGTGACCTGAATTTTCCGGAACTGGTTGGGGATGGAGGCGGGGGCATTATAGGTAATGAGGTAGCGCTGGCGGAGGTTGGCGATGAGCTTGGCGAAGGCATCATCAGCTCGATCAGTTCGCAAGACCTCGCCACCGGTTTCGGCTGAGAGCTTAAAGACATCGGCCCATGAGAAGTCGGGGTTGCGCGATTCTGGATTCCTTACCGGCTTGGGAGGCTCAGCGTTTTTGGTGACGATGGAATTCAACACGGTGTCTGCGGCTGAGAGCTTGCGGATGACGATTTCATCCGGGACCCGGTAGTTCAAGGCCCGGTTGTCGGTAAGGATGAAGATGGCGCGGTGGCCGGTGAGCTTGGGATTTTCGAGAAAGGCTTCTCCGGCATCGACGAGGGCGGCATTGATCGAGGTGCCGGAGGGAAGAAGATCGGGTCGGAGAGCCTGGTCGATGGCGTTGGCGGCGCGGTCCATGTTGGAGGTGAAAGGCATCAGGTAGTCTGATTCCTTGGCAAAGATCATGACGCCGACCTTGTCGTTGGGACGAAGCAGGCTGAGCAGGGTGCGGGCCCGCTTGCCGATCTGAGAGAGATAATCTCTCATGCTTCCCGAAACGTCGAGGACGATCAGGATATTGAGAGCATCCTGATCGCGACCGAGGTAGTTGATCTGGACGGGCTTCGCGTTGTCTTCGATGATCAGATCTTCGGGCTTGAGGTTGACGATGAAGCCTTTTCCGTTGCTTGCCAATAGGTCAAGGCGCACTTGTGTGACGCCCGCTTTGAAGGTAACGTCGTCCGGTGCCTGGGCAATCAGACAAAATAAGGTAGTCACTAGCCGCATGAAGAACATTATCGTCGGGACAGCCGGACATATCGACCACGGGAAGACAACTCTTGTGAAAGCTTTGACAGGAATTGACACCGACCGGTTGAAAGAAGAGAAGGAACGGGGCATCTCGATCGACCTTGGTTTTGCCAATTTGAAGACGGCGCAGGGGGCTCGAATCGCCTTTATCGATGTGCCCGGGCATGAGCGGTTTGTGCGGAATATGCTGGCCGGAGTTAGTGGTATCGACCTGGTGCTTTTTGTGGTTGCCGCAGATGAGGCGATCAAGCCGCAGACGCGAGAGCACTTCGATATTTGCCGGCTGCTGGGCATCGAACGCGGGGTAATCGTGCTGACTAAGGCGGATCTAGTGGATGCCGATTGGCTTGAGCTGGTGCGCATGGAGATGGAAGACTTTGTTCGCGGGAGTTTTCTTGAGGGTGCTGCGATTGTGCCGGTGAGCGCTACAACTGGTCTTGGACTGGAAGGGCTACTCAAGGAGATTGTCCATGCGGCTTCGGGAATGGAACAGCGCGACTTGAAGAGGATGCCCAGGCTTGCGATAGACAGAGCCTTTGTGATGAAAGGGCACGGCACGGTGGTTACGGGCACGCTCAAGGAGGGCCGGCTGGCGGTGGAGAGCGAAGTGGAACTCTATCCGAGCGGCCGCCTGGCAAGGGTGCGCGGGATACAGGTACACGGCGAGGCAGTGAAAGAAGCGCAGGCGGGGCAGAGAACGGCAGTGAATCTGGCGGGCGTTGAAGTGGGGGATGTTGTTCGCGGCTTTGTGGCGGCACCGCCGGGAAAGCTGTCGCCGGTTCGCATTTTTGATGCGCAGATCGATCTGCTGCCTGGAGCGAAGCTGATCCGGGACCGGGCACGCGTACACTTCCATTCAGGCACGATGGAGGTGGTAGCGGAACTTCGTGTTCTTGAAGAGAAGCGGACGATTGAACCAGGGACGAAAGCATGGGTAAGAGTAGTGCTGGAAGCAGAGACGCTGCTGCTGCCTGGGGATCGATTTATCCTGCGCAGTTTTTCTCCGATGATTACGATTGCCGGTGGGACGGTGATTGAGCTTCATTTTGGGGCGACGAGGATGCGTCGCAAGGGGGCCGTTGAGAGGCTGGCACGGTGGAAGAAGCTGGATCTGGCGGGAAGAATTGGGGTGTTGGCGGAAGAGCGGCCGCTGGGGATCGAGTTCGCTGATCTGAGGCGGCGCCTGGGCTGTCTGGAGAGCGAGATTCCTGATGGCCTCGAGCGCATCGGGTCATGGGTGGCTTCTGCACAGAACCTGAAGAAGATTGCCGTTGAATTGGTGCAGAGGTTGCGAAAGCATCATCAGGATTTTCCGCTCGAGGCGGGGCTATCCCGTGAGGCATTGCGATCTGGGCTTTTGGCTGGGGCACCCGCCGGGCTGATGGACGCACTTTTGCGGCAGGCACCAAGCGTCAAGGCAGAAGGGGATTTGTTGCGCCTCGAAAGTCACAGGGTGAAGATGGAGGCAAAGGAAGACGAAGCCTCGCAGGCGATGGAAGCTGCTTTTCGGCAGGCAGGGCTTGCGGTACCGGCTGTGGATGATGTTTTGGCCTCGACTGGGCTGGCTCCGCCCCGGGCCAAGGCGGTGCTTGCGCTTTTATTGAAGGAATCAAGACTGGTGCGAGTGGGCCCAGAGCTGGTTTACCATCGCGAGGCACTGGCCATGCTGAAGCAGATTTTCGCAGACCGGAAGGGACAGCGGTTTGGGGTTGTGGAATTTAAGGACTGGACCGGTGTCTCACGAAAGTATGCAATCCCCCTACTTGAGTACCTGGATCGGGAAAAGATCACCCGCCGCGATGGAGATGTACGGCTCGTGCTCTAAATCGATTGCAAGCTTTTCAGAAGCTGGCCGATAAGAGTCGGCAATGAACTTAGATCCTTCGCAGATCTCTTCCAAGGCAAATTTGCAAATGATGGAGATGCCCATCCTATTGGTTTGCCCAGGCGCGGGAGAAGAGATCGAAGCCGACTGGTCTGATTGGCGTCATTTTCTGGATGGAATTCAGGAGGCTGTTTTTTCCTGCCGGGATGCGGATGAAGCGGTCCTACTCTTGCATGAATGCGAGAAGCTGGGCACGCCGGTTGGTGTTGTATTGATTCTGGGTGAATCCTGGGCCGGGACGATCTCTCTAGCTGCTGGAAAGTTGCGCAAGCAAACAGACGAATACTCGCGGCAGATCTTTGTGGCTTGCCGCCGCTGGAGCCGGATCGAGCTCTACGATTCTGTTGACGCCGGCGTCAGCGCGAATTTCGCGGCGCCTTGGGATTGGGGCCTGATCGAACGGAAAACGCGCAGCGCCTTAAGCGCTGCATTCGATGCGCAATTCCTGCTCTCGCAAAAGGTAGAAGCAGAAGATCAATTGATGCAACACAAGCAGTCCATCCTACATCAAGATCTGTGGCGGCTGGACTTGCAATCGCGTACTGTCGAATTCAATGAGAATTTTCGCAAGATGAGCGGCTTTTCACAGTCCGAGGTGAAAGACAATCTCGACGAGTGTCTGATGCTGATTCATCCGTTTGACCTCTCACGATTGACGAAGACACTGACGGGGAGTGACTGGAGGTCGATGCCCGAAGAGTTGAACTTCGAGTTTCGATTACGCCATCTGAAAGGCGGCTGGCGCTGGGTATTGATGCGGGGCAAGCTGGAGCGTAACGCCAGCGGTGAACCTGTTGCGATCAGCGGTTCGCATACGGATATTACCGAGGCCAAGACCATCGACCCGATTACTGGCCTGGCGAATCGCTTGCAATTTGAGAACTGGCTTGGAGATTATCGACAGGCCGACCGGCCAAGTCTGGCAGTCTTTCTCGTCAGTATTGATCGATACTCCATGATTAGGGATTCACTTGGACAAGCTGTCGGTGATCAATTGGCGCGACTGGCCAGCGAAAGGCTGGGTGGAGTGCTGAACGCCGGTGTC
Source organism: Acidobacteriota bacterium (assembly GCA_043718395.1). GTDB lineage: Bacteria > Acidobacteriota > Terriglobia > Bryobacterales > Bryobacteraceae > Bryobacter. The sequence goes on from JAYSVS010000230.1 coordinate 21,757, forward strand.
CGGCAAGACGTTGGATGGATTCTGGCACGGCTAAACGAAGAAGAGTTTGGCATCGCTATGCCAGGCATGGAAGACGGAGATTCAGGCAGAAAGATCGGTGAGCTGATCCAAGTAGGCCTTGCCAAGGGCACCTGGTTGCAGGGTAATGAGCTTTTCTTATCCGCTAGCGTTGGTTATGTTCTGCGCGAGGAGGGGTGGCTGGCAGAAGAAATCTGGCGCGATGCCGAGATTGCCCTGCGCGAGGCAAGCTCTGGCGGCGGCAATCGAGTGGTCCGCTTCGATTCCAGCATGAGAAAGGACGTGCTTGAGCGGATGGCTCTTGAGAATGATCTGAAACGGGCGATTGAGCAATGGGAGTTTGAAGTCTACTACCAGCCGAAAGTGGAGCTGGCCACTGAACGCATCATTGGCTTTGAAGCTTTGCTTCGCTGGCAACACCCTGCAAAAGGGATCATCCTGCCCAATCAGTTCATCCCACTGGCCGAAGACACCGGGCTCATTATTCCGATTGGCATCCGCACCGTGCGGGAAGCTTGCCAGACCATTCGAGCGTGGCAAGATCAGTTTCCGCAGCAGGAGCCGCTGGAAGTAAGCGTAAACCTCAGCGTCCGCCAATTTCAGGACCGTCATCTGCTGGACGATATCCAGACAATTATTGCCGAGACGCAAATCATTCCTTCCACACTTCAGTTTGAAGTCACAGAGAGCGTGCTGGTAAAGGATCCCGATCAGGCTCTCGAAATTGTCAAAGGGTTGAGGCGAATGGGTGCCGGGCTGAAGATCGACGATTTCGGCACGGGCTACTCATCCCTCAGCTACCTGCATAAGTTGCCGTTTGACACGCTCAAAATAGATCGTTCGTTCATCAGCATGATGTGCGAAGACCATGCAGCCTATGAGATCGTGAGGGCGATCATACAATTGGCTGGAAGCCTGGGCTTGCATGTAGTTGCTGAAGGGATTGAGACCCGGAAGCAAGCCGACGCATTGCGGGCTCTTGGTTGCGGCTCTGGTCAAGGCTATCTCTACGCTCCAGCATTGACGAGGGATGCGGCAAGGCAGATGCTGGAAACGCAGGCCCTTAAGAGTTGCAGTTGCCAGTTTTGAGCGCGGCAACCACCGAGCAGTCAGCATTGGCTTTACGGCGGCAGGGGCTATCGAGCAGAGATTCGATTCGTGCAGCCAGCTTCTGATATTCGTCGATTTTTCTTTTGAGTTCGATCAGTTTCCGTTCTGCGAGGTCACAGGTCTGCTCACAAGTGGGAGCGCCTGATTCGAGAGAATCGGCTAGTGTTGCAGCTTCAGCCAGGGTGAAGCCAAAGGATTGGCACTGCTTGAGGAAGAGAATTCGCTCGACGTGATTGGCAGTGTATTGCCGGTAGCCGGATTGGGGCTTCCGGGGCTGCGCGAGCAGACCTTCACGTTCGTAGAAGCGAATCGTTTCTACGCCCACAACGGCCTTTCGCGCAACCTCAGAGATAGTCATACCTTAATTGTGAATGGTTATTTGCTGCCGGTGCAGCAGGAGCAGGTGCAATTGGGGTCGCCACAGGGGCAGGTTGCGCAGCAGGTGCAGCCGCGCGTGCTTCTTTTCTTCATGACTTGAGTCTAGAGTCCGTAGCGTAGTACGGAGTCAAGCAGAAAGTTAAGCAAATCTTGTGAGCTCGAAAACGACTGCGCCAAAGCCGTTTGACCGCTGTGTTGAGTGGCCCGGTAGACGATGCCGGAGATCGTGATAACGTTTGGTTAATGACAAAGGCTTCAGTGCTCCTGAGTTCGATTCTCGCTCTGGCACACATGTGCAGCGCGCAGTCCTCACAGGCGAATATTTCCGGGCTGGTTAATGATGTCCAGGGGGCCGTAATTGTAGGTGCACAGGTGATCATCCTGAACACGGCGACAGCGGCTTCAACAACAGTAACGACCAATGATAGCGGCCTCTATGCCATTCGAGCCTTGCCGATTGGACGGTACACATTGAGTGTCGAAAAGCCCGGGTTCAAGAAACTGGTGCGGACCAATGTTGCGCTAAGCACGGGGCAGAGTCTGGAGCTGAATCTCACGCTCGATGTGGGTGCGGTAACAGAATCGATCAGCGTGGCGGCGACGGCGTCTTCGATCGAGACTCGTTCGAGCGATGTGAGCCAATTGATTGAATCGAAGACAATCGAAGACATGCCAATTGGGGACCGGCGGAGTATGAACATCATCGGGCTCACAGGTGCTGCTGTGTTTGTAAACTATGACGCTGGCGGCAAGCCGAACTTTTCGCTTGCAGGGGGCCGGACACAATCGCAGAATTTCTTCATTGATGGCGGCACAGCGCAGAATATGCGGCTCGGGATTGGACAGGTGGATCTGGACCCGCCGGTGGAAACGGTGGCTGAGGTGAAAATTCTGGCCAATAGCTACAGTGCCGAGTATGGCGGCAGCGCAGGTGGAGTTGTGATTGCCACAACCAAGAGCGGAACGAATCAGTTGCAAGGGACTTTGTTTGAATACTTCCGCAACGAGAAGCTGGATGCGGCTAACTATTTTGCTCCTGTTGTGAATGGAGAGAGGGTGCGGGCACCGCTGCGTTACAACGTGTTTGGTGGAACGATTGGCGGGCCGGTGCGAATCCCCAGGCTGTACAACGGGAAGGACAAGACCTTTTTCTTTTTTGCTTATGAGGGAAGCCGCCGCAACGAGGGTGTTGTGCGAACGCTGACCGTGCCGACGTTTGCGCAAAGGGGGGGAGACTTCAGCCTGAACTCCAATCCGATTTTTGACCCGGCGACAACGGCTTTGGTGAATGGGGCCAACCGTCGCACGCAGTTTCCTGGCAACGTCATTCCAGCGAGCAGATTGGATGCGGCGGGAAAGAATATCGCGACTTACTTCCCGCTCCCGAACCGGCCTGCCGATAACGCGACAGGCGTGAATAACTTCCGGGCTAATTATGTGACGCAGTTCCCTCGGAACAATTACACGGCGAAGGTGGATCACAATCTTACGACCAATGATAAGTTGACCTTCCGCTATTTATACAATTCGGATGACCGTTTCAATACGACAGTCTTTCCGCTGGAAGCGGCCGAGACACTGACCGACCCGAAGCGGCACCAGCACTATACATACATGAGCTACAACAAGATCATCACGCCGTCGATGCTGAACGAACTGCGCTACACCTATGGCAATCGCATCAACCTCGATGCATCAAAAGGGCTTGGGCTTGATGGGGGAAAGACGATTGGCATCGCGAATCTTCCTGCGGGAGCCTTCCCGACGCTTAACACCACAGGCTACACTTCGCTGGGGGCGGCGAATCAAGAGCGGCGTCAATTGCCAATCCAGCAGCACCAGATCATCGACAATTTCTCGTGGGTTCGTGGCCGTCACAATCTGAAGCTGGGTTTTGAATACCGCAAGAGCATGAACTACGAGATCAACCGTCCGAGCCCTTCAGGGTCGTTTAACTTTGTTCCATTTTCGACTGGTCAGCCTGGGACGGCTGCATCTGGTAACGGGATGGCGTCGTTACTGCTGGGACTCATGACTAACTATACGGTGCGTGAAACTGAAGTTTTAGATCGCAGAAGTACTTACCTGGCCTGGTTTGTGCAGGATGACTGGAAGGCGAGCCGCGATTTGACTATCAACTTCGGGCTGCGTTGGGAACTCGACACGCCGATTATGGATGTCAACAACCGGATGAATGGCTTCGCCACCGATCAGGTGAATCCGGTGAGCGGGACACTGGGCGTTGTGAAGTTCATGGGACAGAACAATTGGCCCACATCGCCCTACCGCACGGACCTTAATAACTTTGGGCCCCGTGTGGGGCTGGCCTACAAGTTGTTTGGCAAAGACACGACTGTATTGAGGGGCGGGTATGGAGTTTATTTTGCGCATCCATTCGATGCGGGTGCGCCGTCGAGTGCGAGCCTTGGCTTTGAGAAATCGGTGAATTTGGTGAGCCCGGATCAGGGGATTACACATCCATTTGTGTTGAGCCAGGGGCCAACCAGTTCGAGCTTGTCTTCACCTACTCTCGATGATCGTTTCGGATCGGTTCGAGTTGGTGCGGCACCGAATACGGCCGTAACATTTTATGAGTATGGGCGCTCCACTGGTTACTCCCATCAATTCAATATGGGATTGCAGCATGTTGTAATGGGTGGAGTGTTGCTTGAGGCAACTTACCTTGGCAACATCTCACATAAGCTGGCGAGCACCAATATTTCACTGAATCAAATCCCTCTCGATCAAGCTGCGGCGGGGCGCACAACACAGCAGTTTAGGCCATATCCGCAATTTAGCGGTGTGACTGCGGTGCTGCCGAGCCTTGGAGATTCAAGCTATCACGCGCTGTCGACTCGATTTGAAAAGCGGTTTTCAAATGGGTTGAATTTTCTTGGCACCTACACCTGGTCGAAGTTTCTGAACAACACGAGTGAAGGTGGTTCGCAGGTGGGCAATGATGCCGGGCCATATTCTGACTTCTATAATCGGCGGCTGGACCATGGCTACAGCGGAAACGATGTGCCGCACCGCATGACCTTCGCTAGCGTTTACGAATTGCCTTTTGGGCAGGGGCGACGCTTCTTGAAAGGCAACAACCCTGTGCGTTGGGTTTTTGGGGACTGGAACCTGGGAGTGAACGCGTTGCTGCAGGCTGGAGCACCGTTTACGGTTACCACGCAGGTGGATACCCGCAACAACTTCTCAGCAGGTGGTTTGCGTGCCGATATCACCGGGAACCCGGCGCTTGATGCTGGGGATAGATCACCTGGCCGATGGTTCAATACGGCGGCATTTGCGCAGCCGGCGGCCTTCCGCAATGGCACCAGTGGCGTGGGCATTGTGCGCTCCGATGGCAAGATCAATATCGACATCTCGCTTCTCAAGAACTTTCCGCTCGGCGAGCGGCGCAAGCTACAGTTGCGTGGTGAGTTTTTCAACCTCACGAATCATCCGAATTTTGGTAATCCGGGTTCGTCCTTTGGCGGGCCTGGCTTTGGCGTGATCAACTCGGCTGACCCCGGCCGGCGTGTGCAGATCGGAGCCCGGCTGGTTTGGTAGTCAGTCGTGGTGTACCGGTTCTGCATAGAGCAGATCGCCTGTGACTCCGTCGAAGTACTGGATGATGACGTGTGGCCGTGGGTAGGCGATCCAGCGTGTGCGGCCATCTGGAGCAGGGTTAGGAAAGACGTTGTTGATCTGCGCGACTGCGTAGATAGGCCACCAGCGGAGGCGCGCCGGGACGTCGTTTCTGATGTAGCTGGACCAGCGGATCTCACACCGGCGTCCTCTGGAATCATAGGTGCCATTGGGTGGACGGCTGCCTTCGCTTTTTGCTGGGTGGTTCTGTGAGTTGTGAGGGCCGGCGGCGAATTCCCAGACACGGTCAGTGACCTTGACGGACCAACTGTTGTGGAGGTCGCCGGTCATCACCATGACGGGTTTGCCGAGTTTGTCCCAAAACTGGATGAGCTCTTCACGCTCAGCCAGGAAGGCTGTCCAGGCATCGTCTTTGCCGGCGATGGGGTCCTCTGAAGTGGGTGAGCCTATGTGGGGAATCATCAGATTGACGGAAGAGGCGAGGAAGAAAAAATCGGCCTCTGACTTAGCCATGGATGACTTGAGCCACTCGTGTTGCTTTTTGCCGAGCATGAGCGGGCCCTGGCGATTGGGGTTTTCAAAGTCGCCGAGGTCGCGGGTGCCACGGGTGTCGAGGAGATAAACTTCGACGTTGCCGACGCGGAAGCTGGAGTAGTGCTGGCGGCCAATCGAGTAGGTGGCTCTGCCTTGCTGCGGGAACTTCGGCTTGACGCGGATGCGGTTTTCATCGAGAACGGCGTCGATTTCGTAGACTCCGGCGTTGGGGTTGCCGATGGGAGGATTCTTGCCGGGCGGGGTGCCTGCCAATTGCCCGCCCCAGTGGACGTGGAGGTTAGAGGCCTCGGCGAGATTGAGCTTACGGAAGTCGGCGTCTGGGTCTGTGAGGATATTGCCGTTGAGGGTGGCCTCGCCGAAGTGCATCTCCTGTTTGGTTGAGAGAGGATTGCTGCCGGCGATATAGTCGTACCAGCCTCGGAGGGCGATGTCGCGGAAGACGGCTTCCTGGGTTTTAACTCCCGCTGTACCAGTGCCGGTAACGTCGTTGAGAATCTCGTGATCGTCCGGTGTGAAGTAGCCGGGGACTTCGCGATGCCATGCGGCTAGGGTCTTGCCGCGTTCGAGATAGAGCTTGAAGTTTTCCCAGACGCCGGTAATGCTTGGGGCCAGCTTGGCGATTCTGGGGATCTGGCTTGGCACGAGGCCGCATTGCTCGAGCCATTGAGCGACTGTGTAGTTGCGCTTTTCTTCGTAAACCCAGTCACCATTCATGATCGAGAAGAGGACCTTCTTGCCGTGCTGCTCGCGCATGGTTTTATAAGCGGGAAGGGTGGCACCTTTGGCACCGCCGACTTTCTGATCGGCGCAGGATCCAAATTGGAAACTGAAGTTGAAGAGGCCGCGTGGGTTGGTCTGCGGGTCGCGATAGGTGTCAGCGGAAGGAAGAGTAACGAAGGTACCGGTGCGCTCTGCAGTGGTTGTGCCAGCGATTCGGTAGTGATAACGGGTGCCTGGTTGAAGGCCAGTGATGCGAAGCCAAGTGGCGTTGTCGTGGTCTGGGGTTGTGGTGGCGGCCGTTGAGGTTTGGGAGAGCTTGTCAGGGCTTAGGCCGTATTCGATGCGGAAGCTGCCGGATCTTGCTGTGCGGGCCCAAATGTGAATTTCGCTTATGCCTACATGGCCCAGGAAGGGCCCGTGGGTGACAGGGCTTTCGATTGACTGAGCGGAGACGGCTGCCGTGGCAAGCACCGCCCCGGCAGCATCGCGGCGATTGATCTTCATGCTGAATAGCTTATCGAAGTCGTTAGAACCTGAATCGGAAAAACCTAGTTTGCGCCTGTTTGGCTGGGCTCTTTCCTGTACTGTAAACTATTGATCCTTAGAGGGGTTGTCGCGTTTGCTCCTTTGCTGCTGTTTCGGCCAGTTTGGACGATTTTGATGCGGTTGTCCCACAAAAGTCTCACAAGCATCGACCCGGAGGATCGAGTTTCCCGCCGAGTCGGCGAGTTGTGTGCATCGCGCTGAAACGCACACCGGCAGTGACCTCATGGCAAGAGTGTACAACTCTTGCTGGCGCAGGACAAGTCACTCGTTTGGGTCGCTCCCGACTGGCGAGGAGAGATCAATCCAATGTCCCCATGTGTACGTCTTATCCGACACATGGCGTCGGTATTCGCATATACTTAGGGAGTGCCTGCGCTGGAGCGACAAATCGAAGAATGGCTAGTTCGAGGGCAACGCGTGTTCTCGGCCCAGGAAATACTTGGCGCGTCACACCAGTCTCCCGAGGCTTTTGAAGCGGCGGCCCGGAGGCTGAAGCGGAAGCATCGGCTCGCCAATCCGTGGCGAGGCTTCTTTCTGATCCTGAGCCCGGAGGACCAAGCGACCGGCGCACCAGATCCGATCCGGTGGATCGATCCGCTCATGGCGCATATCGGCGTTGATTATCGAGTTTCCTTGCTGTTCGCTGCTGCCTTACATGGATCGTCCCACCAGGCGGCCATGGTATTCCAGGTGATCGCGCCAAAGCAACTTCGGTCTTTCGATATTGGCCGCCATCGAATCCAGTTCGTCTATCAGTCGCCTGAATCCTTCGCCGAAGTCAATCAACCGCAGTTCCTGGCTCAGATCAAGAGCCCCTCTGGGTTCGCGAAAGCGGCCGGGGTTGAACTGTTGTTGCTGGACTCAATTCGCTACTTCCATCGAGCTTCAGGCATGGACGGGGTTGCGCAGAGCGTGAGCGACCTTGGACGCAAAGCGGACCCCCACAGACTCGCGAAGCTTGCGGCCGTCTATGAGAATTCAGCGGTTCGTCGCTTAGGATTTCTTCTCGAGCACTTTGGGATGAACCGTCAGGCTGATGCACTGCTTCGGTTTGCGAAGAAGGCAAAGTCGATGAAGCTGCTGGACCCTTCCATCAAACCCCTACCTGGTTTGGCTCAGGAGCGTGAGATCTGCGAAAAGTGGATGCTGATTCTCAATCGCAACCTGGAAATTGATTCATGATTCCGATGGACCACCTGCAGCAGTGGGCGCTGACCGCGCCATGGCCGGACTCAGCCCAGATCGAACAGGATCTGATCATCTCTCGCGCTTTGCGCGATTTGTTCAAAGAACCGCGACTTGCGGGCAAGATTGCCTTCAGAGGCGGCACGGCCATCCACAAGCTGCTCTTTCCAAAACCACTGCGATATTCGGAGGACATCGACTTAGTTCAAGTGCACGCCGGACCGATTGGCCCAATCGTCGATGGTGTTCGTGCGGCCCTCGATTGGCTGGGTCCGTGCAAACGCGAACCAGCAAGGCACTCGATGCACATGACTTTTCAATTTTCCCCAGAAGCTGGTGGGCCAACCCGAAGAAAGCTAAAAGTAGAGATCAATACCCGCGAGCACGAGAACCGCTTTGGCCTCCATGACTACTCTTTTCGGGTAGACAGCCCCTGGTTCACGGGACAGGCAAACGTCACGTCGTTCGCGGCGGAAGAGTTGTTTGGTACGAAGCTCCGCGCTCTCTTACAGCGTCGCAAAAGCCGGGACCTGTTTGACCTCAACTAGGGCCTACATGAACTCAATCTAGATTTGGACAAGGTGATAGGGTGCTTTGATCACTATCTAAATCTTGAAGGCACTCTGATTTCCAGGGCTGCCGCTGAGCAACGCTTGCTCGAACGGTTCGAGCGGAATTTGACCGAGGATATCGCCGCGCTCTTGCCTACGGGCGTGACCTTTTCTGATGAAGATGCAGTCAACGCCATCGGTCGAGTGTGGTTTCGGCTGCTCACCCGATTGAGAGGCGAGCCATGGAAGCTCTCCGACCAGATGATCGAACACCTTCGCGAGACGAGAGCCAAGTCCCTGCTGACTGACCCGGCGATTTAGGGCAGCCAGCGGCGACTCGTTAATTCACTCGCCCCCAGCCCAATGTCTCAACTATGCCTGCGATTTTCCTTTCCAGTGCGGATCTTGCGGCCGCCGGCTCGCGCGAGGTGAAGCTTGAGGGCCTCGGTAGGCCTCTGCGAAAGATCGGATCCCGGCTGTACACAATTTCAAAGAACAGCCAGAGAAGCTCGTGCAGCAAAATCTTTGGCCGCTGGTGGATTCCAATCTCCCCGGCGCACTGATCGCCGACTGCACGGCATTGGCGAACGAAACCGACGTCAAGGTGATCGACCCGAACAGGCTTGAGGTGATTGAAGCGGTCGGTTGCAAGGTGCGCGAGGTGTGCATATGAGCATTCCTTGCCAATGTAGTTTTCAAATCAGTCGCGGCTGCGCTGACAGTCCGCTGGTGATTCGATAGCCCATGTCGGCGTAGCCGCGCAGGCGTCGTTCGTACATTCGCGCCAACATGAGTACGTTCGA
>JAYSVS010000024.1:0-25414 GCA_043718395.1 Acidobacteriota bacterium
ACCAGATGTGTACCGCGTTGTCTATCGCGTGATCGACAGAACAAAGCTGGTTGAAGTTCTTACGATCCGGCACGGTGCCAGAGCCCCATTTAAGCCGGGCACAATGTGAGCGAAGACAACACAGAGCCGCATGGTTGTCCCCTCAAGATGGGGAAGTGCCACAAAGCCAAGTGGTCGGCCAAGTGGTCAGCCTCATCCAACTTCTGATTGGCAGCTACCTTCTCAGACTCCTTCCCCTTCACCCTCACAGTATCTCTCTGCGCTGGCCCAAATTTCCCGAAAAACGCAAAGGGACGGGTCAACTTAAAACCGGCAACTGCATCACTCCAGCAGATCGGTTCCAAAGCCGCAGGCGCAGCCTCGACTGCAGTTGCTGGTCTGGGTGGAAGGACATTTACAGTCCACGTGCGCCAATAATCCCGCCGTTGTCAGGCTCTCCAATCGTTTCCAGTCACGCAGAACAGGCGATTCACTCAGCTCCAAAATCTATTTCTCCTTTCCCTCTTACCGCTCCCGCCCACTTTATTCTGCGATCTTGCTTTGGGTCGGACCGATGGTAGCTTGCACCATGTGCTGGCCCGCCTGTCGCGTGCCGAGGTGCTGGTGGTCGACGACTGGGCCATGGCCCCGATGACGGAAAACGAGCGCCGCGACTTCTGGGAAATCGCCGAGAAACGTTACCAAAGCGCATCGACGATCCTGACCAGCCAGGTCCCGGTCAACCAGTGGCATCAGCAGATCGGAGATCCGACTGTCGCCGACGGGATCCTCAACCGGCTGGTCCACAATGCGCATCGCTTCGAGTTAAAGGGTGAGTCGATGCGGCGGGCCAACACCAAGAAGGAGGACAAAGCCGAGCGCTGACGCGCTCCAGAGACTCTCCATTGCTGCGATGGGAAAGGGGCTGCGCTCCCCTTCCCCAAACCCTTTCCCGCGCTCCCAGCCTTCGACCTGCGCTTCGCTGCGGAACTCAAAATGAGAAGAAATCCTTGACCAATCCGATCACTCCAATCACAATCAAAAAACCAGCTTCGCTTCGCTCCGATACACTGATCGGAATGGTGAAATTACGCAGTTGATTCGCCGGGTCCACGCCTTGCACTGTCGCTGCAAGGTTCGGAGGTCTGGAATCCGGCGGGTGCCCAGGCATTGTTTGGCAAAGATACCAATCTCGATCTCTGCCTGATTTAGCCAACTTCCATGCTTGGGAGTGTAGTGAATGGCAAACCGCTGCCAAACCTGTGATCCCATCTTCGATCCGAAAGCGCAGGGGAGGGACTTTAGCGTGTGGATATTGAGGTTGTCCATGACCAGGTGAATCTTTTCGGCCTCTGGATACGACATGGCGAGTTCCAACACAACCTGAGCGAACTGAAACCCGGACCGGTCCGGTGTTGGAAAGCAAAAGTGCCTGCCCGCTTTGGGCTCGACGGCCAGAAAAGCGTTGGCCGGTATTCGTTGTCCCGCCGGGCCTCCCGCCCCGGTTTGGCCGCTGTAGCAGGACGCACTTCGCCATGGAGCGTGACGGGCTTTTCGTCCAGACACACTACCGGCTGCTTGGGATCATAAGCTTTCTCATAAACGGCCAACACATCTTCCATGTTGGCGATATAGCGATCATTGAGTTCAGGAACGCACCACATTTTTTACCCGCCACGGCTTGAGGTCGTGGTTCAGCAGCATCACTCGAATGGCCTCTCTCCCCACGCGAGGAACCAGCCGTCGTTTGACCGCCTCCTCCGCTACCAGGCGCACCGTCCAACGGCTCCGGCCAGCGGGCGGTTCACTGCATACCATGGCGATGATCCTTTGCTGCTTTCCAATGTCGAGTAGCGCGGTCGCGCCGCGGCGCGGCCTGTCGTAGAGAGCCCGCTCCAATCCATCCCGCTCAAAGCGGTGGCCTACTTTCCGGAGGGCCTGCGCGGTTAGAGGCACGACCCGGGCGATCTGGGCGGCGCTGACTCCCTGCGCCATCTGCAACAAGGCGAGAGCCCGAAAGACGGATCGCACTGGCTGGACACCGCCACTCAGATGGGATTTCAAGTACTTTCGGTCCTTAGCGGAGAGCAGGATCTTCAGGGGAGGCCGGGGCATATCCAAGTACGCTCCGAAACATTTTAGTATTCAAATGCTTGATACGAATGATTTCAAGCGGTCACAGAACCAGCGGCTCGATTTGCCATTGAGGCATCACCCGTATAGAACACTTCGCATCGATGTACCTTTATGGCTGCGAGGACCCCATAGTCAAATTTCTTTGCCGAAGCAGTTGCCGAGCAAGTTCAATTTCGGTTAGCCCGATTTTCGCAGTTAAGTGAACTTGAGCCGGCTAAGGCTTTTAGAATCAGTAAGGAGATCGCGCAGGTCTTCACCACAAGAGTGAATCAACCCGAAAGCGGTTCGATCTTGGCTGAGGTGATGCGGGGTGGGGGTTGAGCAGGCAGGGCCAGGTGCAACTTCTCAAGCAAGATCTTCACTTCTGGTACTGGTTGCGTGTAGCGGGGCAGAGGCAGATAAACGTCGATCATCTGAATCGCCGCCAACTTTGCCAGTACTGCGGCTGCGGTCAAGCCTGGGGCATGGATCAACAATCGGTGCTTCAAAGTGACATGTGCCGACCAGAAAGGGGGGTGGCGAGGCAGAGTTCGAGAGGGGCACGATGCTGGGTTCTCGCACTTTTCCTGCATTCTCAGATCGAAAATTTGTTTCACCCCACCCCCAAATAATTTCAATAACGAAAATTCACATAGGTTAGCAACACATTGACTCGCGTCTTCCTCAATACGTTAGATACGAAACAACCCTTCGTGTTTACTTTCGTCAGCAGGAGGCATAAGTGCAACAAAAGATCTCACACCTTACAGGTGCGGCCATTGGCTTTATAGCTATGTGTGGTATGGCCCAATCCCCAATCAACGACTCCTTAGTCGTGACGTTACCGAACTCTGTCCGGGTAGGAAGCCAAACCCTGGATGCAGGAGAGTATACAATTCGCCAACTGAGCAGTAGTAGTAATTCAAGGCTCCTTGAATTCAGCACCAACAAAGGGACATCCATTCAGGCATCGGCTACTTCTATTCCAGCGCTAGACAATAATAATCGAAATGAAAGTTCAGTACTACTTGTTGAAAGCGCAGGCATCTCCCAACTTCACAGAATTTGGGTAAAGGGTAAAAGTTACGGATACGAATTTCCGGTAGAAAAAGAAAACAACAACGTGGCAACGGCTTCAAATAGCGGGATGCGCCTTACCGCTACATACAGCGCGCCTCCGACGGCAACGGCGACATTAGGCAGTACACCCGCCAGAGAAGAGGAGGTCGCTGCCGTTGCTGCCCCGGCAACTGCGCCTCCGGGCAGGCCTCAATTAGCAGAGGCTGATCCAGCCCCTCAGGCGGCTCAATCTGCAGTTCAAGCTGCAGAACCAGCCGCTTCTCAATTCGAACCGAAAAACGACGTTGCGGCTCAATCTACGCCGGAGATGCCAAAAACAGCGCTGCACTGGATGACCATGGTTTTGAGCGGACTTGGCATGTTTTCGATTGGATTACTGATTCGAACCTACACGCAACGATTCTAGCCAGAAGCTTATGTCTTTGACGTTAAAAGCATTCGAGTGGGCACTTTCTGTCGGAGGATTGTTGCTACTTATCACCGGGATTGGAATGGGGCTGGGTTCCCAAGTAGTTCAGGTTTATCTCCAATGGAATGGAGCGGCCACAACTGCAATCGATGCCGCTGGATTGAAACAAACTGTCTTTCCAGCAACGGTGATAGCCAAGCTGTCATGTCTTCGCTTCCAGCGGCAGATGTTGATTTTTCCAAATTCGGATAACAACATAATGATTGCTCCCGTAAGTCTCACCCCCCCTCCCTCTCGAACTTTTCGCGGAAATTCAATCATCGCCGCGCATCGGGATCTTCATTTTCGATTTCTAAAAGACGTCCGCCTCGGTGACGAATTTAAGCTGCAATCGCGAGATGGAGAATACAACTTCAGAGTAACAAAGCTCTCTGTAGTAAAAATATCTGATCGCACTTTGCTTCGGCCAAGCAGCGAAAGCGTTCTTACCTTAGTCACTTGTTATCCGTTCTATTACGTCGGATCTGCTCCGCAACGCTTCATTGTGAGAGCCATCCTGATAGAGGATGACGAGAGGCAATCAATCGCAAAATCGCAATAAAGAGGTTAGTTCAGGAGATTTAGTTATGTATATTAAATTAGTTAAGAGATGGCTCGAAGTATCAGTCCTTTTAGGCAGCATTGCCTTTGGTCAATCGACCGGAAAGCTCACGGGCAGAGTGTCCAATTCGCAGGGTCAAGGCGTGCCGAATGCGGAGCTAAGGCTGAAAAAGGGGGCGGATGTAGTCAAGAGCGCTACGACGGCTAGTGATGGCGGGTTCACTTTCGATTCGCTCCCTGAAGATACTTATACGGTCGAGATCGAAGCCTTTGGAAAAACGCAAAAATCTCCAAAGCCATTAACTATCAATCCAAATTCGATGAGCGCGCTTGAGATCTCTTTCGACGAGAGCCAAACATCAACCTCAGCAAAGCCGACGGAGGTAGAAATCAAAGCCACAAGTTCCACGATACAGGCGGAATCGGCCGAAATTTCCCGCGCCTACACTACGCGCACTGTTCGATCTTTGCCCTTGCTCGACCGTCAAAACCAGGACCTGATCAGCCTGATGCCAGGAGTTACTCCCCCCGTAATCAACAGTGATCGCATTGCTGATCCTCAACGTAGTCGCATCTACAATGTAAATGGTCTTCCCAGTTATGCCAACGCATACCATCAAGATGGCTCCTATCAGAACGAACAATTTAGCGGATCCCAGTCAAGAATTGCACCCAACGTTGCTATTCAGCAATTGGATGTTCGCACCTCAAATTTCAATGCAGAATACGGACTTGCCGGCGGAGCACACGTCAATGGCGTCACCCGGCCTGGCACGAACCCATTGCATGGCAGCCTATTCGGCTTGCACACCAATCGATTCCTCACCACGCGCAATCCGATGAACTTCACAACCAACGACCCAGGGTTTAACGTGAACCAATTTGGTGGCTCGGTGGGCGGACCAATAATCAAAAACAAAACCTTTTGGTTTTTAGGCTATGAGGCGTTCCTTCGACGCGGCTCAATTCTGCAATTTGATTCTGTTCCCAATGCTGCTATGCGATCTGGCAATTTTAGCCAGATTCCTGGCACCATTATTTTCAATCCTTCAAGCGGCAACTCGTCCGGGATGAATCGCACACCATTCCCGAATGGCTTCATTCCTCAAAGTTCTTTCAATCCCGCATCGGTACGCATTCTTTCCCTCTTGCCGCTCCCGAATCAGCCCGGGGACGCCAATAATCTAGTGGGTTCCGCGATGCTCAGAGAAGACCAACACCGCATGGATGGCAAAGTTGATCATCGCTTCTCGGAAAAATCCACAGGGTTTTTCCGTTACGGTTTCACACACGGCAGTGTTGATCAGGGTTCACAGTTGGGTGCTCTTGGGAATGCTGCTCAAGCAGGTCTGCGAAATCACAACGCGGTTGCCAGCCTGACGCAGAGTTTCTCAAATTCGCTGGCTGCTGAATTTCGCTTGGGCTATTCCCGCTATCGCAATGAAATAACTCCAACAGCTCTGGATGGGACAATCAATTCAGATCTATCGGCTATTGGATTCACACAGGGTTTGCCGCAGATCAATATTACCGGTTTTGGAACCTTAGGGCTCCCTTCAAACTATCCCTCAAAGCCAGTGAACAATACTTACGAAGCGGCGACCAATTGGAATTGGCACAATGGGATGCACCACCTCAAAGTTGGTGCGCAAGTAGTGCATATTCGTGCCGATGGCTTTATTGACCCAGCATTCTCTCAGCGGGGTACGTTCAACTTCGGTCCTGGAGCCACTTCATCCCCGTCGGGTACCGGTAGCATTCATAACTTCTCCAATAACAGTTTTGCCGCTTTTTTGCTTGGCCGGCCTACCAATTCTGGAGTATCAATCTATGAGCAGAATCCTACTTATCGTCAAAATCTGACTTCAGGATATGTTACTGATACGATCAACTTGTGGAAAACCGTTCATCTTGAGCTTGGGGTTCGATATGACGTATTTAGCCCCTTGCGGACTCGCCGTGACAACGGTGCAGCATCATTTGACCTGGCGGCAAATACGCGTTCACTGAGTAACGGTGCCGGGGATTACGATTTGAATAACATTGCTCCAAGAGTGGGTATTGTTCTTAGGCCTATCGAAAGAATTGCGATCCGGGCGGGATACGGTTTGCAATACTTCTCAACACCATTTCTTTATGCCGGTCTCAACCAGGCTGCAATAGCAACTCAAAGCGGCTTATTCGGAGGTTTCGGCTCTGCGCCCTTTGCGCTCCCTTCGATAAATTCAAATACATCGACGAATCAGCCATTTGCACAAATATCAAAGGATTCTCAAACACCATACGTTCAAAGCTTCAATTTCATGGTGCAATCCGATTTAGGAAATGGCTTTCTAATGGATATTGGTTATGTAGGTAATTTAGGAAGGCAACTACCTTATAACCGTGCGATGAACTTTGCCCTACCCGGTGCTGCTGGGAATGGGTTGCCGTTTTCGCAATTCGGTCGTACTGCGGGCATTGATGCTCGTGGGACAGGTCTCAATAGCAACTACAACGCTCTACAGGTAAACCTTACAAAGCGATTTGCGGCAGGCTTATCGATGGCTGGTGCATACACCTACGGTAAAGTACTTGACACTGGATTTAACCAGGTCAATCCGCTCAACACTCGAAATAATTACGGTCCTGCAGATTTTGATCGCACTCACATTCTGGCAGTAAGCCATTTATGGCAACTGCCTTTTGGTGCCGGATCTAGATTCTTAAGCGATGGTCCTCTATCCCAGTTTTTAGGAAGCTGGCAACTAAATGGAATACTGCGATGGGCCACTGGTAGCGCATATTCGATTCTCTCCGATCCTCTTAGTTGTAATTGCCTTGGTGTGACAAGCGTGCGCGCAGGCGGATCAACGGGTCGATCCATCAACGGACAGGCCGGATTTGACCCTGCAAACTTCAGCAATCCAACTAGCGGAACGTTCGGAATGATAGGAAGAAATGTCTACCGGGGTCCTGACTTCTTTACCTATGATACTTCGTTGTTCCGCAGCTTCCCCGTGGGTGAAAGCTTCAACTTTGAATTGAGAGCTGAAGCATATAACGTTACCAACAACACCAACCTTGCGAATCCGGTGGCCTTGCTTTCTTCAAGAGGTGCCGGGCAATCAACGCGAACGATCAACGGTGCGTTTGGCCGTCAGTTCCAGCTTGGCGTCCGCCTCTTATTCTAGGTTGCAATGCTGGTTTTACTTTCATTAAGAAGTGGAGAACATCTATGAAGATCGACAACTTGGAAAAGCTATTTCAAGAACAACTAAAAGACATCTATGACGCGGAGAAGCGTTTGACAAAGGCACTTCCCAAAATGGTGAAGGCCTCACAATCAGAAAACTTAAAGGCAGCGTTGACGGATCATCTTTCAGTCACAGTAACGCAGGTTGGAAGGCTGGAAAAAGTCTTCGAGCTTACTGGTACCAAAGCTGTAGCGAAAACCTGTTTGGCCATGAAAGGCTTGCTTGAAGAAGGTGAAGAGGCATTAGCCACAGAAGCTCCAGAGCCAATTTCTGACTTGTGTATCGTAAGCGCAGGCCGCCGGGTAGAACATTACGAGATAGCCGCTTACGAGACTCTCAGAGCAATGGCACAAACACTTCAAATGGCCGAAGCGGAAGAGCTATTGAATGAGAACCTCCAGGAGGAAATGGATGCGGATGAAGCATTGGCGGAACTCGGTCTTTCGTTAATGGAAAGTGTTGGCAGTAATCAGAACAAAACTGAATCGGCCCGTAAGCTGCAGCCTGCCTCTACTAAGGTGGGCACACGCAGAGTAGTCAACGCTTAGGACCACTGCACACTCACAAATCAAGAGCCCGGTTTAATCAAGACTGGGCTTTTGATTTATGTGGGGAAATTTGAATCCGCAGAAACTGGCCGGCACTGAAGCGACCGCCTGAGCCATGAGGAGAAAAGATGAAACAGAAAAATCCAAAGACCGAAGATTTACGCTCAGTAACCACGATTGAGGCGGGCGGTGAGACACATCAGCGGACCAAAAACAGCGCCGGCTCCTTGACTTCAAACTTGGGAGTCGTTATCGGTGACAACCAAAACTCTTTGAAGGGAGGTGTACGCGGCCCGAGCCTGCTCGAAGATTTCTTGCTGCGTGAAAAGATCACACACTTTGACCATGAGCGGATTCCAGAAAGAATTGTACATGCCCGAGGTTCCGCTGCGCATGGAATATTCACTTGTACCAAGGCCATGGGCGCGGTAACCAAAGCAGGATTTCTTTCCAAAATTGGGCTCGAAACGCCAGTCTTTGCCCGCTTTTCTACTGTTGCTGGCGGCGCAGGCTCAGTAGATATGGCCAGGGATGTGAGGGGCTTTGCAGTAAAGTTTTATACCCATGAGGGCAACTATGACCTGGTAGGGAATAATGTGCCTGTATTCTTCATCCAGGACGCCTTAAAGTTTCCAGATCTGGTGCATTCTGTGAAGATGGAAGCAGACCGGGGATTTCCTCAAAACGCTTCTGCCCACGATACCTTTTGGGACTTTATTTCTTTGATGCCTGAATCCATGCACATGGTGATGTGGATCATGTCTGACAGGACGATTCCAAGGTCGTTGCGAATGATGGAAGGATTTGGCGTTCATACCTTCCGGCTTATCAATGCCGATGGTGAATCCAGGTTTGTAAAGTTTCACTGGCGGCCCGCGCTTGGGGCGGCTGCGGTTTTGTGGGATGAGGCTGTAAAGATTTGCGGAGCGGATCAGGATTTTCACCGGCGTGATTTGTACGAAGCAATTTCCAGCGGAGCCTTTCCAGAATGGGAACTGGGCCTTCAAATGTTTGATCAGGAAATGGCTGATTCTCTGCCTTTTGACGTACTCGACGCGACCAAACTGATTCCTGAAGAAATCATCCCTGTTGAAGTTGTAGGCAAGATGGTACTCAATCGCAACCCGGACAACTTTTTTGCCGAGACCGAGCAAGTGGCTTTTTGTCCGAGTCATTTGGTGCCTGGTATCGACTTCAGCGACGACCCGCTTTTGCAAGGCCGCCTGATCTCATATCACGATACGCAATTAAGCAGGTTGGGCTCTTCAAATTTTCAGCAGATCCCGATCAATCAACCCAAATGCCCATTCGCCAATTTGCAACGAGACGGGCACATGCAGATGCAAGTACCAAAGGGTCGCGCAAATTATGAACCGAACTCCATCGACGCTAGTGGGCCTCGGGAAAGCCTGGAGCACGGATTCTCCAGCTTTGCAGCTCCGGTACAGGGAAATAAGGTACGCATGCGAGCTGAAAGCTTTGCAGATCATTATTCGCAGGCGCGTTTATTCTATCGATCTGTGAGTGAACCAGAGCGGAGGCATATTGGAATGGCATTGGGCTTTGAGCTAGGTAAGGTCGAGATTCCCGCTATCCGTAAGAAAATGCTTGGCCATCTGATGATCGTGGATCGGGAGTTGGCAAACAGCGTTGCTGACCGGTTAGGAATGAGCGGAGAGGCTGAACCGCTAAAGCCTTCTCTGGAACCAATAGACCTCGATTTGAGTCCGGCATTGAGTTTGTTCCATCGCAATGAGCCGACGCTGAAAGGGAGAAAAGTAGGAGTTCTGGCGGGTGAGGGATTTGATACCAAACTCTGGTTGAAACTGGTTGAGGGCATTCAGTCTGAAGGTGCCGCCTGTGCAATGATTTGCTTGAAAATTGGTGGAGTGAAAGACTCTGACGGTAATAAGTATGCGGCGGATATGGCTCTTGCCGGGGCACCTTCGGTTCTCTTTGACGCTGTTGCCGTTATAAGCGGTCCGAACGGCGAGTCAGAGCTCTTGGCCAACTCTGATGCGCGGGCATTCCTGCGCGATGCCCAACGGCATCTGAAGTCGATCGGGGTGGGCGGCATCAGGGCGCTAGCCCAAGCCTGCGAAATTACTGGAGTAAAAGGAGTTATAGAACTGGAGCGGCCAGACTCAATTACAAAGTTTCTGAAGTCCGCCAAGAGTGGAAAGATTTGGGAAAGAGAAACGGAATAGGAAAGTGGTTACTTTAACCGGGAGCGAGAACCGGTCAACGGTGCTTCTTCGCTACTTCTTCGGATAGCCCTGCCAGACGTATTCAAGCGCGAGTGGGAGTGTTTGCGCCTTCACGCTGCGGTCGCAGTGAGAAGCGTTGCGGGCGAAGACGAACTGGTAGGGATATCCCTTGTCAGTTAACACCATCGCCATCTTTTCGTTGGCCAGAACCCAATCGTGATAAGCGTCTCGCGTGATGAGGTTATCGCGATCACTGACATGCATCCAGATGCGAAGCGGCTTCTTGGGGCTGTTGGGAATAATGGAAGCGTGGAAGTCCCAGGCACCGTGAGGCGTCTCCGCGTTGTAAGGCCACTGCTGATAGACGTAGGTGCCGGAATAGCTGAGCACGCGATGGTAGAGGTCAGTTCGATACCAGGCCATGGCCATTGCGGCCGAGGCTCCCGAACTGCAGCCCATCGTGGCACGGGCGTTGGGATCTCGTGTGAGCTTGACATTGGCTTTCTGCTCAACCAGCGGAAGCACTTCGGTCTCGACGAACTGGGCATAGAGGCCAGACATTGTGTCGTACTCAAGGCCGCGCTGACTGCCTTGCGCATCACCGCTGCCGTTGGCAATGGAGACCGCAATCATGACGGGCACGCGTTTAGCGGCGATCAGATTATCCAGTGTTGTGAAGAGCATTCGGTCAGGGCCGTCAGCACCAACAAGGAGTGGCGCAACTGTGCCTGGCACGTACTGCCTGGGAACATAGACGGCGACCTTGCGGCTATAGGGCTTAGGAGAGCTCTTCACGAGCAGTTTACTCGGGTCTGCGGGATCTGGCTGACCAAACGTACCGGGTTCGCGGGCGATGCCGGGGTAGATCTTGCTGTCGGTGGACTCCATAGTGAACTCGATGATCTGGCCTTGGGGCACGCTCTCATTGACAACTGTTTCTGGTGCGGCGGGGTGCGTGGGCCCGATGATGAAGTTGCCATTTTGTTTCACCTTAGGAACGGTGCCATCGGGGAGCTCTTTGGCCTTGACGTAACCAGGAATGTTGGGGTCGCGTGTGGGAGGCTGGGGCCTTGCGGGCTTAGCGGGGGCGGGCGCGGGAGCAGGCACTTGCTGGGCCAGGGTGGCGGTGCAGATCAGGAAGACAAGGCCATGGAGCAGATGGATCGGACGAAACATTCACTGATGTTATCGCATGCATGCACCCGCTACCAAAAATCTGCAATCGCCAGGCCTCATCAGCATGAGGCAACGCTGGTCATCCGGTAGCGGCGGATGTACAATCGTCGCAAGACAATGACCAGACGAAATGCACTGACAGGCATCGCGGCGGCCGGACTCGTATCTGCCGCCGCTCCCGCAAAAGTACTCAAAAACATGGGTTCAGCCAGCCCTGGCCTTACCGCCCGCATCAAGGCCATGGGTAAAGACTGGGACATCATCGAGTACTGCCACAACATGGGGCTTGGTGCGGCACACACCAATTTCACACCAGATCTGGACCCAGCCAATATCAAGAAGATTGCCTCGCAGTTAAACAAATACGACATGCGCGCCACGATCCTGGTTCGCACCCCACGTACGGATGCTGAGTTGCCGAAGTATGAAATTGCGGTTAAGGCTGCATCGGAGATGGATGGCCGCGTCGTTTGCGTGCATGATCCGTTCTCCGGGCGCCGCTATGAACAGTTTAAAAATGTTGCGGAATTTCATGCCTTTGATGCAAACTGCCGGGCGGCTGTCCGCCGGGCAGAGCCGGTCTTGAGCAAGTACAAGATGAAGCTTGCCATTGAGAATCACAAGGGCTGGCGCTCGGATGAAATGGCGGAATGGGTGCGCTCGACGCAAAGCGAACACGTCGGGATTTGCCTCGACCTGGTGAACAGCGTGTCTCTGATTGAGACCCCCGAACAAACGATGGATACGCTCGAACCCTATACGATCTTTGTCAGCTTCAAAGACATTGGCGTCGACTTTTACGACGAGGGTATTTTGCTGTCTGAGGTTCCATTTGGCGAAGGTAACTTCGATCTCAAAGCCATCGTCGCCCGCTTCCAGAAAAAGGATCCGAGAATGCTTTTTCAGCTTGAAATGCTGACCCGCGATCCGCTGAAGGTTCCGATTTTCACAGATCAGTATTGGAAAGTCTATGACCAGAAGAGTCCTGTACCGCCACGCGACCTCGCAAGACTCATTGCCTACATTCGCAACCATCCACCGAAGAAGCCGTTGCCTCGCACCTCAGGCCTTACGCCCGGGCAGGCGCTTGCGCTCGAAGACAAGCTGAACCAGCAGTGCATCGATTATGCGCGGGCACATTTACCAACCCTGGCTTAGCCGTTCGGTCCCAAGGCGCTAAGATTTTCATTTTTGCTCTGGGAATCTCTTCGCTACTCTTTTCGTTCACTCCGCCGCAATCCTTGCATTGGGAATTGGCATTGGCTCCAACACCGCCATGTTCAGCGTGGTGGACGGTCTCCTGCTCAAGCCGCTGCCCTTCACTGAACCAGAACGCATCATTCAGGTGCGAGAGAAGCTGGTCAAGCGCAGTGGAGACGCAATTCCGCTGGCGGCAGGCAATTTCTATGAGTATCGCGATCAGGCCAAAACTGCGGATCTGGTTGCCTATCGAAACAGTCCTTTCTCGTTGATTTCACCAACTGCTGACCCAGAACGCTACGTGGGCGCGCCGGTTAGAGCCCGAGCTTGTCGCGCAACTCCCGGGCGCGGTCTTTGGAAGCGGTGAGTTCTGTTTTCTTTGCATCCTTGAGGCGGAGCATCAGCTTTCCGCCGAAGTAGGTATAAAGCTCGGCGACGTAGGCGAGGTTCACCAGCGTCGAGCGGTGGATACGGAAGAACTGCGCCGGGTCGAGGCGAGCCTCAAGCTCAGCAATGGTTTGATCGATGGTGTAGCTCTTGGATTCTGTGGAGGCAAAGGTGAGCTTGTCTTCGGCATAGAAATGAGTGACGCGAGAGAGATCAATGAATTCAGTACGGTCGCCGGTCTTTGAGCTGATGCGCTCCGGGTAAACAGGTGTCAACCTGGTGGCGAGTTGCGTGAGTAGCTTGGCGATATTAGGAGCAGGTTGTTGCCCACCCCGGATCGCTTCCACTTTCGTGATCGCATGTGTGAGCTTCGCCGATTCGACTGGCTTCAGCAGGTATGCAATCGAGTTCGTCTCAAAGGCCTGCAGAGCGTATTGATCGTAGGCAGTGGTGAAGATTACCAGGGGCTGATGGGCCAGACGGCGCAATACCGCAAAGCCATCCAGCTCTGGCATCTGAATATCGAGGAAGAGCAGATTCGGCTTTAAAGTGTCGATTTGATCAATTGCTTCGACCGGGTCTTTCGACGCACCCAGGATATGGATGCGCGGGTCTGCGGCCAGCATGCGGGTGAGCCGCTCGATCGCCAGATGCTCATCGTCCAGCAAGTACGCGGTCAGCATGGGATGCGGAAGGCGACCTCCATGCCTGGTTCAAGTCTGCGTGTAGATAGCGATGCAGCTTCGCCAAAATGCGATTCGAGACGCTGCTTGAGCGTGTCGAGGCCATGTCCGCTGGGCAGGCTGTCGGGTAAGAAGCCGGGGCCGGTATCGGTGACTGCAAGCTCAATCTCTCTGCCCTTGCGTTGGGCCCGGATTTGAAGATCAGCTCCGTGGCGTTGAGCGCCAACGGCATACTTCACGCTGTTCTCCGTCAGAGTCTGCAGAGACATCGCGGGCACAAGAGACCCAAGCAAGTCTTCAGGAATCTCAAAGCTGAAGCGCAGGCGGTCGCCGAAGCGGGCCTTTTCAATATCCAGATAGTCGCGAGTAATCTGAATCTCGTCGGCGAGGCTGACCAGATTTCCGTGACGGTCGAGAGAGAACCGCAAGAGGGCAGCCAGTCTTTCGATTAGCACCTCTGCTGCGGCAGGATTGGAGCGTACCAGGCTCGAAATGGAGTTGAGCGTGTTGAAGAGAAAGTGTGGATGGATTCGCGATTCGAGGCTTTGCAATTTGGCGGCGGCGGCGGCCTTCAGCGCCCTTTCGCGTTCGAGTTCACGGGTCTTCAATTGAAGTGTCGTCGCCTGTACACGGCTGCGGGCTTCTTCCACAATGCAGGTGATGCAACCGATGCTAAGGGTAAAGACCAGACAGGTCACCATCGACCTTCCGTAGCCAAGCCGCAGATCAACGAAGGGCTGCAAGACCATCACGGTGTAAGCCATGGTCCCTCCTGCCCAGCTAATCAAAGAAAGTATGCCCAGGATCTGAATCCAGCGAGCAAACGAATTGCCCACCAGATGAGGAGCAGCCTTCGGGAGGACCAGCCAGGCGAGGGTGCCAATGAAGGAAGAGAAGGTGAGTGAAATCACAAACGGCCAGAGTATGCGCTCTGGCCGTGGATTGCTCATGTAACTGGCGAAGAGAATCAATACGACGATCGCTACAACAAGGTTGAGTCCGAGAATCTTGGCCAGTTCGCGCATCAATTACTTTCCAGTGTGGCAGCCGATGCAGTTTGCCTCGGCAGCAGGCAAGGGCTGCTTGGTCTCAAACCACTTGTCGGCACGCTTGGAGTAGGCGCTGTTCGGGAGTGCCTTCTGCAGTTCGGCAAAGAAATAGTCAGCCTTCCCGGTTGCGCCAATCCGGCTGTAGCTATCGGCAAGGCCGAAGAGCAATTCGCCCTTGGGATGCATGCCCAGCTTGTCGAGGTTCTTCTCCTGCATCTGATACACAGTGTAGTAGTCGTCGATGACCGATTCGAAAAGCGGCTTGGCCATTTGTGTCGGCATATTTCGGGCACCTGACGAGAGGACAGCGCCACGGGGAATGCGCACGGCCACATTCTTTGGCTCCAGTTCGACCGCCTTGTTCATTTCAGCGATGCCCCGGCCATAGAGTTCCATGCCCTTGGCGAAGTCATTCTTCTTCATCAATTGACCCGATTGATAAAAAAGCCCAGACCCATGCCAGACCATCGCTTCAGCGTGATTCGGGTTTTCTTTGAGGGTATCTTCAGTGAGCTTCATAGCCCGGTCCAAAGCTTCTGCATTCCCGGCGAAACCGGCAAAGAAGTCGCCCCGGACCAGATTGTCAAATCGCTGTTGGCTGTGGAGAGCCGACACTGCGAATGACAGGAGTGCGGCTGCGGTGAGGAGGATGTTGCTTGGCTTCATGTCTAGAGTTTGCTGCCAAGCCTCGAACGAGTGTGCAAATTTCCGACGAAACGACGGAATTACTGGATGAAGCGGATAGAATCGAAGATTGTCGCAGCTAGCCAGAGTGTGGACGCCGGCACTGGCGATGATGCTGGTGTCGACAATCAGTTATATCGACCGCAATGCCATCGCCGTCCTGATCCCCACAATCCAGAAAGAAACCGGGCTCACCGGGCGCGAGTACGGCTGGATTGTTGCCGCGTTTTCTTACGCTTACATGCTGGGCAATCCGCTCTGGGGGATGCTTCTGGACCGTCTGGGCGTAAAGAAAGGCATGACACTGGCCGTAGCCGGCTGGAGCATTGCCAGTGCCCTGCACGCCTTGGCTGGAGGGGCTGTCAGCTTCGGTATTCTCCGCACCGGTCTTGGCTTCTGCGAAGGCGCAACCTTCCCGGGCGCACTGCGCACCGTGATGCAGACACTCGAGCCAGAGCGCAGATCCCGCGGCATCGCACTGAGCTATTCAGGCGGGTCGCTGGGTGCCATTCTGACGCCATTCATCGTCACGCCGATTGCCCTTGCTTTCGGATGGCGAATGGCGTTTTGGGTTACTGGTGCGGCAGGTCTGGTTTGGATCATCTGGTGGTGGGCTCTATGCGGACGGCCAGACCTGGCACTGAAACCAAAGGTGGAAACAAGCGGCTTTGCCTGGGGCGACCGGCGCGTCCTGGCCTTTGTCGCCGCTTACGCGATGGGGGCGGTACCCCTCGGATTTATTCTATACATGTCGGGCCTTTATCTATCCCAGGTCTTTCACTTGAGCCAGCGCGATCTCGGCCTGGTGCTCTGGATTCCGCCGCTTGGTTGGGAGTGCGGATACTTCTTCTGGGGTTGGTGGATTGATCGTCTGGTCAAGCAAGGTACCAGCGTCGAAGAAGCCTGCCGCCGCGCTTTCTCCATCGGCCTTGTGCTCAGTCTGCCGCTGGCCTTTGCGCCTGCTATTACGATTCTGCCTTGGTTTATGGCCGGACTCTTTCTCGCCATGTTCGTCACCGGGAGCTTCATCGTCGGCGGGATTGCCTATGCCACGAGCGTGTTTGGAAACGGGCGCGCAGGCCTGATCGCTGGGCTAGGCGCAGGCAGCTTCTCGGCTTTGACAGCGATCACCGCGCCCATATTTGGGGGCTATTTCGATCAGAAGAACTATGCATTCGCCTTCTGGGTGGCAACGGCATTTCCGGTCTGCGGGTATGTCCTCTGGTATTGGCTCAGAGGCGAACGAGGATTCGCTTCCGGTACAGCAGATACACCACGCTAAAGCAGGCTGCTACGTTTAGCAGCGCGTAAAGCAGCGAGGCATTGACCGGCGAAGCAATCCTGCAAAGTTGGTCGTAGAGCTGCTTACCGGCACCCGTCATCGCAAGAATGCGCGCGAGGGCACCTGAGAGCACAAACGAGACAATCGCATTGGTGCCGTAGATCTCAAAAAACTTCCAGCCGGCGTGGTTTCCCTTCTCATCGATCCACCAACGCAATCCACCAAAAATCAGCGATGCGAGGCCGGCCGTGAGGAGAACGAAACTGGGGGTCCAGAGGCTCTTATTGATCGGCATCACTAGGCTCAAAAGAAGCCCTGCGGCCGTCAGAATGAGACCAGATCGCAGATATTGCGTTGCGAGAATTCCGCAAAGAACAGTCGCGATCGCGGGCATCGTAGACAGAGCGCCTTCCGGGTCCCAGACCTTGGTCTTGCTCCACATATGCCCTTCCAGAAGGATGCCGTCAAAATAACGTGCCGCATTGGCATCAACATTCCACCGGTCTGCGATTGCACCAGGAAATGGATAGAAAAGCATGATGCCGGAATAGACCGAAAGCAGGCTGAGTGCGGCTATGATCTGTCCCCGTCGCGAGGTGTAAAGGTAAATGACGGTGGCGAAGAAATAACAAATACCGATGCGCTGCAGAACGCCAGGGATACGCACATGAGCAAAGTCGAACATGGGGATGAGATTCAGCAGCAGGCCGATTACGAAGATCGTAGCGCCACGGCGAACAGCATGAAGAAGCAATTTGGCCCGGTCAGCACCCTCGGTCTTGCGACGGGCAAAAGAAAGCGTCATAGCCACCCCGGAAATCCACAAAAAGAAAGGGAAAACCATATCAGTGGGGGTGAACCCGTGCCACTGCGCATGCTCTAGCGGAGCATAGATATGAGCCCAGGATCCGGGACTGTTTACCAGAATCATGGCGGCGATCGTTAGCCCGCGGAAAACATCAAGCGAGGCAAGGCGTTGGGGCTGTGGCATGCGCATTCTCTGTGTTATCATGATCAATGGTTTAGCATGGCGAATACAGTAACTTCTATCAAACGCGTCCGTATCACTGAGCGGCGCACGGCGGCAAATCGCGCAAGACGCAGCCGCATCAAGGGCGCAATCAAGATTATGCGCAAGCTCCTGGCCGAAAAGAATCACGGAGAAGCTACCAAGCAGCTCACGGCAGTCTTCTCGATCGTGGATCGTGGTGCCAAGTGGGGCGTGATCAAGAAGAACACAGCGGCACGCTACAAGAGCCGTCTGTCTCGCCGCCTCAAAGCAATCGCCGCCTAATTTAGCCTTCCTTCGAAGTAACCTTCCAAACGAAGTCTTCCATCACTGTCTTGTCATCAGGACGGGTATCTCTAAGCGCCTGATCGGCTGCATATACCAGCAGCATCGCTCGCTTCAAGCGACCGGGGGCGAAAGCTGTCATTGTCTGATCCACTTGCTCGGCACGGGCCTTCCACATTGGCGTGCCCAACTTGCTGAAGTGGCCCTGTATTTGCATCGACCCCTTCAACCTTGCCTCGTGCGCGGCCAGCGCTAATCGGAACTGCGTCGCCAGAAAAGCGAGCGCAACTGGCAGATATTCTCCTTCTCGAATCAAAGTATCCAGGATGTCCAGGCTCTTAGCCCGGTCTCCACTGCCGATCGCCGCTACCAGGCCGAAAATGTTTGCGGCGCGGGCGTTGGGAACCAGAGCGGTGATGGTTTCCTGAGTGATCGTTTCGCCAGGTTTGGCGTAGAGGGAGAGTTTTTCCATTTCCTGATTGATTCGCGAGGCGTCGGCACCAGTGGCCTCGATCAGAAGTTCCAGTTCAGGGCCGCCAATGCGGATTTTCTTTTCAGCCGCCAAGTCTAGAGCAAGTCGACGCGCGGCATCAGGCAAGAAGCGCGGGAACTCCACCTGAGCCTTGACGATTGCAAAAAACTTACGCAGGTTTTCGACTTTCGTCTTGTCGTCTCCTTCGAAATCGTAGCGCGAACAATCGAAAACAATTGTTGTGTCTGGAGTTGGGTTGGCGAGGTATGCGATCAGCTCTTTGGCACCGTTTGACTCTTCGTCTTGCTTGGCGCGTCCCTTGGGCACTACTGCTTCGGCACCGGCAACCCAGATGAGTCTTCGAGTGGCGAAGAGCGACATCGAGGCCGCGTCGTCCAGCACTTGGGCCACGCTTACTTCGGTAAGATCCCAGCGGCTCCAGCCGCTTTCGCGATCTTCGGGCTTTGGCAGCACCACCGCGATGAGGGCGTCTTTGCATAGCGTTCGCATGTAAGCGTCCGGGCCTACAAAGAGACAAACTGCGGGCGGCTTTTGTTTTTGCAGGCCAGTCACAAACTGCTCAGCGGTCATGGTTAAAAGTTCTCGAGAATTGCCGTGACCACAGAAGAGGCGACGTCGCGGCTGAGACGGTCGAAAGCGCTGGTGGATTCGTCAAAATAAGCTTGCGGATCGGTTGAGATCTCATAGCGCTGACGGAAGTCGAGAGAGGGATTGTTGTAGAGCACTTTGCCGGAAAGCGCCTGGGTGAGAGTGACGGCTAGAATGGCTTGCACTTGGACACCGGCAGCACGGCCGCTGGTTGGATCAAAGACAGTTGGGAAAGCCAGCACGGTACTGATTGAACCTTGCAGCACTGCGTCGGCCCCACTCGCATCGGGGAGAATCTGGTACTTCGTGCGAGCAAGAAATTCGCGCGTGATTGCGATTGGGAGTTTCTCGGTGAGCCTGTATCGCGTTGTCGGGTTACTGAACGGTGGAATCCCAATACTGCGAATTTCCTTTGGCATCAAGTCGGCTTTACCAGCCACATGATAGCCACAAGAAGTGGCACCAAGGGCGGCGCTGCCCAATATAAAGACACGGCGTTTCAAGCTTTTATCCGCTCCTTAGCCACCAGAATCGCATTTTGTGACGTGATGCGGTGGTTGTCGGCTGCAAGCCAGAACCAGGCACCACGGGGATGATTGCGGTCGGCCTCAATGGCCCCTACAGCGACTCCGTCCAGATTCGCCATTCCAGCGTTGTTGGGCGGATCAAGGTCGTCGCCTCGCACATCAATGCCTGCCTTGGACAGCATCGCAGAAATTTGCTTCAGGTCTCGTTTCGATTCAAACTCCACCCAGACAGAGGCGCTCATGCCATGAAAGACAGGGGCCTGAGTCAGGCGAAGGGATGGCAGCGGCACCTTACCGCCCAGCAAGCTTGCAAGATTGCGCTCAATGCGCAGCTCGATGGTTTGAAGCTTGTATGTGGAATCTTCGCCCAGGCGAGCAAGCATCGCAAAGGCCGCCTGGCTATCGAAGAGTTTCTTCTGAAGCGTCTGAAAGCTAAGCAACGCTACTGTCTGTTGCTGCAATTCAGTGATGCCGAGCGTGCCAAACTCGCTCGCGGGTTGATAGAGGTTGATGACGCTGCGGGCGATTGGGGCGACCGCGTTGAGGGTATCAAGGAAGAGAGCCAGCATGGTGGACGAAGGGTGCGCGATCACCTCGATCGGGGCTGGCTTTTTTGCAACCGGAGTCTCGCTGAGGGGAGAACGCAGGCGGGCGGTGGGGTCGATTTCCAGCACGCCGGTAAGATCGATTAAATCTCGGGCACGCATCTTTCGGACTTTGGCTGTGGATTCGACATCGCCGGCCAGCATGACTAGTGCGGCGGCTTCGACTACCTTTTGATCGAGGGGCGACATCAGAGCCAGATCGTCCTCGTCGCGCACGAGCGTCTTGCCTTCGTCGTCGGTTGTGTCCATCGCGTGGACATCAAAGTCTTTTGCATGCTCGCGGATTTCGCGGCCTAGGAGTGTCTGGCCGCCGACCAGGGCGAGCTTTGGTTTAGCCAAGCGAAGGGGTTTCCTTTGGAGTTGGAATCGGTGCGGTCTTGCGCCGCAGCAGGCCGCCGATACGGACGAGGATGCCACTGGCGGTATAGGTGAGGCACATCGCAAACAGGACGGGTTGCGAGTAGTTCCAAACCATGAAAATCACGCTGCCGACAAAGATGATGCTGAGCGGGGAACGGGGCTGCAACAGATTCAGGTCTTTGAAGCTGCGATAGCGCCAGGTGCTCACCATCAGAAAGCTCATCAGCCCAAGCAGCGCGAGCCAGAGCAGCGAGACGATCCAGTTTTCGATCGGGACGCTGTTGGCGAAGTAGACGATGCTCGCGATAAAGGCGGCCGCAGCCGGGATGGGCAGGCCCACGAAATATTTGCGATCAGGGCGGCCGGGATTTTTCGGAATCGGGTTGGTAACGACGTTGAAGCGAGCCAGGCGAGCGGCCCCGCACAGCAAATACACAAAAGAGAGAAAGTAGCCGCCCTGCAGGATTTGCTCGCGAAAGGCGGGGTCAATCGAGTGGCTGACAAAATAGAAGCCCCAGCAGAAAGCGAGAACAGCGGGGGCGATGCCGAAGGTGATGACGTCGGCCAGGGAATCGAGCTCGCGGCCGAAGTCGCTTACCGTGTTTGTCATGCGGGCGATGCGGCCATCGAGACCGTCGCAAGCGACAGCAACGCCAATGAGTTGGGCGGCGAGGGCGTATTCAGGGATCGAGACCGCACCTTGCTGCACAGCTTTGAGAGTGCCCTCGATAGTTTTGGTGATGGCGAGAAAGCCAAAGAAGACATTGGCCGACGTGAAGAGGGTCGGCAGGGCGTAGGCAGCCCGCCGGGGCCTGCGTTCGGGGCTCTTGGGATCGATCAGACGTTCAGAGAGGCGCAGTTGCATGCTCCTTTAATTCACACGCTTGGCGATGATGCTTGAGCCGGCCGAGACGCGGTTGCCGAGTGTCACACTCAGCTTCCAGTCGGCGTTAAACAAGACATCGACGCGTGAGCCAAATTTGATTAGGCCCACACGCTCGCCACGCTCTACTGTATCGCCAGTGTCTTTATACCAGACGATGCGGCGGGCGATCAGGCCTGCGATCTGACTGAATTCGATGGTGGTGCCTTCGCCTTCGACGACGAAAGTGTTCTGCTCATTCTCAGCACCTGCTCGATCATTACTGGCTACCAGAAACTTTCCAGCTTTATAGGTGCGGCGGGTGATCTTGCCTGCAATGGGTGTGCGATTAACATGTACATCAAAGACGTTGAGAAAGATGCCGAGCCTGGTGCGCCCGTCCGGGTCTTTGGTGATCGAGACTACTTTGCCGTCAGCGGGCGAAACAGCCACGGGGCCTTCGGCGATCACGCGATTGGGATCGCGAAAGAACCAGAGGCAAAAGACGGCAAGGATGAAGAAAGGGATCCCGAGCCAGACAATTTTTGTCAGGTAACCTGTCAGCGCTCCAACCACTGCCAGCGCCAAGGCGTACCAAATTCCAGTAATGACCATGAACCTCTATTATCTATGTCCAGCGCTGCACTTTGGGCTTGGCGTTGATGGAATAGAAAAGTTCGAGGCCCACTCGGTATTTGATTCCCTTTTGAACGCAATTACGTACGCTGGCGGAACCGTCTATTTCCCACGAGGGAACTTTCAGTTGGACAGTCTGACGTATCGGCAACTTTCGAGACATTTCAACCATGGCACCGGCATCGCCGATGTTGATCACGACAACTTTTTCGCCCATCGTTACTCCAGCTTCGTTTTGCCAGGAGATGGTTCCGGGCTCGTGGATATCAATACGCTGTGAGCGGCGTTTTTCTGTTGCCATGGACTTCCACGATTCTAAAACGGAACTTCATCGAT
Organism: Acidobacteriota bacterium; assembly: GCA_043718395.1. Taxonomy (GTDB): domain Bacteria; phylum Acidobacteriota; class Terriglobia; order Bryobacterales; family Bryobacteraceae; genus Bryobacter. The sequence goes on from JAYSVS010000024.1 coordinate 22,337, forward strand.
TGCTGTCGCGGGGGCCATGCCCTGGTGGAGAAGGCGCAGAATGGCGAGTGCGCCTTCTTTGCCTTTTTCGCCCACCTCTCCTACAGGGCCAACGCAGGAAGGGCAGCCGGATTCGCAGGTGCAGGCCGAGATCAGTTCTTGGGCACCTTCGAGCAGACGCTTGGTCTGGTTATAGAGCGGCAGCGACTGGCCAATGCCGCCGGGGTATGTGTCGTAGAGATAGAGGTTGGGTTCCCAGGCGACAAGGCCTCCAGCGATCTCTTCAGTAAGCGATGTGCCAATGTCGCGCGGGTCGCACATCACCAGCATCGAGGCCACGGCTCGCAGCGCGTTGGCGAGGCCGGCGAGGCCGTTGGCTCGCTCGGATGGCGAGTATTCTTCGAGCTGCGCGAGGAAGTCCGCCGGGCAGTGCAGCCACCACGACGTTGTGTGCATCTCTTGCTCTGGCATCGAGAGATTGCCGGCGCCGACGTTCTCTAGCGTGTAGAACTTTACTTTCTTGAAGCCGACGATTTGACGGTTGACGCGCACGTCACCGTGGCAAGCGCGAGCGCGCTGGATCGGGCGCTGGTCAATCTCTTCGAGCACCTTCACTTGCGTGTAGTCGATCGCATCGGTGAAGTAGTCACAATCGACGCGCCGCACGAAAGCCTTCCGTTGTTCATAGTCAAACTTCTCGACTTGGTATTGCTTGGCCTCGTGGAGGTAGATCGCTTTTTCGTGCAGCGTGACCAGCGCCACCGGGAAGGAGACGTCGGCGATGATGTTGTTGTTATTGGTGGTGTCGATAACGACGAAATTGTCGCTGGTGACCGCGCGGAGGCTGATCGCGTCGGCGGGGTAGCTGTCACTGGTCCAGTGCCATGCTTTGGCCGAATGATTCACTAGCCCCAGGTCAGCGAGAAATTGGCAAAGCTCCGCAGTGTCGTGCGGGCCGAACTTTTCGCCTTCCTTGATCGGCAGCTCAAAGGCTGCGCACTTCAGATGATTGATCAGGATCTCTGTGTTGTCGGGATTGACCGTTGCGCGCTCCGGGGGCTGGCCAAAGAAATATTCCGGGTGTTCGACGATGAATTGATCGAGGGGGGCAGAACTGGCTACCATCACGGCGAGAGAAGTGTTCTGACGGCGGCCTGCCCGGCCGGAGCGCTGCCAGGTAGAGGCGATCGTGCCGGGGTATCCAGCCAGCACCACGCAATCGAGCGAGCCAATATCGACGCCAAGCTCTAGCGCGTTAGTTGCAACCACGCCACGAATGTCGCCCGAGCGCAGCTTGGCTTCGATTTCTCGCCGCTCCTTCGGTAGATAGCCACCGCGATAGCCGCGGATCATGCCTTGCGAGGTGGGGCCCTTTTCGATCGCGTCCTTGAGGTAGGTGATCAGGATTTCTGTAGCAAGGCGATTGTTGGCAAAGACCAGGGTTTGCTGCCCGCGCTGGATCGCGTCTACGGCGATGCGGCGGCTCTCATGAAGGTAGCTGCGGCGGATGCCCAACTGCCGGTTCACCACCGGCGGGTTGTACATCACGAAGAACTTCTCGCCTGAGGGCGCGCCGTTCTGGTCGACCAGGGCGAAGGGCTCGGCAGTGATGGCCTCGGCCAGCTCTTTGGGGTTCGCAATGGTGGCCGAGCAGCAGATAAACTGCGGCTTTGAGCCATAGAATTCGCATAGACGTTTCAGGCGGCGGATGATATTGGCGAGATGGCTGCCATAGACGCCGCGATAGTAGTGCAGCTCATCGATGATGAAATACTTCAGATTCTCAAAGAGCTTGGCCCACTTGGTGTGGTGAGGCAATATCCCGGAATGGAGCATGTCGGGGTTGGTGAGTACGACGTTGGCCCGCTCGCGGATGGCCCGGCGGGCGTCTTGCGGGGTGTCGCCATCGTAGGTGAAGCACTTCAGGTCAGAACCCATTTGCTCAACAGCGCCATGAAGCTCGTTGAGTTGGTCTTCGGCCAAGGCCTTCGTAGGAAAAAGATACAGAGCCCGTGCACCGGGGTCGCTGAGCAGTTTGTTGATGACGGGCAGGTTGTAGCAGAGGGTCTTGCCGGAAGCCGTGGGAGTTACGATGACGACATTGCGCCCGGCGTCGACGTGGTCGAAGGCGGCGGCCTGGTGTGCGTAGAGCTTTTCGATCCCGCGCGATTGCAGAGCTGCGGCAAGGAGCGGGTTGACCGCCCCGGGAATCGGCGAGTACTGGCCCTCGCGCGCGGGGACGTGGCGGATAGAACGAACCGGAGACTCCGGTTTGGTCGAGATCTCCTCAAAACGCTGGACGGCCTGCATCACCGTCTCGCGACGAGGAATCGGCAGCGCTTTGCGCGTCGCCTCGTCTTCCGGAAAGTCGAATAGCAAAGTGCTCACTCTCTAGAGATACTCTTTATGCGAACAAAAGGCAAAACTTGGATACTGAATTTCCGAATCATTCTCCCGGATCTTACAGATCAGTGGGTGTTTAGCACTTTTCGAATTTTCGAGGCCGAATATGATTTGCTTGGAAAGTTCGACAACTGCATTTGGGTTCGTTTGATTCATTTTTTATCGCGCCCGAAGCTTGCGGCAGCGCTTGCTTGCGTGGGGACTGCACGGTTGCAGGATTTCTGTTTGATATCTGTTCATTGTTCATGAGAATTCTCCAGTTTGATTCTGCCACTAGCTGATGGAGCGATTCGGAGGCCGAGTCGTTTTTTTGTTGGAAACAATCAAGAAATAATGAATCGAGGCGCGTGAATGATAAAGTTCGCATCGTATTGACGGGACGCGGGTGTTTATGGTGGCAGCGCGTGGATTGGCGCACTTCGGTTGCCGTTTGATCCACTCTTCCAATTCCCTCCGTCACCCGTAGGCCGTGATCGAGTTGGCGACCGTTGGACAGTGAAGTCATGGAAGTTTGATACTGTGCCACCTGAACGCTGGGATGTCCCGGGTAGCTGCTCAAGATCGACCGGTCCCCATGCAGTTTTTGTGAAAATTGGGAATGGCAAGCGAGAAACTTCGAGAGGGGGACTTGAGGCTTGGATTTGCTCCAACCTATTGATTTTAAGGGCTTTCACTGATCCTGGATAATAATTGGTT
>JAYSVS010000231.1:0-70969 GCA_043718395.1 Acidobacteriota bacterium
AGTGGCTGGCGACTCCGCTCTTCAGCGTGCTCGTGCTGATCGAGATCACCGACCTGGTATTCGCGGTTGACTCGATTCCCGCGATCTTCGCGATCACCCGTGACCCGTTCATTGTCCTCACGTCGAACATCTTCGCGGTACTGGGTCTACGCGCGTTGTACTTCTGTCTCTCCGGTTTCATGGACAAGTTGCGCCACTTGAAGACGGGGCTGGCGCTGGTCCTCATCTTCGTCGCAGCGAAGATGCTGCTGTCGGAGTTCTACAAGATGCCGATCGGGCTCTCGCTCGCCGTGATCGCACTACTGCTGGGCGGGGCGGTCGTCGCCTCGTTGCTGGACAAACGCCCACATGCGGCGGCGTGATCGCCACGGCCCGGGGCAGGGTGCCGCGGGCCGGGCCCAACCCAACGACTCAAGCGGAAGCGGCCACGGGGACGCCCCCGGGGCCGCTTCTGGCTTCGCCGACCGCCGAGACGCCAGGACGGTGGGAAAGTGGCTCCTCGGGTAGGATTCGAACCTACAACCCTTCGGTTAACAGCCGAATGCTCTACCATTGAGCTACCGAGGAACACTGATTTAACTATTACAGCAAACGCTTCACTTTGCTGTCAAGACTTCTGCTCCGGCTGAAAGATCGAGACGGGTCTCACGCATGCGCCTTGCCTTCATATCTCCCAGGAACATTTCGCGATGGGTTCGATTTAGATCCACCTCGGCATAGGCTGCGCTGCCATTTGTTCTTGCCTCGCTTAATCGCTCTCCCATCGGGTCCTGGACGTAGGTTGGATGATCGTAGCCACTCGATACCAGGGTGAACCGGCCTTCGATGCTGCGCGCCTTTGCCAGCCACTCGTTGCCGCCCCAAATCGGCATTGCCACAATTTCGGCACCCTGCATCGCCAGGAGTTTTGAGGGCTCGGCAAAAAAGACGTCGTAGCAAATCAAAATGCCCAACTTGCCGAAATCAGTATGAAAGACGGTCATCTTTTCGCCCGGAGAAAGCCCGCGCTCAATCTCTTCGCGAGGTAACATCACCTTACGATATTTGCCGGCGAGCTTCCCTTCCCGGTCTAGAAGTATCGCCGTGTTGTAGAGAAAATCCCCATCCTTCTCGTATATGCCAGCTACGATATAGCTCTTTTTCTCTCGAGCCAGTTCTCCAAGGATCCGCGCCGTGTAGCCGTTGGCCGGCTCAGCGACTTCTGCATACTTTCTGGCGCTTCCCACTACGGTGATGCCTTCACCGAAAACCATCAGGTCTACTGGCCTGGTGATCTGCTTGCGGGCCACGGCCATAAGATTGCGCACACTGGACTCTCCACCCTCCGCTTCAAAGGGACGGTGATTGAGGCTAGCCAAACGAACTGGACGCGCGGGCGGGGCGGCCGTTAGCTCCAGGGCTGGATTGCGAAAGACCACCGCGCCTTGTTCGGCGTCATACAGCCACAATTGAAGCTCGGCAAATTTCGCATTGGCTGGAGCTTTCACTTCTTCCCAAACTCTGGTCCAGGGTCCAGCCATTTCTTCGCGCCAGGCATACTCAGCCTCCCCCACCGGATCCCATTTCGAGTCTTTCCACTGAAGCCGGACAAGAACCTGGTTTCTCGGCTTGCGTAGCCCTTCAACCTGATATTCCGCCTCAAACCGGAACCACAAGCCAGCTTGGATGCCCTTGACAGACTTTACCCAACCGCCAAAAGCTGAGGCGCTGGCAGCTGCTGTGAGGATCAGACTTCCATCGGGAAGCTTGATTCCAGCGGGCTTCTGCTCCAGTCGCGGGCTCCAAAGCTGCCATTCTTCGCGGTTCCCATTGTCTTCGTGGGCACTGGTCACCAAAGCGCTGGCGATGAACGCTATCGAAAGAATCCATCGTCGTGTGAGACTTCGTTTCCCCATCGCAACCTCCAACAAGCTAAATTAAAGAATAGATTCCCTTTAGCAATGATTACCACGAAGCCAGAGATTCAAGTCGACATTCACGCACAAGAGACGTCTGAGTGGCTGGAAGCCCTCGACCAGGTCGTCGACATAACAGGTCCAGAACGAGCCAGCGAACTGCTGCAGCATCTGATGACCCGTGCAGCCCAGTTGGGCGTTACAGCACCGATGCGGCTTAACACTCCGTACATAAACACGATTCCAGTGCGGGAGGAGGTTCCCTATCCTGGAGACCGCGAAATTGAACAACGCATCAAGGCCTTTGTTCGCTGGAATGCAATGGCGATGGTGGCCCGCGCGAACAAGTATGACGACGGCATTGGTGGACACATTTCCACATTTGCCTCGCTGGCAACGATTTCCGAAGTCGGATTCAATCATTTCTTCAGGGGTTCGATCCCTGCCGCCGACGGCTCAACCCAGGCCGGCGATTTTGTCTACTACCAGGGCCACGCCTCGCCCGGCGTCTATTCTCGAGCTTTTCTCGAAGGCCGCCTCACAGAGCAACACCTGATTAATTTTCGTCATGAACTGCGCGACCAGCCTGGGCTATCCAGCTACCCGCATCCCTGGCTGATGCCAGACTTCTGGCAGTTCCCAACCGTATCGATGGGCCTCGGCCCGATCAACTCGATCTACCATGCCCGCTTTCTTCGCTACCTTGAGAATCGCGGACTCATCCCCGTCACAGATCGCAAGGTCATTATGATCGGCGGCGATGGCGAAACAGACGAGCCTGAATCGCTGGGGGCCCTAACGCTCGCTTCACGTGAGAAGCTCGACAACCTGATCTTCATCATCAATTGCAATTTGCAGCGCCTGGACGGCCCCGTGCGGGGCAACGGCTCAATCATTCAGGAACTCGAAGGGGCCTTCCGGGGCGCTGGCTGGAACACGATCAAGTGCCTCTGGGGATCCAACTGGGATCGCCTCTTTGCCAAAGACAAGTCTGGCCTGCTGATCAAGCGCATGGCTGAATGTGTTGACGGCGAATACCAAAACTTCAAAGTGAAGGGCCCGGCTTACGCACGGACCGAGTTCTTTGGCAAATACCCGGAACTGGCCGAGCTGGTTGCCGACATGAGCGATGAGGATATCAAGAACCTCAAGCGCGGCGGCCACGACCCAATCAAGGTCTACAACGCACTCAAGCGAGCCTACGATCATCGCGGCGGCCCAACTGTAATCCTGATGAAGACCATCAAAGGTTACGGCATGGGTGAAGCCGGCGAAGGCAAGAATGTTGCGCACAACCAGAAGAAGCTGAATGAAAATGAACTGGAATACGTCCGCAAGCGCTTCAATATTCCTGTCCCGGATGAAGCAACCATGACCGCAAGCTTCTACAAGCCCGAAGAGAGCTCACCGGAAGCGCAATACATTCAGCAACGGCGCGCTGCCATGGGCGGGCCGATTCCAGCCCGAAACGAAGGGAATTGGACGCTCACTGCACCTCCCATGAGTGCATTTTCTGAATCCGTTGAGGGCTCCGGCGGACGTCCGGCTTCAACTACAGCGGCCTTTGTAGGAATCTTGAAGAACCTGCTCAAAGAAAAGGCTCTCGCGAAATTTCTTGTGCCCATCGTGCCCGACGAAGCCCGCACCTTTGGCATGGAATCGCTCTTCCGGCAGGTGGGCATTTATGCAAGCCAGGGGCAGCTCTATAAGCCAGTTGACGGCGATATGTTCCTGTTCTACAAGGAATCGCGCGACGGCCAGATTCTCGAGGAAGGTATTACCGAAGCGGGCTCCATGGCCAGCTTTACTGCGGCAGGCACCGCCTACGCCAATCTCAATACACCGATGATTCCGTTCTACATCTACTATTCGATGTTCGGGTTCCAGCGTGTTGGCGATCAGGTCTGGGCTTTCGCCGACGCGCGAGGCAAGGGCTTCATGATTGGAGGCACTGCCGGCCGCACCACGCTGAACGGAGAGGGCCTTCAACACCAGGACGGCCATACGCACGTACTCTTCAGTGTGGTGCCCACCTGCCAGTGCTATGATCCCGCTTACGCCTATGAACTCGCCGTAATCATTCAGGACGGCATCCGCCGCATGTATGAAAATCGTGAGAACATTTTTTACTACATCACCGCCTACAACGAAAACTATCCGCAGCCTGCCATGCCAACCGATATCCCCGACCTTGAGGATGGCATCCGCCGGGGGATCTACAAGCTGCGCAAGTCTCCCATGGGCGAGGCAACGCTTCAGCTCTGGGGCTCTGGCCCGATGCTGAATGAAGTGCTCCGGGCTCAGGAGATACTGGCTGAAAAGTACAATGTCGCCGCCGACGTCTGGTCGGTAACCAGCTACGTCAACCTTCGACGCAATGCCGTTGAGGTCGAACGCTGGAACCGGCTTCATCCAGCCGAAAGTCCACGCCGTCCGCTAGTGGTGGAAGTGCTCGACGGATCACATGGCCCAATCATTGCCTCAAGCGAATACATGAAGTTGCTTTCCGACCAGTTGGCCCCGTGGCTGGGTGGCAGGCTCACTGCTTTAGGAACTGACGGCTTCGGGCGTTCTGAGAACCGCGAGCACTTGCGCCGTTTCTTTGAGACTGATGCCGAATCAATTGTTGCCGCAGCACTCTCTCGCATGGCTCGTGACGGTAAAATGGATGCTCATGCTGCCGCACAAGCCATTCGCGACCTTGGCCTTAACCCTGAGGCCCCAAACCCAGCTACTTTGTAGTTTCCTGCTTCTTGCCGTCACCAGCCTTGCGGGTGAAACCGCACTAGACCGCTACGTCAGGGCCCCTGATTCAAGCTTTAAATGGACCGCCGCTGGCACAACAAATGTCAGCGGCGTTTCTGTTTCTTCGTTAGAAATGACAAGCCAGACCTGGCGCTCAGCCAAAGATGTTGACAAGCCTGAGTGGAAGCACTTCATCAACATCTATAAGCCCGCCAATGCCAAGCCTGGCATTGCCTTGCTTTGGGTGGATGGTGGCAACAATCGAGGCGGAAAAGTTAATCCTTCGCCGCTGATGATCGCCATAGCCAAAGATAGCGGCATGATCGCCGCCGAACTGCGCCAGATTCCAAGCGAGCCGCTTCTGTTCGATGGTGAAACGAAGACGCGTAGCGAAGACGGAATCATCGCCTACACCTGGGACAAATTTCTCCGCACCGGGGACGAAAGTTGGCCGCTCAGATTACCAATGACCAAGGCTGGCGTTAGAGCCATGGATACCGTGACGGCATTTCTCAAAACCAAAGAAGGCGGTGAAATGAACATCGACCGCTATATCGTTGGCGGTGCCTCCAAGCGCGGTTGGACTACGTGGACTATCGGTGCAGTGGACAAGCGTGTTGTCGCCATCGCACCAATGGTCATTGATCTTCTGAATATGGTGCCCAGCTTCATCCACCACTACCGCGCCTATGGTTTCTGGGCTCCGGCGATCAAGGATTACACCGACATGAATATCATGGGCTGGTTGGCCACTAGGCAGTTCAAGAACCTCTTGAAGATTGAAGAGCCTTATGAGTATCGCGACCGCCTGACCATGCCGAAGCTGATTATCAACTCTGCGGGTGACGATTTCTTCCTGCCAGATAGCTCGCAGTTTTATTACAACAAGCTAAAAGGCGAGAAGCACATTCGCTATATGCCTAATACCCGGCACAATCTTGAGCCTGTTGGCGTCACGCAAAGCCTGGTCGCGTTCATGGATTCGGTAGCGAACAACCGGCCGCGCCCTAACTTTACCTGGAAGATCAACAAGTCGGATAGCTCGATTGAAGTGAAGGCACCAGAGCAACCGAAGGAAGCAAAGCTCTGGCAGGTGACCAATCCGAAGGCAAGAGACTTCCGGCTGACCGAGACCAAAGCTACCTGGAAATCGGAAATAGTGTCACTCGTCAATGGCAAGTACACGGCTCGGATGCCGAAGCCAGCCACCGGATATACGGCATTCTTTGTGGAACTGATCTATGACTCTGGGGCCAAGCACCCGCACACCTTCACAACAGAGGTGAGCGTGGTGCCAAACACCTACCCCTTCACGTTCCCGAAACCTGTCAAACCCTAGGGCTGAATAGAGCCGGCGTCGGCAATAATCTTGGCGCTCTTTTGTGCCTGATCAGAAACGAAGGTCACAGTCACTTCGCGCGTCCTTGGAAAGAGCTTCGTTGCGCCGAACTTGATCACACCGGTGAGGGGCTTGGCGCAAAGCAAATCGTAGTGAGCATGCACCTCAGAATGTTGCGAGCCCTCCCGGTGAATTTCGATTTCCTTCGGTGTCAGCTTGCAACCGGATACGGCAGGAAGAACAACCAGTTCGCTGCCCCGCTTCCGCAAAGTGTCAAGCGCTGCTGCAACCAATTTTTTCTGAACCAGCGTCTTCGCCTCTGACTCAAAGCCAACAACACCTTCAGCAGGCGCTTCAAACTCAACTTCACCTTTTAGCCCCTCCATGGCGATGCTGATTTTGGCGCTGCCATGGACATGTGCCTTTTGAGTTTTTGCTTGAGGAAACATTTGAGGCGTGGCGAGAATCACTAACAACACAATCTTCATGTTCAAAGTTTATCCTTTAGGGTACATGCTCCCCTCCCCAATTCTACTTTTCGCCGCCACCCTGGCGGCGCAATTTGATGCTCGTGTTCCTGATGAATCGAGAGCGCCGATGTCTATTCGAACTCAGGTAACAGGCAATTGTAAGCTCGGCGTTTCAGGGCAAGCCTGGGTAGGCGCTCGAACCATGAAAGGTGGCGCGATTCAGGTACGTGATTTAAGCGGCGCTGGGATTGTGGCCGTGAAAGGGGCGTTGCGAGTTCGATTCGCCAATGGCCGCTATTACGATTCTCTCTGGCAGCACAACTCCCTCGGATTCTCAGTAAGCGCGATGAAGCTCACCCCTGAAGAAACTCATTTTTCAGGTGGTCTGTCCGCCCCCAATCGAATCGAAAGCATTGTTTTGGGGGTTTACTTTGGCGACGGAGAAGTCTGTGGAGAACTGGGCTCTGGCTTAAAAGAGAAACACCAGCAGACGATGGTAGACGTGCGCCTGGATTGCGAGCAGGCGATTGCTTTATCCAAAACCCTGACAGCGGCACAATTTGAAGAGTCGGTGCGCAATGGGCTTTTACCATCTGGGCCCTACGCGAGAGCCTCCATAGCAATTTCGAATACGATGTTGCGGTCTCAACTACTGGGTGAGGATGGGAAGCTAATCGGGGAATATAAAGAGTGGCTCAAGCGCTGGCAGCAGGCGACTATGCCTGCCAAACCAACTCACCCGACACAATCGTCGCCACGGCGCGCCCCGTAAAGGTGTGGCCATCGTAAGGCGAATTTCGAGATTTAGAGGCAGACTTGTCCAAGCTGTAAGTCCACTTCGAATTCGGATCAAGAACTGTCACATCTGCAGGTAAACCAGGCGATAGCGAACCGCGATTCAACTTAAGTACATTAGCTGGGCCAGTCGTAAAGAGCTCGATCACACGCTGGAGGGAAATATGACCCGGATGCACCAGCCGCTGCATCGCGATCCCGATAGCAGTTTCCAGGCCCAGGATGCCAAAGGGGCAGCTCTCGAATTCCTGCATTTTGTCAGTCACGCTGTGCGGCGCGTGATCTGTTGCGATGGCATCGATCACGCCGGCTTTGATGCCCTCAATCAGGGCCTCGACATCGTGTGAACAGCGGATCGGCGGCTTCATCTTAAAATTCGAGTCGTAGGGAATAATCTCGAGATCGTGAATCGCGAAATGATGCGGGGTGACTTCACAGCTAACTCGCAGGCCACGGCGCTTGGCTTCGGCCACCATGGCAATAGCATTCTTTGTCGAGAGGTGAGCCACGTGGAAGCGTGCGCCTGTTACTTCGGCAAGCAGGATGTCCCGGGCCACCATGATGTCTTCAGAACAAGCGGGGATGCCGCGAAGGCCAAAGCGAACCGATGCCTTGCCTTCGTGCATATCGCCACCGGCTGAGAGGTTCAAATCTTCGCAATGATCGATGACCAGAATGTCAAAGCTGGAGGCAATTTCCATGGCCCGCCGCATGACACGAGAGTTCATGACAGGACGTCCATCATCGGAAATTGCGACTGTACCGGCAGCCTGCATGGCGCCGATGGAGGCGAGTTCTTCACCGGCACTTCCTTTGGTGATGGCACCGATCGGAAACACATTGACCTTGGCTACGGCCCGGGCACGCTCGATGATGTATCGAGTGAGATGAGGCGTATCGTTGACGGGATTCGTATTGGGCATGCAGCAGATGCTGGTGAATCCGCCGGCCGCAGCAGCTCGAGAGCCACTCTCGATCGTTTCAGAACTTTCAAAACCGGGCTCACGCAAGTGGACGTGCATGTCGATGAAACCTGGCGCAACTATCAGCCCCGTGGCGTCAAAGATTTCGGCTCCGCGCGAGGGAAGGTTGTCGCCAACACCTCGAATGATGCCGCTAGCGAGAAGGACATCGGCAACACGGTCGATGCCATTGGCGGGATCGATCACCCGGCCATTGCGAATCAGAAGCTTTGGCATTACTGCAGAACCCTTTCGAGCACAGCCATCCGGACGGCGATGCCGTTCTCTACCTGGCTGAGAATAACGGACCGTGAACTATCGGCCACTTCAGTTGAGATCTCGCGACCCCTGTTCATGGGGCCGGGATGCATGACGATGGCATCGGGCTTGGCAAGCTGCAGGTTCTCGGCTCGCAAGCCGTAGAAGCGGGAATACTCGCCAGCCGGGAAGCTGGTTTCGTTCTGACGCTCCAACTGCACGCGCAACATCATGATGATGTCGGTATTGCGGAGCGCTTCTTTGATGTCATATGTGATGGAGACGCCGGGGGCAAGGTCTTTCAGCTCTTTGGGCACCAGCGGCGCTGGGCCGCAAAGCACAATGTCGACGCCGAATTTTGAAAGCAGGTGGATGTTTGAGCGAGCCACGCGACTGTGCAGGATATCTCCGATAATGGCGATGCGAAGTCCCTCAAGCGAAGGCCGGTTATCGAGAATGGTGCGTGCGTCGAGAAGGGCTTGGGTGGGGTGTTCATGCTGGCCGTCGCCGGCGTTGATGATCGGTATCGGCAGATGGCGGGCGAGAAAATGAGGTGCGCCCGATGCGGCGTGACGCATTACTATGGCATCAGGCCGCATGGCGCTGAGCGTGCTGACGGTATCAAGCAGAGTCTCGCCCTTGGACACACTCGAGCCTTGAGAACTGATGGAGAGCGCATCTGCGCCAAGCCGCTTGGCCGCAATCTCGAAGCTGATCCGCGTGCGCGTGGAAGGTTCGAAGAAAAGATTGACAACGAGGCGGCCGTCGAGCAGATCGAGACGCTTCTCGCGCATTTGCTGCAAGGGCTGAAAGTCCTTGGCGCGCTGAAGAAGCAATTCAATCTCTGGCCGGTCAATCGCCTCGATGTCGAGGAGGCCTTTGGTCATGGTCAAACCTTTTCGACGAGCAAAACTTTTTCGAGACCATCAATCTCTTTGAGTTTTACTTCGATAATTTCGTTGGCGGTGGTGGGCACTTTTCGACCTATGTAGCGGGCTTCGATCGGAAGTTCGCGGTGGCCGCGATCTATCAGACAGAGAAGCTGAACTCTAGACGGGCGTCCGTGATCAAACAGTGCATCGAGCGAAGCGCGGATGGTGCGGCCTGTGTAAAGAACATCGTCGGTCAGGATGATGTCCATTCCATTAATCTCGAAGGGGATCTCGGTTGCGTTGACAACGGGCTTGGCACCAACCGTCGAGAGATCGTCACGGTAGAGCTTGATGTCAAGGATTCCGACAGGGATTTCACGCTTTTCAAGATCAGAGATCTTTTTGGCGAGACGCTGGGCGATCGGCACGCCTCGCCGGCGGATTCCAATGAAGGCCAGTTTCGAGAGATCGTCGGACTTTTCGAGAATTTCGTGTGCAAGACGGACTAACGTCCGATCCATTTCCGAAGCCGACATGAGTTCAGATTTTTCGCGGGTCACGCTCATGATTTTCTCCAAGCTAACATAGCAAAGGGCTATGAGGACCGGCGGATTCAAAGAAGTTCAAATCATTTCGCCGAAACATTTTTGACCATTCCGGTCCACGTATAATGGAGGGCCATGAAGAAGCCGTTTCTCCTGGCCCTTGCCGCGATCATTCTGCAGGGGTCAGAGCCTGATGTTAAATCGCTTGTCGAGCTAGCGCGCATTGCCTGGGGCGTACCGGGTGTTGCAGTCGCAATAGTGCAAGACGATAAGACGCTCTACCTCGATGGCCACGGGGTGCGCGAACTGGGCAAGCCGGAGCCGGTAACGGCGCATACCGCCTTTCAGATCGCTTCAACAACCAAGGCATTGACAACAACGGCGATGGCGATACTTGTCGACGAAGGCAAGATGAAGTGGGATGACCCGGTAAGAAAGCATCTCGACTTCTTCCGTCTGGCGGATCCAAATGCCGATGCCCTTGTGACTGTGAGGGATCTGGTAACCCACCGCACTGGATTGCCACGTCACGATATCTTGTGGGTCAGAACAGCCTTGGGAAGAGAAGAGTTGATCCGAAGAATCGGGTTGGCGAAGTCGGCAGCACCGTTTCGTGGCCTCTATCAATATCAAAATCTGATGTTCACGAGCGCCGGTGAAGTGGTTGGAAGAGTGAGTGGCCTGGGCTGGGATGCATTTGTAGAGCAGCGTATCTTGAGGCCGCTCGGGATGAAGGACACTTCTACTTCCTACACGGACATCCTCCGGCACACCAACATGGCGAAACCGCACGTCAAGGGGAAGGCCAACGCGCTTCAAAACTACGACAACATTGGCGGCGCAGGCAGTATCGCCTCCAGCGTCGATGATCTGTCGCGGTGGATACGAATGCAGTTGGCAGGCGGTGTTTTTGAGGGCAAGAGGCTGGTCAGCGAGAAGCAACTGCGAGAGACGCACGAGCCACAAATGGTAATTCAGCGCACGCCTGCCTCTCGCGAAATGCAGCCTGAATACACGCAATCCAGCTACGGGATGGGTTGGTTTGTAAATCACTACCGGGGTGAGATGCTGGTGATGCATTCAGGGTCTTTGAGCGGTTATCGAGCGTTGGTCACGATGGTGCCACGGCTCAAGATGGGGATCGTCATACTGGCAAACGAGAGCGGCACCAACTTGAATGAAGCATTGACAAATACTTTGCTCGATGAGTACCTCGGCTTACCAAAGACAAGAGACTGGAATGCCCACATGCTGGGCGTGGTGAAAAGCAACGAGCAGAAAGAAGCCAGGGAGAAGCAGGATAGCGAAGATGCCAGGAAAAAAGAAACGAAGCCAAGCCTGCCGTTGAGTTCGTACGTTGGAATCTATCGTGAACCCGCCTATGGCGAAGTAAAAGTCTCTTTGCAAGAGGGCAAGCTGCGTGCAGAGTGGATGCGCTTTGAAGGAGATCTGGATCACTGGCAATACGACACCTGGAAGATCAAAGAAGGCGGGTCGCTGAAGGACGCAATCGCGAACTTTCAACTGGATGAGAAAGGCTCTCCAGCCCGGCTGCTTCTTTTAGGTCAAACATTCCTGCGCCAAGACTAAATTAGTTGGATCGATTCCAGGGGCCATTAAAAGTAATGCGAGTGGAGATGACAGTCCGGCTGCCGCCGGTCCGGAATGGCCTGAGTTCCCGGAACAAACTTAACTGGAACTCCAGTGGGCCTAACACCTTTAAGACGACCCCAGCCTCGCTGCGGTTGGCCTGCACTCCCAGATTGTCATAGAAGACTTCATTCTGTGCAAAGGGGGAAAGCTTGCCACGAAAGTCAAAGCGGACCCTTGATCGCAGGCGCGCGGAATCAGCGCCGCTGAGGGCTTTGAAGTATTCGTAGAGATGACGAGTTTCAACACCAACTTTGCGCCACGGATGTGCATACTCGAAGCCGGCAAAAGGACGGTGTGCGCCCTTTTGCTCGGGGTCGCGCTCAGACGCGCGAAATTCCTGGAAGTAATAACCAGTGATCAGATTCCACCGCTTGTTGACTTGCCACTCAAGGATCGGTCCGCCTTGCGAACGCAAGTAGGTATCGCGATGAGGCTGGCTACGAATTTGCGCTACTCCGCGCACACGAAACTTGCCATTGTCGAACGCTTCCCAGAAAAACCAATTCCAGAGTTCTACATGAGAAAGGCTTCGTTGAGTTTGAGCGCACACACTGCTCCCGAGCCCAAGGAGCAACAGAGCGATACCAAGCCGGATCACAAATTTTGTTTTTTCATCTCTTCTGCCAGGAAATCAGTAGAACGCATGGCGAGGGCAAGGATTGTGAGAGTCGGGTTCTTTTCGCTTGCCGTCGTGAAGCTCGAACCATCGACAACGAATAAGTTTTTCACTTCGTGAGACTGGTTGTATTGGTTCAGGGCAGCGCGCTTGGGATCTGTTCCCATGCGGCAAGTACCATGTTCATGAATGGCACTGCCAAGACGGTCAATCCAGCCACGCTCATAGGGAAGGATCTCCGCCTTGGCGGCAGTCATGATTTCAAGGGCAGTATCGTACATGTCCTTGATCATGGTGCGCTCATTCTCTTTGATTTTGTAGTCGATCACAGGAACTGGGATGCCCCACTTGTCCTTTCGCTTGGAGTCGAGCGTAATCCGGTTGTCGGCATAGGGCAGAACCTCGCCGTAAGGGTGCATGGCGACCAGCGCCGGGAAGTGGCGGCGCACGTTCTCTTTGTAGCCAGCGCCAAATCCGGCAAGAGACTTAGCGTAGCTTACGCCGGGTTGAGCCCCAGTATTCCAGAACTGGCTGCCATAACCGCGCAGGTAGTTGCGGGATTTCGATTGCCCCGCCCAGCGCGGCATGTAGATATGTTCACCCCCAATGCCATCGTCATTCTGCGTCTTCTTGCCCATCAACTCGGGCACAAATCCATAGATGTGAAAACGCACCTGCTCGCAAAGGTAACGCCCGATAACATCGTTGGAATTACCGATCCCGTTGGGGTGCCGATTGGACTTGCTGTTCAGCAAAATGCGTGTCGAATCGACGCAAGACGCAGCCATGATGACGACACGGGCCTTTACCTCTTCGGCTAGTCCAGTGATGCGGTCAAAGAAGTGAACGCCGTCAGCCTGGCCCTTATCGTTCACCGTGACATGCGAGACAACCGAGTTGTCGCGGATTTCAAGCAAGCCAGTGAGGGCGGCGGGTTCAAGCAAGTAGTCAGTTGAGTTGAAAAATGCACCGATGTCACAGCCTTTGCCGCAAGCTCCACAGTAATGGCAGGGAGCCTTGCCGTTGTGCTCCCTGGTGAGTACGGCACGCCGGCCACTGTTGATATTGATACCGATGCCCTTGGCAGCCTTACGCAGTAACTGTTCACCGCAGCGCGGTGCAGGCGCAGGCAGGTGAAACTTGGATCCAGGCAAAAACTCGCTATCGTCATCGCCGCCGCAGACGCCGATCAGTTGCTCGACTTTGTCGTAGTAAGGAGCGATATCGGCGTAGCGAATTGGCCAGGGGATTTCATGACCGTCGCGGGCGGGCTCTTGAAAGTTGGCATCGGAATAACGAAGGCTCACGCGACCCCAAATGTTTGTCTTGCCTCCGCGGCCCCAAACGCGCCAGAGCTCAAAATCTTGTTTGTTGGGCGTAACGTAAGGCTGTTCGTCTTGGGTGAGCAGAAACTGCGGCGGCTTCTGACTCTTACGACTCCGGGCGCGGGCTTCCCACGGACGAACATGCGACCAGTAGGTCGCCTTGTTGAATTTGGTTCCAGCGTCGAGAACGAGCACCTTGATGCCCTTCCGGGTGAGATTGTAGGCGGCCATACCACCTGCCGCACCGGAGCCGACGATCACGACATCGTAACGTTTTGCTGAAGCTTTGATTTGAGTTGAGTTTGGGGCTTGCATACTTCACACGGAACGCTTAGAACAGAGAAAGCGTCCAATGAAAGGCACTATATCAAACTGGAGTTTTTGAGCTTATGTTTTTCTTGCTTTTCCTGGCGCTGCCACTACTGGCACTGGATTTCGATTCGAACTTTGAAAAGATGCTCACTGAGGTAAACCGAAGCCGGTTTGACAAGGCGCTGATGAATCTCTTTCCGGTGCAAACCATGATTCGAGAGAAGACAGGCGGCAAGTTTCCCCAACTCGATGCTGGCGAGAGAAGCCGTATGCGGGAAATGGACAGCACGGGTGCCGTCCTGAGTACAATTGCCTTGCTGCGCAGCCAGGTTGAATCAAAAAACTACGAGACCGCTAGCGTGCAGGCAATGCTTGTGGGAATGGGCTTGTCGAGCCTTTGGGCAAGGGTACCGGCCTATCAAAAGTTGAATTACGCAAAGGAAGACGTGGAAGCCGCACCTCCGCCACTGCGAGATGCGGAGCTAAAGAAAATGGGCTACGCCGCCATTGATGCCAGTGAGTGGGACGTGGCAAAGAGAACAGCCGCAGAATTGTTTGCCAACACGGCAAAGAAAACATATGCCGGGCTGGATCCGGGTGCGCTACGCCACTCCGCTCTTACAATTCGTGGTTTGGCCGAAGTTGGGCAAGGGGATGTTTTGGCTGCCGAGAAGACACTCGTGGAATCGATGAGAGTCAGGGGCGAGTTGATGATTCGGAATTCAGGCCCCAATTTCAGACTGGCGAAGGATTTGTTGGCCAAAGGCCGCAAGCAGGCGGTGGACCAGTTCTTAATCCTCGTAGGCGAAAGCGTCTGGCGAGAAAGTGCGAAAGCAGCCGGGTGGCGTAAGGATATCGCAGCAGGAAAAGAAATTGATTTCGGAAGATGGAACGGCGGGAACTAGCTAAACCTGATGTTCGGGGTGAGTACAGCCCTTGAACTCGGGCATCGGTTTGGCGGCATCCCAGCCGAGTTCGGTCATGAGGCCTTCCTTGGTCGAATAGTAGGCATCGACGGTCGAGTCTTTGAGCATCTTGAAAAAGGTACTCTTGGCCGCTAGCTCGGTCATCACAGCAGCTTGATCGCTATCATTCAGCTCGGCATATTCTTTCTTGTAGAGCTTCTTTGAGAGAGTGCTGACTTCAGCAAGCCCTTTGCGCCATGCGGCCTGCTGCGGCTTTCGACTCGCAAGAGTCTCATCAATGATTTCGTGTACTTTGGCATCTAACGCACCTGGAGTTTTAGTGCGGGGAATGATTGTCTCCGAGAGTGCCCCGACGGTCTTGAGCTCAACCGTGCTGAATACTTTTGGGCTGTATGATGACGCAGAAGCTTCAACCGGGGCCTCTTCATCATGCGAGTGAACGTGCGGTTTGTTGTCAGCAGCAGTAAGGGTTGTGGCACTGGCAATGCCGACGAGAATCTCTCTGCGGGAATTTTGCATTTCGACTGGATTGTATCAGGCGAAGATTTCGGCTGCCGGTATCGATTCGGCGGAAAAACTTGTAAGCGGGATGAGGTCCCCAACCCCATAGCTGCGCGTTGGGCCTTGATTGGTCGCGACCCGAACTTGATTCTTGGCCGGATCGACAACCCAAAATTCCAAGGCTCCGTTGTTCAAGCAAAGCGCCTCTTTTTCGTACATTTCAGCCGCCGTGTTCGAAGGCGAGAGGACTTCCACAACAAGTTCGGGAGCGCCACGAAGATTGTCTTCGTCGTCGATTTGCTCATACCTGTTCTTCGATACGAATGCGACATCGGCAACACGAAAGTTCAATCCATTGCCAGGTATGAAAGGAAATTCCGTCCAAACAATTCCGCTTGCGGATAGCCTCAAGTGAAGTAGGCTCCGAAGCGCCATTTGTATCTTTAGGTGTCTATGCTTAGGCGGCGGCACTTGGACCACTTCTCCATTCCGAAGCTCGAGACTGAAGCCAGGTGGGTCTGAAAGCTCGCGAAACTCTTCGATCGAAATTGGACGAGTGAGTGTGGTTGTCGCCATAGAATGACCTGTACATAGTTTAGACCGTATTGCTGGCTCGCTTCAATGCCTCGAGTTTCGCCTTGGCCGCACCGCTCGCCAGTGAGTTAAAGGCCATAGAAACTCCTTTCTTGAAGTCTTCCACAATGCCTGCGGCATAAAGCGCAGTGGACGCGTTTACGAGAACGATATCCATCTTGGCGCTTGGATTCGTTTCGAGAATGCTCAAAATATCGTCGGCGGATTGCTCACCACTCGATGCGTAGAGTTCTTCAACTGAAGCCTTCGGGACCCCAAAATCTTCTGGCTTGATGGCACGGCGAGTGATCGAAGAACCTTCCACTTCGTAGATCATGCTGCGGCCCGTGGTTGTCACTTCGTCCAAGCCATCTTCCCCGTGGGCAATGATTGACTTCATCGTGCCGAGTTGAGAAAGCGCCTGCGCCATGATGCGGGCCGCCTCAAAGTTGGGAGCCCCGATCAGTTGGTGCTGCGCGCCAGCCGGATTCGAAAGCGGACCAAGAAGATTGAAGACAGTTCGCATCTTCAACTCACGACGGGCAGCCGAGGCATGCTTCATTGCTGGGTGCACATTAGGTGCGTAGAGAAAAGCGATCCCGGCCTGAGCAAGGCATTTCGACATCTGGTCTGGTGTCAGATCGACGTTGACACCGAGTAGCTCAAGCACATCGGCGCTGCCGGTATGGGAGGAGAAAGCGCGGTTGCCGTGCTTGGCAACGTGGACTCCGCAGGCCGCAACCACAATCGCAACTACAGTTGAGATATTGAAAGTCGAAAGGCCATCGCCGCCCGTACCGCAGGTATCGAGTACGATTGCGCCATCAGGTGGGGTGACGTGGCTGACTTTGGCACGCATCGATTCGGCAAAGCCAGTGACCTCGTCCACCCCGTCGCCGAGTACTTTAGTAGCGGCAAGAAAAGCGGCAATCAGGGGAGTCGAGACCTCGCCGCTCAGGATGGCATCCATGGCGTCACGTGCTTCTTCGCGGGTAAGGGCCTTGCGGGCGCAGATTTTATGAAAGTGATCTAAAAAGGGCATGATAAACTTAAGTGTTCCAGCAGTCCCCAGCATAGGACAGATCCAATGAAAATCCATGAACATCAGGCCAAGGAAATCTTGGCCAAATACGGAGTCCCTGTGCCGAAAGGCATTGTGGCCTACTCTGTCGACGAAGCTGTCAAAGCAGCCGAAACGCTTGGCGGCGGTGTCGTCGTCAAAGCACAGATCCACGCGGGCGGCCGCGGCAAGGGTGGTGGCGTCAAGCTTGCCGCCAACGCCGCAGAATGCCGCGAAAAGGCCGAAAAAATACTCGGCATGACACTTGTAACGCATCAGACGGGTCCCGAGGGCCGCGTGGTGCAGCGCCTTCTAATTGAAGAACAGCTCCCAATTGACCGCGAATTTTACGCAGGCATCGTGCTCGACCGCGCGATCGGCAAGCTTGTTTTTATGGCGTCTAGCGAAGGCGGCATGGACATCGAAGAGGTGGCCGAAAAGACACCCGAAAAGATTTTGAAGGAAACCATCGAACCCGGCATGGGCTTGCAGCCCTACCAGGCACGCAACCTTGCCTTCGGGATCGGCATTCCAACCACCAGCATCAATGCAGCGGCAAGCGCAATGATCGCGCTGACCAAAGCTTACGAAGATATCGACGCGTCCCTCGCCGAGATCAACCCTTTGCTGCTAACCAAGGATGGCCGCATCGTCGCCCTAGACGCAAAGATTGCGATCGACGACAATGCGATGTTCCGCCACAAGGATTTGGCGGGGCTGCGCGATTTGAACGAAGAAGATCCGCTTGAAGTAGAAGCCTCGAAGTTTGGCTTGAATTACATCAAGCTCGACGGCACAGTCGCATGCATGGTGAACGGGGCCGGCCTCGCAATGGCCACCATGGACATCATCAAGTACGCCGGTGGATCCCCTGCCAACTTCCTTGATGTCGGCGGTGGAGCCAATCAGGAACAGATCCGCAACGCTTTCCGCATCTTGTTGAGTGACCCCAGCGTCAAAGCGATTCTGATCAACATCTTCGGCGGCATTCTGCGTTGCGACACTCTGGCAAACGGAGTTGTAACGGCCGCGCGGGAATTGAACGTACAGATACCGATCGTAGTCCGCATGGAAGGGACGAACGTCGAACTTGGTAAACAGATTCTGCGTGAGTCGGGATTAAACTTTGGCCTTGCCGATGGCATGAAAGACGCCGCGGAGAAAGTGGTAGCACTCGCAAAATGAGCGTACTTGTAGATAAAAATACCCGCCTGATTGTGCAAGGCTTTACGGGCAAAGAAGGCAGCTTCCACGCCGAACAGGCAATTGCCTATGGCACAAATGTTGTTGGCGGCGTGACACCTGGCAAGGGTGGTGCGAAGCACTTGGAGCGCCCTGTATTCAATACTGTGGCTGACGCGGTGAACAACACTGGAGCAAATGCGACGGTAATTTTCGTTCCGCCTCCATTCGCTGCCGACGCGATTCTCGAAGCCCACGCAGCCGGCATCGCGCTGGTGGTCTGCATTACAGAAGGGATTCCAGCTCTTGATATGGCCAAGGTCTGGTCCATCATCAAAGGTGGCGCAACACGCCTGATTGGCCCGAACTGCCCTGGCGTGATTTCGCCGGGCAAGTGCAAGATTGGCATCATGCCGGCGCACATTCACTTGGAAGGCCGCGTTGGCGTGATCAGCCGCTCGGGCACTCTCACCTATGAAGCTGTCGGCCAATTGACTGGCCTTGGGATCGGACAGAGCACCTGCATCGGCATTGGTGGCGACCCAATTATCGGTACCAATCACATCGACGCACTCGACCTCTTGAACAACGACCCCGATACCGATTCGATCATCATGATCGGCGAAATCGGCGGCGATGCCGAAGAACGTGCAGCAGCCTTTGTGAAGGCCAAAGTGAAGAAGCCGGTGGTTGGCTTCATCGCCGGCCAGACGGCTCCTCCGGGACGCCGCATGGGTCATGCTGGCGCAATCATTTCTGGCGGAAGCGGCAAGGCAAGCGACAAGATGGCTGCGATGGAAGCAGCCGGAATCACCGTCTGTCAGACGCCCGCCGATCTTGGAAGCACCATGAAGCGCCGGATGCAAGAAGCCGGACTGCTCAAGTAATCAGTTAAGGATTTATGGAACAAACATTCGCAATCATCAAGCCGGACGCAGTAGCTAAGAATCAAGTCGGCGACATTCTGGCAGTAACCGAAGCGGCCGGATTCAAAATCAAGGCCATGCAGATGACACACATGACCCGCAAGACGGCTGAAGGCTTCTACGGAGTGCACCGGGAACGTCCGTTCTTCGGCGAACTCGTGGAGTTCATGACTGAAGGTCCTTGCGTTCTGTTGTGCCTGGAACGGGAAGACGCAGTAGCCAAGTGGCGTGAAACCATGGGCGCGACCAACCCGGCTAATGCAGCCGAAGGGACAATCCGCAAGCGTTTCGCTGAAAGCGTTGGACGCAACTGTGCGCACGGCAGTGACAGCAAAGAGAATGCAGCAATCGAACTCGCCTTCTTTTTCGCTGGCAATCGGCTTGTCTAGCTTCGTTCTTCCAAAAATAAGTGGCTGTCCTTCGGGGCAGCCATTTTTTTTGGCCCCAATCCAAACGATGTGCCGCTCACTAAGATGCAGGTGTTCTCAGTTTCTATCGAGGTGGCTGGGCGAGTGCGGATTCGAATGAGCGCAAGCTCGCTTCGATTTCGTTTCGGAGGAGACTCGCTGCGCCGGAAGTAGACTCGCCGATTCGGCTGAGCGCTTTCTTGGAGGCTTCAATAGCTTTCTGCATCTGTGCATTGTGTCTGAGGCCTTGAGCTTCTGCCTGGAGCAGACAGGCCTCGGCATAAGCAATGACTTCCTTCATCGGTGGATCCACCGATGCATTCAGCCTCATGGCCTGTTCGAACGATTCAAGACTCTGGTCTCGTTTACCGGCAATGGACTGGATCACGCCGTGCTTGCGAAGAGCAACGGCAAGCAGTGGTGACGCCTCTCTCGATAAGTCAGATTTCCGGAAGATATCGATCAACTCTTCGAGGATTGGCGCTGAAGCAGCGTTTAAAGGATCCAGTTCCGAAAGTGCCAGTTTGTATTCAACCATGGCAGCCTGGATTTGATCCACCCGGCGAAGAGCATTGCCGTAACGAAGGCGGGTCAGTAGCCGTAGCCTTAAGACATCCGACGCCGGGCCAGCCTCCAAGTCTGCGAGAATTTGGACGGCTTCGCGGCACTCCGGCAAGGCTTCAGCGTGTCGAGCGAGGATGGCATTTGCCGTGCAAAGATTGCTCTTCGCCAGGGCAACAACGCGTTGGGACGCTGGTGTGGCGGCAGAGAGATTGGCAGTTGCCAGGGAATCACGATAGGACTTGATAGCAGCTTCAGGCTGCGAGGCATTGAGCTGACTGTTGCCAAGCAGACGCTGGGCTTCAGCCAGACGCAGAGTGTCTTGAACCGTTGATTTGGGAGCTTGAACCAACCGGGTTCGAAGCCGGATTGCTTTGAACAAGGCAGGGATGGCGAGTGACGATGCCTCTTGCGAATCTTCAAAAAGAGAGCCCATGATTTCGGCGCTTTGCTCGTAGGCAGCAGCAAGATCCTCAGTAAGCGCGAGGTCGTCCACGGATTTTTGCGAGAGTGCTTCGAGGTGTTTCAAGGCCGCCAGGACAGCCTGTTTTCGGGCCGGCCCTGAGCCGGGGATGTCGCGAAGCGACTCATTTACATCGAAGAGTATCGCAGTCGCCAGGGACCTGACACTCTGGTACCGGGTCTCGGCGGAGGAGCGTTGGGACTCGGCGCGGCTACGCTCGTTGATGGCTTCGTTTGTTCGCTGCTCAGCGAGCAGACGCTGCTTCTCTGCCTGCTGTTGAGAACCTAAGGCGAGCAGGCGCTGGGCTTCGGCAATCGCTCGGGCTGTGATCGCCTCGCTGCGTTCCAGTTGGGCGATCCTCGCCTGATTGAGGGTAGTGATGGTACCGGCAGCGATGGTAAGCAAGATCAGCGCAACCGCACCGGCTGGGAGCCGGTTACGGCGAATGAATTTCATTGCCCGGTAGGTCCAATTATCCGCCTGCGCACGTATTGGCCGGCCGTTCAGGTGGCGTTCGATATCTTCGCGCAGTTGATCGACCGAGCCGTAGCGGCGCTCGGGCTCTCTTGCCATGGCCTTGAGAATGATGTTGTCGAGGTCTCCTCGTAGCTTCTTTTGAAGGGCAGGAGGAGCAACAGAGCTTGGCCGCGGCACCACGCTTTCGAGCACAGCTTGCAAGATGTCAGGAACAGCCTGCGAAGTGGTGCGATAAGGGCGCGCCCCACCAGTGAGCGAATGGAAGAGCAATACACCTAACGAATAGACATCAGAAGCAGTGGATATCGACTCACCACGAATCTGTTCCGGGCTCGCGAATTCAGGGGTTAAGCGCACGGCGACGGTTGCCGTTTCGTCGCGATTGGGGTTCAGCACCTTCGCTATGCCGAAGTCGAGCAATTTTACTTCCCGGTCTTCTGTAACGAGGATGTTGGAAGGCTTCAGGTCTCGATGCACAATCAGATTGCGGTGTGCAAAAGAAACGGCTGAAGCGATGCTGATGAATAGCTTGAGCGTGTCTTCCACACTTGGATTGTGGCTCTCGATGAACTTGTCAAGCGACTGGCCGTCGACAAATTCCATGATCAGATAAAGCAGCCCATCCTCTGTCGAGCCGCCATCAAGAAGCCGGGCGATGTTGGGGTGTTCGAGCTGAGCCAGAATTTGCCGCTCGCGGCGGAATGAAGCCAGTGCTGTCTCAGAAAGGATGGCACCGGAGATCAGTTTGATTGCGACGGTTTTGTGGAAAGCCTCATCCGCTCGAGTAGCTTGATATACGGCTCCCATCCCGCCGCGGCCAATCTCCTTGACAATGGAGTAGGCACCGAATCGCCGGCCCGTAAAATCCATCGGAGTAATCTGAGTCCAAATGCCTCCGTCCTGTTCAAAGAAAGCAGAAGGCCCTTCATGTGCGTAGAGGAGGCTGCGGAGTTGGCCGTAAAGCAGAGGCGACTTGAATTGCAAGTCGCGCAGAAAACGCGCGCGGTCGATTGGAGGCAGATCAACTGCCTGATCGAAGAGAGAGCGGAGATCTGCCTTTGGCGCCGGGTGCATAGAAACTCTACCTATTCTTATCCTATAGTTGGTGAATATGGAAGATCGCGCTGCACCTGGAGAAGTTACGCAACTATTGATCGACTGGCGTCAGGGACGCGAGGCGGCGGGTGGCGAAATCATCTCGCTGCTCTATCGTGAACTGGAACGAATGGCTGGCTCCTATTTGCGCAATGAACGTAGCGGCCATACACTCGAACCTGCCGGTCTGGTTAGCGAGTTGTACATTCGACTGATGAAGGGCGCGGTGGTCAGCTATCAGGACCGGGCGCACTTTTTCGCCGTTGCCGCAACGCAGTTGCGACGGATCCTTGTGGACTACGCGCGAAAGCGAAAGGGGCGCGGAGAGGAACGATTCTTCGTCACCTTAAGTGGACTTGAAGAAAATGCCGCAGGGATGAAGGCCGAAGATATCGAGGCGCTTGAAGAGGCGATGAATGAATTAGAGAAGCTGGACGAGCGAGCGCACAAAGTTGTGGAGCTGCGTTTTTTTGCCGGTCTCAAGGAAGATGAAGTAGCTGAACTGATGAACCTTTCCCGTACGACAATGAAAAGGGACTGGGCATTTGCCCGGGCCTTTTTGATTTCGAAAATGGGAGCGAGTTAGGCAATGAAGAAGCTGGCGATTTTGATGGTGCTTGGGCTGATACTGTTTGCCGAGAAGAAGCCGCGAGAAAAAATGCCAGCCTACCGCGCCAAAAGCATGAAGGGCGAAAATCTGGACAATGCCGCCCTGGTTGGCAAACCTGCATTGATCCAGCTTTGGGCTACCTGGTGTGGCTATTGCCGCAAGGACCAGCCAATCGTAGAGAAGCTGGCCGATGAGTTTCGCGCTCAGGGGCTGGTAGTAGTGGCGGTCAATGTGGGTGAGGCTCGCGAAAAAGTAGAAGCCTACCTCAAAACGAATCCCCGGCCAAGTGTGAAGCATGTGCTTTCACCAGACACAAGTCTGCCTGCTCTCATTGCTCCTCAAGGCTTTCCCTTTTATGTCTTGCTCGATAAAGAAGGAAAGGTAGCGGGGGTGCAGGCAGGTTCAGGTGGTGAGCCCAGCTTGCGGGAGATGCTGACAGAAGTGGGTCTGGGATCGAATTGAGCTAACGGCGCTTGTGTGAAACTCTCTGCCTTGGTAGCAAGCCATCCTTCTCCAGCTCTCGCGGTGGATCAGGGTGTCCGAAAATCGTGCAAGGTGGCATCTCTTGTTAGAGGATGCCACCTTGCGTTTTTCGGTTGGAAAAGAAACTACGGCCTGAGGTCTTGTTCCTGGACAAAGGTTGCCCACTCTTCGGTCCAGTCGGTATCACCGATACCGCCGATCCAGGTGGCCCACTGGTCAAAGAATCCATCGTCCGGCGGCTGCAACCAGCTTGCGCGATAGATCGGTGAACCAATCTGACCACGCAAGTCGGGGCTAGAATACTCCAAAGGATTGCGAAGCAGCGGATTGGCAAGTACAAAGAGCCGGGCGGCGGGAGTTAAGTGAGCACGGAAGTCAGCCGCAACTTGGCTATCAAAGGTGTTGGTAGCAGGCGTCGCTCCCACCGTACCGTTGTTCCAGCTCAGGATCCCTGAAGCTGAGAAAGCGCCAGAGGCGATGTTGGGCTGAATCGAATCGGCGATGTTTGCGCCGCCAAATGTCCGTGTGGTCCAGTTGAAGCAAAGCATGTTGTTGAAGCTGCCGCCCGATCCGCGACGGAAGTAGAGGCAAGGTGAATCCGCTTCGTCGAAGATCCCGGCGTTCGAACCGATAAAAGTGAAGTTGTACATGGTTGGTGTCCCAAGCGGGCGAGCAGCGAAATCACGCTCGTAGTTGTCGCTCTCAATGCCGCGATTGGAGCGGTCGGAGTTGGCGACAAAAACACCATGCTGCACACGGCCGCGGTAACCAAGCTGCACGTCTACGTAGTCGTCAGCACCGTAAGTACCTACCAAGTACTTGGCATCGTTGATACCACCGAACCATTCGAAGCTGTCGTCGAAGCCATAGTGGGCCTGAAGAAACTCAGACTTTGTGGCCGTACCGCAAGCGCCCCAAGTGAAGGAATTGCTCTCTTCGTTTGATCGAATCTGGGCACCGGCGAATTCTACGCGGACATACTTGAGAGCGCCACAATCATGACTGTCGTCGGTGCCGCCATAGTTGCCGTCGTCACCGTCAGAGACGCCTTCAATCGGCAGCGAGCCACTGACGTCATTGATACGCGCCTTGCCAAGCAAAGTCAATCCACCCCAATCGCCGCGCTCGCGGCTGCCCAGAGGCCGGGAACTCGTCATGATGATGGGCTGGCTACGGGTGCCTTGAGCAACCAACCGGCCAGCCGTCGTGACCAGCAATACACTGGCGGGTTGTGAACCAGGAGCACCAATCAGCACAGTGCCAGGTTCAATTGTAAGTGTTGCACCACCTCGAACACGAGTAACGCCACTCAAGCGATACGCCTTGTCGCTGGTGAGAGTGCGGTTGGTCGTGATGTTCACTGGAAGATTCTCAACGTCACTTACTACAGAGATCTTCCAGTAAGCACTCTTCACGACACGCATGCCAGTATAGTCGCGAACCTGAACAACAAGCGTGTGCATGCCAGGTTCGTTAGGCACCGCAACAGATGAAGAAACCAATGCTCCCCCCGCGCCAACAAGGATCTGCTTGTTCCAATCCGGCAAACGAGTGATTTGGAATCCCTGATCGGGAGTCTTGCCAAAAATGTCTGTAACTGCGCTTGTGTTACCAGGAAGGTAGAACTTGGCCCCAGATTTGTTGTACTGGCGATAGGCCACAACCGTGTACGGATAAATGTCATTGTTCGATTTCATCGTGGCGCGAATCGTGATGTTGTCTCCTGGACGGAATACATAGTCCGATTCACCGGCGCGCCGGTTGTTATTGGTGGCCCAGATCCAGAACGAAGCGGATGTATCGATCTGGCTGACTCCCGCCAACTGTCGCTCCGCTTCCGCAGAACTGAGGAAAGGGTTGCCGTTTGAATTTGAGTCGGCTGAGTATGCACTGATGGCAGCGAGGCCAAGTGCAAAAGTTGCGAGAATATTTTTTCTCATTGCTGCTCCAGAAGTTCCTGACGTGATTTAGAAAAAAGTGTAACTAGTGCCAATGGTGAAGGTGCGGCCAATGCGGAAGGCCCTCACCAGAATGCCGGACTGCTTGTATTGGTAGTAATTGTCAGAAAGGTTTTCTGCGCTAAAGCGCATATTCCACTTTCCGTCTTCCTTGATATTGAATTGATAGACAAAATCAAGAAATGTGTTGCACTCCTGATAGATATCAGGCAGGCGGAAGGCTCCTACGTCCGTGATGCGACGGGAAACCGAATTCGAATAAAAGCGTGCTGAAGAACGAAGTTGTGGCTTTGTCCATTCTGCAATTCCGTTGACGATGTAACGAGACTGACCAACAAGCGCCCTGTTGCGGCTGGTCAATTGAGGGAACCGGTCAACCGGGATATCGACACTCGAATCCACAAAAGTAAAATTCGACTGAACCGCGAAATCCTTCAGCTTTTTTGAGAAGCGCGACAGGTTGTAGCGCCATTCCAGCTCGATACCCTGATTCTTTGCTCCGTCAACATTGATAAAGCTCTGACGCAGTTCCGATGCGGTCGGGCTGTAGATTTGCTCAATCGGATTGATGAAGTTTTTGTAGAAGTAAGATGCGGCAATCACTTGATTGCCACCTGGAAAAAACTCCCAGCGAACATCGACATTGTCGATCAGGGCGCGGACCAGATTGGGATTGCCAACGGTTGAATAACCACCAACGATGTTGGTGAATTCGAAAGGCGAGAGTTCGCGGAAGTCAGGGCGGTTCACTGTGCGCGAATAACCACCACGGAGATTCTGACGCTTGCCAAGAGCGTAGATCAGGTTGAATCCCGGCAGCGCATCCCTGTTCTTCAAAGTTGCCGTGCTGGGGCGAGCATTTGGGATCAAGGGGTCGAGCGTAATGACGTCGATGTTGGCATCTTCCATCCGAACACCTGCAACCAGGCGCCATTTGGCCCCTATGTTGAGATCCACCATTGCGAAGCTTCCAAGCACATCCATGGCAGCGTCGTATTTATCGGTGCCACGAGTCACTTCGCGGATTGCAAATCCATCGGGACGAATGTTCGCGGTACTCAGAATCTGATGAGTGGGGAGAGTGAAATCAAGTGTATTCAGCCGCACGGGCTGGAAGCGGAAGCGGCGACTGTCAAAATCGCGCCGGCGGAAGGTGCCGCGAAAGCCAGCCTTGAAGAGCCCGCTAAAGCTGCCCTTGAAGAAGGGAATGCCCCAATCGGCCTGTGGCTCGAAGATATTGTCGTTCAGCTTATTGAAAAAGCGGAATCCAGAATCGCCAAGATTCAAGAAGTTGAATGGAATGGTAGTGCCGGTTTCGCGTCCACGAATCACCTGGCGGAGATCGGGCTCGTCGCGCTTGGAATTCGAGTAAGTGAACTGCCAATGGAAGATGCTGTTTTTCAACTTTGCGAAGGCGTGCTCTCCTTCGAGGCTGGTCGAAAGCAAAGACCGCTCGACATAGCGGAAACGCGTGTCAAAAACGTCGTTGCCAATGCCACCATTCAGTCCGGTAAACTGTCGTACTTCTTTATCGCTGTCGCGGGTTAAGGTATTGCGGAAAAGAATCTTCGAAGCAGGAGTGATCCGGTAGGCAAGATTTAAGACACCAGCCATGCGGGCTGATTCGTTGTCGACATTGAAGTC
The DNA here is from genome assembly GCA_043718395.1 of Acidobacteriota bacterium. Classification (GTDB taxonomy): domain Bacteria; phylum Acidobacteriota; class Terriglobia; order Bryobacterales; family Bryobacteraceae; genus Bryobacter. The sequence continues at coordinate 26,654 of JAYSVS010000231.1, forward strand.
GTCGTACTGCGAGAAAATGGCCGGCCTGCCGCCACCGGAATTCACAAGAAATCGTTGAAGCTGCGGAGTTCTAGTTGGCTCGTTGGCAAAGGTAAAGGCGGTAACAATTCCGAGTTTGCCGTAGGTATTTCCTGCTACGACAGAGTAGGTCTGCTTTGGACGCGCTGAAGACTGTTGCTCCGGCTCATAGTCGACATCGAAGGCTTGCCCAAAACTCTGAATCTGCTGATCCGAAAACTGGCCTACAAAAAGGCGTTTGTCCGCCGGGATGATCGAAGGGAGTGACCTCGAGCCCTTGCCAAAGCCGAAGAAGTCGCCCGAGCCACCTTTGAAGGTATTGAATTTCTTGAAGGTATTTTGAGTGTTGAAGCCATAATTCACCGAGACCTGCAGTACTTTTTGGGTGGGAAACTCAACTGTATTCATTTGCACCAAGCCACCCGAAAACTCACCTGGAAGATCGGCTGAATAAGTTTTCAGCACCTTGATGTTGTCGATCAAATTAGCAGGGAAAAGATCCAGAGGTACTACACGGCGCTCGGGCTCAGTTGTGGGTATGATCGCGTTATTTAACATGGTGGCTGAATAGCGCTCACCAAGACCACGAACGAATACAAATCCATTGTCGACGATCGATATGCCAGTAACTTTTTCGAGCGCACCAGCCGCATCCGAGGCTGTTGAGTTCTTGATATCGTCTTTGGAAATTGAGTCAGAAACTGTAGCGGAGAGTCTTCGTTCTGACAGGATCGACTCGGCATTCGACTCGATCGATCCAATCTTTTCGTTTACTTCTACCGTGGTGACTGCACCGAGCTGTTGCATGACTGTAGAGGCATCGACAGTTTCTCCGGCCTTCACTTCGACATCGGCAATTGTAGTCTCCATATGGTTGGGACCGGTATACCGGATCCTGTACTTGCCTGCTGTCAGAGCAAGAGTGTACTTGCCATCCGGATCGGTGATCACGCGAGAGTCGGCAATGCCGTCAATGACGATCTGGATATTGGGAATCGGCCGCCCGTTGACGGCGTCAAAGACCGTGCCTGAGACAGTGCCCTTGGTTACAGCAGCAGGCTGCTGAGCAAAACAGATGGACGCCATTAAAAGACTGGCGACCCTATAAATTGAAATTTTCATGGAGTTCAGTGAGTTGGGGATTTGTGGGTTATTGGATCCAGACAGAAACCGAATTGGAGGCAATGCCGCCTACTGTGATAAATACCGGGATCTGCCCAGTGACGAATGCCTGGTCAGGTACGACTATATTGACTTGGCAAATACCGGGGAATTGCGGATGTGCACCAGCGAACTGGACAACTGCCGGAAGGTTAGCTACAAATGCTTCGGTCTTGGCAACCGCCGGAGAAAGTGTTGTGGGAGCGAGTCCATCCACGGCTGCCGGAGAAGTGCGACCACAGCCGGTGGCATAAATTTGGATCACCTCTCCGCGACCTGCCCGGGTGCTTCGGCTGTTAATGCCGAAATTCTGGTTTTGAATAATGCCTTGTGAGGTGGGCGTAGTGTCGCTGGATGCCATGGCAGGAAAAGCTTCCCATATGTTCACCGATCCACGCGCAATGACGGCAGAACCATTAAGCACTTCGACAGCCTGAGAACCACTCTCGGTCGCATTGGGCACAACAAAATTGATCTGACCGGAAGACACGAAATAGAGCGGGGCCGTCCGGTTGTTGATACGGATGCTGATCCCGGCCAGAGTTGTGGGAAGTGGCGAGGGCGTGGAAGTTGCAGTTGTGGCTACAGTGCCGAAGCTCCCGTAAGCACTCGCAATCGAACCAGGGGCGATTGGGGCCAATGGGTTAAAGCCCGAATAGCTAATGACGGCAACTTGCGAGACTTGAGCAAGAAGTGTAATGGCAGTCGAGGCGAGGAGAAGTGCGGTTCGGATAGTGGGGTTCATGGGGGCTCCTAAGGAGTACAAACGACCTTCAGGTTAGCCGTCTCTCATGACACCGCCATGAACATAAAGTGACAATTTAGTGACTGAATGAGTAATTGGTTACATTTGCGTTTCAGCGCGAGGCGCTGGAATAGGACTGCCGGCCTCTGAGTGAGGCCATCAGCTTGTTATGGCCGGGCCGTAACGATTCATCGGGTCTCAATCCGGGAGGAGGATTCAGAGTCCCATGGGCTTGACGCCACGAATAAAGCAGCTCATGAATTTGTTATCGACAGCCCCGCTCAGGCGATCTACATCGACGCCGGCGGCAGATAGGAAGTCTCGGGCATCGTCTGGTTTGTAAATTCGGGTCGGCTCAAGGGAAACCTGCTCAAAACCAGCTTTCCTCAACTTTCCCGCGTAGTCGTCTTTATCGAGAGCTCCAGCTATACAGCCGATCCACAACTCCATGTTCTTGCGGATCTCGACCGGAACCTCACCATTGACAACTACGTCGGATACCGCAAACCGGCCACCAGGCTTGAGTACACGAAAAGCCTCGGCTAGTACGCGGTCTTTGTCGGCAGAAAGATTGATCACGCAATTGGAAATGACTACGTCTACGCTGTTATCCGGCAAGGGGATGTTTTCAATCTCGCCCTTCAGGAATTCCACGTTCTCAATTCCGGACTTGAGCATGTTTTCGTTGGCAAGGGCAAGCATCTCGTCTGTCATGTCAAGACCAAACGCCTTACCGGTGGGCCCAACCCGTTTGGCCGAGAGAAGCACATCGATTCCGCCACCGGAACCGAGATCGAGAACCACCTGTCCAGCCTTTAGCTCAGCGAGCGCCGTCGGATTGCCGCAACCAAGCGATGCTCTGAGCGCGTCTACGGGAATCGATCCAGCTTGCTGGGAATCGTAAAGATTGGAGGTGATGGGATCTGCGCAATCGCCTGCGACAGAACCACCACAACAGGAATTATCCTGCCCTGCGACCACTCGAAGGGCGGCTTGACCGTACTTTTCTTTGACTGTATTTTTGATTTCCTGTGCCGTGCTCATATTTCGATATTACTCGAAGTATAATATTCGTCAAGAGCTATTTTGATATTTATCGAAGTATCGTACTATGGTTCCAGCTATGAAGATTGCAGACGAGACGCTGAGGATGGCGGACATGTTTGGAGCACTGGGCAACGAAGCACGGCTACGCATCGTTCGCCTCTTGCTCAGCGCCCATCCCGAGGGCCTGATCGTCGGCGAGATCCAGGCGGAACTAGGAATTACCGGCTCTACACTCTCACATCATCTTGAGAAGTTGAAGAACGAGGGCCTGCTCACTGTAGAACGGCAAGGCACCTTCCTTTGGTACCGGGCAAACACTGACGTACTGCAAGAACTTCTGGGATTTCTTTACGCCGAATGCTGCACACGAAACAAAGCGGTAAAACCCGAATCGATAGTGAGGTTATGCAAGTGACGACACGCAGAGAAGTTTTGGGCGGGCTGATCGCCTTGCCAACACTTGCGAGAGATAAGCAAATGCGAATTCTGGTGCTGTGTACCGGCAATTCGGCCAGAAGCCAGATGACGGAAGGATTCCTGAAGAGCTTCGACAAAAGACTGCTAGTCTTCAGCGCCGGCACGAACCCGTCCCCACGGGTAAACCCATTCGCCATTGCCGCAATGAAGGAAGTTGGCCTCGACATTTCGGGCGGCACACCCAAGAACGCGAAACAATTCGTGGGCGAGAGCTTCGACTATGTGATCACCGTGTGCGACGACGCCGACAAGAATTGTCCCAACTTCAGCGGCAAAGTAGGCAAGCGCCTTCACATCGGCTTCATCGATCCAGCCAAGGCAATTGGTACAGACGAAGAGAAGATGACGATCTTTCGCAAGGTCCGCGATGAGATCCGCGAGAAGTTCACGGCACTCTATCGACACGAAATCGCAAAGAAACTTGCATGAAGAGAGTCTTGATTCTCTGCACTGGAAATTCAGCCAGAAGCCAGATGGCAGAAGGCCTCCTGCGAGCCAAGGCCGGCGATCGATACACCGTTGAGAGCGCAGGCTCAAAGCCAAGCCTGGTGCGACCGGAGGCGATTGCCGCAATGGATGAGTTGGGAATCGACCTGCGCATGCACCGCTCCAAGCATGTCGATGAATTCGCAGACCAACACTTCGATGTTGTGATCACGGTGTGTGACAACGCAAGAGACGTCTGCCCGGTATTCCCTAACGGCACCACCATGCTCCATTGGAGCTTTGAGGACCCAGCCTCTGCCGCCGGCAGCGAATCAGAGCGTGTTGCCGGGTTCGGGAGAATTCGAGATCAAATCTCAGAGCGCTTCGACGCGTGGCTCAGCTAAAATCGAGCTGGTCGATAAACTCCTGATTGATCGCCTTGCGGGAATCCAGCCCCTCATCGGCGGCATGCCAATGTGTGATGAATGACTCCCCAAGCTGAAAGCACATGTACACGGCCCTTGCTTGATAGTGTGCCGGAAAATCAACCAGCCCTAGATCGAGATCTCGAATCTCGACCCCCTGATCCTGGATCTGGTCAATAGCCAGCTTCATCGCCTCATACGAAGTTTTCGCCTGGTCAGCATAGGCAGCCAACCTGTTTTGATTCGGGAATGCGCCTCCAACCATCACCAGACGCTTTTTGTAGGCAGTGTGAGCCGCCTCAGATTTCCTGCGCGCCCCTTTGGCCTTGATCGCAGCCTTTAACAACTTTATGATCACGGGCAGCAACTCCATTGCCTTTTGATATGTGAAGTAGCGGGGACTGTGTTCCATGCGCTTATTCTTCCGGGGAGAAGCGAGGCGCTCGCGGTTCAAGACCAAGGGAGCGCAGCGCTTCTTCCCCACCAGGCATGTTGAGTTCCCAATACTTGACACGGTCGGTGGCAACGAGTTCGGCAGCTTCTCCACTCGTGAACTGCCACCGCACTATGCGATGAGGAGCTGCCTTCTCAACAAAAAAGACGATTCCCTTCCCATTCGCCAGTTGCGCGGAAAAAGTCTCGACTTCAAATTCGCCCGCCGCTGAGTCCATCTTCTGCAAAGTCAAACTTCTCGTAAGATTGATGCGCGTCCAGGCCATCGGCTGGTGTGCGTCACGGGAACTGCGCAGACTGGTCAGGAATGGAACACTCTTCGATTCGCCAGGCTTGAGAAAGGGTCCAGCCATACCACGAACCCAAAACGGCAGGGCATCTTCACTGAGGCCTTCTGCCTGAACTGGAAGAGTCTGAGCAAGATCGGAATCTCCGTCAAAATAGCTGGTGCCCGAGATACGCACCTTTGAAGCGTCAAACAGCGCTTGGGCAAACATATGCCCGCACCACTCCTGTCTTGAAAACGAGACCTTTGCCAACGCACCTGCAGGACGGCCGGCCATCGGCCCCAAACCGACGAAGCCCGACATCATCTCGCTGTAATCATAAATGCCCGTCTGGAAATTCTTTTGCCAGTTTAGCTTCATGACAGGAAACTCATCCGTCTGCGGATTCCGGCCCGCATCCGCTTTCACCCGCTGACGCTCAGAAAACGTTTCACTGACAAAGATCAGAATCGACTCTCCCTCGCGCGCTTCTCCATAGCGCGGAATGACAAGTTGATAGCTTGAAACTTCGGCAAAACCGTCACCCCAGGTTTCCCAAAACTCAGGCCCATAGCGTGTCTGCGCCACTTTGGCCGGTTGATTGGGCAGTGCAGGAGAGTTTGAGCACGAAGCGGTAGTGAGAGTGATTGCGCAACCCACGGTGAGAGCGCCAAGAATGATTCGCATGGAAGACCCGTCTATTGACTACAATAAGAGTTTCCCATGAGAAACGCATTGCTATGCGCCCTGGCCGGGGTGCTTTTGCTGGGGATGGGCTGCAACCGCAAGCCTTCTCCAGATTTCGCCGCTACAGTAAACGACAAACCGATCACCTATGCCGACCTCGACAAGCAGTTTGCATTCCAGTTTGGCGGCAACAACGAAAGGGTCACCGACGATCAGGTAACGATCCAGAAACTCGAATTCTTGCGCGTTTTGATCGATAACGAAATCATGCTCCAGAAGGCTGAAAAGCTCGGGCTGCTGGCAACCGATGCGGATGTTGATGCCAAGCTGAACGAGATGAAGGCTCCCTACACTCAGGAAGAATTTCAAAAGCAGCTCGCCGCACGCAAGATGACCGTCGATGATCTGAAAGGTCAGATCCGGCGTGAGTTGTCGATCGAAAAGCTCTTCAACAAAGAGATTCGCAGCCTGATCAACATCACCGATCAGGACATCAAGGATTACTACAACGCCAACAAGGCGAATTTCAATTTGCCTGAGCCACAAGTCCACATGGCCCAGATTCTGGTGACGCCGATGGACGATCCCGGCGTGCGAAATCTCAAGAACGACAAAGCCAAGAACGACACCCAGGCGCAGAACAAGATCCGAATGATTGAGCAGCGCATCAAGAGTGGTGAAGATTTTGCATCTCTGGCAACTAACTTTTCAGAGGATCCGCAGACAGCAGCCAACGGTGGGGATCTTGGATTCATGGGAGAGAGCACTCTCGACAAGGCCAATCCGGAGTTGAAGAAGCTGATCATGAGCCTCGGGGCTGGATCGGTCTCAAACATAATCAAGACTCAGGAAGGCTATCGCATCCTGAAGGTCTTGAGCAAAGAGCCCGCAGGGCAGCGGGATCTCAACGACCCACGCGTACAGCAAGGCATCCGCGAAGGCCTGATCACGCGCAAGGACCAATTGGCCAAAGCCGCCTTCTATGAGGTTGCCCGTAACGACGCCAAGGTGATGAACTATTTTGCCCAAAAGATCATGGGCAATCTGGCCGCGAAGAAGTAGCCTTTATTTCTTCACGAGCAAGCAGGCGCTCCCGCCGGCAGCAGCAAGCAAATCGCTTTCTTCGACAATTTCGACGTGTACCTGGTTCCGCTTGGCTAACCATACGGCATCATCATGAAATGTGAACAGATCCGAGTCTTGCCGGATCCACCGCAGTGCCAAATCCTTTGGAGTACGTGCCTGCAATACCAATGCCCTGGCACTTTGAGCAGCTAGTGCCTCAAGGACAGGCTGCGGCCCGAACGGAACAAATAAGCCACGCTTGCTTCGCTCAATCAGCGATTTTGCGAAGTGGCGTGATTGTAGCTCCTCGCGATGGCGAAAATGATCGATGGCTAGATCTTGAACCGATTCTGGATCGGCCGCCGCATCAATCTCAATACAATCGACTGGGCGCCGTAGGAGACTTCGGCAATCCTCAAGAATGCCGCTGGGAGCAGCTACAAGCCATTGAGAATTCGGCAGCGAGGCATTGCGGCCGTTAAATCGGCGCATACACTCCACCAGGCATTCTTTCCAAACATCAGACCGGAATGCGGACCGGAATCCGAGCTGAAACTCGAGCCGCCCCAGTTCAAAGTGCGACAGAATCGTGTTATCCGGAAGGATGTGCAGCAAGCTGAATCGATCAAAGTTATCGCGAATTTCCGATAGCCCATAGAGAGATGGAATCCTGGCTTCTGTAACTCGATTGATCACTCTCCGGGCCAACGGGGCTTGATAGAAGAAGATCCGCTGCCCACCGCGGGCAAAAAATGCAACTGATGGACTACCAACCGGTTTTGACTTCCAGAGATGACGCGCAGAATGAACACATTCATCGAAGGAATGCCGTTGCGATAAGCCTAAGCCATTGCGCAATTGACTCACTTTTTGCTCAAAGTATTGTCGGCCCTCAGGGTCAAGGTTGAGATAGCAACTCAGGACGGGTTCGTTATTGGGTTCTTGATTCGCGATCTGGTGCAGCAGTGCATCCAGCGAGTGGGCAGTCCACATAGTTTTGTTTCCTTTCCTTGTGGACGGAGAATCTACCATCCGGGACTCAGAAATCGTTCGCCTCCACGAATTTGTAATTGTGAATGGCGCATGGATTTGCCCGGCGTTATAGAAGGCTGCAATTAAGCCCGCTACAATGATCAGATTCTCGTGGTCAAAACAAGCTACACCGCCCCAAGTCAGGAATTCCTCGATCAGCGCAAGCTGAAACGCCACGCTGGCGTCTGGCAACTCTGGGCCCTCGGCGTTGGTGCAGTGATCTCTGGCGACTTCTTCGGTTGGAATTTCGGCCTGGCAGCAGGCGGCTTTGGTGGCATGATCGTCGCCCTATCGCTGGTTACCGTCATGTATGCTGGACTCTGCCTTTCCATCGCTGAGATGGCAGCAGCACTCCCACACACTGGCGGCGCATACTCGTTTGCCCGCAGCGCCATGGGCCCTTGGGGTGGCTACATAACTGGCCTTGCCGAAAACATGGAGTACATCCTCACACCAGCCGTCATCGTGGTAGGCATTGGCGGATACCTCGGTGCCATCTTCGGCACAGCTAAATCCGTCGAACCCCTCTGGTGGCTAGGCTGCTACGCCGTCTTTGTCGCACTCAACATCTGGGGCGTCGAACTCAGCTTTCGCTTCTCGCTGATCATCACAATCGCCGCTCTAATCGCCCTGGTCATCTATTGGATCTCGGTCGCACCTCAATTCGATTTAGGCCGCTTTGCAACCCCTTACTTCCCCAAAGGCATCAGCGGCTTCTGGGCCTGCCTCCCTTTCGCGCTCTGGTTCTATCTAGCCATCGAACAGTTACCGTTGGCCGCAGAAGAAAGCCATGATCCCGTAGTAGACATTCCCAGAGGCCTTACCTGGGGTCTAGCCACCCTGGTATTCTGTGCCTTCATGACACTCACCCTCGGCGCTGGCAGCGCTCCAGGTGCCGCAGCAGTTGCTGCATCGAACGAACCTCTCTTCCTCGGCTTCGTGGCCGCATACGGCAATTCAGCCAGCAGCAAAGTTCTAGCCGTCGTAGCCTGTATCGGCTTGATCGCCAGCTTTCACACCATCATCTTTGCCTATGGGCGTCAAATCTTTTCGCTCTCGCGAGCAGGCTACTTTCCCGTCTGGCTCTCGATGACACACAGCGAACGCAAGACGCCGCACAGGGCGCTCATCGCCGGAGCAGTTATGGGCTTCTCGGCAGCCCTCGGCATCCACTTTGCGCCTCACGACAGCCCGGTGGGCGCGATCCTTCTGAACATGGCAGTGTTCGGAGCAGTGATCGCCTACGTGCTGCAAATGGCTTCTTTCCTCCTGCTACGCCGCAACCTCCCTGCCATGTTGCGCCCTTACCGCAGCCCCCTGGGCAGAACCGGCGCAATCATAAGCGGCATTATCGCAACCGTTACGCTGTTGACGCTCTTCTTAAATGCGGAATACGTCAAGGGAGTCTACGGTGCAGTCGTTTGGTTCATCTTCGGCCTGATCTGGTTCGCCTTTCATGCGCGTCACCGGCTCATACTTTCGCCGGAAGAGGAGTTCGCACAGGCACAAAGAGGTGAATCGTGAGGCTCAAGCAACTTCTCGCACACTCAAGTCCCCTGCGCTCGGGAGACGTTTTGGCAGGCGTCGCCGCAAGTTCGCAAGAAGAACGAGTGCGCGCCCGCATGGAACTGGCCGATGTTCCATTGCGCCAGCTTCTCAGAGAACCCGTGATTCCATATGAAGCCGATGAGGTCACGCGCCTGATTTGCGATTCACACGATGAGCAAGCGTTCCAACCAATCTCTGCCCTCTGTGTAGGCGACTTCCGAGACTGGCTTTTAACCGCGACCGCTGAGCAACTGAAAGCAGCCGCACCGGGCATCACTCCAGAGATGGCCGCCGCAGTATCCAAGCTGATGCGCATTCAAGACCTGATCCTCGTCGCCTCACGCTGCCACGTCGTAACGCGATTTCGAACCACAATCGGTTTGCCTGGCCGGCTCGCTACCCGCCTGCAACCGAACCACCCTGGCGACGACCTTCGAGGCATCGCAGCAAGCACGCTAGACGGTCTGAGCCTCGCCAGCGGCGACGCCTGCATCGGCGTAAATCCAGCTTCCGACAGCGTGGCAACCGTAATCTCAATCCTGCGTATGCTCGACGATCTCAGACTCAAACTGGCAATTCCAACGCAATCCTGTGTCCTGGCCCACGTCACAACCCTGATGGAAGTCATCCGCAAGGGAGCACCAGTAGATCTCGTCTTTCAATCCATCGCCGGCACCGAAGCAGCAAACCAGAGCTTCGGCATAAACCTGGCCTTACTCGATGAAGCCAACCAGGCAACCAAAGAACTTCGGCGCGGCGAAAACGTGATGTACTTCGAGACTGGACAAGGTTCGGCACTCTCAGCCAATGCCCATCACGGTGTCGATCAACAGACCTGTGAAGCCAGGGCCTACGCCGTCGCACGACGCTATCGTCCACTTCTCGTCAACACAGTCGTTGGATTCATCGGGCCAGAGTATCTCTTCGACGGCAAGCAGATCCTGCGAGCAGGCATTGAAGATCATTTCTGCGGCAAGCTGATGGGCTTACCGATGGGATGTGACATCTGCTACACCAACCACGCGGAGGCAGACCAGGACGACATGGACAATCTGCTCACGCTTCTTGGCACAGCCGGCTGCAACTACATCATGGGTGTGCCCGGCGCTGATGACATCATGCTCCACTATCAGAGCACCAGCTTCCACGACGCACTCTACCTACGCTCTCTCCTTGGCCTCAAACCGGCTCCAGAATTCGAAGCATGGCTCGAGACACGGCCACCCGTATTGGATCAGACATGGCTATTGACTTAAAAGCCTTCACAGCAGCAAGAGTGGGCCTAGATCAGCGAGGATCGTCCCTGAGCACGAAAGAGCTACTCCGCTTCGACCTCGACCACGCAAGAGCCCGCGACGCCGTCCATCTCGAACTCGACCCAAGCTCACTTGGCTTCGATCACCTGCTAGTTCGATCAGAAGCCAAAGACCGCCGCAGCTATCTGCTTCGTCCAGATCTAGGTCGCCGTCTTCAGGACAAACTGCAACGCCAGGATTGTGATGCAGTAATTATCGTCGCCGACGGCCTTTCCGCCTTGGCCGTACACAGACACTCGGCAGACCTGATCCACCGTTTGCTTCCACTGCTTCAAGGCTGGAAGCTGGCACCCATCATCGTCGCAACCCAGGCCCGTGTAGCCATCGGCGACGAGATCGGCGAGCAACTGGGCGCAAAGCTCGCCCTGGTCCTGATCGGCGAGCGGCCCGGCCTCACCTCACCAGACAGTCTCGGAGCATACCTCACCTACAACCCAAAACCAGGCCGCAACGATGCAGAGCGCAACTGTGTTTCAAACATCAGACCTGAAGGCCTCGGCTACGGTGCCGCTGCCCAACTGATCCATTTTCTGATGACCGAATCCCGCACCCGAAAGGTCAGCGGAGTTACCCTGAAGAGTGATGCAAATCCTCACTCTCTTCTTGACGCTAGCCCAAATCCCTGAGATCTCCGGTACGCCAACAGACTTCATCCGGATGCGCTTCACCGAAATGGAACCAGGCTCTGGCGCTGCGGCAAAACCAGGGCAGGAATTCACCGTTCACTACACCGGCTGGCTCACTAACGGAAAGAAGTTCGATTCCTCTCGAGACCGCGATCAGCCACTCAAATTCATCCAGGGCAGAAGGCGAGTCATCGGTGGCTGGGAAGCGGGCTTTGAAGGCATGAAGGTGGGTGGCAAACGGCGCCTTTTCATCCCGTATCAAATGGCTTATGGCGAACTGGGCCGAGGAGAAATCCCACCCAAGGCTGAGTTGATTTTCGACGTGGAGTTGTTGGGCGCAGAAGACGTCAAGCCGGCAATAGCGGCAATTGATCTGATGAACCCTTTTGAAGACTCCTCTTCGAAGCTCCTCGCCCTTGCCAAAGCAATCCCTGAAGACAAATTGGATTGGCGTCCTGCCCCTGGCGTACGTAGCTTCCGGGAGGTCCTCTTGCACGTGGCCTACGGAACCAACGTCCTCCTCTGGATGGCTAAGGACAACCCTCCAATGGATCTCGTGAGTCAGCGCTTCAAAGATCAGGCAAAAAAGGAATCTGAACAGCTAGGCAAAGACAAGACATTAGAGGTGCTTTCCGGGAGCCTGGAAGCGGTAAGAAAGATTTTGCCAACACTACGCGCCGCCGCACTCGACCGCGAAATGCCCGTCTTTGGCCAGCCCTCCACCATGCGCGGAATCTACGTGATGATCGACACGCACATGGCGGAGCACTTGGGCCAGTTAATTGCCTACGCACGCACCAACGGCATAACACCGCCGTGGTCGCAGCAGCAGTAAATCAGCGAGGACGCCGCAACCACTTGTCGAAGTAAGCGATGGTACGTGTCCATGCTTCTGCTGCCGCTGTAGCATTGTAGGCAGCGCCAGTATCGTTGTGGAAAGCGTGACCAACTCCTTCGTATACGTGCAGTCCGTAGCTCTTGCTCGCCGTGCTCAAAAGTCCTGCAGAAACCTGCATGTTGCGAGTCAAGTTACGATCTGTCTCTGCATAAATGGCTAGCACTGGCGTTCGGATTCTCGCAACATCTTCTGCGGTTGTGGGAACAGGGTTCCCGTAAAACGGAACCGCAGCGGCAAGCTCAGTCACGTTCACAACCAGGTCCCAAGTCATGCCGCCGCCAGCACAAAATCCAACAACGCCAATACGGTCGTGGATCACCATGTCTTCCTGACGCTTTAGAAAGTCGAGCGAACTGATCAGATCCGCCCGGCGATCAAGAGCATTGGTACGCCCATATGCGGCAGCCTGTTGCGTAGGATCGGTAAATTGCGCACTGCCGCCTTGACGGCTGAGCATATCCACACCTAGCGCCACATACCCGGCTTTGGCCACACGCCGGGTGACATCGCGGATGTGCTCCACCAATCCTCGATTTTCATGAATCACGAGTACTGCCGGCTGAGGCTCAATCCTTGCGCGCTTCGGGATCACAAAATATCCAAACATCGAAGAAGCCACCCCGGCAAAGGTCACATCGCGCGCTTCGATGTCAGGATCATTCTCAGCAACGCGAACCCCTGGGGGCACAGGCGTTGCCTGAGCATTCAATTCTTCGTAGCCGCTAAGAGCAACCATGGCCGCAGCCATGCTCCCAGTGACCTTAAGCACGCGCTCGATCAGCTCTCGCCGGCCAAACGCTCCGTCCACGTAAAGATGGACCAACTCTCCGATAGGACTATTGTCTTCATTCATAAGTGAAACCTCGTTACAACAGATTCTCTTACATTTCACGCACGCTCCGCTATGCTTCAAGTGATGACAAGAATCGACGACGTTAGCTTTGACCTCCTCTTTGGAGAGGCCCGCACCTTTCCCGCATACCTCGACAAGCCGGTAGACCCTGCCCTCTTGGTGCAAATTTACGACCAGATGAAAATGGGCCCAACATCCATGAACTGCTGCCCCCTACGCGTGAGCTTTGTCACCACCACCGAAGCAAAAGAAAAACTCAAGCCCTGCCTCATGCCAGGAAACGTGAACCAGACCATGCAGGCCCCGGTTACTGCCATCTTCGCCGACGACCAGGACTTCTACAAGAAGATGGACCGCCTCTGGCCTCACTCTAGCGTCCAAGCCATGTTCGAAGGCAAGCCCGAATTCACCGAGCGCTTCGCCTTCCGCAACAGCACCCTTCAGGCAGCCTACTTCATGATTGCCGCTCGCGGCCTTGGCCTCGATTGCGGCCCCATGTCTGGCTTCAACAATGCAGCCGTCGATGAAGCATTCCTGGCTGGCACCAATTGGAAGTCGAACTTCCTCTGCAACCTCGGTTACGGTGATAAATCCAAACTCCGTCCGCGCGGGCCCAGGCTTCCCTTCGACGAAGTCGTTAAGATCGTCTAGTGCTCCTACCTGCATTGATGATGTCGATCGGCTGGGCTCTGCGCGGCTCAATCGGCGGCGGCCCCTTGGGCGCTATGATCCCTGGTGCCCTATGGGCCATGGCCATCGCTTACCAAAAGAAATGGACCGCCCGCGAAGCCAGCCTCTTCATTGGCCTCTGCACCATCGGTATCGGCCTTGGCGGCCAGGAAACTTATGGCCAAACCATCGGCCTCTTCCGTGAGCCAGACACCCGCCTTTGGGGCCTCCTCGGCCTCACTCTCAAAGGTGCCATCTGGGGCCTCCTCGGCGGCGTCATCATCAGCCTCGCATGGCTCATGCCCAAGCGTCCCGTCCGCGTCTCGCTCTTTCTGATCGTTGCAACGCAGGCCGGATGGATGCTCATCAATCAGCCCAAGCTCATCTACTTCTCGAATCGATTGATCCGCCCACGAGAAGAAATCTGGGCTGGCCTCGCACTCTCAGCCTTGGCCGTTTTACTGCTGGTACGCAGCCCCATCGCCTATCGCTTCGCTCTTTGGGGAACCCTGGGTGGGGCTATCGGGTTCGGAGGGGGTGCCTTCTTCAACCTCGTCCCGGTTCAAAACTTTCCCGGCTGGAAGATGATGGAATTCGCCTTCGGCCTCATCCTCGGCGCTTTGCTTCAAAAAGCAGTTCCAGACATAACCCCAATCGAAGCCAAACCCTGGAAGCCCTGGCATCAGATCAGCTATCCCCTACTGGCGCTTTTTACAGTCGGCGTAGACCTCACCCTACAACTTCGTTTCGCCTTCACCGCCGTAACTGCGATCCTCATTCTGATCCTTGCCCTTGCTCCGCAGCTTGGCTGGACAATCGGCCTCAGCGTCACACTCGCCGCAGCCTGCTGGGAACTCTACCCCACCCATCCGAACTGGGCCATCGCACTAGCCCTCATTCCTTCAAGCGTGCTTGCATGGTGGCAGTCCACACTTGACAATTTCCACCTCAAGGCGATGCTCCTGCTGCTGCTCACTTGCTGCTGGATCTACTGTCTCGAGTACCTGCCAATTCTGCGCTAGACTGCGCGAAGTATGAGATTTGGATCCTTTCTCAGTCTTCTCGCCTCACTCACCGTCATGGCAGCCGATGACGTGCCTTTTGCCAAAGAATTGAAGTTCCGCTCAATCGGCCCCTACAGGGGCGGTCGCGTCGTAACCGTTGCCGGCGTACCCTCACAACCGAATGTCTACTATTTCGGCGGCACTGGCGGCGGCATTTGGAAGACCCTCGACGGCGGCAATCGATGGACTCCAGTAAGCGATGGCCAACTCAAAACAGGCTCGGTCGGTGCCATCGCGGTAGCCGATTCAGATCCCAACATTATCTACGCTGGAATGGGTGAACAAGCCCTGCGCGGCAACGCCTCCCACGGCGATGGCGTCTACAAATCACTCGATGCAGGCAAGACCTGGAAGCATGCCGGTCTCACAGCTACCCGGCAGATCGGCCGCGTTCGCATCCATCCCAAGAACCCCGACGTCGTGTACGTCTGTGCTATCGGTCACATGTCCGGTCCGAATCCCGAACGCGGCATCTTCAAATCCACCGATGGCGGAGCCAACTGGAAGCAACTTTACACACGCGGAGAAAAATCAGGTTGCGTCGACCTCAGCTTCGAACCCGGCAACCCCAACGTCCTCTACGCCAGTTTTTGGCAAGTCCAACGCACGCCCTACAGCTTCGATTCCGGCGGCCCCGGCAGCGGCCTATTCAAGTCAATCGATGCTGGTGAAACCTGGACAGAAATCGGTCACAACACAGGTGCCCCCCAAGGCGTCCAGGGCAAGATCGGCGTCACCGTATCGCCAGTAAATCCAGAGCGCGTCTGGGCCATCATCGAAGCCGAAGACGGCGGCGTTTTCCGCTCTGACAATGGCGGCAAAGAATGGACCCGCGTCAATGAAGATCGAAATCTCCGGCAGCGCGCCTGGTATTACTCCCGCATCTACGCTGACCCCACTCGCCTCAACACGGTCTACGTCTGTAATGTTGGCTTCCATCGCTCCGACGATGCTGGCCGCACCTTCGCTGCCATCCCAACTCCACATGGCGACAACCACGATCTCTGGATCGCCCCAAATGACTCGCAGAGAATGATTCAGTCTAACGACGGTGGTGCCAACGTGAGCATCAACGGCGGCCAAACCTGGACCAACCAGGCCCATCCCACCGCCCAGTTCTACCGGGTCGCCCTCGACGAAGCCTTCCCCTACGGCATCTACGGTGCCCAGCAGGACAACACGACCATCAAGACCAAATCCAGAGGCAACGATGGTGTAATCTCCGAGCGAGACTGGCACGCTGTCGGTGGTGGTGAAAGCGGCTGGATTGCGCCAGATCCCAAGAATCTCAACATAGTCTACGCCGGCTCTTACGGCGGCTTGCTCACCCGTTACAACCACCTCACGGGTCAAACTCGCGGCGTCAACGTCTGGCCCGACAACCCCATGGGCGCTGGGGTCGAAGCCATGAAATTTCGCTTCCAATGGAACTTCCCCCTCCTCTTCTCGCCTCACGATCCCAAGCTCCTCTACGCCGGTGCCAACCAACTCTTCCGCTCCACCACCGAAGGCCAAAGCTGGGAATCGATCAGCCCCGATCTCACCCGCGACGACAAGTCTAAACAAGGCCCCACTGGAGGCTTGATCACCAAGGACAACACTAGCGTCGAATACTATTCCACGATCTTTACGGTCGACGAATCCAAACTCACCCAAGGCCTCATCTGGACAGGCAGCGATGACGGCCTCGTCCATCTCACCCGCGACAGCGGCAAGACCTGGTCCAACGTCACACCCAAAAACATCATGCCCGAATGGATCCAGATCAATTCAATCGAAGCTTCTCCTCACGATTCTGCAAAAGCCTACTTCGCCGGCACGATGTACAAAAGTGACGACTTCCGGCCCTACCTCTACCGCACTAATGACTACGGCAAGTCCTGGAAGAAAATCGTAAATGGAATCGGTGAAGCGGCCTTCACACGCGTCATCCGGGAAGACCCCAACCGAAAAGGTCTCCTCGTCACTGGAACAGAAACCGGCCTTTATGTTTCATTCGATGATGGCGACAATTGGAAGCCATTCCAGCTCAATCTACCTGTAGTACCAATTACCGACCTTGCGTTCCACAAGCGCGAGAAAGACCTGGTCATCGCGACGCAAGGCCGCTCCTTCTGGGTCTTTGACGAACTGCCGCTCCTCTATCAGATGACATCAGGCCTCCCTGCTGAAGACCTCTACGTCTACGCACCCGAAGCCAACTACCGCTACGCCGGGACCAGCGCGAACCAGGAAGGCCTCCGCGCCGCCACTGGCGGTCAAAACCCGCCCGAAGGCATCACAATTCAATACAGGCTCAAAGCCAAGGCCAAAGCCGACGTCTCAATCGAGATCCTCGACGCAGCAGGCAAACTCGTCCAGAAATACCCCAAGGCTGCTGGCGAAGCGGGCCTCAATCGCTTTGTATGGGATCTGCGATACCCAGACTCGACAAGCTTTCCGGGCATGATCTATTGGGCTGCCAACTCCAGAGGCCCTCGCGCAATCCCAGGCAATTACTCCGTGCGCGTTACCGCAGACGGCACGACACAAACACAACCTTTCGAATTACTCAGAGACCCACGCATGGAAGGAACCCCCGCCGACCTGCAAAAGCAGTTAGATCTCTCCCTGCAGATTCGCGACAAGATCACCCAGGCCAACGATGCGGTGATCCAGATCCGCGACGCCCGAAAGCAAGTCGATGACTTGGTTGCCAAGGCCGCCAAATTGCCCTCAGCCAAGGCAGCAGTGGAATCCGGCAAGAAGCTCAGCGCCAGCCTCCTTGAAGTCGAGCAAGAACTCTATCAAATCAAGAACCGCAGCAACCAGGATCCGCTAAATTA
Source organism: Acidobacteriota bacterium (assembly GCA_043718395.1). GTDB lineage: Bacteria > Acidobacteriota > Terriglobia > Bryobacterales > Bryobacteraceae > Bryobacter. The sequence continues at coordinate 44,255 of JAYSVS010000231.1, forward strand.
TCCGATCAAGCTGAACAACAAACTGGCTGCACTCCTGGGAACCGTCCAAAATTCAGACACTGCTCCCACCACCCAATCGAATCAAGTCTACGAAGATCTCGCAACTAGAGCCAATACACAGTTGCGCAAGCTTGATGGCTTGATAAAGACGGATCTCGTCGCATTCAATAAAGCAGTTCGCGATGCTGAAGTACCTGCCGTGATTCTAAAGTAGGCCGCACGGGCCTAGTTTACCGGGCTCAAGTAAAGCCGCCACGCGCTCCGCACCCGTCATTCATTGTGGTGCCAGAGCCACCGCCCACGCTCATACAGCAAGTAGACAATTCCTTCTTGGCCACAACCTGCCCGCACCGTGGGCAATCAGCCGGCTCCTCGGCATCACGCATCGGACGAATCTTCTCAAACGCGCTGCCGCACTCCCGGCATCGGTACTCATAAATAGGCATGTGCTTTTATTTTAGCGTTCGAATCCTCAGATGGCGAAACTCAACCATCCCATCGTGAATTTGCAGCGCAATCGGAGACTTCCTCACCGCCTGTTTGCGCAGCATCACTCGCGACTGCCGGGTGCTCAACTCAAACGACTTCCCGGCCGCCTCGCTATCGAGATCCACATCCACAATTTTCGCTCCATCCAGCCAATGCTCCACGTGCAACCCACGCACCAGAATCCGCGATAAATGCCATTTTTTCGCCACCGCAGGCCCCTTCTTGACAGGAGCGACGTAGTCATAGAGCGCACCAGCGGAATGCCGCACCGTCGACAACGCATCCGGGTTCGTCTCGTCATCGGTGATCTGATACTCAAGCCCCACCGGCTCAATGCGGCGAACAGACTCCCCATAAGTCTGAATCCGGTACTTCACCCCGGAATTCGCCCCTGCCTCAGCCCGCCACTCAAAAGTGAAATCGAAATCTTCAAACGCCTCTTTGGTCAGCAGGTAAACTTCCTTACCTTGCCCAGGCGTCGCGACAAGCATCCCGTCGCGAGCCACCCAGGACGGCTGCGGTGGCGCATCTTCGCGACTCCACATCCAGCCATTCAAAGTCTTGCCGTCAAACAAATCACGAAATCCACTCTGAGCCATCAAAGCAAAGCAAACGAAAATTGAGACCCCAAACATAGCAGCTCCCATCGTGTCACTCAATAGCCAACAAGAGGCGTCTTTCTAAGCCATCGGTCGCTGTTCAACTGGTCGAGCACAAAAGCAGCAGCATCCTGCCTTGAAATCGTTGAAATTGTGACCCCATCTAATTGATCCGTCGCACGAAGCCGCCCCCCATGAGGTCCATTGTTGAATGCTGCAGGGCGCACGATAATCCAGTCCAGCTTGCTCTGTCGAATTAAGTCTTCCTGCACATCCTTATCCGCGTAAATTTGTTTTGTGAAGAACGGATAAATGATCCAGTCATAGAACCATCCCCCATGTCCCTTGCTATCACCAGCCCCAATCCCGGTGATCGCGATTAGCCGCCGTACTCCCGCGTTTTCCATAGCCTGGATCAAGATTCGAGTGGTGTCTGAAAATAGCGTCGTCGCTTTTCCGACATGATTCGATCCCAAAGCGTAAATCACCGCCTCGCAGTCCTCCAGCGCTCGCTCGACACACCCCGCGTCCAGTGCATCTCCAGCCAGAACCTTCAGGCTGTGATGCTTCAATTTGAGTTTCGCGGGATCCCGCACCAACACGCGAACACCATGCTCCAGGTTAAGGGCCTGCGGCACAATTTTACGGCCAATGCTCCCGGTTGCCCCGAGAACCAGTATCTTCATAGCGGTCCCTTTCAAACCAATCTACACCTTCATCAAACTACCTACCCGCAATTGAGCTTTTGGGATGGTATAGATGCCAATCAAACCAGTAGTCTTTGACGATTTTGAGCGGCGCAAGGCACTTGCCAACCGCCGGGCCACTCACGGCGCATCCTTGAAAATTCCATTCCCCACCCGTCTCGCTATCAACGATGCGCCCGCCCCCAATTTCTTCTTTCCGGTAAAATTCAGGCACTATACCAGAATCAGGCAACTCAGCAAAAAACGCCCGCACAGACTTGCCATCAAGGCCAACTAAGATCAAAATCGCTTCGCCTCCGACGCGATCTTGAACTAACTTCTGCGACAACACCTGATCGTAGCGATAGGCCCGGCTAGCTCCTGATGCTTCCACTCCAATCATCAACTCCCGCGGCCCCAACCCAGTCTTGCTTGTATCAACAACCGTACGAGCCTTCTTCATCTTGGTCTCCCAATCCTTATCCGCATACTGGCTTTCATATTTACCCACGGGCAATAGCACCATTCCTCGCGGATTCTCATCGCGCCATACAGCAAAACTCAGTTCGTCCCAATGGACGAAACTCAGTTGCTTCCCCTTGAGCGGTCCGGAGATCGCGACGCCATTGATCTGCTGCCAATAGCTTCCTGTCTCCTCATCACGCATCAGAAAATTCTGATTGTTGATGCCGGCCAGACGAAACGTTAGCACTCTGCCATCAACTTCTCTTCCCCACACCAGACCGGTGTGACAAAGCGTTCAATAAGTAGCTACGACCGGTACCCCAGACACTTGATCGTTCACCATATGGTGATAAGCCAGCATGCGAACCGGATAGGCCCGCGATTCGCCACCAAGCTTCACCGTGAGCAACATATCGTCCCCATCCACTTTTGCGTCCGAAGCAAGAGCAAAGCTGGACTGCTCCACCCGGTGGAACATAATCTCAAACACATTCACAAAACCCATCGCAGCAAATACGACAGTCAGAGCGCTCAACAAATAAGCCGGCCAACGGCGAATCCGCCGCGACTGAATCAGGCTAAAGATCACGCAAAGCAACCCCACCACCGGAGCCCACGGCTTAAAGCCCAACACAAGCAACAGTTGTTGCTCATTCTGGGCCTTGAATGGTTGAATGACCAGAAGCGGAATCAGCACTGTAGCCAGCGCCACCAATGCCGGCAGAACTGCCTGAAACCACTTCCAAACTTGATTCATTAAGAAATAGCTTACAGTCCTTGCATCAGTACTGCGCGAATCTCGCCATCGGAGTGATATCCCGCAGTCCCCTGCGCATAAGCGCAATGCATCTCGAGCATCCCGCCAGCAAAGCTCAACTTCCGCATATCGGGTGTTGTGACATTCTTCAACTTCACTAACTTCAAGCCTTCGGCCACAGCCTCGCGTCCCAGAGAATCCGAACAGATTACGCGAAGCGCCATGTTAAGCCGATGACAAGAAAGGTTATCGAGAAATTTAAGCCCCTCCTCATCACTCGACAGGCTTTCCCAATCAATGTCATAGCGAATCGGTGCGCCCGTGATTTCGAGAAGCTCAGCTTCCCGCTCCGGAATCGTCGTGTCTTGAAGTTCTTTGATCTTGCGTTTTTCTGCCAGTCCCATATTAGCCTCTGCCTTTAAAGCGGAAACACAAAGAAGAATCGATCACCAGGCAGCTAAATAAATCGCTTCAATTTCAGCCGCACTCGGCACCACAGGATTATTCCCCGGCGACCCCGAAGCCAAAGCGTCAACAGCCATCTTCGAAATCCTCGTCTGAAACCGGGCAAAATCATTGCCGCAACACTCGCGCAACCGCGGCACTTCAAGATCCCGGTTCAAAGTCTCAAGCCACTCAATCAAGGCCGACTTGCTGCGATCCACACCAAACACAGCAGCAATCTCGCCATACAAATCTTCCGCCCCGCCATAAGAGAACCGGGTCACCTCAGGAAGCAGCACAGCATTCGACAACCCATGAGGAATATGAAACAACGCACCCAGCGGCCGCGACATCCCGTGCACGAGCGCAACACTTGAGTTGCCAAATGCCAGGCCCCCCTCAAGAGCAGCAAGCGCCATCGCCTCACGCGCTTCTCTGTCGCCACCATTCGCCCAGGCTCGGCGAAGGTTTCGATGGCAACGTTCGATGCAGCTATGGGCCATCCCAGTAGTCAACGCATGACGCTTCCGCGATACATGAGCCTCAATGCCGTGCGTCAACGTGTCTACGCCAACATGCGCCGTCAGCGCCCTTGGCATGCTCATACTCAACTCGTAATCCACGATCGCCACATCCGGCATCAGCCTCGCATCGCGAGTCATCCGCTTCACGCCTGCCGCGGTGTCAGTGATCACCATCACCGGAGTAGCCTCGCTACCAGTGCCAGCCGTAGTAGGAACAGCAACCAACGGAATAGTCCCAGCACGAAACCGTATCGCTTTCGCGCAGTCAATTGAACTGCCGCCGCCAAAGGCAACAATCCCGTCTGCGTCAAACTCACGCCATGCGCCAAGCCCTGCCTCGACATTAGCGTCCGTCGGGTCCGCCTGCACACCATCAAATACACGCGTCTCGATTCCGGCCGCAGCCAACGCCTGCAGAATCGGAGCCACCACTCCAGACTTTACAAGCCAGGCATCGCTAACAATCAGAACCCGCTTGGCCTGCAGCAGCTCAGCCAACTGATGCCGCGAACCAGCCCCGTGAAGAATCGTTCCCGGTGAATCAAAGCGCATGACTAAAACTTTCTCGACCACTCTTTGGGCCAGCGTTCGACAACTACTTTCTCGTTGGTAAAGAATCGCACCGCGTCTTTCCCCTGCCCATGCAAATCACCAAAGAAACTCTCGCGCGCTCCGCTAAACGGGAAGAACGACATGGGAGCAGCCACACCCACATTGATACCAACATTGCCAACCTCGGCTTCGGATCTAAACCGCCGCGCCGCCTCGCCGCTGCGCGTAAATAAGCAGGCCATATTGCCGTAGGCTCCCGAATTCACAAACTCAAGCGCCGCCTCGATACCCGGCTTCTCAACAAGAGTCAGCACCGGCCCAAAGATTTCTGTCCGTAACAACTCGCTCGATTCGTGCAAGCCTTCGACAATCGTCGGCCGCACAAAGTACCCAATCTCAAGATCATGCTGTCTGCCATCGACACTCAAACGCCCGCCGGCCCCTTCAATCTCGCCAAGCAATCCATGAATCCGTGCGCGCGAAGCATCAGAAATAACTGGCCCCATCTGAACATCGTCAAAGCCACTTCCGGTTTTTCTCGACACCGCAGCCTCACGCAAAGCATCGCCAAATGGATGCTTGGCTTCTCCAACAAGAATCGCAACACTGGCAGCCAGACACCGCTGCCCGGCGCAGCCGAAGGCAGAGTCGGCGATGACAGCGGTAGTGGTGTCCAGATCCGCATCCGGGAGAATCACAACAGGATTCTTCGCCCCACCCTGGCACTGGACTCGCTTGCCATGGGAGGCAGCTTGGGTGTAGACCGCCCGAGCTGCCGTGCTTGATCCCACAAAACTAATGGACCGCACCTGTGGGTGTGCAATCAGAGCCTCGCTCACAGTACGACCGCCGTTAATGACATTCACAACCCCAGGCGGCAACCCGCTCTCCTGCATCAGTTGCATTAGCATCTGCATGGTCAGAGGAACACGCTCGCTTGGCTTGATCACGACCGTGCAACCGACCGCGATCGCATAAGGTAAAAACCAGAACGGAATCATCCCGGGAAAATTAAACGGACAAAGAATCGCCGCAACCCCCAGCGGCTGCCGAATGGAAAACTCATCGATCCCCGGAGCAATGCTCTCGTTAAAGCCAGACTGCAAAAGATAGGGCATCCCGCAAGCAGTCTCCACATTCTCAATCGCTCTCCGCATCTCCCCACGACTCTCCGCAAGCGTCTTTCCACACTCCAGCGTAATCGTCCGCGCAAGCGCCTCAAAGTCGCGCTCCAAAATCGCCTTCAATCGAAACAACGGCTGCACGCGCTCGGTAACAGGCACCTGCCTCCAACTTCGAAAAGCAGCATGAGCAGCCTCAACTGCGGCATTCACCTCAGAGGAATCAGCAATGAAAACCTGAGCTACCTGCTCGGCCTTCGCCGGGTCATGCACGGGCAAAGAAACGGTGCCTTGAGGCTTGCGCCATTCGCCAGCCCAGTAATGATAAACGTCTTGCATCTCCACTACCCTAATACACTAGTAGTTCAACTTGTCGTTACTCCCCACAGCCATAGCCATGTTCCTCTTCGGCCATCTTTGCGGAATGGCCGTTTTAAATGGCTACATCCAAACCCGCAGCGGTTTGACGCTCCCGCAATTCGGCCTCGTACTCTCCACCGGTGCCATCACTGCTCTGCTCGTGAACCTCTACCTAAAACGAAGCGGCAAGAAGATATCCGGCGCAACCGGCCTCATTCTCCTTGCCTTTGCCGTCTGGCTACCAGTTCTCGCGCAAGGCCTCCCAGCCCTGCTGCTTGCTTACTCTTTGCAAGGCGCGGCCTCACGCATCGCTCTCTCCGGCCTCTACCGCGCCATCACCGCAATCCAGCGTCAAAGCGCCGATATGAACCTATCCAGGAACCCAACACTGATTCTCGAATCTATGGCCGGCTTCGGCCTTGGCGAATCGTTCTTCTTAAACGCCGTCCTCACTCAGTGGACCGGCCAAGCCATATACGCCGCTGGATTGGCACTTACGATAGGCATCCCCGCTGGCCTCTGGCTCCGAGGCAAACTACCGGATTGGACAGCCGAAGCCACACGCCAGGCAGCTTCGCAAACAGCAAGAACAACCGTCCCTCTGGCCGTAGCCTTTACCGCTTACTGCGCAGAAGTCTTCACGATGACGCAAGCGACAGCCTGGTCGAGCATCCTCGCCAAAACCATCCGCATCGGCGATACTCTCTTGCCACCCCTGGTAGCCGCCGGAGTCCTCTCAGGAGTCTTCTGGATGGTTGTAGGCTCAGTCCGCTACCTGGCGGGCCTCAAAGAGACAATGGACCTTCGGCGAGTCGTCTTGGCCGGCAACGTACTCTGCGTAGTAGCAATCGTTGGAGCAATCCTCACACCAGCCAATGCCGGCCCGCTGATGCTCTGCTATGCACTCCTGGGCGCCGGCATCGCTTGCTTCGTCCCGTTTGCGCTTCAGATCATCTCAATGCACCCCAAGGCCGGGGAGATGGCCGACTACATGGCAATGCTCGGCCCAGTGATGAGCGTCAGCGTCCACCTCATCACCGGCAACTTCGCCGAATACCACAACGTCTTCGTTCTCGGAGCCTTATCCCTATCCCTGCTCGCCGCCGTAAAGAGCCTCAGGCCCAACAATTAAAATCCCCGCCTCAAAGATGCACTAGCACTTCGGGCGGGGTCTCTTACCAGAGGGGAGTAACAGAAAGAACTATTTCGTCTTCTTCGGCGGAACGATCGCGTCTTTTACTGCCTTGGCGACGCGGAACTTTACGACCTTTTTGGCCGGGATCTTGATGGTTGCACCAGTGGCAGGGTTACGGCCAGTGCGCGCCTTGCGCTCTTGACGAACCAGCTTGCCGATTCCGGGCAGCGTGGCTTCTCCAACTTTCTTCGTCTCACGCACCATGATTTCGGCATAGGTCGTGATGAATTCTTTTGCCTGCTTGCTGGTGAGGGTCAGCTTTTCAGCGATTTCCTTGATCAACTGAGATTGTGTCATGCGATCAGCCATTGCGGTTGCTCCTTGATTTGCTTCGTTTGGCCTGTGCTGATCAAAACATTTCTATGTCAAAATGTTTCAGCTTCAAGCGCACCCTCATCATACGGGACTTTTTAGATCGATGTAAAGAGATAAAATAGAAAAAAGGCCCTAAAAAGGGCCTTTTCTTTGGGTCTGAGCTGTTTAGAGCCCATTTTATAGGCAAAACATTAACAGCAGTTCCTGTTTTGGTCGGTTTTATTGGGCTGCGGCGGCACTTTTCTTGGCCTTCGCGGGAGCCTCAGTCTCTCCCGATGGCGAATCGATCCGTGGTGCAAGCCCCAGCAACTTGCGCAATTCGATATCAAGACCGACGGCCGCATCTGGATGATCCTTCAGAAACTGGCGGGCATTCTCACGTCCCTGGCCAATTCGCTCACCTTTATAGCTGTACCAACTGCCTGACTTCTCCACCAGGTTCTGCGCGACACCAATGTCAATCAGATCGCCTTCAATGCTAATGCCCTGACCATACATAATGTCGAATTCAGCCTCGCGGAAAGGCGGCGCTACCTTATTCTTCACAACCTTCACCTTGGTGCGGTTGCCGGTTACAACATCCCCGTCCTTGATGGCACTGATCCGGCGGATGTCCAAACGAACACTGGCGTAAAACTTAAGAGCCCGGCCACCGGAAGTCGTTTCAGGATTGCCAAACATCACGCCAATCTTTTCGCGAATTTGATTGATAAAGACCAGGCAGGTATTCGACTTCGAACAAATTCCGGTCAGCTTCCGCATTGCCTGCGACATCAAGCGAGCCTGGATACCAACAAAGGTATCGCCCATTTCGCCATCAAGTTCCGCCTTCGGAACCAAAGCCGCAACAGAGTCAACCACCACGATATCTACAGAATTCGACGACACCAGCGTGCTTGCAATCTCAAGCGCTTGCTCGGCATAGTCAGGTTGCGACACCAGTAGATTCTCTGTGTCAACGCCAAGAGCGTTGGCATAGATAGGATCTAGCGCGTGTTCAACGTCGATGAACGCGGCAATGCCTCCCAGCTTTTGCGCCTGTGCGATGCACTGCAGCGCAACCGTCGTCTTACCCGATGATTCCGGCCCAAACACTTCAATGATGCGTCCTCGTGGCAATCCACCAATGCCGAGCGCATAATCAAGGGAAATCGATCCGGTGGGGATGGACTGTACTTGTACCATCGCCTCACTCGCTCCCAAGCGGGTGATCGAACCCTTGCCAAATTGTTTCTCAATCGCGCTCAACGTTGCCGCAAGCGCCTTAAATTTCTCATTCTCTGCCATAGGAATCCAAAGTATATCCCAAATCACGTCACGGGGCGATTAAAAAGCGAAGAAGCAATTCGGAAGATTTGCGAATTCCAATCCGGCGAGTCACCAAAACTTTTTTGTCTGCAATGTTTTGACCCGAACGGACGGTCAAATCGCCGCAGGTCAAATCCGCTCCATAATGTGAAAGCTGAATCCCCATCCCGCGCGTCAACCGCCCAGGCCCCTTCCAATCCCCCGCCCCGCGAATCAAAACACAACCCGGGATCCCTTCTTCTTCAACCACTACGTTCAGCATGAAGTGAATTCCATAGTTTAAATCGACATAGGCATGACCAGGAGGGCCAAAAATAACTTGAGTTCGTTTCGTCCTTTCAACATAGGCATGAGCCGCTTCATCGCCCGTCGGCAAATAGGCCTCAGTCTCTGAAATCCGCGCCCTCAAATCCCCATGCACCAGCCACTGGCCCAGCAATTCGCGAGCAACCACCGTCGTTGGCCGGCAAAAGAAGTTACGATCTAAGATTGTGCCGAACTCATTACGGCTCTTCACCGGGCTTGCCCTCGAATATCCTGTCCGCCGGAATCTGGAACTGGTTCTGGAACATCTGCGCCCACTCGCTCCCATCACCTGGAGCCCGGCCAACAACTTTCACCTTACGACGAAATTCATCGGAGCATGGCCAGATGGCCGCCTTGATGAGCTCAAATCCGCTCTGGCCGCAATTCCCCAACGTGGGCCAATCACAACTACCATCAGCGGCTTCGGTTGGCATCCCAACCCTCACCAACCCCGCGTCCTCTTCTGTGGCGTGCGCGCTCCAGCGCAACTATTCTCTTTGGCCAAAGACCTCGACATCTGCTGCGAAGGCCTCGGCCTCAAAGCAGAACAACGAGACTACACCCCTCACCTCACCCTGGCCAGAATCAAGGGCGTGCAAAACCTCACGCCCATCCGCCAAGCCATAGCCCAACTGCCCAACGCAGATTTCGGCGTCTCCACCGCAGCCAAGTTTTTGCTCTACAAGAGTGAGCCCGGGGAACACACCAGCGCTTACACAGTAATAGGAGACTTTCCACTTTGAACTCACTCACAACAACAGCCGTCTGGCTGATCCTTCTTTGCTTCGTGCTGGGAAGCCTACCCTTCGGTGCATGGATTGTCCGCTGGAAGACTGGCCAGGATGTCACCCAGATGGGCAGCGGCAATATCGGCGCCACCAACGTATTGCGCACCGCAGGCAAGAGTGCTGGGATTCTAACCCTCTTACTCGACATTGGGAAGGGCTTGTTAGCCGTCTTTCTGGCAGACAAAATCGGCGAAGGCAATCCGCTGCTCATGTCCGCAGCGGCTCTCGCGGTTCTCTTCGGACACGCTTTCTCGCCCTTCATGAAATTCAAAGGCGGCAAAGCAGTAGCAAGCTTCGCCGGAGCTTTCGCCTACCTCACCCCTCTTCCCTTCTGGTCGATAGCAATTCTTTTCGTCGCCATTGTCGCCTACAGCCGCTACATTTCTCTTGGCTCTGTCTGTTGCGCATTCTTTTTCCCATTCGCCGTTTGGCTCATCCTTCATCCTGCCTGGCCCATTTTGCTCGCCGCCACCATAGCAGGGCTCTTCATTGCTTGGCGCCACGCATCAAATATAGAACGACTCAGGAACGGAACGGAAAACAGGTTCGAGTGGCGCAAGTAGCGATCAGCATCCTGGGCGGAGGCAGTTGGGGCACTGCGCTGGCAATCGTGCTGGCAGAGCGATTCCAACGCGTAGAGCTCTGGGTCCACAATCCTGACTTGGCCGCGCGAATCGAAGCTACACGCATCAACGATGTCTACCTCCCCGGCTTCACACTGCCACCCAACATCCACGCCTCTCACCAAATGCACCTGTGTCCATGGATCCTCAGCGTCATCCCGTCCAAACATTTACGTCAAGTCCTCAAGCAGGCAAGCACCGCAGCAACAATGCCAGTGCGGCTGATCAGCGCAACAAAAGGCATTGAAGCAGGGACCTTCGCTCGCATGTCCGAAATTGCCGAACAGTGCTTCACAACTGCGCTGCCCCCAGCCGTCTTGACTGGCCCCACCTTCGCCCGTGAAGTCGCAGCGGGCGAACCCGCAGCCATGGTCATCTCCAGTCGCGACGAAAGCTTCGCCCAGGAAATCCAAACCGTATTCACCGGCGGCAACCTGCGCTTCTACACCAACGATGACGTAGTGGGGGTAGAACTCGCCGCCGCTCTCAAGAACATCATCGCGATCGCCGCCGGTGCAATCGAAGGTCTCCAACTTGGCTCGAATTCAACCGCCGCCCTTATCACCAGAGGACTAGCCGAAATCAGCCGCCTCGTCCTAGCAAGAGGCGGCAAAGCCTCAACCGTCTCAGGACTCGCCGGCCTCGGAGACCTTGTTCTCACTTGCACGGGCCAACTCAGCCGCAACCGCCGCGTCGGAATCGAGCTAGCCAAAGGCCGCAATCTCGCTGACATCCTAAGCGACACGAAGATGGTAGCCGAAGGCGTAGAGACTACAAGCGTCGCCCTACAACTAGCCGAACTCTACAACGTTGAAATGCCAATCACCCAAGCTGTGCAAGCCATGCTGAAGGGCCATCCAGTCCCCAGCACCCTGCGGCAACTCATCAGCCGAGCCCCCCGCAGCGAAATCAACTAACCTCAGAAGCCAAGTTTTAAACCCAATTGCAAGCGGCGCGGATCACGGGTCGAAATCACCTGACCAAAATTCGTGTTTCCAAGTCCGGTACCCACACTCCCCCAGTTAGTGTGATTGAAGGTGTTGAAACTCTCAACCCGAAGCTGGGCACTCCGGCCTTTCTCAAATCGAAAATTCTTATACATCGATATATTCCAGATCTGAAGACCAGGCCCAATCACAGACGTAGCGGGTGCATTTCCCAAACGAGTTTCCCCATTAGGCACAGCCTGAAACGAGCCCGTATTGAAAAACTGGAACCGGTCACCCGGTGCCCCTTGATTCGGATTCGACACCATATCCGGGCGAATCGGCGCAGCCGATGCACCCACCGTCCCCAATCCCGCCCAATCCACCCCAAGAGCGCTCGTTACTCTCTGCGGCAAACCCGTATTGAGCGAAGTAATCCCAGAAACCTGCCACCCCGCCAGCGCATACTTCGTCACCCCCTTAGACTGCTTAAAGAACGGCAACACATGGAAATAGCTCGCCGTAAAAACATGAGTCCTATCGTACGTAGCACGTGAATATTCGCAAGCCCGGCAGTAGACATTTTGTGGTGCGGTAGACCTGTCAGAAGGGCTATCCGTCAAAGCCTTCGACCACGAATAAGCAATCCGCAAACTCGAACTTGCGTTGAAATACCGCTGCGCCCCAACCTGAAGTGAATGGTAATTCGAGTTGTAGTCAGTGTTCACACCGTTAATGTACTGATAGCCGCGATAAGGCCGGATCGCATTCAGCCTCGGCACCTGAGCTGAAGTCACGTGACCATTCTCATTAACCAGCCCAGCCGCTTGGGCAGCGCCTGGGAGAACCGTATTCTGATCCTGCAACCCAAGCAGATGGGTCCCCTTAGACCCGTAATATCCAACCATCAAAACAAACCGCTGCATCTGCCGCTGGATATCGAGACTCCATTGCTGCGTATACGGGATTCGGAACGGTGCCGGCACAAAACGCAAATTGCGAGGGGCCGCCGAGATCGAAACCACACCCGCCGTGGGATTCTCAAGCCTCGTATTGTTGATCACGATGTTGTTCACAAAAGGAGGATTTTGCCCCACCACCTGCTGATAAATTCCAACAAGTACCGAGTCATAGCTGATGCCATATCCACCGCGAATCGCCATCTTCTGATCCTTGAACGGATCCCACGCAAAACCAATGCGGGGAGCCCACTTGACCCCAGGGCTATTCAACACACGATCCCCATAAGGCGAGTTCTGCCCATTGACGATGATCCCGTTTAACGGGTCGCCCGTATTTGGAACCAGATTGCCATTCGCCTCATTGATCTGTGGTGCGCGGTCAGCGCGATAAGCCGCCGGGTCAAAGTTCGTCAACAGACTGTTCTTGTCTGTGACACTCGGAAAATACGAAAACCGGACCCCAAGATTCAGTGTCAGATTCGGGCGCAAACGCCAGTCATCCTGCACATAGCCTTCCCACTGATTCTGCCGCAAATCAGGAGTCAGATCATTCGATGCCTGCTGAAACGTAGCAACATTTCCAAGAAGAAAATTCGCCCAGGCCTGGTTCGCAATACTCGTCCCCGCCGGGCGAGGAGTAGTCAAAAAGCTAAAGCTCCCCGCATTGAGCCCGGTCAGATGATTCTCTTGCTTCCGGTAAACATTCAGCGTAAGCCCGGTCTTCAAAGTATGCCGGCCAAGGATCGAAATGAAGTTGTCAAAGTAATTCTGATTGATGTTGAAGTTCTCATACGGCCCATAGCCAGTCAAAGTGCTGAACCCGGAAACAGCCAGCGCTGGCACCCGGCCAAGTGTCACCGGAAACGGCATATTCGCTACTTTGATATTTGGAGAATTCTCGCTGGCAATTAATCCAATCGGCTTGCTCGAAATCGCCCCGTAGCTCCACGCATAGCCCCCCTCGTTGTAAAAGTGTGGCGAGATCGTATGCGTAAACCGGGCCGTTACACTCCGCCCCGGCGCATTTGTTTTCGTCTGCGGAACCAGTGGCACCGGGCTTCCCGTAAACAACCCGCCTGGCTCCTCCGTCGGAATCGTATCGTTGATCCACCGCACGTTCACGTTGAATCGCTCGCTAAATCGATGGTCGATCTTGAGCAACTCCTGCCTTGCATTGAAGATCGAACGAATCGGAGTGAAGGCGTTAAAGTTTCCACGATCCCCATCCGGCAACTTCGAGAAGATATCCCGAATGTAGGCATTCGCCACCGGGTTGATATTGCTAATCCTGGTATCGGTTCGAAGGCAAGTTGCCCCCTGAATCTCAACACAAACCGGCTGCGAAAACTCACCCCGCTTCAGTTCTGCCGAAGGCAACAACGAGTTAAAAGTGTTGTAGGTGATGACACGTCGAAACTCATGCGACCAGAAGAAGAAAGTCTTGTTCTTAACGATCGGCCCATGCAACGTATAGCCGGCATTGTTGTAGCGCAGCGGAGGGCGATTAATACTCCGCAGATTATTAAAAAAGTTGTTCGCAGCATAAGCGTCGTTCCGGTTAAACCAGTAGACATTGCCGTGAATCTTGTTCGTGCCAGACCGCGTAATCACATTCACTTGGCCCGAAGCTCCACGTCCAAACTCCGCCGAATAAGCCCCACGAAAGGCCTTGAATTCAGCAATCGCATCCACACTCGGAAACGTAAGCAGCGTCAGGTTCGACCCGCGATCCAGGTTGTCAGCCCCATCGACCATGTACGAAGTCCCCGACGTCCTCCCCCCGTTGAGCGAAAACGGAATCACATTGGTACCGCCGCTGGGATTCTGCAAGCCAATGTAGAGCTCGTCAGTCGTAGCAGTCGAGGTCACGCCAGGCATCAGCGAAAGTAACTGCATGTAATTGCGGTTATTCAGTGAGAGCTCGCGAACTTCTTTGCCAGAAACCAGCCCCTCGGAAGCCGCATTCTGAAGTTGCACCTGTGCTGCATCAGCCTCAACCGTAATCTGCTGCGCAAGCTCGCCAACCTCAAGCCGCACACTTACCGTCAGCTTTTCGGCGACGTGCAACTCAATCCCAGACTGCGTATATCGCTTAAACCCAGGTGCCTCCACCTCGACAGCATAGAGCCCAATGGGAAGCAGCGTCGCCACATAGCCACCGCTGCCATCAGACCGAATCGTTCGAACCACCGCCCCTCGTTCGGTAGAGCGCACACGAACCGTGGCCCCGGCTACGGCCGTTCCAGTCGAATCGACAACATTCCCCAAAATGGCCCCGGTGATCTCCTGTCCCCAGGCACCCAGACCAGTCAAGACAAGAAGAACCAGCGTTCTGCACATCTCTAGATTATGGCCCTTCGAGTAGGCACCCACAAATCAGAGTCTTGCTCAAAAAACGAATCAGGCCCTCCTTTGGCTCCAGAAACAACTGCCGCAGAAGCTATAGCAAGGAGATGCGCCGGTTTGGCATGCATCCACGTTATAATAAGAAACTCCCGCTTGATTAACGTAAGTTCCGTATCCATGCGCTTCGGCGCCAAAATTCTGTTTGAAGACGTCTCTACTGCTTTCCAGCCCGGAAGACGGTATGGACTCACCGGCCCGAATGGGGCCGGCAAGTCGACATTTCTAAAGATTCTGACCGGCGATATTGAACCTACCAAAGGTTCCATTAGCCGCCCCCGCAAAGTTGGAATCTTGAGACAGGATCAGTTCGCCTTTGACAACTACCGCGTCATCGACACGGTAGTGATGGGCAATGCCCCTTTGTGGGCCGCTCTGACAGAGCGCGATGCTCTATACGACAAAGATCATGCCTCATTAACAGACGCCGATGGAATGCGCCTCGGCGAGCTTGAAGGTGTTGTCGGCGAAGAAGGTGGCTACACGGCAGAATCGGATGCTGCCATCCTCCTTGATGGCCTCGGTGTCGAATCCGAACTCCATGAACGGAAAATGGGCGAACTTCAAGGCGGCCAAAAAGTCCGCGTCCTTCTAGCGCAGGCACTGTTCGGCAACCCGGCCGCGATGCTCCTGGACGAACCGACGAACCACCTCGACCTCGACAGCGTCCACTGGCTTGAGGATTACCTGAACCACTTCGAAGGCACGCTCATCACGATTTCGCATGATCGTCACTTCCTCAACAACATCTGCACCCACATCGCCGACATCGACTACAACACGATCATTACCTACACCGGCGGTTATGACGACATGGTGTTGGCCAAGACCCAAATCCGTTCGCGCATCGAGGCAGACACCGCCGAACGCCAGAAGAAAATCACCCAGCTCAACGAGTTCATCGCTCGGTTCTCGGCGGGTACCCGTTCCGCCCAAACCACTTCGCGTAAGAAGGAAGTGGAACGTCTTCAAAGCTCAGACCTCGCCCGCTCCAACATCCAGCGCCCCTTCATCCGTTTCGGCCTCAAGCGTCCCTCTGGCCGCACGCCCCTTGAGTTCAAAGGCCTTTCCAAGAGCTACGACAACCTCAAAGTCTTTGAGAACTTTGAATCCCTGATCAGCCGTGGCGAAAAGGTTGCGGTGATGGGTAGAAACGGTGCCGGCAAGACTACATTACTGCGCTCGCTTTTGGCCAATGCTCCCGTCATCGCCAGTCACCACGAAGATCAGTTCAAAATCAATTCCGGCACCGTCATCTGGGGCCACGAAACCAGCGTTGGCTATTTCGCTCAGGACCACTCAGAAACCATTGAGCACGGCATGAACTGCATCGACTGGCTGCGCCAGTACGACTTGCAGGCCTCAAACGAGGAGCTCCGCGGTCTCCTCGGGCAAATGCTCTTCTCGGGCGAAGACGCACTCAAACCCACCAAGGCTCTATCTGGCGGCGAAGCGGCTCGTCTGATTTTCTGCCGCCTCATGCTCACCAAGCCCAATGTCCTGATTTTTGACGAGCCAACGAATCACCTGGATCTTGAATCGATCAACGCACTCAACCAGGCCCTGCAAAAATTCGAAGGTACCGTAATCTTTGTCACCCATGACGAAGATCTCCTCGACGAATCCGCTACCAGGATCTGGCATGTCCACAATGGTCAGATTGACGATTTCAAAGGGCCTTACTCAGAATTTATTGAGAGCAAGAAGTAGCAGCAGTAGTGGGAAATGCCAAGAGCGTTGGGGTAATTGGAGGGATAGTTACCCCAACACTCAACGGGCTAAAGTGGTTGCCAAAGAACCACCACCTATGCCCCGTATTTTCTCTCTACATTTTTTGCGATGCAAGCGAAAAGAATCAGAAAGTATAATATCGTCGTCAAATGCTGCGACGAACTTTTTTAGCTGGAACTGCTGCACTTTCGCTTCAGGCCACCCTTAAACCTAACGTTATCATTATCTTAGCCGATGATCTGGGCACTGGAGACGTCGCCTGCTATTCGTCTGAAGCCAAAGTCCGCACCCCTCACCTGGATCGCTTGAGCCGCCAGGGCATGCGTTTTACGGATGCCCATTCGCCCTCCAGCGTCTGCACTCCTACTCGCTATGGTCTGCTTACCGGGCGCTATTGCTGGCGTAGCCAGCTCAAAAGCGGGGTCCTCCAAGGCTACTCGCCAAGCCTGATCGAGAATGATCGTCCCACCTTGGCCAGTCTCTTCCAAAAGAACGGCTACCGCACTGGAGGCTTCGGAAAATGGCACCTCGGCCTCGGCAAGACAGACCCCGTCGACTACGCCCAGGACCTCACTCCCTCTCCGCTCAACCATGGCTTCGACGAGTACTTCGGCATCCCCGCTTCCCTCGACATGCCGCCCTACCTCTATTTCGACGGCAAACGCGCCGTAGCCTTTCCCACCAACAAAATCGCCGACAATGGCGAAATCAAACGCGGACCCTACTATCGCGGCGGCCCCATCGCCCCAGGATTCAGGATGGACGAAGTGCTGCCGAAAATCACAGAACGCGCCATCAGCTTCGTACAAAAACCAGGCCCATTCTTTTGCTACGTTCCGCTCCCGGCACCCCATACGCCCTGGGTCCCAACCAAAGCATTCCAGGGCCGAAGCCGCGCGAAGATATACGGCGATTTCGTGGAACAGGTCGATGACTCCATCGGACGAATCCTCGGCGCGGTCGACGCCTCGAACACCCTCGTAATAGTCACTAGTGATAACGGCGCACCTTGGGAAAAACGCGACATGGAAGAAAACGGCGGCCACTGGGCCAACCGTATGATGCGAGGCCAAAAGTCTGACGCCTACGAGGGCGGCCATAGGGTCCCTTTCCTCGTCCGTTGGCCCGGCAAAGTAAAACCCGCAACCGTCAGCAACGCCCCCATCTGCCACACCGATCTCTTTGCTACCTGCTGCGCTGCGGCTGGCATCCCTCTTCCCAAAGACGCCGCCGAAGACTCCTTCGCTATCCAGCCTGCACTTGCTGGTAAGCAGGGCAGCACAGCCGTACGTCCTCATCTCGTCCATCACTCGGGCAACGGCCTCTTTGCCATACGCGAGGGCCGCTGGAAACTAATCGAGGGTCTCGGCTCTGGTGGCTTCACCCCTCCAGCCAAGATCGCGCCTCAAGCCGCAGGCCCGCAAGGCCAACTCTTCGATCTCGATCAAGATCCAAATGAGCGCGAAGACCTCTACTTAAAACATCCCGAACAGGTGGCCCGCCTCACCACCCTGCTCAACCAGCTTCGCAACCAGGGCCGCACCCGTACTGCCTAACGCGCAACATTTCCGCGAACTTCAAAGTCAATCGCCTCGCCGGTCCCTTTAACGCCCTGCACGCTAATGCGCCAGGAGCCGCTCTCCGGCTGCTCTACCCTGAGCCGCTCGGCATTCTCGTAGGGGCCACCATACTGATACCCGGATGGACTCGTCAAATACACATCCACCTTATGCGAGACCTTATTCCAAGCGGTCAAAATATCCAGCGCCCGAGCGCCCTTCGGCACCATGATCGTCTGCGTCCACCACTCGCTAAGACCCACCTTCCCATTCCACTTCAGCCCTGCTGGTTCCGCCTTCTTGCTTGAAACCTCCACCGGCCCGTCGTACTGCACACTGCAATTCCCAATCAACGGCAGCGAGTTCGCCACAATCCGGCCACGAGCCGCTTCGGGCGAATTCACGTAGTTAAAAGGAATACTCTGATTGGAAGCCGCAAACCCGCGAGTCACATGCGCATGCACGTGATAGCCACCTCCTTGCCCAAGCGTATGGCCGCTATTGCCAACAGTAGCCAATGCCTGCCCAGCCTCTACCCTCTGTCCGGTGCGAACCACAAACGTCCCAGCCCGCAAGTGCGCGTAGTGTGAAAACTCCCCATCGTCATGCTGAATCGTAATCAAATTCCCAAAGCTGCGGCCATAAGAATTCTGCCGTTCCCCGCGATCAAACGCATGCACGGTCCCACCGCGCATCGCAGCTACACAACCCCCGCTCCGCAAGCTTACCGGAGCCAAATCCCAGGCATGCAAACTCCGTCCCCAATGCGAAGTCCCGCCATAAGGTCCCTGCGTCACGATCCACTGTTCTCCACCCGCAATCGGCAACGAATACCCCTGCTCACTCTGCACCAGCAATCGCGCCGGAGCACTCTGCGTCCCATCACTATTCTTCACCACAACCCAATACTCTCCAGGAGCCAACCGCCCTGCATACCGGGCCGAAAACCGCCCTGCATCCACCGTCTGCGCCGGCATCGAAGCAATGAACTGCCACGCACTACTCACGCTATAGGTGGCAAGATGCACCATACTCTCGGCATTCATCCCAGTCCCATCGAGCTGCAAATCCGTCTCTGTGGCACTACGTTCAATGCGAGTAACCCGCCGCACAGCCAATCCCCGGGCCGACGCCGCATCGCCCTTCATCGTAAATTTCCGCTCATGCAACACGATTCCCCGCGCCACAACCCGAACCCTCCACTCCCCCGGTTTCCCTGCCTGCTCAAACCCGGCAATCGGCATCTGTGTCACAAAACACATCAGCGGCGCAGATGGCAACTGCTCATAATTCAAAAACTCCATTACCTGAGCCCCTGGTGCCAACCACTCGACCGTCAACCCGCTTACCCCAGAACCCCGAGTCAGCAAAAACCGGAAGAAAACCTGCCGCTCCGAATTGGCCACGCTAGACACCGAACGCCCCACCGCACACCGCTCCTCACTAGCCGTCAGCGAAAGACTACTCTCGGTCACCCTCTGACCCAGAGCTACACCAACAAGCGGCAAACAAAAAATGAGAAGCTTAAAATTCATCAGCGTCAAAAACTCTTCTATCGGCAAAGTATCGCAGAAGCATCACCCGAAACTCGGCTAGAACAAAGCGTCGGAAATGGCAACATTCGCCATTTTTTGTCATGCATGCTAAGTTAACCAGTGTAAGGCTGTCCAATGCAAACAATGAACATTTCGCTCCCCGACCAACTCAAAGAATTTGTCGATGATCAGGTGGATTCAGGCCAGTACAGCAGCGTGAGCGAGTATGTCCGAAATCTCATTCGAGACGACGAAAAGCGCAAGGCTCAAGATCGCCTGGAAGCTCTCTTGATAGAAGGGATCCAAAGCGGCGAAGCGACAGAGATGACACGCCAGGACTGGAGCGATATCAGAGCGGAAGCCCTCGGTCAGCTTGAGGCACGGAAAGCTCAAAAGCCAGCCTAGTGGCAACAGTCCTCAAGCGTGAATCCGCGAAGCGCGATCTCATCGCCCAATGGCTTTGGTATGCCGAGAACGCCGACATCGATACTGCCGACCGCTTTTTAGCAGCAGCCAATTCAACAGTTTCGATGCTGGCCGGTCAACCAGAGGCCGGATATGGGTTCTTTGTCAAGAGGCCGCAGCTTCAAGGTATGCGCCGATTCCCCGTCTCAGATGGGTTTGAGAAGATTCTTCTCTTCTATTTCCCATTGGCAGATGGAATTGAACTCGTCCGTGTGGTTCACGGAAACAGAGACATTGAACGGCTTCTCTTGAAAGGCTTCTTCGGATAAACCAGCGCTTTAACAATCCCCGTTCCGGCGAACTGAGCCGGTCGGGCCTCTTCGAGGCAATTCCACCTACTCTCTTGAAAGAATACTAAGCAAATCTTTCTCGCATATCGTTGATTAGCAAGCTACCTTCATCGGCAGAATACCCAATATCTGCACCCGGGTTCGGATAGAACGATTCGAATCGCAAGTGCATGAAAACCAAATCAAAGCCGCTGCAACTGCCTCCGATTCCGGAGGACGGGAATAGCACTTTTCACGTCATAAACTTCCGCTTCCCCCTCATAGCAACTAACTTTCCCCAACCGGGGATGCGCTGGATCAGCTTGAAATAGGAAGCCGGCGCTCTCGTTGAGTGAATTTCCTGCCTTTAACGCGCAGACTTTCAGATCATCGAGGCATACCGGGATCCGATGCGCCGCTCGTAAGAAAGCGGAAGTCAATACTCCATGCCCCGGTTCATCGTCTTGATGAGCCCACCGAAACGATCCCTTGGCACGATCGTGTCCACTCAACGCCGTTTCCTTGTCGCCCGGTCGAATCATGGTGAATCCGCCCGCAGCCAACGCGGCCAACTTCCGGTTGGCGCGTCATTCGGCCAAAGACCGCTGCAAGTTCCCACAATGCCGTTTCGGGTAACTAAGAGGCACCCGTACGACAATGTCGATGGCAAGCCCAATTTGCAGTTGCTCGGTCTGAGTCTGAAGTCTATTCCCGCATCCAGGTCCCAAGTTATAGACGCGCCACTTATCAACAGCACTCCGCAGCAATTCCGCTTCGCCGTCACAGTGCGGATCGGACGATTTGCTGCAAGTTCTACTCCGGTCGCGACTGACCGTAATCGCCTACAGGGACATCCGTGAGGATAATTGTTGGTTAATCCAGAAAAGGTTCAAATCTGGTTCACGACGGCGACGCGTTGACGAAATTAGGATTGACACGACTCAGCGCCTAAACTGAGCAAAAGAACAGCTAGAACCATGGCGGCGAGCCCGTCCGTCTGAACGCAGTGAAGAGGACATACAGAACTCGACCGATTGTCCAACGGCTCTTCGACGAGTACGGAGAGAGGTGCACTCACGCTGCTTTGTTCCTCATTCAGCCACCTGGGTTGAAATGAGGTGAGCGATGCCATGGCGGCTCCGCCGATGCTCTCGCCTTGCGACGCTAAAATCGATAGTATGCAGGGTGACCTCACGAAGACACCTCCCAAGAATCTGGCCGCCTCACTCCGTAATCGCTACAGGAGGGTCACCCGCAGGCTCGCCCACGAGATCGATCAGACAGAGATGGCCGCAGAGGAGCGGCTTGCCCACAAGGGAATCCACAGCCGGGAACAGATCCAGACGGTCCTGAAAGCAATAAAGATGTTTAAGTGTGCAGTTCCCATCCTCTTTGAACAGGACGATAACGCGCTTCCCCCTGATTTCGACTTCATCAAGGCGCTAGAGAATGCCGTGCCCATCGAGGTTATTCTCGAAGCTGGAAAAAAGTGGAACGAGGAAAATCCGAGGGAGCTTGGTGTCCTCCGCGCCATGCATCTCGCAAGCGAGATGTTTGGCAAGGACGGCGCGGAAGATTGGATCAATGCGGGGAACGTTCACCTGCGGGGCCGGTCGCCAGCCGAGGTAATCGCGCAGGACGCTGGGGGCATGGCTCGCGTCATGGAACTTCTAAATCAGATCAAAGGTGCGATAGGCGGTGTCCTCGATGATTCCTGCGACGCGGACGACACGGACCAAGATGTCGAATGAACGGTTGCATTGAGATCTCGAAATGCGCCAGCTCAAGTGTATTTACTGTCACCGAATAGCAACCACGAATGACCACGTGGTGGCGCGGTGCCTGCTTGAGAAGCCCTACCCTCTCAACCTTCCATCTGTCCCAAGCTGCCGCGAGTGCAACGCGGCCTTCAAGGAAGACGAGGAATACTTTCTCGCCTTGATGGCTCAGTCCGGGTTTGTTCCATCATTGATGACCAAGGTCGCGGAGGATGGCGTCGTGGATCGAATGCTCTGCGGGAGCGCGGGTCTGGATGCCCGCATCGAACGGTCCCTCAGAGTGGCGGAAGACGGGCGGGTGTTCATAACGCCCGATGAAACCCGAATAGCCAACGTCACGCGCAAGGTGGCGTTCGGCCTCTACTGCCACCGGTACACTCCCAAGGTCTTACCTCCAATTGACGAGTTCTTCGCGTTGAAACCGATGCACGGACACAATGCCAACAATTTCATCGTGCTCATGGCGCACACGGAGCGATTTCAACCTCGCCGGTGGACTCATATTCAAACGCTTAAAGTGCCCGGCCACGGCAAGGTCCAGGTTTTCGATTACATGTTCATCCGAAATTGGGTATGGGGCGACTTCGGGCGCTTATTCTGCATTATGCGATTTCATGAAACCATTTGGGCAGCCGTCCGATGTCCGGAGCCGCCGAACCGTAAGCATCCGAAGCGACGCGTTGGAAACTCCTATTTCGGCCACCAGGAAGAACTGCCACTCTGAAACTCGCTGACATTCAACGCGGACGCCTTTCTCCACCAGCAGCTTCGAGTAGCAAAATTCTGCCACACTACGACCTCCACATTCACCAAAGGAGCTTTGGAATTTGGCAGCCAATAGGCGTGGCAGCCGGAACTGCGACACCATCAGGGCCTCCAGGAATAGATCAGTACCCTCGTGGATAGGACTTCATCCCCTTGAGGCTGATTCCTGGGAGGGGGACAGGAGGGTGGACAGCCTCGCCAGGCAGCTAAGGCCCAAACCCATACAGAAGTTAGCCGCTCTTTGCGGGATCGCCGACTACGCGAACGGAATAGGTGCAAAATCCCAAACGGGTCTTCCGACCAACTTCCGGTTAGCGCATCATCGGCCCCAAATCGGAGGCCCGACGGGGGGACAGCCTCGTCGGGCTGCTCCGTCCCAAACTGATATACAAGGCTGCCGCCATTTTCGTGGGTAGTGTAATCTTCCTTCTGTAAAGTTTTTTGACCGGGATCTCCGACCACTAAGACGGAAAGTAAGAAACTTCCCAAAACGGGTTTTGGGGCCAACTTCCGAGCAGCGCATTGTCCGCCCGGAATTCTTCCGAAGGCAATTTATGCTTCGAAGAAGCCGATATCGGAGTCGAGTTACAGAGTATGGTGGGGGCGTTATCGGGCCCGTGAGGCTGTTGCGCAGATCCAGCGCCTGTCTGAAAGAACAACCACCGCAACGCGCAGAATGCGGCACCAACTGCCACTGCCCCGAACTCAGGCTTGCTCCCCATCGCTGAATCCGCAAGCAAGCAAGATCGCCTTCCGCACTTCAGGCCACCGGTCTTCACGCAAGCGGCCAATCAGGGCTCCAATTTGTTCCCTTTGCGCTAGCGCCAAATGATCGAAATTCAATGCGCAAACAACAGGCACACCATCTTCCGGAGTCAGGATCACTTCTGTCGAAAGACCTCGAATCGTTCGGGTCACCGGTACTGCAATAATCTCATTCAGACGGTCGATTACCTCATCTCGCGTGAGGATGAGGACGGGGCGGCGCTTGTCGGGATTGCGAAACGTGTACCAGCGGATTTCGCCCCGGTTCAAGGAATCTTCTCCCAGCCCTCGCTGTCCCAGGCAAGGGGATCTTCTTTCACGATGAACTCATCACGCAATGGAGGGATCAGCTGATAGATCGTCGAGTCGTCAGTAGGGAATTTTGTGATCAGGCGCAACAAGCGGGAACGCTCCAGTGGAGCCAAGGCCTCGACCAGGGGAACGATCTCCTCAACCGTCAAACCGCTTGCCATTGCAGCGATTATATCACCGCGCCTAACTGGACTCCCTTAGCCTCTCCGCTGGTGTGCAGGCCAAAAATCACTCCACATCACTCCAGATCACAGACACGCAGAAAGCAGTAAGCCAAGTTTATAGCGGGAAGCCGGAAAGTGGTCGCGACCGGCGAGGGTCTTACCTTCGATCCTCTAAGTCTGGGGCGAAGTGCTGCAACACCCATAAGAGGACACGGCCCACGGCAACAACACTGCCCGCCTGCGCCAACTCTTCCCGAACGACGCAGTGTTTATCAATAGTTCCCGGATCGTCGGCTAACCGGAACTTGGCCGACTGATCCGCGATTGTGAACAGGGATCTGTTCCAACGATCAATTTCCCCATTCGATGAGACAGGGCCGATCCAGACTTCGAAGCAATTCGATAGCACCCCAACTTCGTCAACCCACCGATCCAAGCTAGTCAAACATCTCAGTCCTCCAAACACTCCAAACTCACTACCAGCCAAAGACCAAGAAAATCGCGGTCAAAGAAATTTTGTAACTTGATTTCCTTTATTTGCAGTCTTCGATCCCCAAACGAACATGAAGCTCAAATCCTCCTCTGATAAAGTCCGAGCCACCCTCCACGCGGCTTCGGAGAAACTCCGGGAATGCTGGTCAACCACAGGACTCGTTTGAGTGCCGCAGGCCGCCTGGCGCCGAGTCATACGTGGTGGAATCGCACACTGCCGCCAGTGCGCCGATGCCGAGCCAAAACCCGACGATAGGACTCATGCCCATACCCGTGAGCGGCACCGGAAATGCGCCGAAGAAGGGCATCACCGCGCATACGAGGAAGTAGACTGACAGCGCCACACCGGACGGGTAAGCGAGGGGCTGAGCGGAACTCAACGCCAGGAGCGGAGACGCTGCGGCCGCGATAAGCGACACCACGCAGACGGTCGCCACCGCCTTTGAGTGGGAGACCGCCATCTGAAGGATGCCCTCCACTTCCGGCACGGGGGCCAACGGGTCGGGGCGCGTCCAAGTGCTGGCGGCAATCAGTGCGAAGAGCAAACTCACTCCGAGACGAGCGCGCCAGCGCGGTTGCGTTAGTAAAAGAGTGCTAATGACGGAAGCGGCAACCGCCGTAGCTTGCGAAGCATCGGGCTGAAACCACAGCGCTGCCTGAATCATCAGCGCAGCCCACCAGGCCCATCGCAATCCCCTGCACGCTGCGGCCGCGAGGGCCACGCTGACGGCGGGCAGCCACAGAAACGCCACATTCCAGCGCAGCGGCCCTAGCGCGACCCAGCGGTGAACACCGGCCACACCTGGGTCGAAAAGACTGAGCAGCACGCTAACGATGCCTAACAGCACCACCGCGCACAGAAAGAGTACTGGCGGGAAACGAGCGGTTAGCCAAGCTAATCCGGCGCCCAGCACCCATGCAGCCGCACTGGGTCCCCAAACGCGTGGAGAGGCGCCACCAGAACTGGCAACCAGGCAACCGGAAGCGACGGCAATCAAAGACGCGATTCCGAAACTCGTTGCAAGTCGCCTGGTGCATCGCGACGAAACCTGCCGAATGGGAGAAGAGGAGATGGCGCTGACGAGAAGCTCGCTCGATTGCGGCGACACAGGACTCATAGTGGACAATATACACGGTACTGTGCCAGATGACTTGGTCCACCTCCGTGTACTTTCCCACCTTCCAGTGCCTCCAGCCTGACTGGTTTGTCGGCAATCCGTCAACTGATGAATCACGCGTGATGCGGCTATAGTGGCAACTTCGACGGGCAGAAGACTCCCTAAGTCGGCGATTGGCGCTGTGCGAGCGCTCGGCCCAATCCAGTCCTTCACTGAAGACATTCGTCGAATCCGGATACAGCGCTTGCAGGGACCGCGCCAGTCGAGACGACAAATTCTCGTCGAACAACAACTTCATGCGCTAAAAAGTTCGAGCTTGCGTTCCCGGTCTGCGGCATACGCGAGGCATGCGCGAATATCTGCTTCGGTCAGTGATGGGAAATCGCGTAATATCTCATCGTGGCTCATCCCTGAAGCCAGATATTCAAGGACATCGTACACAGTCATCCGTAAGTCACGAATGCACGGCTTGCCGCTACGCTTGCCTGCTTCGATAGTGATGATTTCGGAGTATCCCATGATTTCAAACTACGTCATGCCCTCCCCAATTGCAACTGGCTATGCCATCGGAAAGCCTGAACCGTCCCAAGCGCTTTAATCCATATCCCTTTCAATCTCCTGCTGCAAATTTTCTCTGCGATCTGCCTCAACCCATGCTTAGAAGCGGCCACTAACTTTCCTCGACTTGCTACGGCAAGACGCCAATCAAAGCGAACCAGATTTCTCGGCCTAAAATCGCCGCAGTGCTAGAGCCACTCAATTACACAGAAATTACGGTCAAAGGAGGCACTTGCAAAAAGCGCCCAAGGCAAGCCACTGAAAACGTTAGGGAAATCGCAGAAAAGAGTTGAAGGGTGAGGCCAGATGCAGCTATGATTTAGTCGCGAAACAAAACTCAAGCAACAAGGTGGCCTCACATGGAGCATACTCCCAGAACGT
>JAYSVS010000232.1:0-9568 GCA_043718395.1 Acidobacteriota bacterium
TCAGTGAGGGCTTCTCCAAGACCGCCGAGGATCGCCTCTTGAAGGGCTTCAGAGATCGAGCGCCGGACGCGGGCGTAGCCAGTCATACTGCGTATGTTCATGAGTTTTCGAGTGTAGCCGATTCTTGGAATTGTAGTTCGTGGAGGCGGCCGTAGAGCCCCCCCTGTTGGATGAGCTGGTCGTGAGTTCCGCTCTGAATGATTTCGCCTTTTTCAAGGACCAGGATACGAGTGGCGCGGCGGATTGTAGATAGACGATGCGCAATGACGATGACTGTCCTCTGCGCCATCAGATTCGCCAGGGCCTTCTGAACCAGCACCTCAGACTCAGCGTCGAGGTGCGAGGTGGCCTCGTCAAGAATCAGGATAGGCGCATTGCGGAGGACGGCCCTGGCAATGGCGAGGCGCTGGCGTTGACCTCCACTTAGTTTGACGCCTCGCTCGCCAATGCGCGTTTCATAACCTTCTGGCATGCGGATGATGAATTCGTCGGCAATTGCGGTAGCGGCTGCGGATTCGACTTCGACCAAGCTGGCATTGGGGCGGCCATAGCGGATGTTGTTGGCTACGGTGTCGTCGAAGAGGAAGGTGTCCTGGGCGACAGAAGAGATCTGTGCCCTTAGGCTGTTCATCGTGACGTCGCGAAGGTCATGGCCATCGATCAGAATCCGGCCGGCGATTGGATCATAAAGGCGAGGGAGCAGACTGGCCAGAGTGGTTTTGCCGGCACCACTTGGACCCACCAGTGCAATGACTTCACCGGCGCTGACTTTGAGAGTGAGGCTCTTGAGGATGTCGGGTTGATCGGGCGCGCTGGTGGGATAGCGGAAGCGAACCTGATCGAATTCGATTGATTTGTGGAAGGCAGGTAGAGTGGCGGCGTCCGGCTTGTCGGATACTTTGGGTTCCTGATCGAGGTACTCGAAGACGCGCTGCGCGGAGCCGGTGGCCTGCTGGAAAATGTTGTGAATCCCGGTGAGGCGTTTGACGGGCTCATAGAGCATGAGCAGGGCGATCACAAAACTGGTGAATTCGCCGGCGGTCATCTGGTTTGCCTGGATTTGTGTGCGGGCGTAGCCGATGAGGCCCACGATCGTGAGGGCACCTAGGAATTCGATAACGGGCGAGGGGAGCGCCTGTTGAGCGATGTAGCGGAGGTTCGACTTGCGGAGAGCGCCGGCGGCGGTGTGGAAGCGGGCTGATTCCATGGATTCAGCATTAAAAGAACGCACGACCTGTTGGCCGGTGATGGTTTCCTGGAGGATGTGGTTGAGGTAGGCGGCATCATCTTGAGCGCCACGGGTGGTGCGGCGGATACGCTTGCCCAGGCGGGCCGTGGGGATCATGACGAAAGGCAACACAGTGAGAGAGAAGAACGCGAGCTTCCAATCGTGATTGATCAGAACGGCGAGAAGGCCTATGGCGGAAAAGGTTTGACGGAGCCAGTCGGCCAGCATATGGGAGATGGCGACCTGGATCTTTTCGATGTCGTTCATGACAGAAGACATGAGGCGGCCTGTTGAGTTGACTTCAAAGAAGCTGGTGTCCTGACGGAGGACGTGGTCGAAGACGCGCTGGCGGAGGTCGGTGATTGCATTGAGGCCAACGTAGTTCACGAGATAGTTACCGATGTAGTCGCAGATGCCCTTGATCGCAAAGACGAGCAGGATGCCGATGGCGACCAGGGCCCAGACGTTCTGAATTTGTGCAGGCAGGAAGGAACTGAGCTGGATCTGCCAGTTGAGAACAGGGACGGTAAGCGAAGTTGGCTCGACAGTAGCCGGGCTGAGCACGCTGTCAAGAAGGGGTTTGATGAGCAGCGCCATTGAGGCCTGGCAGACACCGACGATAGCCATGAAAGCGACGCTGACCAGCAGCGCCGGCCAGTAGTGAAGACCGAGACGGAGGACGCGTTTCATGGGATGACTTTGAGCCTGGCCAAGGCTTCAACGGCCTGCGTGGTCGTGATGCCGGAGATACCGGCCGGGGAGTGCAGAATCTGGGACTCAGTACGCCAGGGTGCCCAGATTTGAGGATCAGAGGGGCCATAAAGGACGGCGACGGGAACGCCGAAGGCGGCGGCCATATGGGCGGGACCGCTATCGTTACCGAAGAACATCGTAGCAGAGGCGAGAAGGCTTTTGGTTTTCTTGAGGTCGGTTGAAATTTCTACGTGCCACGGTTGGAAAGGAGCGGGATCGTCGCCAGGACCACCGACAAAAACTGGCTCGAGGTGGAGGGCGCGACGGAGGAATTCCGCAACGTCGAGAAAGCGCTGGGCGGGCCAGGTTTTGTCCGCTGCACTGGCGAAGGGGTGAATTACAGCGTAGCCTTGGTCGCGCCATTTCCTCGATGTAAAGAGGCGGGCGCGAGGTACTTCCTGGACCGGAACACCAAGGTAGAAGACCGCAGAGGCGGCGTGCTCGGCGGTGTGCATGACGCGATCCTCACGGAAGGTCTGTTGGGCTCGGGGGATGCGAATGTTATACGCAAAAGAAAAACGATAGTGGCCGAAACCCGCGCGGTAACGGGCGAGCGAGGTGGAGGTAAGGACCAGGCTGCGAGTGCCGCCATGGAGATTGAGAGCGAGATCAGGGCCCCAGCGGCGCAGCAGCGGAGCACTTGGGACGATGATGTCGTCGATGTCGGGGTTTTCTTCAAATAGCGGGATGAAGGCCGGCTCTGCAACAATAGCGATGCGGAGATCAGGCCGGTGTGACTTGAGCAGATGGATAGCGGGTGTCGAGAGAACACAGTCCCCGAGTGAGCGGAGGCGGATGAGGGCAACGCGCGAGCCTGACTTGAGTCGCTCGAGGATTGGGGGCATTGCCTATTCTTCGATTTTGGCTTCGTCAACCAGCATGACTGGAATGTCATCGCGGATAGGGTATACGCGCTTGCAGGCAAGGCACTTGAGGCCCGAGCCGTCCTGCTTGAGTTCGAGCTCACTGCGGCAGGCGGGGCAAATGAGAATGTCGAGAAGTTCCTTACTGATGGCCATCCGTAACTAGTATGGCTTACCAGCGGGGGCCGCGGGCCAGGAGACGTTCGGTATCGTTGGCCGGGGCTGGCTTGGTGAAGTAGAAGCCTTGGGCGAGGTGGCACTTGAGCTCGCGAAGAACGGCAAGCTGTTCGAGGCTCTCGACGCCTTCAGCCACTACCTGCATGTTCTGGCGCTGAGCGCTGTGGATGATGGATCGTACTCTGTCGAGATTGCGGCCTGAGGCAAGACCACGAACCAGGTTGGCAGGAATCTTGATACGGCCGGCAGCGAAGGGAGAAGACTCTTCAGGCACCTGAGTATTCATTTCGAGACGGCTTTGAAGCTGGCTCAAATGATTGAGAACGTCGATGGCAGAGTGATCACCCTCTTCGTTGAGCTCAATGCGGAGCCAGTTGGGATCAATACCGGAATTGCGGATAATTTCCTCAATTGCAGCCGTATTCTCCTCGCTTACGAAGTGAGCGTTAGAAAGATTGACTGTGAGAATGAGAGGTTGGATGCGGTCCATCCGGTTGATCTCGTTGGCCTTGGCGCAAGCCTCGGTCAGCATCCAGCGATCCAGTTGCAGGATCTGGCCGGAAGCTTCTGCCGCAGGCAGGAATTGATCAGGAGTCAGTAGCCCGCGTTCGGGATGCTGCCAGCGAATGAGGGATTCCAAGCCGCCGATTTCACCGGTTTGCAGGTCGATGATGGGGTGATAAAACACACGAAACTGTTCTAGCTGGAATGTATCGGTCCCGGCAACCGGGCTATCCACTTTGGGTTGGGCCGATGCCATGGCGCGCGAGGCTTCCTGGAGCATGACTTCACCGCCGGAGTAGCTTTGGGTGAGGTTTGTTGCATAGCCAATGTTGATATTGAAGCTCAATTCCTTACCAGCAAACTCGAAAGGCTGAGCAAGGCGCGAGCGCAAGAGAGAGGTTAGGGCTTCAAGCTTTGCCGGATCAGCAGTAGGGACGAGAGCGACGAATTCATCACTGCCGTGACGGGCAACGAAGCTATTCGGGGGGAGCGATTCGGAGATTCGGCGACCGGCTTCGGCCAGCGCCTTATCGCCACCACGAGTGCCGATGGCCTCGTTGACCTGAGCGAACTTGACGAGATCGAGGAAGGCGACAGCAAAAGGCTCACGCGGAAAGGTGAGAAGGCCGTTGAGACGGTCGAGGAAGAGAGCGCGATTGGCGAGGCCGGTGACGGAATCATGGAAAGCCTCAAAGAGGAGTTGATCGTCCATCAACTTACGATCATTGATGTCGGTCTGAAGGCCAACAAGGCGGATGGCTTCTCCTGATTCATCGCGAGTGGCGAGGGCGCGGGTCATCATCCAGCGGAACTCGCCGGTGCGGGTACGAGCGCGGTATTCCATTTCGAGGTGCTCTGGTTGGCCCTTGAGATAAAGCGCGATGCAGTTGCGGAGGATCGGAAGATCGTCTGGGTGAACCAGCATGAACCACTCGGCGAGCTCGCCAGCGATCTCTTCGTCAGCGTATCCGAGCATTTCCTTCCAACGAGGAGAGAAATAGACTTCGTCCGTGCGCATATTCCAATCCCAGAGTCCTTCAGTGGAGCCAAGAATACTGAGCGTTTTGGTCTTGTCATCGGCGTCGAGAGCGTCGACCGCCGACTTCTTGTCTGTAATGTCGCGATGAACTGCGACGGAGCCGGTGGGCTGCTTGTTGTCGTTGAAGGTGACGGCGATCGAAACATCCTGAACGATTTCGCGGCCGGTGGGGGAGAAGTTGGAGATCTCACCCTTCCATTCGCCTTGGCTGTCGAGGGCCTGGAGAATCTGGTCGCGTGCCGGAACCTGGAGCCAGTCGGGTTGAATTTCGCTGAGGGTCTTGCCCTTGGCGAAGGCGGCAGTAAAGCCATAAAGCTCTTCGGCAGCCAGATTCATCCAGGTGACGCGATGTTGCATGTCGTAAGTGATGATGGCGTCCTGAATGGCATTGAGGAGATTGGCTGGCGTCTCTTGCCTGGTGGAGCGAGCGGCCATGAGAGTGAGCGGCGTACCGGCGATTGGGAGGATGGTGCCCTCCATCGGGACGTTTTGACCGTCGACCTGATGGAGGTGGAGGATCATCGGATCGGTGCCGGGGGTGAGCTCATCGAAGAGTCTCGATGCGGGGCGGCCTATCAGGTTTACGGGGTCGATGCCCAGTAGCGTTTGAGCAGCTGGATTTACATATTGGAGCTTGGTGTCGAGGTCGAGAATCGCGAGGATATCGGAAGCGTTATCGGCGAGAGCGCGGAAGCTGACTTCGCGTTCAGCGATCGCTTCATGGGTGGTGTTTTCGCCGGTGACGTCGGCCATCAAGCTCATGTAACGCTCTGATGGCGAGCCGTCGGGATTGTTGATTGAAGACGTATAGACGGCGAGATCCAAACGTTTGCCGTTTTTGCGATTGATGCGGATATCTTCGCGAGTGGTTTGACCTGGCGCGGGTAACCTGGCAGCAATTGGGGAGATGTTTCCGATAGTGTCAGCGGCAGCAAAGCCGGTGGTGGACTCGGCGAGCCGATTCCAGTGGAGGACTTTTCCTGAGGCATCAAGGATCTGGACAGGCAGGGGAGAATCGGCAAGGATCTTGTCGAGCAAGGCAGCGACATCGACCACGGGGGCGGAGATCGCTTCGACCGCTTTGGAAGAGGCAGCCACGGCTGTCTTGAAGGAGACGATCCAGTAGGCGATGTTGTTCCAGGAGTTGAGGACAGGCTTGGCACGCAAATCCACGTCTATAGGTACTGAAGCCTTATGCCAGATCGGAATATGAGCTTCAAATGGACCCTTGGGAGTTAGAACGTCGGCATTGAACAGGGCCTTGGGAGATTTGCCAACGATCTCAGACGGCTCAAAGCCCGTGAGCCTGGTGAAGGCTTCGTTGACGAAAAGAACGATGGGGCCGGCACCGATTATTTTTTCGGCTTCGGCGACAAGGATAGAATCGTCGACAGAGGAAATTGTCTTTTCCCAGAGCCGAAGCCGCTCTTCGATCCTCAGGCGTTGTTCATTGGTATCTGGAACGTAGGCGGGGGAGTTCTTGTCATTGCGCTGGCCAAACAAGAGAACCAGGCCGCATAAGGTAAAGGCGAGCGCGGTGCCGCTGATCAGAATCATATTGGCAAGTTTTTCGTTGGCGCGCTGGACGTCAGGGCTGGGCCAGAGGCGCATCTTCCAGGTGGAACCAAAGATTTTCAAGTTACCGAGTTGTTCCCAGTCGGCGGAGCTGTTTTTGGGGAGTCCACGGAAGTAGATGGGCTGGTAGCCATCCATTAACTGGATGGAGAAATCACTGGCTAGAAGGCGATCAAAGACGTAATCCATCATGACTTGAAGGTGAAAAACACCAACGATGGCACCGGTGAGCTTTCCGTCGACAACGCTAGGGGCATAGGCCGCAAATGCCTTGCCACGATCAGCGACGAGGATGGAATCGCTAACGCGGGTCTTGCGCTGCTGAATCATCTCGGTGAGAAGTTCGCTTCGGCTCTCCTTAACGATGTCGTTGAGTTTGATCACAGCACCTTCATAGACTACCGGAAGAGTCCAGGTGACGCCCCAGTCTGCGATGACTTCACTCGCGGGGAGGTCGGGTTTGTCTTTGGAAGGATTCTCGATCCAGGCGATGGACAAGAGACTGGGGTGTTGCTCAAGAATCTGACGGACATCGAATTCCCACTCGGCTCGATCCATGTCGGGACGAATCTGCCATTTGGAAGCCAAACGCTGGAGAGCGCTGAGTTCTTGTTCGAGTTCGTAGTCCACCCGGTTTTGAAGGGAGTCTGAGGCAGAGGCGAGGAGTGATTGGGCCCGGCGGGTTTCTTGGCCGCGCAGGAAATACCAAATGAAGAGAGATGCGCCCAAGGTAAAGAGAAAAACGGCGATCATGAGGAGTCTTAGGCCGGGCTTGATGTTTATTTTCATTTTGGATTCCACGAGTTATTTAGATTGTAGGGGTGATAGAAGCCCCCCGCCTATGGTGAAAAAGTTTCTTTTTCGGGCGTACCTGGGATTTAGTACTTTTTCAATTATTTAGTTGGAGACTTGGCCGCGTTCAAAAGGCGCAAGCCTCAGTGCCCTGCGACCGTGTTGATAATTGAAGGAAATTCGCTGGTGAAAACAACCGGAACAGTCCTAAGGCAGATCCATCAACGATGACAAGAGACGCAAGAATTTTCATCCTGGAGATTCCATCGTTAGCGTGTCTTGATGAGCTGCTGAAGGGGCCTTGATGCGAGGGCGTCGAAATGGCTTCGTTTGATCCAATTTTCCTCGAAGACGTTTGAGGAAGTGACCTTTAGCGCATCGATTGATTTAGATTTTGGGTCTGCATACTCCATTGAATTCAACCGCGTTGCGGCGATTAGAATTTGATTTGCCAAGCCGTATTGCATCCTTTGTGTCTTGAGAGTGGAGAGGGGGCGGGTCTGCACTCCCGCCTTAGAAGCTAACATTTGCGTGGCCCGAAACGGACCTTGGTTATTGGAAGTTGTTGATTCTGTGGGAGATATTGACGAATTCTTTTGCAAATGCGTTTTTTGTAATGGCGGGAAAGCCAGGGCAATGGTGTATACAGCGGGCGAACTTGCGCGCCTCAGTTGCCGTTCAATTCGATTGTCCATGAACTCTAAGTCGGCTCTGGGCCGCGTTCAAGCTGGAGACTGCTGAAGGGGAAAGCGAAAACAATGGAGCTTGAATACGACGCAGCCGATGTGCTGTGAGGTTCTGGATAGCTGCTTGAGGTTGACCTGTCCCTCTGCGTTTTTCGGGAAATTTGG
Source organism: Acidobacteriota bacterium (assembly GCA_043718395.1). GTDB lineage: Bacteria > Acidobacteriota > Terriglobia > Bryobacterales > Bryobacteraceae > Bryobacter. The sequence goes on from JAYSVS010000232.1 coordinate 7,783, forward strand.
GCTGCAGAGGGAAGGCAGTTTGAAAAGATAGCTGTCAATAAAAATTCGGATAAACAGTTTTCATATCAACGAGTTAGCCACGGAATCTGGAATATTGGGCGCGGAAGTCCCGTAATGGACGGCCCGTAGTTCATTCGCGGAAAATAGCAAAAATGCCAATAAAAGGCACAGTGACGAGTCAGGCTGGCCACTTGGCTGGTGATGCGTTGACATCGGTCATGTATCTGTTCATGATGTTGGTATGCGAACCACATTGTCACTGGAGCCGGATGTGGCCCTGAAAATCAAGGAGCGGCTGGCGGAACAGCAAAATGCATCGATGAAGGACATCATCAATCAGGCTCTGCGGGTCGGATTGCAAAGCACGGCGCCTAAGGCTGAAGTTCGATACCGGGTTGTGCCGCACGCATTGGGTCTGAGTCCGGGCCTGGACCCGGACAAGCTGAATCAAATCCTAGACGACATCGAAGTTTCGGACAGGCTTGCAAGAATTAATGATCATTCCTGATCTCAATCTGATTATTTACGCCCATGACCCGCTCTCAACACGCCACGCGGCTGCGTTGCGGTGGTGGGAGGATTTGCTGAACTCCAAGCGTCCGGTTGGCTTGGCTTGGATCACGATATTGGGCTTTCTCCGGCTGTCTACTCATCCGCGGCTCGTTATGAACCCTATGACGCCGCAGGAGGCTATCGGCAGGGTGAAGTCCTGGTTGGCGGTGCCTTCTGTTCGCATTGTGACTCCTGGGGAAAATCATGCTAGTCACTTATTCGACCTTATCGAGTCGGTTGGGGTGGCTGGGAATTTGACTACAGATGCCCATCTTGCTGCAATTGCAATGGAATATCAGGCCGAGTTGGCTTCTAGTGATGCGGACTTTGGTCGATTTGCTGGGCTTCGTTGGAGTAATCCGATCCGGTGAAGATGCTTCGCTCGGATTAGCGATTTTCCAGCTTGGCGAAGAGATCTCGCTGTCGGTATGATTCCGGAATGACCAAGGCGAGGATGGCTATGCGCTGGCCTAAATCGCCAGTTTAGGAAAGAGGCGGAAAAGCGTTGCTGGGCGGGCCGATTCGGTTTCGGGTCAAGTGGCCCGAGGGCTTGGAGAGGCGGCTAGGGGTGAATTTCTCTTGGGACTGTTCCAGAATATTATTGAAAAGTATGATGCACTATCGGTTGAGGAGCACAAATGGGCAGCGCGAGCGCTCGCTCCGCGACGCGGATAGGGGCTCGATGCTCGGGCGCTGATCGCTTTACTGCAGCGAGCTTTGATTCAAGGCTGGACTTTTTGGGTGGTGGCAGGCGTGGAGGTCAAGCTTGGCTCGACTGCCTTGAGCAGTTAAGTTTGTGGTGGGTACTGCGTAGCGAGGAAGTGCAGATTGTTCCACTGGATGAGAAGCCTGTCTGCGTGTGTGGAGAGCTTTGTCTTGCCAAGAGGGGCATTTAGCGATCGGTGCGGGTGTACATGTCCCTCCGCGCAAAGTTAGAAAGTTTTGCCATTCGGATCGGGCTTGGGTTTTGAAGTAAATAATTGATATAAAGGCGGTTCGATGATTGCTGGCGAAATTGGTTAGCAGGGATAATCCAAAAGTGTTGGATAGGCTGCCTGTTGCAGGGCCTAAAAAATTGAGGCATATGCGTGGAAGCGGTTGGGACCGGTCAGGCTGGCAGCCTCCCCATAAGCGACCCAAGACGGTGATGGCCGACAACTGCATTTCGTGCCGCGTCAGATAGCTATCCAGCCACTCTCGCACTTTCGCATGGCCGGCATTGCGTTCCACCCAG
>JAYSVS010000233.1:0-9520 GCA_043718395.1 Acidobacteriota bacterium
CCCAATCGCAGTTCCAATCCCCATAGCCCCCAAGACCTGATAGCGGCTTAGCTCAACGCACGTTCCCATCAGCCGGACGGGTAACAAAATCGCCGGAAACCCGAACACCGGAGGCCCGTCCGGCCGATGCGAACTTTATCATTTACAGAAATATTTTGACAATATTCTCCCCGGAATCAATCAGTTCCCCAAAGCATCATTCGTTTTCGATACCTCGACTGGTAGCTTCTATGCCGGAGGGCCGCATTTGCCCTCGCATTTCAATTTCCAACTACGAAAGAAAACTCCACTGGATCCAACTCCAACACCATCTTCGAAAACAATCCGCACAAACGAAGCCATTACGAGGCGCTCAAGGCAAAGCTCACCTCTAAATCCACTGGCAACACCGGCCGCCTCGATCCGCCGTTTTCTCCAAACAACGCTCGTTTCCAAGAATGATTGTGGAATCAATAACTTAAAAGGGGCATATGAGCTGAATCTGCTACAGCTTTGACACAGGCTAAAATTTAGCGCTAAACTAGTGAAGTTGACTTTTTTTGAGGGAGACCCGACACGTATGAAAACTTACGTACCCTCCGGAAAAGACGTCAGTCGTAAATGGCACATCATCGATGCGGAAGGCGCCACCCTTGGCCGCCTGGCTACCAAAGCCGCTCGCATCCTGATGGGTAAACACAAACCGACCTATACGCCTTATCTGGATCAAGGCGATCATGTGATCGTCATTAATGCTGCAAAAGTGCGCCTCACCGGCAATAAAACCGAGCAGAAGGTTTACTACTACCACACTGGTTATCCAGGTGGCTTGAAGGCAACCGGCGCAAAGCAGATGCAAGACACCAAACCAACCCGCATGATCGAGCTGGCTGTGAAGGGCATGTTGCCCAAAAACACCCTCGGCAAACATATGGGCAAGAAACTGAAAGTGTATGCTACGGACCGTCATCCGCATCAGGCTCAAAAGCCTGAAGCAATGGCTGCCGTCGCGTCATAAGGACTAAGAAAGGTATTCAGTGGCTGCTTTAACTCAATTTATAGGAACCGGACGCCGCAAGCGCTCAACCGCTCGCGTGTTTTTGCGTCCTGGTAAGGGCGACATTACCGTCAACCACCGCGCCCTCGAGCAATACTTCCATACGGAAACCGCCCGTGCCACGGTGCGGCAACCCTTGCTTGCCACCGAGACGGCCGACAAGTTTGATGCTCTCATCCTTGCCGACGGCGGTGGCTTTACGGGTCAAGCTGAGGCCTGCCGGCTAGGTGTGGCGCGCGCGTTGCTAGAATTCGACCTCGAACTCCGTCCCAAGCTAAAAGAGCTTGGTATGCTCACTCGTGATCCTCGCGAACATGAGCGTAAAAAGTACGGACAAAAAGGTGCCCGCAAGCGCTTCCAGTTCTCCAAGCGTTAATTCGCTCTGGTTTTCTGAACCCATTCAAGATTGCATCATTGCTGTTTAATTACAGAGCAAAGGACTTGTCATGCCCTCGATTTCCATGAAAGAACTGCTCGAAGCAGGCGTTCACTTCGGGCACCAGACGAAACGCTGGAATCCAAAGATGAAAGAGTATATCTTTGGCGAACGCAACGGTATTTACATCATCGACTTACAGAAGACGCTCAAGCTCTTCAAGGACGCCATGCGCTTTGTCGGCGAAATGGCCGCTCAAGGCAAGAACGTCATGTTCGTCGGTACCAAACGCCAGGCTCAGGAAGCGATTGCTGAAGAAGCAACCCGCTGCGGGATGTACTACATCAATAACCGCTGGCTCGGTGGCCTCCTCACCAACTTCCTTACCGTCAAAGGTTCGATCAAGCGCTTGCGCGAACTCGAAACCATGTCGACGGAAGGCACTTGGGGTAGCCGCTCGAAAAAGGAAATTTCCCGGCTCGAGCGCGAGCGTAAGCACTTGTCGCAGAACCTCGCTGGTATCAAGGACATGCCCGGTCTCCCGGACTTGATCTTTGTTGTCGACTCATCCAAGGAGTCTATCGCCGTCAAGGAAGCCAAGCGCCTCGGCATCCCCGTCGTTGGTGTCGTCGATACCAATTGCGATCCTGACGAAGTAGATTACGTGATCCCAGGCAACGACGACGCTCTCCGCGCCATCAAGCTCTTCACCTCGAAGATAGCTGATGCCGTGATCGAAGGCCGCGCTCTAGCTACCGAACACGATTTCACAGCTGTCGTGCAGGACAACGCCGATGAAGAGGCCTCTTCGTCGATCGACATGAGCAGCTATGCGCAGTACGTCGATCCTAAGTATTCAGAAGAACTGATGAGCGAAACTTTGATCATCAACGATCTGGATCTGCCCTCAATGTCTCTGCCCAAGAAGGCTCCTGAAGTAGAGGAAGCTCCTGCCGCAGAAGCCCCGGTCGCCAAGGCTGAATAGGCTCAAACGACTAACAGTTCTATAACTGAACCACGAAAGGGATAAGTGTAACTATATGGCAGAAGTAACTGCACAGTTAGTAAAAACTCTGCGTGAGCGCACGGGTGCGGGCATGATGGAATGCCGCAACGCGCTTGTTGAAGCAAACGCAAATCTTGACGATGCGGAAGTAGTGCTGCGTAAGCGTGGCGCTGCTGCGGCAGCCAAGAAGTCCACTCGCTCTGCCAAGCAGGGTCTGGTTGTCATCGACATCGCCTCAAACGGCCTCTCTGCCGTTGTCGTCGAAGTCAACTGCGAATCAGACTTCGTCGCTCGCACCGATGACTTCCAGGCCTTTGCCGCAGACCTCGCCTCTCATGTGGCAGGTTCCTCGGCATCTACCGTTGACGCAATCATGGCCGAGGCATTCTCAAAAGACCCAAGCCAGACTGTCAGCGATCTCGTCAAGAGCAAGATTGCCAAGCTCGGCGAAAATATCGTTCTCCCTCGCTTTGAGCGCATCGCGGTCGCAACCGGTGCCATCTCCAGCTACATCCACCCCGGCAGCCAGCTTGCTGTCGCCGTCGCGCTTACCAGTTCGGCCGGCTCAAGCGAAGAGCTCGTTGCTCTGGGTAAGGATCTCGCCATGCAGATCGCTGCCGCCGACCCAAAGTACATCCGTCGGGATCAGGTGGATGCGGCTCACCTCGCCAAGGAAGCCGATATCGCCCGCGACCGCGCCAAGAATGAAGGCAAGCCCGAGAAGATTCTCGACAAGATCGTCGAAGGCCGCCTCTCCAAGTTCTACGAAGAAGTCTGCCTCATTGAGCAGCCCTTCATCAAAGACAACGGCGTCACCGTAACCGAGCTCATCGCACAGAAGAGCAAGGCCACCGGAGGCACAATCGAAGTCGCCCAGTTCGTCCGGTTCAAGGTCGGCGAGACGCAGTCGAGCGAAGAACCGGCAGCGGAATAACAGGTATGCCAAGCTACCGGCGCATCGTCTTAAAGCTCTCGGGCGAAGTCATGGCCGGCCCGCAAGGCTTTGGCATTGACAATGACCGTGTAAATGCATTTGCCGCAGAAATCTCGGAAGTGCACAAAGCGGGCATTGAAATTGGTCTCGTGGTCGGCGGCGGAAACATCTTTCGGGGTGTCAACGCCGCCGCCAAATCCATGGATCGCGTCAGCGCAGACCACATGGGTATGCTTGCCACCGTCATCAACGGTCTGGCACTCCAGGATGCTCTTGAGCGTGCTGGTTCTCCTACCCGCCTGATGACCGCTATCCAGATGGCGGCTGTCGCTGAACCCTACATCCGCCGCCGCGCCATGCGCCACCTCGAAAAAGGCCGCATCGTCCTCTTTGCCGCTGGCACCTCCAACCCCTTTTTCTCAACTGATTCTGGAGCTGCCCTCCGCGCTCTTGAGATCCATGCTCAAATCCTCGCCAAAGCTACCAAGGTCGACGGCGTCTATGACAAGGATCCGATGAAGCATGACGATGCCGTCAGATACTCAACCATCTCTTATACTGAAGTTCTAGCCAAAGGACTGCGGATCCTCGACGCGAGTGCAGTAGCCATGTGCCGCGACAACAGCTTGCCCATCTCAGTCTTCAATTCCAACGTCCGTGGCAATATAATGCGAATGGCTCTTGGAGAGCCAATTGGAACCTTGATACACGAGCCAAAATGAGCGAAACATTTACCACCACCAAACAAGTAGAAACTAATGCCAGGACTCGCATGGATAAGGTCATCGCAGACCTCGCCCATTCGATGACTACGGTCCGTACCGGCCGCGCCAATGCCTCCATGCTCGACAACGTGCGCGTCGACTTTTACGGCACGCCCACCCCGGTAAACCAGGTCGGTAACATCAGTGTGCCTGAAGCGGGCCTCTTGACGATTACCCCTTGGGATACTTCAGTAATCGCCGCCATCGAGAAGGCGATCCGTTCTGCGGAACTCGGCCTCAACCCTGGCAATGACGGCAAGATGATTCGTATCCCCATTCCACAGCTCAACGAAGAACGCCGCAAAGAGTTGGCCAAGAAGCTGCACAGCATGGCCGAAGACCACCGCGTCGCCCTCCGCAACGTCCGTCGTGACGCCAACGACCACGTCAAGAAGTTGATGAAGGACAAGGCTATCAGCGAGGACGAAGAAAAGCGCTCCCTGGAAGAGATCCAGAAGATGATCGACGCTTACATCAAGAAGCTCGACGAAGCGGCGAAGGCCAAAGAAAAAGACATCATGGAAATCCGCTAAGGGTCTGTCACGAAACAACTGGATCACTTTGGGGAAGGACGCGGCGAGATTGCGTAGTTCCAATCGCCATGGAATGGATCGCGTTCGAGGTGGAGTTCCGCAACTTGCTGGTCTGAGATTTTAAGGCCGGCGGGATAAAGATTCGTGTCAATCTGTGCCTGAACTTTCAGTCCGGCTTTGGTGCTGGTGGCGGCGATCAGATCGACGATGACTTGGTGAGTGATCAACGGCTTGCCTCTCCAGTTCTGGCTGATGAAAGCGAAGAGGCGGTGTTCAATCTTGTTCCACTTGCTCGTTCCGGGCGGAAGATGGCAAACCCGAAGTTTCAGGCCGGTCTCATCGGCTAGCCGTTGGAGTTCCACTTTCCAGAGCCGTACTCGGGATCCATTGCTGCCCCCGGAGTCGGCGGTAATGAGCAGTTGCTTGGCTTTCGGGTAAGCAGGTTGTCCCATGCTGTACCACCAGCGGCGAATAGTTTCGACGGCAAAAGCCGACGTATCGTGATCCACACCAACACTGACCCAACCCGTATTGCTGGCGATATCGTAAACTCCGTAGGGCGCGGCGCGGCCCAGTTCCGGGATCACGAAATCATGCACTCGTACCTTCTCCGGATCGCCTTTGGGCCGCAGTTCCTTGCCGCTATTCTTGAAATCGCCAACTAATTCCTTCTTTTTGGTGTCGACGGAAATCACCGGCTGGTGCTCGCCTAGCATTTGATTCACCTGCTCGTTGATGTGGTGGAACTGCTGGTCGCGGTCAGCATGACTGGATCCTTCCAGCGTCTTGCGGTTGGCCTGCAGACTGTAGCCCAGTTCATGCAACAGCTCAGCCACCATTCGATGACTGGTGCGGTGGCCCATGCGGTTGAGTTCTTCCGCCAGCTTGCGCACGCTCTTGGAAGTCCAACGCAACCTCGACTCTGGATCGCCCCGAGTGACCGGTTCCAACAAACGCTCCAGATCGGTCTTCAAGGTTGCGTCTGTATCGACGGTCTTCTTCCGGCCCCCGCCCGCCCGGCGCACTCGGCCTGCCTGTAGCTCTGGCTTCTCGTCGAGTTCCTTGATTCCCTGAATAATCGCCCGCCGCGACACGCCGGTCTGACGCGAAACTTCCGAACTTCCCCCAAACCCGGCAGTCAAACTCTCACTCGCCGCCACAAGCCGCCTCATACGCTCGTCCAGAAACGGAGCCAGCTTCTCAAATCGCGTGCGGATATTTTCAGCCTCAGCCACTAGGCCAAGTATAAAGCATTTATGAGTTAAAGTGTTTCACTTATTTCGTGACAGACCCTAACTAGCGGATCCCGTAGTTCTTCTCGTAATACTCGCGGTATGCTCCGCTCTTGACGCGGCTCACCCAGTCCCTATTTTGGACATACCAATCGACCGTAGCTTTGAGGCCAACCTCAAAATCCATCCTGGCTTTCCAGCCCGTTTCTTTTTCGATTTTTTCGCTAGTGATCGCGTATCGGCGATCATGACCGGGACGGTCTTTGACGGTAACCATGAGCGACTCGGGCTTGCCTGTAATCGCCAGGATTCGCTGCACGACATCGAGGTTGGCTAACGCCTTGCTGCCGCCAACGTTGTAGACTTCGCCTTCGCGGCCCTTGCCAAGTACGGCGAGGATCGCCCGGCAATGATCGTCTACATAGAGCCAGTCCCGTACCTGTTGTCCGTCCCCGTAAATGGGCAACGGCTGGTTTTCGAGAGCGTTTGAGATCATTAGCGGAATCAGCTTCTCAGGGAATTGATAAGGTCCATAGTTGTTCGATGCTCGCGTCACAACTACTGGCATCTTGTAGGTCTTGTAGTAGCTCAGTGCCAGGAGATCGCTGGCCGCCTTCGAGGACGAGTAGGGGCTTGATGCGATCAGCGGCCAGGTCTCATCCGCGTCATGAGGCGCGGCGATGCTCCCATAGACCTCGTCTGTCGACACATGCACATACCGAGCGACGCCATGCCTCTTTGCGGCCTCAAGCATTTGAAAGCTGCCCATGAAGTTGGTGGCGACTACCGGCTCCGGGGAGAGGATGCTGCGGTCCACATGACTCTCGGCCGCAAAGTGAACTACCGCTTCTGGCTTGTGCTCCGAGAAGACGGCCTCAACTGCGGTCGCGTCACAGATGTCTGCCTTGACGAAACTGTAGTGGGCATTCCCCTCAAGCGACTTTAGGTTGTCCAGATTGCCCGCATAGGTCAGCTTGTCGAGGATGACAATCGAATAGTCGGGCGCTGTCAGCCGGACGAATGCAGAGCCGATAAAGCCGGCTCCGCCTGTTACCAAAATCTTCATTTGTGCTGTGTTTCCCAATCGTAAGCAATCAGAGGATGATCATAGGCGATTCGTCCTTCGTCAGCCGGATTGTACTGCTGGTTCGTTACATAAACGAGCATGCCATTGTCAGGGCTAACTACCTTGTACCCATGCCCGACCCCAGGAGGAATGATGATCTGTAATGGCTTTAGCACTCCGCAATAAATCGTGTTCTTCTGCTTGAAGGTGGGCGAGTCTTCGCGTAAATCGACTAGACCCACTTGAAACACACCCATCACCGGAACCCAGAAGTCAGTCTGATAGCGATGGAAATGAAAGGCCTTGACCGTTCCGGGATAACTCAGTGCGGCAGATACCTGTGTCGTGGCAGCATCAAAGCTTGAGACTGATCCCTGGCCAATCCGTGCCACCTCGAGAAAGTATCCACGGTCATCTGGAAAGATCGGGAAAGGCTCGATCTTCACGCCTTCAATGACACCTTTGTCAACCGTCGATCTTACGATTGCCCCAATCCCATTGCTGTTTCCCGCATCCCAGGCATCGGGTAAAGAAATCTTCGGCTCACTCATTCTGATCCATTATAAATTATGGCCTTAGCTTTATTCCTTCTTGCTGCAATCTCATTGGCCGCTCAGTCGCTCGTTTCCGTTTCCCCCGCCGGGGATGCAGATGGATTCGCGCTTGAGCCACTCATCAAACTGCGGTTTGATGCTCCTCTCAATCCAGACTCCTTGCGCAATTCCGTCTTCATTGTTTGGGGGGCTACGCGTCAGCGGGACGGCTTTACTACATATCCTGATGGCTACCGGATGCCCATCAACAACCTTGCCTGGGATCCATCAACCAACACCGCCTACGCCAAGCCCGATGAGCCCCTCGATCATGACCGCGACTACATCATCGTCTACAACACGCTGGAAGCCGCCCGCTTCCATACCCGCAACGTCACTCAAACCATCCTTGCCCGCCGCCTTGGCCCGGCGGGCTCGATCCGGCGCTCTACTGCTATTGACCTCTCTGAGATCAAGTCGATTCAGATCCTCAGTCAGACGGCAGCAGATTCGGGCAAGCCGCTGACTGATACCGGCTTCCCAGTCGACGTTTCTTTTCTGGCGCAACTCGGGCTGCGCCGGCTAGTCTTTCTGAACTACGAATCTTCGAGAGGTGATCGCGTGGCTGTACACGCTTGGCTTCCGAACGGGCCCAAGCCAGCAGCAGGTTGGCCCGTCAAGTTGATTGGCCACGGGCTCTTTGACAACCGATTCTCCGGGCCCACCCTCTTTGCCTCAGCCTTCATCGCCAACTCGGTGGTGATGTCGATCAATGCATTGGGCCACGGTTATGGCGATGCATCCATCATGCGATTCCAAAAGACTGACGGAACAATCGTCGATGCTCCTACCAATGGGCGGGGCCGGGACATCAATAGCGATGGGCGTATCGACCCTGCGGAAGGCTGCATCCTGACCGACTTCATCTCGACTTGTCTGCGTGAGACGGCGCTCGACTACCAGAAGCTTGTTCGCGAGATACAGGAGAACATCGATCTCGACGGGGACTTTCGGCCTGACCTCAACCCCAACAGCATCCAATATCTTGGTCAGTCTTTGGGCGCGATGTACGGCACCATCTTGATGGCAATCGAGCCCGGCATTGATGCAGCGGTTTTGAATGTTGGTGGAGGCAGCGCAATTGAGTCAGCCCGCACGAGCACTTTGCTTAAGCCATTCCTTGAGCAGTTCATAGGCAAGCCTAATGACCCCCTGATTGCGCGCTACGCGCCTGCCCAACGAATCACGACAACGCAAGGCCAATACCTGGAATTGCTGGACCGCCTGTCCGCTGCCGAAACGACCGGCGCACCTGCTTCCTTCGCACCTTTTCTCAAGCAAGCGACGCTTTACGGCAACCCCATCAAGCGAGTTCTATTTCAATATGCCAAGGGTGATCAGAGCGTCCCGAATAATGCGAATGGGCAACTCATCCGCGCTGCATTTGAGTATGACCTTGTCTCCGTCTATCGTCATGACCTTGCCCGGCAAGTTGTTCCGGCGCTGCCTGAGAACCCACATGCGTATATGGCCGCTTTTGGCCAGCTTGACCAGCCCAGCCTCTTAATCGCCCTGGCAACACTGTCTCAGGCCAGCGAGTTCCTTGCGAGTGGCCGTCGCGAAGTGCCCAACGTCAATGGCCTCGTGCGCATTCTCTTTCGTCAGGACCTCTTCGAAACGCCCGCGCTGATTCCGTAAGACGATAGCGCCGGAGGAGACACTGGATCGAGTGTTGTTGGGAATTTGGGTTCGTTCGGCTATTTTTGCCACAGATAGGATCAGCACTCACAGGCGACGGCTTCACGTGTTTTTTCATACGGGAGTAAATTTCGTCATAGGATTTCTCCAGACTGAATTTAGCAAGCAGAGCTAGAGGCTGGTTGTGGGAAGACAGGATTGTTGTTAGAACAAAAAGAGATTTAGCTCAAAGATTTCGGTGAATGATAAAGTTCTCGTCGGCGGAACGGGGAATAAAAGTTGAGTTCAAGTTGGCAGTTCACCTCTGTCGGGCTGACGGGAATCGCGTGTTTATGTTGGCAG
>JAYSVS010000234.1:0-9450 GCA_043718395.1 Acidobacteriota bacterium
CCAGCTCCTTCGTATTGGTCATCAACTCGGTATCGTCGAAACGAATGATCCGCGAAAAATCACCGATACCGTTCACATAGCGAAAAGAAGCCCTCGGCTCAACCACGTGCTTCATCTTGCCCCCGCCCAACCACTTCGGTGACTTCTCAAACACCTTCGCAAAAGATGGCACTATAAGTTCGACACTCAGATCCCGCGCACTACGGCGGGCATTCTCGCCAGAAACCCTTCCATCCACTTTCGAACTCCCCCAATACGATTCCCGCAATCCAAAACTCGGCACCAGACTAAAACCCGCATACCGGAATGCCGTCGAAATACGAGGAGCAAAATCCGCCCGCTCCACATATTGCCGCGTCTGGAACAACGGCTGATTCCGTCTCACCAATCCTGCCGTCGACTCCATCGACACCCAGACAGGGATCTTCTTCCAAATCTGCGTATCCCGCCGCGTGTACTCCAGTTGCGGCAACTTCCTCACTGTGATCGAATCCCCCGGCTCTGTCGTCTGAAAATTCTGACTGCGCGCAAACACCACCTGAACATTATTGCCGCGCCACTGCTTCTCAACAAACCCAACAGAGTTCACCTCTGAAAAAATAGCCTCGTTGAAGCTCTGCGTAAACGCCTGCCGGAAGATAAACGCCGACAGATAATTCATCGTCCCCTGAGCCCTCCATCCCTTGCCCAATTCCGACTTGCCGTCAAATCTCAAACTATAACCACCCTGCTTGATGCGTCGCCCATCCTCCAGCAACAGTCCCTTATCGTCTACGCCAAACAACGAGAAATCAAAATCCGATCCTTTACGCGGCTTCCCACGAAACTCTACATTGTGAGAAAGCCCGCGAGCCGTAAAGTACTGCGGCCGGTAAGTCAAGTCGTAGGACCGGTTGATCGCCCAGTAATACCCAAACCCGATCATCTGCCCAAACCGCGAAGAGTTTCCAAAACTTGGCGTCAGAAATCCACTGCGGCGCGGCTGCTTCTCGAGCGACTTGTAAAAGTAGGGAAAGTAAAAAAGCGGCACACCTCTCACCCGGAACATCGCCCGCTGTGTAATCGCCCGCTGGTTCGGCACAATGTCAAACTTGGGCGCCCGCAGCGTCCACCACGGACGTGGATAAGAACAACTCGTGATCGTCCCCTTGTACAACACATATTTGTTCTGCAACCGCTCAGCCCACTCACCCTGAAACTGAAACGGATTCGAAGAAGTTAGAATCCCCGGCCTTGCATCGATCCGCGCCGCAAAGCTCCCTCGAATCTCATAAAACCTCCCCGTCGAATCCTTCGTGTTGTAATCCGCCTTCGTGCAAAAGATTTCCTCACCCTCTTCGTAATTCTTGTAATGCACATGCCCGCGCGCATGCGCTTCCCCTGTCTCCAGGTTGTAGTCGATCTCGTCGGCCTCAAGCGTCGACTCATAAATATCAACCACCGCCCCAACCCTCAACTTCACCCAGTCCCCTTCCACCGTCTGAGACCCCAATGCCTTCACATTCACCTTGTCCCGTGGAGGTGCATCCGGCCGCACAAAAGGGAGTTTGATATTCGGGTTCGCAACCGCTCCGCTCACCGCCGCATTTGGCGATTGTGGGCCACCCATCACAGGAGGCCTATATTGGGCCAAAAGGGGGATGCAAAGAAACAGCGAAAGCCAATGAAATGATGAAATTGAATGACAAATCGTTTGAATCGTGTTAAGCAAATAAGAGTACTTCTTTCGGGATATGTCCGTACGGCTCAAGGCTCAGCTTAACAAGCGGGGCTGAAGCGGCACAACACAGCTATCATCAAAGGTACAGAATTGCCCGTCTTAGAAAGGGTGTAGCATTGGCGATTAGGTGTGGCTATTGCAGCAGCGACAACTCTGCGGAGGATCTCCGCTGTCATCTCTGCGGACGTCGCTTGTCCGGGCCTGTGCTCGTTCCTGACACCTACGGCAATGTCGCCCACCGTCTCGACACACTCGAAGAACGCCTCGTCACCGAAGACGTCCGCTCTCGTCAGCCATTTCAGACTCGCCTCTTCCCTGTCCAGGAACCCAAGCGCGTCATTCCTTTCGATTCCCTCTCGCCCGATTCCGCCAGAACCGCACGGTCCACCCAGGAACGCAACGCCAAGGCTCGCGGAAAGCAGCGCCAGCAGTCGCTAAGTTCTGATACTTCCGAAGAGATCCAGAAGGAACTCGCTTTCCCCAATGAACACCTCGAAACCAGCACGGTAGAGCGTGCTCTTTATCTCGATGCTTCTGTTGCAATCCCGGCGCATCGAGCGATGGCCGTCGCCTACGACATGGCGATGATCGCAATCGGCGTTGGCCTCCTCGTCACCATCTACTACTTTGGCGGCGTCCAGTTTGGCCTCGCCAGGCTTGACCTCAGTACCTACGCCGTCGTCACAACCTGCGTTACCCTCCTCTACAAGGTTCTCTGGGCCCTAAGCGGTGGTGACAGCCCCGGCATGGCCGCCGTACAGCTCCGCCTGATCAACTTCGATGGTAACCGCCCCAATCGCGAAGAACGCCTACTCCGCGTCCTGGTCTCCATTGTCAGCTTCGCCTCGCTTGGCGTTGGCCTCCTCTGGTGCCTCTTCGATGAAGAGAAACTGACTTGGCACGATCACATCACCAAGACTTTTTCGAGCCCCAGACTCGAGGACTAGCTACTTCACCGCTGCCAGCGCAACAATGGACAGCTTCTCCCAGGTAGGCAATCGGTGTCTTGCCCGCAACACCTCAAAGCCGGAAGCTTCGATCCGTCCGTACAATCGCGAATAGATCTCGATCAGCGCCCACAGGCTCGACCGCGAATCCCGGTCCACCATCTCGATCATCGGCCTCGAAAACCGGTAATACTCTTGTGCCCGCTTACCCAAATCTTCAAGCAAGGCATGCAAACGGGGCGACACATGCCCTTTCTTGAGGTCTTCGTCAGCAACTCCATACTGCCGCATCAATTCTACAGGGAGATAACTCCGCCCCAGCCCCGCGTCCTCACCCACATCCCGCAGGATGTTCGTAAGCTGAAACGCAATCCCGCATTTTTCGGCCATCTCAAGAGCCTTCGCACTCTGAAATCCAAAGATATGTGTGATGGTCAAGCCAACCACTCCAGCCACCCGGTAACAGTATTGGTAAAGGTCCTGAAATGACTGCGGCTGCGAAAAGCTCAAGTCGCTAGTCACCCCTTCGATCATGTCGTAAAGGTAAGCGCGAGGAATCCGGTACCGCAAAACGGCATCAACAAACCCAGGCCAAATCGGATTCTCAACTTCGCCGCCATCAAGGGCAAGATCGAGCTGCTCCCTCCACCCATCCAGTGCCGCCCGCGTAGCCCCAGCCTCATCACTCAAGTCATCACACACGCGCATAAACGCATAAACCGCACACATCGCCAGCCGCTTCTGCTTGGGCAACACCAAAAACGAATAGTAGAAATTCTTTGCACGTGCCCTCGCCACGCCCACGCAGTAATCGTACGATTCGTCCACTGAAATCACAGGTAATCTTTCTTCAGTAAGTATCGCTCGAATTCGCCTACTTGCCAATGGTCCGGTCACCCGGGCGCCTGCGAAGAAACAACTCGTCTACTTCGATCAAAACAACTGGATAAAGCCCCTCGACTCTCGACGCTCGTCCAGCCACAAGATCTCCATTCGGCAACCAGACGCAATAAATCTGGCTCGTATCAATCTTCGCAACCTGCACTCCCGCAACCTTGACATCTCCCACCCCGCACTGGATTGGCACCAATGCCTCAGAGTCAATCGCCATGGCGAGTTGAATGCCGTTTCGATAACCAAGCCGCAGCTTTTGGCGATTGAGGGCTTCAGGGGAAAGTTCCATCGGTTTGATCTCGAATGGAATGACATTGAACGCGTAAGTCTTGTTTAGTACGCCCGAAGTCTTCCCGGTAAGTTCAAAAATCGAACTCGCCTCACACCGGCTACCGGGCATGAGTAACACGAACGGTAGAATGAGGCCCGCATGCATACTATATCTTAGGAACTTCCGCTATTTATAGCAACAAGCGCCCAACAAGCGCTACGACACTCCCACCTCTTTCTTGGTCCGAGCTCAGGCTCTCCCCACCCTACCCAACGATCCGTTTCTTGCTCCAGCTCAAAATCGTTTTCAGAAGCAACCAAACCCGCTCGCCTTTCTCAATCTTCGGCCGCGCATCGAGCACCTTAAACCCGCCAGCTTCAACCTTGTCGAGGATTGCCATTCCACCGCGCGAAAACAACTCGATGTCGAGAGCCAGCCGGGCATCAAGCGTAGGAATCAATGGCAATCCTTTTACGAAGAACTCGCGAGCCACCCCCACAGCCTCCCGCAACGCCGCCTCAAACCCCGCACTTTGCCTCAACCCCAACACATCGCTTTCCTGCACCCCATGAAGAGTCAACAAATCGAGAGGCACATAGATCCGGTCTTTTCCCGCATCTACCCGCACATCCTGCCAGAAATTCGCGAGTTGCAACCCCGTGCAAGTATAGTCGCTCAACACCGCCCGCTCTTCATCGTGGTACCCGCACAGCCCCAACACCAGCCGCCCCACCGGATTGGCCGAGTTCACACAATAGGCGAAAACCTCATCCCAGTTTTTATACCGTGTCACCACCTGATCGTGTTCAAAAGCCCGGATCAGATTGTCGAAACAAATCATCGGCAGCCGCCGCGCCACTATGGTAGGCCGCAACGCCACAAAAACCGGATGCCCCCCGCCGTCGCCCAACAACAAATCCCGCCACCAACCCAGCAACCTTAAAGACTCCGTCGTATCCCCAATCTCATCACCCAAATCATCCGCCCAGCGGCAGAATGCATAAACATTGTAGAAATCCTGGTGCAAATCTTTGGGCAAGAGCACACTCACTATATGAAAATTTTCATAATGATGTGTGGACAGCCATCGAGTGTATGCAAGCGACTCATCAACTCCCCAGCGGCGCTCCATTGAGGCGGCATGGCGAACGAAAGCCGCCGGCTCAAGGAATGATGGCTGTTTTGATGGCGCCATTCTTGTGAAGCTGGTGCGTAAGGACTTCGTTCAGGTTGCTCAGCGGCTCTTCCCCAGTCACAAAATCATACGCCGTGATGTAACCGGCAACCACTGCTTCCAAAGCCTTCCTTACATGCGCTGGAGTGTGGTGAAAGCTGGCCGTGCATGTGATTTCTGAGTAGTGCATCAACTGCGTATCCAGCTTTACGACGGTATCGGCCGGGCATCCCCCAAAGAAGTTCGCTACCCCGCCACGCCGTAACATCAACACTGCTTGCTGCCACGTCTCCGTAGTTCCAACGGCTTCCATCACCACATCGGCACCATACCCGTCCGTCTCACGGCGCACGGCTCTTACGATGTCTTTCTCTTCAAGAATCGAAAGCACCACTTGCGCACCCAGTTTCAACGCACGGTCCAATTGTGGGCGGCGACGCCCAATTGCAATTACCTTACATCCGCGCAAACTCAACAGGCGGACAAACATCAACCCGATCGGCCCCACTCCAATTACAACCACCGTATCGCCGGCCCGGACTTTCGTCTCGTCGATACCTCGAATCACACAGGCAAGAGGCTCCACCAGCGCCGCATCCTGATAGGCCACCTGTTCTGGAATTTCGTACATATTCCGCTCGACGATCCGCGACGGAATCCGGATGAACTCCGCATAAGCCCCGTTATTGAATAGCAAATTCTCGCAAAGGTTTTCGTTGTTGCGCTTGCAATAAAAACATTCTCCACAAGGAGCAGAGTTTGCCGCTACAACCCGCTGACCTGTCTTGAAAGACCTTACTCCAGATCCCACACCCACAATATCCCCAGCCAATTCATGACCAAACAAAGCTGGAGGAACAATCATCCTCGCGTGGTACCCGCGCCTGAATACCTTCACATCCGTGCCACACGTCAATGCCGCACGAACTCGTACCAAAACGTCGCCTTCTCCCAATTCCGGGACGGCAACTTTTTTGATTTCCACGTGTTCTTTACCGTACAGGACGGCAGCGAGCATTTCCGGCTTCACAGATCTTTTGTCTTAATTTCCCGTTCTCTAAACTTGTTGCGGCAGTATTACTATTTTGAGCGATTTTTCATCTGGATGGGTGGCCAATTTCACCCCGGTCATAATCTCGGCCAAAGGGAACTGATGCGTGACCAGCCTGGCAACTGGAATTTCTCCAGAGAATACTAGCCTAGCTGATTCTGACTGCAAATCAACATCGGCCGAATATGCTCCCATCACCACGCGTTCATCCTTACAGATGTCAGCACCAGAGATCTCGATTCGTTCATTGTCAGAAGTTTGTGCAAACAATATAATTCTCGCACCCGGCCGCGTTGCCCGGATCGCCTGCTCCACGATCCCCGGAGCATTCGCAGCAACAAAGACAACGTCCGCTCCGCGACCGTTGCTACGAGCCCGCGCCGCCACTGCCAGGTCTTCTGTCAATGGATTCAGGGCTTGCACTGCCCCAAAGCTGCGCGATACTTCCCGTCGCGACTCCATAGTGTCGCTTGTTACAGTCTCAATCCCGCGATGTTTGAGCAGCATCGTGAAAATCAATCCGATCGGCCCTTGCCCAAGCACCATCGCCAGATCCCCAGCCTTCACCCCAGACTGCTCCAATCCTTTAAGGCACGTGTTGACGGGCTCCACAAAACTAGCTTGTGCAAACGGCACGCCTGCGGGAATCTTCTCTACCCCATGCTCTACAATCCAAGCCATCACCCGCGCATACTGCGCGTATCCGCCACCAGCCGCTTCAAATCCTGCACTGATTCCCACCACCTTGTAGACGGCACATTGTGCATATAATTTCCGGTCGCAATAAAAACATTTCTTGCAGGGAATGTGGTGAAACGCAATCACCGCATCGCCACACGAAAACTTCGTCACACCCTCACCAACCGCCGCCACTATTCCCGCCGTCTCATGGCCAAATATCCGGGGCGGCTCAAGCAACCCATACTCGATCTTCTTAAGATCCGTATGGCAAATTCCACACGCCTCAACCCGGATCAGGATCTCTCCAGGCCCTATCGTCGGCAACGGCAATTCTTCGATCACCACCTGCTGCTTGCCCCGGTAAACAGCGGCTCGCATCGTGTTAGGCAATTCCGGCGACGGATATGTCAAACGCTTCTCCAAGTTGTTGCGCGGCCTGTGTCGCTTGTCGCTTCAGCCGCAATAAATCAGCTATCTTCATGATGCCAGCAAATAGGATCCGGGACTTTTGAAATCGCCCCGTCTCGTCCCGGTAAAGATTAAAATCGATTGGCAAATCCTCCCCCGCCAGATCACTCACTGCTTTGATACAAGCAAAACCGATCCCATACGCCTCACATCCATAGGCAAGCGCCGCCGCCTCCATGTCCACAATCTCTGCCCCGCCTTCAAACAGCCGTCGCTTGTCGCGAGCTGTCACCGCCACCTTGTCCTGAGACTGCAACACCGCCCCAACACCCTTCAACGCCTTTGGCTCAAACACCCCAAGTGGCGATTCAATCCGGGTAACCACACGCACATCTCCGATAGCCAACCTTGGATCGAGCGCCCCGCAAGTCCCCGCCGAAATCACCAGCCTCGGTCGTTCCTGTGCCACGGCCCGATCCAGCGCTTCACGTGCCGCACGAAAGCCCGGCCCGCACTCCACTACCCGGTAGCCAGCCGGAATGGCCCTTGCCTCCAGGCCCATCGCGCATATCACCAACACATCTTTCATCCTCGACTCCTAAACCACTCAACCGCACGCCCCAGCGCCCCGTTCACACTCACAGGATGGTACCCAAGCTCCTGCTCGGCCTTTGCATGGCTCACCCACATCTTGATATGCGCGTACCTCACCCCATCAAGCGCAATTCCTGGATGCTTTCCCGTCATGCCCGCCCACCACGTGGAACAATACGCCGCCACATAGGCAATCGCGTACGGAATCTCCACCACCGGTGCCGTCAGCCCACTCACCACCGCCAACTGGTCTAGCATTTGCTTCAGCGTCAAATTCTCGCTTCCCAAAATGTAACGCTCACCAACTCTACCCTTCTCTGCCGCCAGCAAATGTCCCTCCGCCACATCCCCCACGTCCACATAGTTCAAACCTGTATCGATATAAGCAGGAATCCGCCCCGCCAGAAAATCCACGATTACTTTGCCCGTCGGCGTTGGCTTAAAGTCATGATCCCCAACCGGCGTCGTCGGATTCACCACCACCACCGGCACCCCTGCCTTCGCCGCCTCTAGCGCCACCTGCTCGGCCAGATACTTCGATCTCTTATAGTGCCCCTTCATGTCATCGACACCAACTGGGGAATCCTCATCCGCCACAATTCCCTTACGCATCCCCACCGCTCCAACCGTCGAGCAATAAACCACACGCTCCACACCAGTTGCTTTCGCCGCTTCCATCACGTTGCGGGTTCCCTCAACATTCGACGCATACATTTCTGCTTCATCTGCCACCCACAACCGGTAATCCGCCGCCACATGAAACACATGGCTGCACCCCTGCATCGCCTTGTCGATTGATCCTCGGTCACGCAGATCCCCGCGTACAGTCTCAACATCCAGTTCTGCCACCACAGAAGAACGGGAAAGGGCGCGCACTTCAACTCCGCGCTCCCTCAACTTCTTTGCCACATGCCACCCTACAAAACCTGTGGCTCCCGTCACCAGCGCCCGCTTCACGCTTCGGTGCCCGGCAAACTCACTTCGTTTCTTTCCCGCGATTCAAATACATCGCCAGCGCCATCATCGGGAAGGCGTTGCGGTACATGTGATAAGTCAAATAGAAAACCTTGGGGAAACCGGTACCGGTGGCCAGCTCTTCATCCCAGCTTCCTTCAGTGCGTTGAGTCTCGATCAGATGTTCAATACCCTTGCGCACGCTCTCGCTTGTATGGTCCCCGCCTGCCAGCAAACCCATCACCGCCCATGCTGTCTGGCTAGCCGTAGATGGCCCATTGACATAGGTGTGCTTGTCATAACTAAGGCAGGATTCGCCCCATCCTCCATCAGCATTTTGGTTCGACCTCAACCACTCCCCAGCCCGCAAAACATAAACCTCGCGGTCACTCACACCTGCCTGCCGCAATCCCTTCAAGGCCAGAAACGTACCGTAGATGTAGTTCACTCCCCAACGCCCGTACCAGGATCCATCCGCTTCCTGCGAATCAATCAGATACTGAATCCCGCGCCTCATCGTTGGATGATTCGCACCAATCCCGTATCGGGCCAGAGCATCAATCACGCGCCCGGTGATATCGGGGCAAGACGGATCCAGCATCGCGTTGTGATCGGCAAACGGCACATCGCTCAAAAAATCCCACTTATTGTCAACGTCAAACGCCGCCCAGCCGCCATCCTTGCCCTGCATCCCGATCAACCAGTTCACCGCGCGTCTGGCAGCAGCTTCTTGCCCGGTCAGATTCGTCGCCTTGG
>JAYSVS010000235.1:0-117859 GCA_043718395.1 Acidobacteriota bacterium
CATAGCGGGAATATTCAGGTGAGCAGTGATTTGGGCCAAGGCACGACGTTTTGCGTCACCTTTCCAACAAAAATAGCCGATACCAGGAATCAAATAGAACATGCAAATCAAAGAGAGACAGCGGGAAGGTATTCGAATTCTTGATCTTGAAGGTTCACTTGTCGCCGGAGAGCCATGCCAGCAGTTGCGTGAACATTCGACAGCAGATCTTGCATCGAAACCGCAAGTAGTAGTCAATCTGGCAGAAGTTGATTACATTGATTCGAGCGGACTCGGCATGCTGGTGAATTGTTTTTCTACTCTTGAGCGTAATGGAGGCGGGCTGCGCATTCTGAGCCCCTCCGAGCGCGATATGGAACTGATGGTGCTAACCAAGCTAGCTACAGTTTTTCAAGTCTTTAATGACGAGCAGGAGTCGGTCAACAGCTTTTTTCCAGATCGCGTGATCCAGAGGTTCGACATCCTTTCGTTTGTTCAGCAGCAGCGTAAGGCCAAAGAGAGTAAGTAAGCCGATGATCTAGAGCGCTGCTGCCGGATTTAGCCCATTGATGTAGTGCTGGACGCAACTCTCCATGTCAGAATTGGGATGTGCTTTCTGCACACCTAATGAGATCACCGTCAAAATTGATTGGACTCTTGATCATAATTGCCGCTGACGTTTTCATGATTGCGACTGGCAGCATCCGGTCCAGCATCATCGTGATGCAGCTCATGATGATTCTGACGGTTATGGTCGTCAGCTTCTCACGCTCAAAACTGACAATAGACAAACGGGATTCCGACGCTGGTAACCATAAAGATCTCTAAGCCAAAGAGCATCGCCGAGATGGCGAAACCGTAGGCCAAAAGCCCACCCGAGTATTGCGATAAACTCATGTTTCATGCAGGAAACACCTCGTCGCGATTTTCTTAAGGTGGCCAGCGTTATCGCTGCCCCCGCCATCATCAAGGCCCAGACGGTTACGAATGCCATCAAGGTCGGCCTTGTTGGTGCCGGTGGCCGTGGAACTGGTGCCGCCTCACAGGCATTGAAGGCCGATGACTACGCGGAACTGACCGCAATAGCTGATGTGTCGACGGATCAGATCAATGGGTCGCTGGCGCGGATCGCACGCATCAATGGGGCCAAGGTCAAGGTTGCCGATGGCGGCAAGTATCTGGGCTTTGACGCCTACCAAAAGGTGATCGATTCTGACATCGACGTCGTGCTGCTTTGCACGCCTCCGGGGTTCCGCCCCTCGCAGCTTCGCTACGCAGTTGAAAAGAACAAGCATGTCTTTACGGAGAAGCCGATGGCGGTTGACCCGGCCGGTATACGCAGCGTGATTGAATCCGTGAAGATCGCCAGTGACAAAAACAAGTGCATCGTTGACGGCTTTATGTGGCGATACGCCAACCACATCTCACAGTTGATGGAGCAGGTTCATGCAGGGATCATCGGCGACATCCTCACCTACTACGCGACCTACTACACCAGCCCGGTCAAGCCAATGCCTGCGGCATCCACTCGCCCGGAAGGGATGAGCGACGTTGAATGGCAGACCAAGAACTGGTACAACTTCATCTGGACTTGCGGCGACGGCTACGTCGAACAGGCCGTCCACTCGGTGGACAAAGTGGCATGGGCCTTCAAAGATGTCCCGCCAGTGTCTTGCGTGGCCCAAGGCGGACGCCAGATTCCGCAAGAAGGTGGCAACATTTTCGATCACTTTGAATGCAATTACCTCTACCCGAACGGTGCACGGGCCTTTATTGCCCATCGCCAGATCCCGGGCATCTACAACGAGAACGCCGACTACATCCTCGGAACACAGGGCAAAGTGACCATTGGACGCGGGCCGCTACCGCTAGTGGAAGACCATAAGGGTAAGGTGCTTTGGGCATTTGAAGGCACCAAGAATGATGGCTATCAGTATGAGCACGACATTCTCTTTGCTGCCATTCGCAAAGGCGAAGTGGTGAACAAGGGTGATCGTATGATCTCGTCCACGCTGCTTGGAATTCTTGGGCGGACTGCGGCGTATACGGGCGCGCAGATCTCGTGGGAGCAGATTCAGAACTCTAAACTCTCTACTTTCCCCGAGCCTTTCGACGCCAAGGGTAGCCTGCCCGACATGCCCACGCCCAAGCCCGGCATTACGAAGTTTGTATGATTTTGCTCTTCGCCTTTTTTGCTGTCGACTTCGGTACACAAGTCAAGCCTGTGATCGAGAAGCAATGCGCGGCCTGTCACGACCGCGCATTCTTCGTCCGCAAGAAGGACAAGATTGTTTCTTCGCTCGCAAATATGCCTCCCGGAGGGCCTCTGCTTAATGCAAAGGATAAGGCGACACTCACGAAATGGGTCGCCGAAGGTCTCGCTTATCCTGAAGAACAAAAGGTGATGGCTGATGATCTTGCCCTCACTAGAAATTTACACAACCAGATTGTCAAGGCATCCGCCAAAGACAAGGTGATGAAGCCGTACAAGGCTCTAATCCCTGGAACGGATGTGCCTTACGAAATGCTGCCGATTCCGGCGGGCAAATTGAAGATGGGCAATAACAAGGTGAAAGACGAATCGCCTGAACATGAAGTGACGATTGAGCCCTTCTGGATGGCGATTCGCGAGGTGACCTGGAACGAATACCGGCTCTTTATGTTCGCCTCTTTGTCTGGCGAAATTGCGGGCAATAATGTTGCGATAGAAGCTGTTAGCAGACCAACGAAGCCCTATGTCGAGATGTCGTTTGGAATGGGTACAGAAGGTTATCCAGCAATCTCGATGACCCATCATGCCGCCAGCAAATACGCGGAGTGGCTGAGCGCGAAGACCGGACACTTCTATCGTCTGCCGACAGAGGCCGAATGGGAATATGCTTGCAAAGCCAACGCGCCGGCACCTGCCGTGCTGGCTGAAGTTGCGGTATTCAAGAAGGGGCAGTACGAACTGGTAGGAACCAAGAAGGCGAATGCATTTGGCCTCTACGACATGCTTGGAAACGTGATGGAGTGGACTGCCGACCAATACTATGCGGACGCTTATAAGAATCCGCAAACCTGGTATCCATCGAAGACTTCGTATCCGCATACGGCGCGAGGTGGATCGTGGGCGGACAAGCCGGAGCGGGTGACTTGCACGGCAAGATTCCCTTCTGACCCGAGTTGGAAGCAGCAGGATCCGAACTTGCCGAAGTCGATCTGGTATCACACGGATGCACTTGGGTTGGGCTTTCGACTTGTAAGGCCAGTGAAAATTCCGCAGTCCGAGGAAATGCACCGGTTCTGGAACAATGGAGTCGCGGAAGACCAGTAGCTCGTTCCCGTGCATGGGAACGCTGATCCGCATTACGGTCTATTCGACCAAGGATCCAACCGCAGCGATGCTGGCGGCCAAGCGGCGGTTTGAAGAACTGGACGCGCGGCTGAGCCACTACAAGCCGGAGAGCGAAATCAATCAGCTAAAGCCAGGGGCGACGACCAAGGTGAGTAGTGATCTTTTTGCCATCCTCACTTTTGCGCAGCGGCTTTCGCTGCTTTCGGGCGGTGCTTTTGACGTAACGATACGGGGCAGACCGATTGGATATCAGAACATCGCTTTGGGAAATCACACAGTGACGCTGCTTAAGGAAGGTATGCTGCTGGACCTGGGCGGTATCGCCAAAGGTTATGCCAACGATCAGGCATCAAAGTTGCTGGTTTCGAGAGGAATCAAACGGCATTTGATCGCCGCGTCGGGTGACATTCTGGCGCGAGGCAAACCAGGGTGGAGAGTGGGATTTCAGCAGACTGAACGTGTGCTGGAAAACCGGGCGGTATCGACATCAGGCAATACGTATCAGCCCGGACATATTCTCGACGCGCGAAGTGGCGAAAGCGTATTGGGGGCAGAGACGGTGAGCGTGCTGGCCAAGGACAGCATGACGGCCGACGCACTGGCAACGGCATGCCTGATACTCAAGCCGTCTGAACGGCTGGCGTTGCTCAAGTCTTACGCCGGAGCAGAGGTGCTTTCAGCGTAGCGAATTTGCTTCAAACTGAGGCTTTTGCTCTCGCCTTCACCAATCTTTACGTTGCCGGCGCGATCTTCGAATTTCTTGAGGAATTCGGGATCTGAGGCCGTAGCGGCATCGATTTCTTCGAAAGCAAAAATTTTGTACTCGCCAGGAGGCAGATTGGCGATGCTGAATTTGCCAGCATCCTCTACGCGTGCCGTGAGGTTCGTGTAGGTGAGCTCGCCGTTGGGGCCGACCCTGGCGACAATGACCGTTCCCGGTGCGTCATCCTGTTTCTGCTTTTCGACCATTCCATCGACTTTTGCAATCCTGGTAGAGAGGATCACCTCCATCGCACCGCCCCCGCCGCTAGCAAGATCGAGGCCTGAATCACGAATGTCCTGACCCCCGACCTTGATCGCCTTGACATAGGCGCTAGTGAGTTGCCCGATGCTGACGCGGTATTTTTCCGGGGAGAGGTCTTTCAGGCTGAAGGTGCCATCTTCGGCCACTTCCACAGGCTGATTGAAGGTCATGTCGGCCTGCACCTGGATACGAACCTGCTTCAGATTGACTAGCGTTTTGTCGCCTTCGACAATGACCTTTCCCTGGAAGGACATCACTGGAGACGGAGTGACTACAACACCGTCGACGTTATTGTTGCCGACGCTCAGCTTCATCGAGCCGACTACCTTGGGGCGGCCACCGTCAAAGGAATTCACGGTCAGTTTGTAGGCACCGG
Source organism: Acidobacteriota bacterium (assembly GCA_043718395.1). Taxonomy (GTDB): domain Bacteria; phylum Acidobacteriota; class Terriglobia; order Bryobacterales; family Bryobacteraceae; genus Bryobacter. The sequence goes on from JAYSVS010000235.1 coordinate 4,717, forward strand.
GAGTGATACTTGCCAGCTCAAAAGTGCCATCGATCCTCACCTGACCACCACCCATTCCACCAGGGCCGCCGGAGCCAAAGCCAGTGTCACCGCTGCTGCCATCGGCACGGAGCTGGACGATCATGCCACCACCACCGCCGCGTCGATTGCGGTTGCCTTCGGCATCAGGGAGGGTTGCCACGAAGCCAGCCACGCGTCCTTTGACGCGGTATACGCGCACCTTGCGCAAGGTCATCTGGACGCCGCTAAACTCCTGGCCGGCGCCAACTTCGACACGTTGGGCTTGTTCCATCGCTTCGACGCCAGGGAAGTACAGCTTGGGGTAGCCGAATTCTTCTTTGCCCTGCTGGATCGGAGCTCCACCCATATTCATGCGCTGAACCAGAACGTAGTACTTACCGGGAGCGACGTTGGTGATGCGGAAGTCTCCACGGTCATTCGTCTGATTGGCCCCTTGCCCCTGAATGCGGCGTTGCGCCTGGAAATATTGGGGTCGCAGCAAACTGACGGAGACAGCCTCCATAGGCTCTCCATCTTCATCGAGGATTCGTCCGCTGACGATACCCTGCGGGGTCATGCGAACAACAACATCAGCCTTATCCGAACCCGTGCTTACGTTCACTTCAGAGCCAATGCCGCCAGTGCGGCCGCCGAAGCTGGAGCGGATGAAGCCAGTCTTTTCGCCCGAAACACGATACTTTCCGGGGGTGACATTCTCAAAGACAAAGGCACCGGCGTTATCTGTGGCCGCACTCAATCCGCCACGCATGCCCCCGCCAAAGCCAGGGGGGCCGCCCTGCTGCTGTGCGCCTGACGGCTGCATGGTCACTGTTGCTTTGCGTACGGGCTCGCCCGTGATTGCATTCAAGACCTTACCCGAAACCCGGCCCGGCTTCTCAGTAACTGTTGGTTGTTGCTGTTGTTGTTGGCCGTATAGGCCAAAGGCAATCGCAGCCAAGAGGATCAGGGGCATCGGGAAAACTCCTTCTAACTATTCAGTACGTTTGACAGCAAAACCGTTGCTATGCAGGACGCGGTCGACTCCGTCCGGGTTTAACCGGGTTGCGTCATATTCCACCATCATTCCGCTGAAGTCCGGTCTGAGTTTGTAGCTCATCACTCCATAGACGCTCATTAGCCGGGAAAGTCTCTCGTACCCGGCGTCACCGAGGGGTTTCACCAAGTCGTATTGCAGTTCTACTCTTGTCATAACTTTAATTTTCGCTCTTTAGCTTCCACAAGATCTGCCTGATCATCCCGAGCCACATGACTGCGTCGTGTTCACGGAGGTGCATACGCCGGCTCAGGCGGCGCAGCTTCTCAATGACATTGTCGGTGTGAACGTAGCCGGAGAGTTGTAAAGCTTCGTAAAGCCGGGCGACGAGTTCGTCGAGCATACCGGCTGGGGCGAGATCGGTGCGAGGGGCTTCGCGAATCAATTCGTAGAGGGTAACAGCAACGGCCTGCCCCAGATTCATGCTGGTGGCGCCCTCAACGGTGGGGATGCGCACAAGCCAGTGGCAATGGGACATGTCTTCGTTGGACAAACCGAATTTTTCGCTGCCGAAGAGCAGCGAGACAGGGCCAGTGTGCTGTTTGAGTGCGACGGCTGCAGCCTCTAGCGGTTGGATTGAGAGGTTGACATCGCGTTTGTGGGCGCTGGTGGTGCCGATCACGAGGGTGGAATCGGCGACGGCATCGACCAGGGAGAGGAAGTCTCGCGAATCTTTCAGCACCTGCCCGGCGTGGGGGCCACTACGGGCCTCATCGGCGGCAACCCGGTAGGCGTCGACCAGACGCAAGTCAGGGAAGCCAAAGTTAGCCATCGCGCGGGCCGCCGCACCGATGTTAAGTGGATTGCGCGGGGCAACGAGAACGACGCTTAAACTTTCCAAAGCAGATACCCCATTCCGATCATGTAGGCGGCTGTGGCCTTCCATTCTTCGTTCTTCAAATATGTCTTGATGTCGAAATCGCCGCTGCCTGCACTCTTGGGAACACGCGGCCAAAGTAGCGGGACGCGTTCTGCGTATTCACGATAACGCGGGAAGATTTTGAGCAAGTGCTGTTCTTCCTGTTCGATTACGGGCAGGTAGACGAGGCCGAAAACAGCCACGGTAACGGAGAAAACGATCCAGCTTTGAGCCGCAAGTGCCAGGCCGAGGGCGACTAGAAGCGTGCCCAGATAAAGCGGATTCCGGGTCCAAGCGTAAGGGCCACCATCGGCCAGATCCAGATTCTTCTTGAGATGGCCTGCTGCCCAACCTCGAAGGGCGAGCCCGGGGAAAGCAAGCAGAGGGCCATAGAGAAGACTCACCGGAGTTGGCTGGGCGAGGAGGCCGAAGCAGATCCCGAGCAGAAAGCCGCTAGGGACGCGCATGCGCATCACAAAGTCGGCATAGGATTTTGGGAACCAGTGTTTCCTCATCAGAGGACCTCTTCCAGCGTTTGCCAGACGCGATCCGCGTCGAGGCGGATCATGCTGCCGGCAATTTCGTTTTCGCGCTTGTAGGTTGTGGCAGCGCCCTGGCTGCGCAAGACTCTGATACTTGCACCGTACGGGCCATTGCGAGCGGGGTCGGTGGGGCCGAAGAGAGCAACGCCGGGCTTGCCCAACAGGGCGGCCAGATGCAGCGGGCCGCTGTCCAGACCAAGCACGGCATGGGCGCGGTGCGTGGCATCGATCAGGCCTTCCATGCCGCTCTCATGCCGCCAGAGGAATTCGCTGGCGGGCAATTCCGCACCAGGCATGACGTTGAGGACGAGCTGCATCTGGTGGGATTCGTGCAGACGCTTACCAATTTCAATGTAACGCCCGACCGGCCATTGCTTGCCCTTCCAACCGGCGTAGGGCGCAGCAAGAACAAATTTGCCGCTGGGTAGTTTACCTTCAGGAAAGCCCTTGGGGCCGAAATTGCGGGCAGGCGACTTAAGACCCAATGAGGCGACCAGATCCAGATTGCGAAGCACTACGTGCTCGCTTGGAGTATCAAGCATTTCAGTGTAGAGAACTCCGGCTTGGGGCTCCCGGAGTTGATTCGAACTAAATCCGATGCGGCGATCGGCTCCACTGACGAGGGCGGTAATGGCGCTCTTCCAGAGGCCCTGGAAGTCGATGGCGATGCAGGGCTTCCACTTGCGAAGCCACTTGGCGGCGATCCAGACACTGAGCAGGTCGCGACGATCCAGGGGAAGCAGATGGTTGGCAAGGCCGGTGCCTGCCAGTAATGGCATCCAGCGTGGCTCCAGCACCCAGGTAATTTCAGCATTGGGCATAGCCTGCCGCAAGCAATCGACGGCCGGCATCGTGTGAAGGATGTCGCCCATCGCACCGAGGCGAACGACCAGAATTTTGGTCAAGGGTTAGCGAACCCCGCTTTTGTGGAGGACGAGTTGCTCAAGTTCGTTGCGAGCCGCAATTTCGTATTCGCGGAGATCCATCGCGCCAGGAAGTGTGCCGATAGCGACATAGCGGACCAGACCAAGGCTGGCGGCTAGCTCGGCGCGAGCCTGGATTCCCAGGTAAGAATCCTTACGGTCGTCTACAAGCGCCAGCACGGGGCGATCCAGTTTGGCAAGCACGGGAGCAAGCAGCATATCGCAATCCATTTGAATCGCGACTAAGCCTTCTTCGGCAATGAGCGCAGCAGCCAAATTGAGGGGAATGATTTTCTTTCGGGTATCCAATCCTCTATTTCAGCAAGTCCAGGGCCTCAAGCGCTACTCGCTCTGATGAAATCCTTGTCATGCAGCGATGATCGATGGGACATTCCCGCAATTTGCAGGGAGCGCAATGGACTGGTTCGCGGACGATGCGGGCGAGCGGGCCGACAGGGCCAGTGGCAATGTGATCGGTGCTGCCGAAGATGGTGAGGCTTGGGGTTCCGACGGCGTAGGCCACATGCATGGAACCGCTATCGTTGGTGAGCATCAGTTCGCAATTGGCTACCAATTGGATAAATTCGCGCAGGGTGGTGCGCCCTGCATAGTTGTCGACCTCAACTCCGCGAGCGATGAGCCCTGACTCGACGATGGCCACAACCTCTGCTTCAGAAGTACTGCCGAAGAGGGCAACGCGAGAGCCGCGCGTCAGAGCAACCTGGGCAGCAGATTCGGCGAATCGCTCTGGATACCAGCGCTTGGCGCTGCCAAAAGCCGCGCCAGGACTGATGCCGATGACACGCTGGGGGTGACGCTCGATGCCATTGAGACGAATTGGCGAATCCGGATCGTAGGCGTCGATCCAGCCGGCAAGGCGTAAGAGTTCCAGGTAGTAGAAGCGCTCATGACCGATCACTGGCACTTGCACCGGGTGGGTGAGAAGCAGGCGGCGGCCGTCCCGGTTGTAACCTGTGCGCTCAGGGATCCGGGCAAGGAAGGCAAAGGCAGCGGCTTCAAAGGCATTCTGAAGCAATAGAGCTTTGTCAAAGCGGCCACGAAGGCTCCTGGCAAGTGCAATCCTTGCGGCCCAGCTCTCTTTGGGGTAGACAATCACCTCATCGCAAAAAGATTCGCCTGAGTAGAGACCCGCGAGCCAGGGCAGGCCGAGGATCGCAATGTGGGCCGACGGATTGGCCGCCCGCAGGGCGTGCAAGGCAGGGAGGCACATGATGGCGTCTCCAAGCCAATTGGTTGCCCGAACGAGAATCCGCATAAAATCTATCACAGCATGTTAAATGAACGACAGCTTGCCGATTTAGACCGCGATGGTTTTTTGGTGATTCCCGGAGTTGTGCCGCAAGGAATGCTCGAAGCCCTGCGCGAGCGCATCGAAGAGCTCTTTGAGAGCGAGGGCGAGAATGCTGGAGGCGAGTTCAAAAAAGAGGCTGGGGCCAGACGGCTGGCCAATTGTGTGGACAAAGGTGAGGTCTTTGAAGCTGCGATTCAGCTCCCGCAGATCCTCGAGGCAACGGCGCATATTCTCGGGCCAGACTTCAAGCTCTCCAGTCTGAATGTAAGATCCACCAATCCGATGAGCAAAGCGGATCAGCCTCTGCACGTAGACATGAACGGCATCCGCGATGAGCGAGGCGCATGGGTGGCGAATACAATTTTTATGCTCGACGATTTTATGCCTGAGAACGGGGCAACCAGAGTAGTGCCTGGTTCGCACCTTTGGGGCAGAAGGCCGCAAGAAGAAATGGCCGATCCCTTTGCGGCGCATCCAGAGCAGATTCTGGTGACGGGCAAAGCTGGGACGCTTGTCATCTGCGATGCCCATACATGGCATGGCGGAACCGCAAATAGAACTAATAGACAGCGCCGCGCTATGCATGGCTTCTTTTGCCGGGCCGACAAGCCACAGCAGCAATACCAGAAGCGGCTGTTGCGCCCGGAGACCCAATCGAGATTGAGCCCGGCCCTGCGAAAGCTACTTGCGATCGACGACCCGCTGAACGACGCTTTGTCGGCAGAGGTAAAGGTTACGAGCGGTTTCCTGAAATAGCAAGCTCAAACCAGAATGTAGAGCCTTGGCCGAGAACGCTTTCGACACCGATACGTCCGCCCATAACATCAACAAGTTTCTTTGAAATAGTCAGTCCAAGCCCAGTGCCGCCAAAGCGGCGGGTTGTGCTGTGGTCTGCCTGTTCGAATGCTTCAAAAATTCCATCGAGCTTGGCCAAATCGATTCCGATCCCTGTGTCTTCGACTGCAAAACGCATCAGCGTTCCGTCGACCATAAAGATGTTGATCGAGACTCCGCCGTGGTCTGTAAACTTGAGGGCGTTACTCAGAAGATTTGAGATGACCTGCCGCACTCTGACGGGATCGCAGACACAGAGCTGAGGCACGTCCCTGTGAACGTTCAAATGCCATTCGAGCCCCTTGCCTTCGGCGTTCCATTGCAGCGGACGGCAGACCTCATCGAGCAAACGGCGCATGTCAAATTCCACATGCTCGATCAAGAGCTTGCCGGCATTGATCTTTGAGAGGTCGAGAAGATCGTTGACGAGAGTGAGCAGGTGATTTCCACTCTGTGTCATGAGACCGACAAGCTCCTGCTGTTCTGGATCGAGCGGAGTCTCAGCCATCAAACCGGCAACGCCGATGATGCCGTTAAGCGGGGTTCGGATTTCATGGCTCATGTTGGCCAGAAACTGCGTGCGGGTTCGGGTGGCTTCTTCGGCGAGATCCCGGGATTTACGAAGATCGTCTGCCTGGGCTTCAAGCTGGATTTGCGTCATGACCATTTTCTTGATGTGGGAACTGGCCCACCGGGTGGATATCCAGATGAAGAGACCGCTAACCATGAAAATGCAGGTTATAGCCCAACCGAAACGGCTGCGCTCACTCAGGCTCCAGACGAATGCGGGGAGGAGGCTGATGAGGTTAAAGAGTTGAGCGAGTGATAAATCCGGGGTGAAGACGTTTGAACCAATGGCAGTCCAGCCGATCAGACCAAAGAGCACGATAATCGCAAAATCGGAATGCGAATAGGAAGCGAGAGAGTAGCCGGAGAAGAGACTGACGAGGGAGGCGAGGAGAATACTAGAAACACGAATCTCAGTGCGTGCGGAGCGCCAATCTTCATTGGCCTTGCGGGCCCGACTGGCAGCAAGAGTGCGCCAGATGGATCCGAGAACGATCAGCAACGCACCAATCCAGAAGACCCAAAATTGCCGTTGGGGAATAGCGATTTGCAGTGCTACAACTGCGAGGAGTAATGGATAGACAAAGCCGCCAACTCTTACGCGATCACCCAACTCGATCAGCAGTCGCCGTTCAAGCTCTTCAGCGGCAGCAAGTTTCGCCATGATCGTGATCCGATTCTATCTCTAGCGGGGCTCCAGATGGAATGTAAATCAATGGGGAGGAGTTTTGGAATTTTTGGTTTCATGCCGGGACCCGGCATCGCAGTTGCCGCTCATTCAAGTAGGTACGCCAAAACGCGGAAGCACCCACTTCATGACGATGAAATAGCCAAGAAAGAACAAAGCCAAGCTAACGATTTCGGTCATTCATGCTCCTCAACGGTGTATCGCTGTACCTTAAGCATAGAGGAAAAAATGAATGGAAATTACGGCCAAATATCTGACTGCATCGAAGTTCGAAGCATCCACCCGCGGGCACAGCCTGATCTCAGACCAGCCGGCTGACAATGGCGGCAGTGATGAAGGAATGACTCCGCCGGAATTGCTGCTGGCGGCGCTGGCCAGTTGCGCCGGCTACTATGCGGCGCAATACCTGAAGACGAGGAATCTGTCTACAGACGGGTTATCAGTACATGTGGTTGCTGAGAAAGCTTTGCAGCCAGCGCGCCTGGCCCGGTTTCGGGTTGAGGTGGCCGCGCTTCCGCTTGACGAGAAGAACACTGCGGGCTTGCTTCGATCGGTGCATGCTTGCCTGGTGCACAATACGCTGCTCAACTTGCCGACAATTGAAGTCCTGCTGCGCCCAAATGCAAAATAGACCCTGCCTTATTGCAAACGTCGCCGAGTGCCCATGTGCCCAAGCAGGAAGTTTAGGCCAGTCGCCTGCAGAATCTTGATGAGCCTACCATTCAGGAATCGCTTGAATCAGATCTCTCGCAATGAGAAACACCTCCTCAGTCTGATACCCCTGCCCTAATTTCGGATGCCAATGGCGTCCATGCGCCAGCCAGTGTCTGAGTTTCAAGACCCCGCGCATTTCAGAAACAATTTTTCCGGCTCCCGGAATCTTCGTGAGAGCTCATCCTTCGCACGATTCCCTACCCTTGCCTGAAAATCCAAACGGAGGAGAGCTTCGGTGGTGGCGAGCAAATCAAACATCGTCAACAAATTCAGCCGTTCCCTCTGTGCATCAAAGAACGCTTCCACCTCTACACCAGTTAACCCGGTGAACCGCTCCTGGTGTTGGGCGCCGATTCCAAAACCGCGCAAACCTTGCAGCACCTGCTTGCGCTCTTCGCTAAGCAGGGCAGTCTGAAAGTCGAACCAACTCCAGACTGCCTCCAGATCCGGTTCATCCTGCGCCTTGAATACGGGCATTAAGGCAACATGACACGCTCGAGAACAATCTTCAGCGCGTCGCGATTAAATGGTATTTTCTTAAGCTTTGGCACTCGTTCTGTAACAACTTGCCACCCGCCGTCACTTTCGTTGTCCTGCCAAAGTAGCGTAACCACATCACGGTCTCCCCTGACATCAACACGCCCTGAAGCTCCGACAACCGTAAGCCCCTTCGGCCAGAACTCAACTCGTTCCCTGCCAAGGATGACTTCAAGCGCTTTGATTGAATATGGCCCCACAAACTCTTCACTCACTTCAACAGGAAAGCGCCGCACGTTGACCCCTTCTGCGCTTGTAGAATCCAACAGCATGTCTGAAACCTGCTGATACAAGGCGTCGACCGCCAAAACCCAGCGATCTTTCTTCGCCTGCCAATCGATCTTCGGAAGCTCCGACTTTTCAGTCTTGGCCCGGATGAAATCAATGAGTTGATCTGCCAATTCTTTGCCTGCCACCTGTTTCCATTGTAATGGCTGCTGAAGATCCAATAGGAATCTCCAAAGTAACAAGAGCATCCATGTGGATTTAGAATGACAGCGTACTACTGAGGCTTTTGCTGGTGCCCAAAATTCAATGTGCCAATCAAAAATCGCCTACTTCATTCTGAAAGAGTTTAAATCCGAATGGGAGAAATGAACCTTAAAGACCCAGATCTTTGAGCCCGACCCGGAAGTCGAATTGTACGAGTTCCAGTGCCTCGGTCCGGTGCAACCCATTCGCATCGTAGAAGTAGAGTTGCTTTTCTTCTCCATCGATCAGCCACACGTGCTGCACGCCGAGACTTCGATATTCCTCAAGTTTTTTTAAAGTTTCAGACAGACGGTCGTCTGGCGAACTGATCTCAATTGCGACCAGAGGGATAAGACCGGCAACTGCGCCGCTCGGTTCCGTATCGGCAAACAAACAGACATCGGGAATTCGATACACTCGCCCCGCTTCAATTTGCAGGCGCAATTCTGTTGCTGGGAATAGGCGGCGTGTTTCGGCCAACCGGAAGAACAGATAGGCAAGCAATGCCTGTAATCTGGAGTGCAAATAAGTAGGCATTCCTCGTTCTACTACCTCTCCCTGGAAGTACTCGCAGTCGCTCTCCCCAAACGTTGTTTTGAGGTAATCTGTTGGCGCAACCAATGCACGAGTTGCCATAGCCACATCCTAGCGCAATCAGCCAACTGACGACCTCGACCATCAGCTAGTACGGCAAAACTATGCCTTCGCGCCTGCCGCTGCTAAACTATAAAGGAAAATTACTATATATGGTTGACGCCGTACTCGCTAAAATCTTCGGCACCAAGCATGAGCGTGAAGTCAAACGCATCAAGCCCAAAGTCGAAGCGATCAACAATCTCGAAGCTGCCATGCGCCAGCTCTCTGACTCTGAGCTGACAGCCAAAACAGCCGTGTTCAAGCAGCGCGTGGCCAATGGCGAAACTCTCGACGACCTGCTCGCCGAAGCCTTCGCTGTCTGCCGGGAAGCCTCACGGCGCGTGCTCAACATGCGCCACTTCGACGTCCAGTTGATGGGCGGTGCCTTCCTGCACGAGGGAAAGATCGGCGAAATGCGCACCGGAGAAGGTAAAACCCTGGTCGCCACCCTGCCCGCCTACCTCAATGCCCTCGAAGGCAAGGGCGTCCATGTCATCACTGTCAACGACTACCTGGCCAAGCGCGACTCAGAATGGATGGGCCGCCTGCACTCGTTTCTCGGTCTCTCGGTGGGCTGCATCGTTCACGACATTACCGAGCAGGAACGCCGCGATGCCTATCAGGCCGATATCACCTACGGCACAAATAACGAATTCGGTTTTGATTACCTGCGCGACAACATGAAGTTTCGCCTCGACTCCTGCGTCCAGCGTGATCATAACTACGCCATCATCGACGAAGTAGACTCGATCCTGATCGATGAAGCCCGCACTCCGCTGATCATCTCCGGCCCGAGTGAGGAGTCCACCGACAAGTACTACCGGATCAACACGATCATCCCCAAGCTTGTCCGTGGTGAAGTGATCGTGGGTAAAGAGCCTGGCGAGAAGTACTTCACCGGCGACTATACTGTCGACGAAAAGCAGCGAAATGTTGCCCTCACCGAAGAAGGTGTCCACAAAGTGGAGCGCCTGCTTAACTGCGGCAACCTCTATGACATCGAGAACATGGAACTGAACCACCATGTACAGCAGGGCCTTAGGGCAACCGTGCTCTATCAGCGTGATCGCGAATATGTTGTCCAGAACGGCGAAGTGGTGATCGTCGACGAGTTTACGGGGCGCCTGATGCCGGGCCGCCGCTGGTCAGACGGGCTGCACCAAGCTGTCGAAGCCAAAGAAGGCGTCAAGATTGAACGCGAGAATCAGACGCTTGCTACTGTCACATTCCAGAACTACTTCCGCATGTACAAGAAGCTGTCCGGGATGACCGGTACAGCCGACACTGAAGCGGCAGAATTCGGTAAGACCTACAAGCTCGATGTCGTCCAGGTTCCGACCAACCAGAACATGATCCGTAAGGATCTCAACGACATCGTTTACCGCACCGAAGAAGAAAAGTTCCGCAACGCCGCCAAGGAAATCAAGGAACTGCACGACAAAGGTCAGCCGGTTCTGGTCGGCACTATTTCGGTTGAAAAATCAGAGCGCCTGGGGGCGGCATTGCGCCGCATAGGCGTTCGCCATGAAGTACTGAACGCCAAAAACCATGAGCGCGAAGCCCATATCATTGCCCAGGCTGGACGTAAAGCTGCCGTCACAGTCTCCACCAACATGGCGGGTCGCGGTACTGACATTTTGCTTGGTGGCAATGCTGAATTTCTCGCTAAAGATCAGATGCGCCGGGCTGGAAAAGACCCGGAGGGTGTCCACGCAGAAGAGTACAAGACCCTCTACGCCGAAATCAAGCAGCAGACCGACGCTGAGCACGACGAAGTGGCCCGCCTCGGAGGGCTTTTTGTGCTTGGCACAGAACGTCACGAATCGCGCCGAATCGATAATCAGCTTCGCGGCCGCGCCGGCCGTCAAGGTGACCCCGGTGGATCACGCTTTTACCTTTCGCTTCAGGACGACCTGCTCCGTATCTTCGGTGGCGACAAGATCCAGGGGCTCATGCTCCGTCTCGGGATGGAGGAAGACGTACCGATCGAATCGAGCCTGATCACACGCCGCATTGAAGCCGCGCAAAAGTCAGTGGAAGCCAATCACTTCAGCGCCCGTAAGCATTTGCTCGAATACGACGACGTCATGAACAAGCAGCGAACTGCTGTGTATGAGTTGCGCCGTGCGATGCTCTCTGGCACGAATCAAAAAGACCGTGTTCGCGAGATGATCACCTCGATTGTTGGTGCGTTTATTGACGCTCGTCTCGTGGAAGGCACTCGCTCTGACCAGTGGGATCTCACCGGCTTTGAAACCGACGTGCTCACCCAGTTTGGGGTGAAAGTGGATGGGGCCGAACTGCAGAATTCTGGCCGCGAACTGATCGAAAAGGAAGTGATCGAGCTTCTCAACACCCGCTACGACGAAAAAGAAGCAGTGGTGAGCCCCGAAGTCATGCGCGAAACCGAACGCATGATTATGCTGAATGTCATCGACAACCAGTGGAAAGACCACCTGCTGTCGATGGACCATCTCAAAGAGGGCATCTACCTGAGAGGCTACGGGCAAAAAGATCCGCTCATCGAATACAAGAAGGAAAGCTTCACGCTCTTCCAGGACATGATGGCCCGCATCGAAGACGAAGCGCTGCGTTACCTGTATTTCTTGCAACCTTATGACGAACACGGGAACATTTTGACAAGTTCTCCCATCCAAGTTCAAGACGATGATGACGAAGAAGATGACGACCAGCCCAGCGAACCCGTTCCAGTTCCGGCTGCCGCCGCATCCATTACGGACTTCACCCGGAACATCCAGCGGAAGAAGGAAAAAGAGCTTGAAGCCCTGCAATATGTGGGCGGCGATTCCACTTCATCTTTGAAGCCGAAGCCTGTTGTCAAGGGTGTCAAAGTCGGTCGAAACGAGCCTTGTCCGTGTGGCTCTGGAAAAAAATACAAAGTCTGTCACGGTAGGTAAACCATGCTATCGCCGGTGCTTTTTCTTATCGCAACCATCCTTCCAGCGTCGATTGACGAATGGAAACGCACTGAGCCGGTCAAAGCTGAAATTCAATACCCGAATGTCGCCAAGGAATTCGGCCTCGCTGAATCTGACGCAGCAACATATACTAGCGGGCCAAAGAGGTTCACCCTGGCCGCCCACCGGCTTCGAGACGTCACCGGCGCAGTTGCCTTTGAGCAGTCGTTGCAGGCACCTGACAAAAAGGTGTTCCGCCACCAGAACTATGTCTTTGAGACCCTGGCTGGCACTGCGCCACGCGGGGCTTTCGACGCCTTCCTCTTTCCGACGCTAAAGGTGGATCGCTCTGCCCCACCGACCCTTCTGGGCAATCTCCCACGTAAAGGCCGCAATGTTGGATCAGAACGTCTACTTTTAGGTCCAGAATCGTTACGAGCATTTGAGCCACGCATCCCTGTCGCCGCAGCTGGCTTTGATTTCGCTGCCGAGGTGCAGCTAGCCAAATATGGAAATGCGACCCTGGCCGTGTTTCACTACCCCAATCAAGCCATCGCCCGCCAGCAATTTGATGCGTTGACGCAGGTTCCAAATTCGGCCATAAACCGCGCTGGCCCCATTGTTTCCTTAGTTTTACCGTCTGGACTGGACCCAAAATCCGCCCGGAAACTTGCATCAATGGTTGAGTATAAGGCAGAAATCATGATGGACAAGGCTCCAACCAAGTTTGAAGGCGACCCTATCGACTTTTTGGTTGGGGTCTTCCAGCTTGCAGGGGTGCTTTTGGTGATGTGCCTGGCACTTGGAGTAATTTTTGCACTTTTTCGCGCGTATGGACGCCATTGGTCGGGCAAGAAGGAAGATGACGGCATGACGACTCTGGGGATCTAATTAACCCCTTCAACTCCATCATCTTAGAAGGATCAACCACCCCTTCGAAACACCATTTTCACAGCCCATAAGCGGCGCAAATAGTTCGTAAACTATTGATTTTAAGGATTTTATAAGTCATTCGAAAAGCAGTTGACTTCCCTTCCTGAAGGCCATAAACTCCAATCACTACGATTTTTACGGCTCATTCCCGTTCGAATCGGTTCTCTCAATGAACATCAGCAGGAAAGCTCGCCAACTGGCGAGCTTTCTTGTTTCTGCTCAACAAGTTAGACTGGGGACATGCGTCCCGCCAAGTCTGAAGAAGAGCTGAAAACCTGGCGGGAGCGTGGCCAGGCGCTGCGTCATCTACCGCCCTTACTGCTGGAAGTCTGGCGCACTCGCCCCCTCTTTGCTGCCACATCCCTGGCCTGCCGCCTGCTTCTTGCTTTTCTCCCAGTCGCGCTGCTCTACGTTTCAAAGCTGTTGGTGGACGAGGTAGTTTCAGGAAATGCCACAGGGCTAATCTGGCGTTATCTGGCTATCGAGATAGCCCTGGTGTTGTCGACTGACCTTTTGGGACGCCTGATGGGCCTGTGCGACTCGTTGTTAGCCGATCTTTTCACGAACCAGATCACTCTGAGGCTGATGCGGCATGCCGCATCGCTCGATCTGGTCACCTTTGAAGACCCGGCCTTTCAGGACAAGCTGGACCGGGCTAGACGTCAGACGACCGATCGACTCTCGATGCTTTTTCTGGTGGCGAGCCTGCTGCAGCAGGGTTTGTCGCTTGTGGCAATGTCGGCTTCGGTGATCGCTTTCTCGCCCCTTTTCTTCGCTTGCCTGGTCATCAGTTTGATTCCGGTTTTCTGGTCGGAATCGCGCTTTGCGGCTATGGCGTATTCGCTGCTTTACCGCTGGACGCCCGAGCGGCGGCAGATCGACTACCTGCGGCTGCTTGGGGCCAGCCATACCACCGCTAAGGAAGTAAAGCTCTTTGGACTTTCCAGCTACCTGATCGACAAGGCAGACGGTCTCTTCCAGCGCTTCTATGCCGAAAACCGCAAGCTCGCGATTCGCCGGGCGACTGTCAATTACTGCTGGGGTCTGCTGCCGAATGCAGCCTACTACGGCAGCTTTGTCTACATCTTGCAGCAAGCCATCGCCAAGACGATCACAGTTGGTGATCTGATTTTTCTTACCCGCGCCTTCTCAAACTCCCGAACTCTGCTGAGTTCCATCTTTCAAAACATCAGCCGCGTCGCCGAGCAAGCGCTCTACGTCCGCGACCTCTTCGACTTTTTTGAGACCAAACCGGCACTGCCAGTGGCCGCCAACCCACTGCCCGTCCCTAAGCCGATCCGCGACGGCTTTCGCTTCGAGGACGTCCACTTTGCCTATCCTGGCGCGGCCAAGCCAGTGCTGAACGGCATCAGCTTCCATCTGGCTCCAGGCCAAAAGATCGCCCTGCTTGGCGAGAACGGCGCAGGCAAGACGACACTGGTCAAACTGCTCTGCCGCCTTTACGATCCGAGCGCGGGGCGCATCACCCTCGACGGCCAGGACCTACGCAACTATGACCCAGAGTCACTTCGTCATGAGATCGGGGTGATCTTTCAGGACTTTCTGAAGTACGACGCGACCGCTGGCGACAACATCGGCTTCGGGCTGATCCAGTCACTGACAGACCCCGCGCGCATCGATCAGGCAAGTGAGAAGAGCTACGCCGACTCTGTCATCTCGAATCTACCCGATGGCTACGGCACGATGTTGGGACGACGATTTGAGGGCGGCATCGAGTTGTCGCAGGGGCAGTGGCAGAAGATCGCTCTGGCTCGCGCTTACATGCGTGACGCGCAGCTATTGATCCTGGACGAACCGACCGCCTCGCTTGATGCGCGGGCAGAGTATGAGGTCTTTGAGCGCTTTGCGAATCTGACTGCAGGCAAGAGCGCTGTATTGATCAGCCACCGATTTTCAACGGTTCGAATGGCGGATTTGATCCTTGTGCTTGAGCATGGCCAAATCCTCGAACAAGGCAGCCATGAGCAGTTGCGGGCCAAAGGTAGCCGCTACGCTGAGCTATTTGAGTTGCAGGCCGCCGGGTATCGTTAACGCTCAATGATCATGCGTAAAGGACGCCAGTGGATGTTCTTATACGCGACAGGACCATGGTCGCCTTGTAGCATCACAGGGTTTTTCGTGGACTCCGGGAGGTTTAGGGCCGCTCGGGTGGGGCCATCCACTTCGACATCTTTCTGGATTGTGAAGCCGTTGTGTACGACACGAAGGAACTTTGCGTTGGCCGTCTTTTTACCACTCGAATCAAAACGGGGGCCGCGAAAGGCGATGTAGAAGGACTGCCAATCTCCGGGTTTGCGTGAGGCATTGCGGCTGGGGGCAGAACCGCCCACACCTGTTTCGTTGATCCAGCGGTGGTAGATGCCGCCGCAGTCAGAAGAGGTGACCGGTTCGTCAGACTTCCAGCTATCAAAAACCTGCACCTCATAAAGGCCATGCAGATAGACGCCAGAATTAGAACCCTTGGCCACCATGAACTCGACGTAAAGTTCGATGTCGCCGAAGCTTTCTTCAGTGACTAGATTCGTGGTTCGGCCAGTTGGGCCGTTGAGGATCGTGGCACCTGGGGTTGGCCCAGGGACTGCACGCAGACGGGTAGGGCCGAGGAGCCGGTCCCAAAGAATGCCTGTGGTGGTGAGCCAATCCCCTTGGCCCTTCCAGCCGCTGAGGTCTTTGCCATTGAGCAGGGGAGACCATCCTGCTTCAAGCAGGTAGGGCGCATCGCCGTGCATCTCGCCGTCGTTGAGCTCAGGCCGCTTTTGCGCCAGCGCAGTCAGAGAGAAGCAGGTCAGAAGAATAAGAAGAGATCGCATGTTTCGCTATCACGTTACTACAATAGAAGAATCAGTGGATCTCAAGAAAACCGTTAATTTGCCCAAGACAGCCTTCGCGATGAAGGCCAATCTTCCCCAGAATGAGCCCAAAATGCTCGCTCGCTGGAAGGATATGGATCTTTACAACCGCATTCGGGCCTCGCGAGCCGGTGCGCCAGAATATGTTCTGCACGATGGGCCGCCATATGCGAATGGCAATATTCACTTAGGTCATGCCTTCAACAAGTTGTTGAAAGACTTTGTGGTGAAGTCGAAAACTATGGCTGGCTTTGATTCGCCATATGTGCCGGGCTTTGATTGCCACGGTCTGCCGATCGAGATTAAGGTGGATGGGCAGTTGGGCGCGAAGAAAGCGGCGATGACGATGGTACAGATTCGCCAGGCTTGCCGCCGCTATGCCGACAAATTTATAGGGTTGCAGACGGAAGATTTTAAGCGGCTCGGTATCTTTGGCCGCTGGGATCAGGTTTACAAGACGATGGATGCGCCCTATCAGGCCGCCATTGCCCGCACCTTCGTCGAATTCTACGATCAGGGTTATGTATATAAGGGGTTGAAGCCGGTGAACTGGTGCCTGAGTTGCCAGACAACATTGGCAGAGGCAGAGGTCGAATATGCAGACCATGTTTCGCCGTCGATCTACGTTCGATTCAAACTGCAAAGCGTGCCCGAGTCGATCCATCCCTCTCTTGCCGGCAAGCCAGTTTATGGCCTGATCTGGACCACCACTCCCTGGACGATTCCGGCCAACATGGCGATCAGCTTTCACCCTCGCTTTGAATATGTAGCGAATGAAGTGGATGGGGTTGTCTACATCGTGGCGCAAGGATTGCTTGAGGCCGTAACCAAAGAGCTGGGTTGGCCCGAGCCTCATGTGATTGGGACCTTTGATGGGTCGACGCTGGACAAGGTTGTGTTTCGCCATCCGTTTTTGGAACGCGATTCGATAGGGCTGGTGGGCGACCACGTGACTCTTGAGGCCGGTACTGGTGCGGTGCATACCGCTCCTGGTCATGGCATGGAGGACTTCATGGTCTCGCAGCTCTATGGCATCCCGACCTATTGTCCGGTGGATGCGGCTGGCAAGTTTTATCATGCTGAAGGTGCTAACGGGACACTGCCCGAGGAACTGATCGGCAAGACGGTTTGGGAAGCAAATTCGATTGTGATCGAGATTCTGAAGGCGCGCGGGGCGTTGCTCAAGAAGACGGATTACAACCACTCTTATCCGCATTGCTGGCGCTGCCACAATCCGACGATTTTTCGCGGCACAACGCAGTGGTTCATTGGAATGGATCGCAACAACCTGCGCCAGAATGCGCTGGACGCGATCAAGAATGTGAAGTGGCTTCCGGCCTGGGGCGAAGAGCGGATCTCGAACATGATCGCAACGCGGCCCGACTGGGTGGTCTCACGACAGCGCATGTGGGGTGTGCCGATCACGGCATTCTATTGCGATACGTGCGACCACATCATCGCCGACAAAAAAGTGATTGAGCCGATTCTGGAGCGCTTCGCCAAAGAAACGGCTGATGTCTGGTACGCCGAAGAAGCAGCAAATCTACTGCCGCCTGGATTTACGTGCCCGAAGTGCGGTGGGAGTCACTTCCGTAAGGAGAAGGATATTCTCGACGTCTGGTTTGACTCGGGGTCTAGCAGCTTTGCCGTACTGACGGAAGAAAATGGCTTGCCCTGGCCGGCTGATATGTATCTAGAAGGGGCGGATCAATACCGAGGCTGGTTCAATAGCTCGTTGTTGATTGGGGTTGGCTTGCGCGGGCATGCACCCTTTCGCGAATGTGTGACTGGCGGCTGGATTCTCGATGCCGAAGGCAAGGCGATGTCGAAGTCTCTGGGCAATGGCATTGAGCCGGAAGAAGTGATCAAGCAGTATGGCGCGGAAGTGTTGCGGCTGTGGGTGTCGAGCGTTGCCTACAACGAAGATGTGCGCATGTCGCCGGTAATCCTGCAAAGACTGGCTGAGGCTTATGTGAAGCTGCGCAATACATTCCGCTATGCGCTGGGCAATCTGCATGAGTTTGACCCTGGAGTGGATGCTGTACCCACAGCCGAGATGGAGGAAATCGACCAGTGGATATTGCTTCGCACCGCCGACCTGACTGAGCGCTGCCTTGCTCACTACAATGCCTATGCTTTCTATAAGGTTTATCAGGCGATCTACAACTTTGCGACGGTCGATTTAAGCTCAATCTACTTTGATGTGTTGAAGGACCGGCTCTATACTTCAGCGCCGAAGGCGAAGGCGCGGCGCAGTGCGCAGACGGCTCTTTACCGGATGACTCATGCGCTTTTGCGCCTTGCGGCACCGATTCTGGCCTTCACGACGGAAGAAGCCTGGGCAGAACTTCCCAAGGCTCAGGGCGATCCGGATTCGATTCACGTTGCGCACTTCCCTACCCCGGCGGAAGTGGTTCACGATGTAACGGCGGTGCAGGAGAATTGGGACCGTCTGTTGAGCTTCAGGGAACTTACGCGGCCCGCGCTTGAGGCAGCCAAGATTGGCGCATCACTAGGGGCGAAATTGCTGATGACAGTGAATGCTGAGGACTTCAAACTTCTCTCGATATACGCCGCAAGCCTACCCTCCATTTTCATCGTCTCGCAGGTAGAACTGAAACAGGGTGAGGCAACGCTTGTTGAGGTGCTGCCGGCTGATGGTATGAAGTGCGAACGATGCTGGAAGTACACGCTAGATGTAGGTTCAAACGAAAAGGTCCCAACCGCTTGTGCCGCTTGCGCTAGCGCTGTGACAGAAATGCTGGGCCTCTAGAGATGTGGTCGCCGCGCGCCCGGGCCTTGTGGATCGCGCTGATCGTGTTTGTGCTCGACCGCATCACCAAGATGTGGATCGAAGCCAGGGTCTCGGTTTACGACACGATCACCGTGATCCCCGATGTCTTCAACATCGTCTACACGCGGAACCGGGGCGCAGCTTTCGGGATACTTTCTACTGCTCCCGAAGCTGTAAGATTGACTGTGCTGATTGGGTTTGCCGGTGTCATTCTTGGGCTGATCGGCTGGATGTTGTGGCAGGCGACCAAGCCCGGCACACTCGGGACAATCTACAATCGTCTCGCGCTGTCGCTGGTGCTGGGTGGCGCTGTGGGCAATCTCTGGGACCGTCTTTTCCAGGGGAGCGTCACTGACTTTCTGCAGATATTCATTGGCTCTTATGAATGGCCCAGCTTCAACGTGGCCGACTCGGCCATCAGTGTGGGTGCAACCCTGATGGCGTTTGATTTGATCTTCCATTCTCGAAAGCAGGCAGAACCAAACCATGCTCCCGAAACTCATTGATCTCGGTGGTTTTTTTCTTCCTACGTATGGCGTGATGGTAGCGCTCGCATTTTTGGCGGGCTTGTGGTCAACCAATAAACTGGCCTTGCGATCTGGCTTACCAGCACAAAAGATACAAGATCTGGTGATTTACTGCGCCATCACTGGCCTGGCCGGGGCGAAGTTGATGATGTTCCTTTTCGACTGGGAATATTACGCGAAGAATCCAGGCGAGATGTTCTCACTTTCTACATTGCGGGCGGCTGGGGTCTATCAGGGTGGCTTTGTACTCGCTTTGGTTTTTGCTTATTACTATATGAAGAAGAATGGCCTGCCAGTGTTGAAGACGATGGATTGCTTTGCGCCTGGGATCGCGCTTGGACATGCCATTGGACGCATTGGATGCTATGCGGCAGGTTGTTGTTACGGCATGCTTTGTAACCGGCCCTGGGCGGTTCGCTTCACCAATCCTGAAGTGAAGGAATTCTCCAATGTGCCTCTGGGCGTGCCCCTGCATCCAACCCAGATCTATGAGACCGTAGGCGACCTTTTGATCTTTGGCATTCTCTTTAGAATGCATGACCCGGCCAAGCGGCCGGGCGGGCTCTTCAGCCTTTATCTCATTCTTTATTCGCTGCTGCGCTTTGGCGTTGAGTTCTTCCGTCACCACGATCAGCTTCCGCTTTTTGATGCTGTCCCTCTGGTCCATACACAGTGGATCAGCCTTGCCACTCTCCTGCTGGGAGCCTGGCTCTTACTCTCGAAACCACCGAAAGAAACCGTTCATGTTTAGCCGTTCAATCACTCTCATTCTTATGTCCACCACATTGCTTTGCGCTGATGAAATGAAGCCGCCGGTTGCAAGACCGATTCCGAAGGAGATGAAGGTCTTTGGCGACACTCGCCAGGATCCTTATTTCTACATGCGATACCGCGAAGACCCTACGGTGATCGACTATGTGAAGGCCGAGAATGCATACACGGCTGAGGTGATGAAGCCGATGGAACCAATCGCCGACAAGGTCTACAAGGAGATCATCGGTCGCATCAAGCAGACTGACATGTCCGTGCCAAGCCGCTTTGAAGGCTACTACTATTACTCCCGGACTGAGGAAGGCAAGCAGTACTCCATCACTGCTCGCAAGAAGGGTTCGCTTGAGGCAGCCGAAGAGGTGATGCTTGATCAGAACGAGATGGCCAAGGGTCTCAAATTCTTCTCGCTGGGTGGCACGAGCATCAGCCCCGACCAGAAATTACTGGCTTATGCAACCGACGTTACCGGCTATCGCGAGTACACGATGAAGGTGCGCGATCTGGCCAGCGGTAAGGATCTTCCAGACACAGTGGATAAGATCGGCAACACCACCTGGGCTGAAGACGGAAAGACAATTTTTTATTCGAAGCAACAGCCGAAGACAAAGCGGTCTTATCAGATCTGGCGCCACGCGCTGGGGACGCCTGCAAGCGAAGACAAGCTGGTGTATCAGGAAGACGATGGGCGATTCAACATTGGCATCGGCAAGACACTTTCAAAAAAGTATCTGGTGATTTCGATCTCCTCAGGGCTAACCAGTGAGTACCGCTATTTGGATGCAAAGACTCTCGAGGGAAGTTTTCAGACGCTGATTCCCCGGAGGGAAGGGATTACCTATTCGATGAATCACCATTCGGATCAGTTTTACATCCGAATCAACGACAAGGGTCGCGATTTTCGTGTGGTGACTGCTCCCGTGGCTGACCCGGCCGAGAAGAACTGGAAGGAAGTGATCCGGGCGCAGAAGGGGCTGTTTGTGCAGGGGATGACCTTGCTGGCAAATCATGCCGTTTATCTACTGCGCCTGAATGGGCTGCACACACTGCGCGTGGTGGATCTGGCAAAGAACGAGACGCACGACATCAAATTCGATGAGCAGGCCTATTCATTGAACTTTGGCGGCAATGCCGAGTTTGATACGAATCTGTTGCGCTTTAGCTATTCATCCATGGTGACGCCGTCTTCCACTTTTGATTACGACATGGTCTCGCGCAAGAGAACACTGCTGAAGCAGCAGGAAGTGCTGGGGGGGTATGACCCGGCCAATTACGTTGTTGAACGATTGATGGCGACAAGTCAAGATGGCACAAAGGTGCCAGTAACGGTGGCTTACAAGAAGGGCTTCAAGAAGGATGGGCGGGCGCCGATGTTGCTCTATGGCTATGGGTCCTATGCGATTCCGATGGACCCGGGCTTCTCCGCCACACGCCTGAGCCTGATGGATCGAGGCTTTGCCTATGCGATTGCCCACATTCGTGGCGGCACTGATATGGGTTACTCGTGGTACGAAGATGGCAAGCTGCTGAAGAAGAAGAATAGCTTCCGCGATTTCATCGCTTCGGCCGAGATGCTGGTTGCGCAGAAATTTACCAACCCGAAGAAGCTTGCCATTGAAGGGGCGAGCGCGGGCGGATTGCTGGTGGGGGCCGTATCGAATTCGCGGCCGGATCTGTTTCAGGCGGTGATCGCGGGCGTGCCTTTTGTCGATGTAGTTTCGAGCTTGCAGGACAAGTCGATACCGCTTTCTACAACCGATGCCGATGAATTCGGCGACCCAGAAACGCAGGAATACTACGAGTATATGAAGTCTTACTCGCCCTATGACAACGTAGCGCCAGCCAAGTATCCGAATATGTACATCTTCTCGAGCATGAACGATTCTCAGGTACCGTATTGGGAGCCGGTGAAGTGGACCGCGAAATTGCGCGTAAACCAAAAAGGCGACAACAAGATCCTCTTGAACATGAACATGGATGCAGGGCATGGCGGCGCTTCTGGGCGCTATGACCGTATCAAGGAATTGGCCAAGAGTTATGCATTTGCCATCTACTCTGTTGGAATCCGGGAATAAAAAATGGGCCGGGCCCTTGTGGGGTTCGGCCCTGAGTTTATTGGATGGAGAAGAACAAAACTACTTGCGCCGGAAGTAGCCGAGGCTGAAGAGGCCGGCGCTGAACAGAACGAAAGTGGTGGGCTCAGGAATGGTTGTGTTTGGCCCATTGTCGAGGACGAAACTTTGTTTATTACTTAAGCCGCTGAGAACAGAGAGGTTTGAGGAAGATGTCCAGCGAGTCATCGAGTTATTCCAAGCCAGTGCCTGACTGAGTACATCGGCATCAGTGATCCGGACGATACCGGATGTCAGGTTGAAGTTGGAGGAATCCGCGATGTATTCCCAGAGCAGGAATTGAAAAGCAGCAGCCTTGGTGCCGTTGATCTTCGATTCGGCGAAGGCATTGGCCCAAAGCTTTTGGATGTTGTTGGTGGTGGTGGCAGCATTGGCAACACCCGGGGTGTAGACAGTGAAGTAGTCGACCATCGACAGTACGTTAAACGATCCGCCAGTGCCGTTGGCAGGGCCGACATCGAGGGCACGAAGCGGATCGATGCAGTAGGTCAGAAGTGAAAAGAAGTTGTTTGTGGAGCTTGTGAGGCTGAGCTCAAAATCCAGGATGCCAGCAGTGCCGTTCCAGCTATTGATGAGCCCTACATTGCTTCTCGAAAGGCCGGGAGCGAAGTGGGTGGGCGCTGGGGTGTCGCGCAAATAGGCGGTGGCCGCCTGGCCAGAAGTCGTCATTGTGAGTACTGCGCAGGCTAACAAAAGGTCTTTGCTGAATTTGATTTTCATATTGCTTCTCTGAAATCAAGATTAGGGTTGGATCAGCAGCCAAACCATGGGAAGCGAGTACGTCTGGTACCAAGACCAGGGCAGTACTACGCGTTAGCGAAGTACTTCTTCGAGAAAGCCAATCATGGCCTTCTGCTTTTCGTAATTTCCCATCGCGGCCTCGATATTTACATATCGAATCGCTTTGGAGTTGGCTAGTACTGAAAAGCTACCGTCGTCATTCTGGACTGTCTTCTGGAGACAGGCGTTAAAGGGGCCCTTTGATATTTTTTCAAAGTCTTTTTCGTTGGTAACCAGCATGAAATCGCGAGGACTGTCCTGTTCAGGCATGTGAAATTTATCGGAGATGGCGATTTCATCTTTGATACTGTAGCCCTCTGAGTTGTTATGCATGGCGATAAGGATGCCTCCTTTGGGTGGAGTCACTGCCTTGACGAAGGCATCACGGTCTTTGGCCAGCAAAGTAAGAGCAGCATCGATCTGGGCCGGAGACTGAGTCTTGTTCCAGCGCTCGAGACTCATGCGTGCACCGGCACCGGTGAACATGCGATTGGGATCGATGAGGCAATCCCCTACCTGGACATTGCGCTTGTCGCTGACGACGAAAAAGTAAAGACCCTTGCGGAATTTGACGTGTTCTTTGAGAACATCGCGGGCTGTGGTCTCATTGCCGTGGATGTGGAGGTAGCGGCGTTTAGACCGTCCGTTCTTCTCGACATCGAAGCGGATTCCGCCGATCGAAAGCGGCTTTTTGAAGACGCTGAAAAGGAAACTGCGCCGGGTCTGAGCGAACAAGCTTGCTGCCATACTGTTAAGTGAAAAGGATCGCATAATGTCCGCTCATCATGACGAACTGAACCCGCTGGAAGCGGCAGAAGCGCGATTCGACCTCGCCGCTGAAGCCTTGAATCTGGACGAGGGAATTGGCAAGATACTTCGCACGCCGACCAGGGAAGTGACGATTTACATTCCGGTGGAGCTCGATGACGGACGCATTGAAGTGTTTACGGGGTATCGCGTTCAGCACTCGATTGCCCGTGGCC
Source organism: Acidobacteriota bacterium (assembly GCA_043718395.1). Classification (GTDB taxonomy): domain Bacteria; phylum Acidobacteriota; class Terriglobia; order Bryobacterales; family Bryobacteraceae; genus Bryobacter. The sequence continues at coordinate 28,559 of JAYSVS010000235.1, forward strand.
CGGCGAAGGGTGGCATTCGATATGCGCCTGATGTAACGCTGGACGAAGTGAGAGCGCTGGCGAGCTGGATGACGTGGAAGTGCGCCGTGGTGAACATCCCATATGGAGGTGGCAAGGGCGGCGTAATCTGCGATCCGGCGATTCTTTCGCAGCGCGAGCTCGAGCGGATCACGCGCCGCTATACAGCCGAGATGATCGATGTAATTGGCCCGGAAATCGATGTACCTGCACCTGATTTGGGTACAAACCAACAGACGATGGCCTGGATCATGGATACGTATTCGATGCACAAGCGGCATACGGTGACGGCTGTGGTAACGGGCAAGCCGCTGAACCTCGGTGGATCGCGGGGACGGACCGAAGCTACCGGGCGCGGCTGTCTGATTGTGACGCTAGAGGCTTTGAAGCGCTTTAAGATCAACCCCAGGGACGCCAAGGTTGTCGTGCAGGGCTTTGGCAATGTTGGTGGGCAGGCGGCACGGCTGATGTCTGAGGCGGGCTTGCGTGTGGTTTCGATTGTCGAATGGGATGGCGCAGTCTACAACGCCAATGGCCTTAATATCGAAGCATTGATGAAGCACCGGAATGAGACGGGATCGATTGTTGACTTTGCGGGCGCTGAAAATACCGGTAAAGAAGAGGCTCTCTACCTCGACTGTGACGTGTTGGTGCCGGCGGCGAAAGAGAATGTGATCACCTCGGCCAATGCTCACAAGATTCGCGCGAAGATCATTTGCGAAGGTGCCAATGGGCCGACAACGGCACCAGCGGATCCGGTCTTGAGGAAGAACGGTATCTTTGTGATTCCAGATATTCTGGCCAATGCGGGTGGTGTAACGGTCAGTTACTTTGAATGGGTTCAGGACCGCCAGGGTTATTTCTGGAATGAGCAATTGGTGAATGAACGGCTGGAAGAACTGATGGTGGCGAGCTTTAAAGATGTGGTGAGCTATGCCGAGAAGCATGGCGTAGACAACCGGACAGCAGCCTACATGTTGGCGATTGATCGTGTTGCGTTTACGATCCAGCTTCGTGGTTTGTATGCCTAATGACGGATAGCCAGGGAACGCCGCTGATGCGGCAATATCATTCGATCAAGCAACAAGTGCCAAATGCCCTGCTGCTGTTCCGGCTTGGTGATTTCTATGAGCTCTTCTTTGATGACGCGGTGACGGCGGCCCGGGAGCTTGAGATTACCCTTACGGCGCGGCATGGGACGCCGATGTGCGGGGTGCCGCACCACGCCAGCGAAGGCTACATCGCACGGCTGATCCAGAAGGGCTTCCGGGTGGCTATCTGCGAGCAGATGGAGCTGCCGGGGCCGGGCAAGAAACTCGTCAATCGCGCGATCACCCGTGTGGTGACGCCCGGTACAGTGACTGAGTCGAATGTACTGCGGAGCAAAGAGAATAACTACCTGGGAGCTGTGCATAGGGACCCAAAGGATCAGACTCGGGCAGCACTGGCGTACGTGGATGTTTCGACAGGTGAGTTTCGCGTGACGGTGTTGCCCTTGCATGAGTTGGGGCCACTGGTTGAAACGCTGAGCATCAAGGAAGTGCTGCTGCAAGCGAAGGATGCGAGCCTGACCGGCTTGCAGACGGTGCTTGACGGCTGGATCTTTGATTTTGAATATGGCGAGCGGATTTTGAAGGAGCATTTCAAGCTGCATTCGCTCGATGGTTGCGGGTTGGGGCCGCATCCGGTGGCAGTGTGCGCGGCGGGGGCAATTCTGCATTATTTGCGCGATACGCAAAAGGCGGCGCTCGATCATGTGGATCGTCCTGGCTTCTATGAGCGCGGCGAGGCGATGGTGCTCGATCCCGTGACGGTTCGGAACTTGGAGTTGGTGGAGCCGCTGTTTTCAGCGGATATGGGCGGCGGACGGAATTCGACGCTGATCTCGGCGCTGGATGAAACCGTGACAGGGATGGGCGCACGGATGTTGCGGCGGCGGATCTTGCGACCTTCTGTGCAACGGGAGGAGATTGAAGCGAGGCTCGATGCGGTGGGTGAATTGTGCGGGGCAACGATCATGCGCTCGGGTCTGCGCGAGAAGCTCGCGAGTGTCTATGACATCGAGCGGTTGCTGGCAAAGGTGACGATGAATACGGCTGGGCCGCGGGAGTTGTTGTCGCTGGCAAAGTCGCTGGATCAGGTGCCGGGAATTCAGTCGCCATTGCGGGGATTTGGCGCGGCACTGTTACAGGGCCTGAATGCGCAGTTAGTGGATCTTAGTGAAGTGCGCGGGAAGGTGTTGGGGGCGATGCATCCTGAGCCTCCTGTTGTGTTTGCCGATGGTGGTGTGATTCGCGATGGCGTGAATGCCGTGCTCGATGAGTTGCGTGACATACAGAGGAACGGCAAGCAGTATGTGGCGCAGATTGAAGTGCGCGAACGCGAGCGGACAAATATCCAGAGCTTGAAGGTTCGCTTCAACAACGTTTTTGGTTATTACATCGAGATTTCGAAGGCCAACATGCATTTGGTGCCTTCGGACTATGACCGCAAGCAGACGCTAGTGAATGCGGAACGGTTTACAACACCTGAGCTCAAGGAGCTTGAGGTGAAAATCCTAGAGGCGGAGGAGCGGATTCTCGCAATCGAGAAAGAGCTGTTTCAGGAGCTGCGGGCTTTTATGGCGAGCTTTGCTGGCGGGATCAGGCAGACGGCTACAGCTCTGTCGGAACTGGATGTGATGTTGTCGCTAGCGGAAGTGGCGGTGGGGCGGCGTTATGTGCGCCCGAAGTTTTCTGATACAGGCGAGTTTCGAGTGGCTGGCGGGCGTCATCCGGTGGTGGAGCGATTGGTGGAAGCCGATGCGGCTCGATTTATTCCGAACGATCTGTACCTCGACAATCAGAAATTTGTTGCCGTGATTACAGGCCCCAACATGGGTGGTAAGTCGACCTATCTGAGGCAGGCGGCGATGCTGTCGATACTGGCGCAGATCGGGAGCTTTGTGCCGGCTGATGAGGCAGTTTTACCGATTGTGGACCGTGTGTTTACCCGGATTGGCGCGTCGGATAATGTGGCGCGAGGGCGATCAACATTTATGGTGGAGATGACAGAGACGGCGCTGATTCTCAATACAGCGACGGATCGCAGCCTGGTGGTGCTGGATGAGATTGGCCGTGGCACGTCCACTTATGACGGGCTTGCGCTGGCCTGGAGCGTTGTGGAGTATCTGCATCAGAGAGTTGGCGCAAAGACGCTTTTTGCGACGCACTATCATGAGCTAACGGTGCTGGAGGAGACGCTTTCTGGCGTGCGGAATTTGCATGTGGCGGTGAAAGAAGCGGGCGACCAGATTGTGTTCTTGCGCAAGGTGGAACCGGGCGCAGCGGGCAAGAGTTTTGGCATCGAAGTGGCGCGGCTGGCGGCGTTGCCGGATGTTGTAATTGACCGGGCCCGGCAGATTCTCGCCTTGCATGAGAAGCAGCAACTGGCACCGCCGTCGGTGGATCGTGCTCCTGAGCCCATGCAGATTCAGTTGTTTGAGCCAGTGGGTGGCAATATCGCTTCGCGGATTCGTTCTTTGAAACTGGATGAACTACGGCCGATTGAGGCTTTGCAGATCTTGGCCGAGTTGCAGAAGGAGTTGCAGTAATGCGAGTAGCAGGGATTATGTCGGGGACGTCGCTGGACGGGATTGATGTTGCGGTTATAGATGTAACTTGGCCTTCCTTTGAGTTAGTGGCTTTTGCGAGCACTCCTTATGCACCGGCTTTGCGGAAGAGGATTCTAGCGGTATCAAATGCGGTTTGCCATACGCGTGAGATTGCGCGGCTGCATTATGAGTTGGGGGAGCTGTATGCAGCAGCAGTAGCGGCGCTTGGAGTGAAGAAGATTGAGCTGGTGGGCTGTCATGGGCAAACGATTTATCACGAGGGGCCGCAGTGTACATTGCAGATTGGTGAGGGGGCAGTGATCGCCGAGAGGTTGGGGATTGAGACGATTACAAACTTTCGCGCTCGCGATGTGGCGGCTGGCGGGCAGGGTGCGCCGCTGGTTCCTTTTTTTGACTGGGTAGCGTTGACTAACAATCAGGTGAATCGCGTGGCAATCAATATTGGCGGGATCGCAAACGTACATGCGTTGCCCAGGAAGGCAAAGGCCACTGATGTGTTTGCTTTTGATACGGGGCCGGGGAATATGGTGATCGATCAGTTGGCGGCAATCGCGACTGGAGGCAAACAGAGTTTCGACAAGGACGGGAAGCTGGGGCAGAAAGGCAACCTGAATCGGGCGCTGCTGAAGAGATTGACTGCGGACAAGTACTATCTGAAGGCTCCACCGAAATCGGCGGGAAGGGAGCAGTATGGCGAAGCGCTGATCGCGAAGATGATGAAGACAGGGTTGCCGGTTGAGGACTTGATCGCCACAGCGACGGCATTTACGGCAGTGACAATAGCTGAGGGAATTGAGAGGTTTATTGCGCCTGGTTTCAAGGTGGATGAGTGTCTGGTATCTGGCGGTGGCGTACACAATCCGTTATTGATGGCGGAGTTGCAGGGGCTGATGCCGGGTAGCTACGTGCATTCGATAACGGACGTCGGGATTCCTTCGGATGCCAAGGAAGCGATGGCGTTTGCGTTCTTGGCTGCGGCTACGAAACTGGGGAAGGCTTCGAATTTACCAAGTGCGACAGGAGCGAAAAGGGCTGTACTACTTGGGGAAATTCATCCGGTCTAAGGCAGACTTGAGCCAAGCTTCGCCTTCGGTCTCTTCGTAGAATGCTTTGGTTTCCGATGGGGTGAGAATGTAGTTGGCGGGGATGGCCATTACCGGGAGCATGGCGTAGGCGTAGGTTTGGGCGAGGTTGTTAGCGAAGGTGAAGTTGAAGCGCTTCAGGAAGGGCTCAACGAGATCTTTCTCTTCGTCGACGTTGAGAGCTATGACGGCGATGTCTTCGCGGTCTTTGAGTTGGATGCTTAGCTTTTCGAGATATGGGAGCTCGGCGCGGCAGGGCACGCACCAAGTAGCCCAGAGGTTGACAAAGGTGCGCTTGGACGCAAGTTGCGCTGGTGTGTATTCGCGGCCTTGCATGTCTTTGATTTTGAGATCGGGTTGCTTTGCCGCGAGAGTCTTCCAGGCGTTATCGCCGCCTACACCGGCTCGAAATGTATCGAGAGGTTGTTTGGCTTCCCAGTCGGTCCAGGCTTCTTCTGTGGCACCAAGTTGTTTGGCTATCGCACGGGCTCTGGCCATCACCTCATCGCGTTCATCGGGGCGGCTTGAGCGGGGCGGAAAGCTGGCCAAGGAATTACGGTAGGCGATGAGGGCGTCGAAGTTCTTGCCTCTGGCGGCGGCGAGAATGCCTTTGACACGCCAGAAATTGGCTTCCATACGAAGGTGGCGATTACGGTCTTCTAGTGACGCGCTTACGGGAGGACGAGAGCGGTTGAGGATCGTTTGCGCTTGCGAAAGAACATCGAGAGCCTCGTTCGGCTTGTTGAGTTGAGCATAGGCTTCGATCAGCGGAAGGTAGGCGAAGAGGTACCAGGAATCGTAGACTTCTTTGCGGGTCTTATCACTATTGGGGTAGAGGTCGGTGAATCTGGCGGATTGGGTTTCGCGCTGTATGGATTCAAGGCCCGCAAAGATGAAAGAAGGGACAAGATCAAGGCGGAGCTTGCGGCGAACCAGGTCTTCAGCCATGTTGATCTGGTTTGGTGGCGAAGATCTGAAATTGTCAGGATCTAGATCCATGGCAGACTTCATAGCGAGATAGGCTTCGGGGAGTTGCTCGGGGTTCTTCCTCGCGAGCCCTTGCCAGTATGAGGACACAGCAGTGGATGCAGGATAGCGCCTGGCCATTTGAGCGAAGCGGCCGAATGCCACATCCGTTGGGCCCATGCCTTGGATGGACTGGAGTTCGGGAAAGATGGAGGGATGGGAGTGTGGGTGAAAGCGAGCGAAATCTGCGGGGAGCCACTCGTATTTGCTATCGAGAACAAATTCCATATTGCTGATCGCTCCGAGCCAGGTAGCAGTGCGGGGGAACTTGTCGTTGCGGAGGTGATCGATGTCCCGCGCCCAAAGCTTACGTGTTTCTTCCTGTTGATCGCTGCGAATGGCGGAACGCTCCCAATGCCATAAGACAGGGTAGGCAATAGCTTCGGGCTGGCCAGTGCGGCCATTGAGTTGCCTGCGCAGGGTGGCCACCTCCTGGAGGAGCCATGTTGAGTCTTGGAGATCTGCGAGTTCCGAGACTGTCACGTAGCTGTTGGGGCAGGCCTTGTGGAACTGAGCAACGTCGGACTTGGCTTGCTCAAGATCGCGGAAGTTGAGGCTAGACGCGATTCGAGCCCGGAGGAGGAGCGCCTGGCCGTGATTTGGATTCTCTTTGAGTATTTTGTTGAGTAAGTCGCGGGCGACGGCGGTTTGATTGCCGTAATGATTCAGCGCTTCCACAAAAGGACTTTTCGGAATTTTGGAGAGGATCTGTTCGACCTTCGCTTTGTGGGCATTTCTTGAATAGCGCACGTCCATCGGGAAATCGGCTTGCTGAGTGAGCGGGTGTGGGTCGCAGAAAGGAGCTTGGGACTGGGCAATCGTGAGTATAAGTACGATTGGTGACATGACTGTATTTATATCGCAGTTATTTCGCCTCTTCAAAGGAGACTGTCGAGTCGGCGGAAGTTCTCTTAAAGTTGGATGATTCCATTGACATGGTAATGACGCGTTTGTATCCGAATAAGAGGTCGAAGCGCATCTCTGTTCCGAAGGTGGCAGGGAACCAGATGCCGGGGGCGATGCGCGTATAAGTAAGAGAGAATCCGGTTTGGCGCAGATTCGTGCCGAGCATGGTCTTCACCAGCAGCGGCATTTTGAAATTGAGTTTGGTTTGGATCGAGAGAGGGTGGAGATCTTCAACGTCGATTAACGCTTCACCAGCCCAAGGGTTCTTTTTGGTTTTGCCTTCAAATGAGATGCGGTGGATCTGGCGTCCCCGGTAGGTTTCAGTCTTGACGAAGCTGAATTTGTAGTCGGGGAGATCTTTAGGCAGGAAGGGAAAAAATCCCATTCCGATGCCGTCTTTAGATTCTTCGTCGTTGATGGATTCGTCGGCGAGCACTTGGATTATGACGCCATCAATACCGAACGGGCGATCTGAGGTCTCGGTGTAGGGGTGAAGCTTTTTGTTCTTCTCAAACTGACCTTCAAGCTGCACCAGCTTCTTCTTGGTAGATTTGCCGTCTGGAGTGACGGTGTATTCACGGCGCTCTTCGCGGGCCAGTTTGGAATTGGTACGGAGCAAGCGAGTATGAATCTCTTGCGCGTATACGTAGGATTTGCGGAGTTCGCTGCCTTGTTGGAGGTTCGTGGCCACTTTTGACATAATCGCTGCGGCATCGTCCTGCGCCTGGCAGCTTAGAATGAGCAAGAAAGAGATGATGCGCATAGCTCTGTTGGTGATACGCATGGCGGGCCGGGCTGGTGGCAGAATTTGTTGGCTACTTGTGTGCATTTATCTGGCAACTGGTGTGGTGTCGTACGTGCGGAGATGGCCGGCAAAGGTGGTGGCTGTCGTGCCCCGGCTGGATGGCATCCGCGTGGTGACCGAAGGAGGGCGCAGAGGGCGGCCGGGAGTAGAAGATCGAAGCAGCCTGGCGCTCGGATTGGCAGCCTGGGGCGGGTTATTCTTTGTGCCCTTTACGAGAAGGTGTTGGAGCGGGCTAGCTGCGCTGGGAGTGGTAGCCGGGGTTGGCTTTGGGACGGAGCCGATGCGGCGATTTAAGTTGGCTCAGGAGATAGCGGCGGTGGCAGATGTAAAGGTGAAACCGTATGAGAAATTGTTCTTTCAGCGTGGGGTAAGCTTTATTCGCGACGGGTTTGAGGCATATCATCCGAAGCCGACGGCGGCGATGTTTGATGCGCTGAAGCGGCATGGGGTAGATGCGGTAGCAGTGGTGCCTTATGGGAATTACCGGCAGGGACAGGCAGAGGTGTCGCTTGGCTGGGAAACGGGTGATGAGGATTTGTATGTGGCGCTGATGAAGGTGGCGCATGCCCGGGGGATTCGGGTACTGCTGAAGCCACAGTTGTGGGTGATGCCGGGGATGTTTCCGGGGGCGATCAAGATCGACGACGCCGAGGAGAGGCGAGTTTGGTTTGAGTCGTACCTGAGGTTTATTCTGCATTGGGCAAAGGTGGCGGAAAGGGGTCATGCCGATTTGTTTTCGGTAGGGACGGAACTTGAGAAGTTGAGCGGGGATGAGAAGGAATGGCGGCGGGTGGTGAGTGAAGTGAGGAAAGTGTATGGCGGGCCGCTGACTTATGCGGCCAATCAAGGGCCAGACTTTGAAAAGTTGGCTTGGTGGGATGCCGTGGATTACATCGGCCTGAATGAGTATTATCCTTTGCCGGATAGTCTCGATTTTTCTGGGGTTTTGGAGAAGGTAGAGGTGGTGCAGAAGCGATTTGGGAAGCCGCTGATTTTGACAGAAGCCGGCTTTGCCAGTGTGGCTGGCTCGCATCGTGAGCCTTGGAGTGAACCCCGGCGAGAACCGGATTGGGCGCATCAGGTGCGCTGTTATGAGGCGCTGCTGAAGGCGTTCTGGGGGAAGCCCTGGTTCTACGGGATGTATCCTTGGAAGGTGAGTGCGCATGGAGATGTGGGGCCGGAGGACCGGAGTCTGACGCCTTGGAAGAAGCCCGCGATGGGGGTGCTGGAGCGGTATTACCGGGGTGCGAGATGAGGATCTTGCATATATTTGAGAGCTGGAGGAGGAAGGGAAGAAATTGATTTGCAAATTGACGAAATAAGTATCATATGATACCTTCTAAGGTAGTGAAGCCGTGGCGACCTACCGATAAAGAAATCAATAGGAAGTTGGCATCTGCGCGAGAAGCGGTGGCTCAAGCAAAGTATTCGTTGCTGCGGCCAGACAAAGTTTATGCTGACCTTGCCAATTTAGATATTTTCACAAACGAGGATCTGAAGAAGGGGCTTGTGGCAGCGCTTGAAGAAATTCGCAGCAAAGACTATGCCGGTTCACACCCACCTGAACTGGCATATGAGGAAGACATCGCGAAGAAGGAGCTATTTGCCTTCAGCTTTGATTCTAAACATTTTGGCCGTCGAGTTTATTTAAAGTTCGTTGAATTAGGAAACAAGAAGGGGCCGGGGCTTTCCATTGTGAGTTTTCATTTGGATAGACCGCCGGTCTCCAAGAGGAGAGAGTGAGATGCTTTGCGTTCGATGCAGAAAAGGCGAGTTGGAAGCGAAGAAGGCCGAAGTGGAAGGAGAAGTTCATGGTGAGCGTTTCAATGTGGAATGCGCAGCATTAGTTTGCCCGCTTTGCAAATACACAACTATAGGCGCTGAACAGATTCAAGATTTCATGCGACTGCTTGCGGACGCCTATCGCTATCGCCATGGACTACTTACGGGATCCGATATTAGGCGCATGAGAAAGGCTCTGGACTGGAGCCAAACCGATTTGGCTTCAAGGACAGGAGTAGGACTAGCAAGCGTTAAGCGGTGGGAATTGGGAAAGATTCAAGATGACGCTATGGACAAGCTGTTGAGATTGTATCTAGACCCTGATCATGCTCGACGGCATGCAAAGGAGATGGGACAAGCACAGGGACGCATAGTTGTTCGAACTGAAATGGGATTGAAGTATTCTCACAGCGAGAATCGAAATCAAATGTACAAGCCCTTTCCACAAAAATATCTCCCAACTGACGCGCTTTCAGAATGCTGATGGAGGAAAACTATGACTAAGGAATTAAAGGCAACTGAGCCTTTAGTCTTGCGCTGCGCCTTGAATGATGTTTTGATGATGCGCTGTGAGTGTGAGCGCATTGGTCGCGAGGACGAAGAGCATGGTCCGTATGAGCTTAAATACACTACTTCTGTAGCTGAAACGCGTTTTGTTGGCTCGGGACTGTGGGCAGACGTTACTGCCGAAATCGTTAGCCACAGCGATTCAGGGAAGCAGATTTTTCAAGTTCTTGCAGTTTTTCGGCTCAATTATCATATTTCCGGCCCTCCGCCGAGCGATCAAGAATTACGTGAATTTGAGGCGAGCACTCCCGTTTTTCAAGCTTGGCCCTACATAAGAGAAATAGTGCAGAACTTGACGAGCCGAATGCAATTTAACCCGCCTCCGCTTCCGTTGATTAAGCGAAAGCCTGCGGATGTAGCACTCAAGCCTAAGGTGAAGAAGAAATTGAAGTAACCGGGCAGGCCCCGGAGAGATGCGGGCAGCGCTGGCAGTGGGTGCCTTCTTTGGTGTCAAAGGTGCCGGAGGTTTTGAATTCCCGAATCAGCTTCAAATCGAGGGGCTCGCTCGATTCGATCAACTGGTTCGATCTTAAGAAATACAAGTAGCTGCGGATCGGTTTGCCTGGATGGAGCCTGGAGAGAGCCTCCCGGTAGATCGCCATCTGGATGACATAGTGATTCGATACATTCCAGTTACTCTTGTAGTCGATGATCGTGATCTCGCCGTTTGAATCTTCGAAGCAGAGATCGATTTGGCCTTGCAGTACAAGGTCTTCGATTGCGAAGACGATGTCGAATTCACGTTCGACCCACCTTGCGGCTTCAAGCGATTTTGCGGTAGGGCTGTCAAGGAAAACCTGGGCTAGCTCTGTTGCTTCAGGAGATTCAATCTCAGGTTGGAGCCCAGCGAGAATCTGATGAACTGCCGTGCCTAGCTCTGCTGCGCCCGGTGCGGGTTCTTCGCTTGTTGCTGGCCAGCTTGCCAGATTGGCAATCGAATCGAGAAAGTACCGACGAGGGCATTGGGCGAACTTCGCTATGTCGGTCGGAGTAGAAGAAGACTGGGTGAGCGGCTGAGCGGGGAGCGCCTTCAGGAGGATTGGGTCTTGTGACGTTAGAGCTTCTGCTGGGTCTGGAAGGGAGATGTCTTCGACTTCTGCGTACTGGAGATCGAGGTGTGGCTCCAGATACTTCAGCCAGCCTATCTTCCTCTTGCCGGCCCAAGACACGTAGAGCTTTTGTTCGGCTCTCGTCAGAGCCACGTAGAGCTGGCGTTGCAGCTCGTGTTCGTCTTCCTGCTTCTGCTCTTCTTCAATCGCTCTTGCCTGGCCATCGGGGAGGGTCTTGCCGTTGATGGGATTGGTCCAGCGGACGCCAACGCGGTTGGGCGGAGCGAAGTTTAGCGAGGCACGGTTGGCGGGCTTGCTGAAGTGGGCACCTGCTACGAAGACGATTGGAAATTCGAGCCCTTTGGAGGCGTGTACGGTTAAGATCTGCACCGCTGCGCCGAGGCCCGCGACAGGGGCGGATTTCTCCTGCGCAGCAGTCCGCATTTGCTGAATGGTGCCGGTGAAGTCGCGGATGTTGCTCGGGCCTTGTTGCCATTGCTCACGGACAATACGAAGGAATTTTTCGAGGTTGGCCCGTCCGCCGGGGTTTAGCGTCTGCAAGTAGCCGGAGGCGTCGAGTGCTTCGATCAGGAAGCGATCCGGGCAGGTGTCATCTAACTGGTTGCGTTGCTTTTCGAGGCGCTTTTCGAAGGATTGCGGCTGATAGTTGTCGAGGAGTTGATCGTCGGTGAGGCCAACGAAGGGGCTGCGGAGGACTGCGGCAAGGGCGATCGTGTTGAGGGGGTTGGCAAGGACTTCCAGATAGCTGATGCAGTCTGCGACTTCTTGCATGTCAAAGAATTTGCGCCCGCCTCCGAGGGTGAAGGGGATGTCTCGCTCGGCCAGCACTGCGGCGATTGCTTCGGCTTTGATTGTAGTGCGCACAAGGATCGCAATGTCGCCGAGATGGAGACGACGCAAGGGGCTGCCGTCTTTGGGTTCGACGAGGAATGATTCTTTCAGAAATTGGATCTCGGTGGCTAGCCAGTTAAACTCGTCTCCGTGGTGCTCGAAGGCGTGTAGGCTGACAGCAAGATTTTGTGTAGTGAAGGTGCGTCCGGCGCGGAGATTGGGCGGCTCGATGCCAGCTAGATCGCGCGAGACCGTTTCTGTAAAGTGGAGAATATCTTCGCGCGAGCGGAAATTGTCTCCGAGGAAGTCGATTGCGCCACCGCGCGACTGGATGCTGTCACGGTATTCGATGAACTCTTTGGGTGCAGCAAAGCGGAAGCCGTAGATGCTTTGATTGACGTCGCCTACGGCAAAGAAATTGCCAGGCGTACGGATCAGATCGAGAAGCTTCCACTGCACAGGGTTTGTGTCTTGCATCTCATCCATGAGGATGTGCTCAAAGCGGCGCTGGAGCTCTTCACGCACGGCCTTGTTGCTGCGCAGCAGATGGATGGACTTGTGTTCGAGGTCGTGGAAGTCCATGCGAGCGGCATTGCGTTTGCGCAAGTCGTAAGCACCGGCGATGCGCTGGAGGAGGTCGATCAGGTAGTTGCGCTCGGGGCCGGCAAGGGCCGAGACCAGCGTGGCGCTGATGATGTCGAAGAGGTCGTAGAAGAGCTTGGTGGGCTCTTTGAGGCCCTTGGGGAGATTACCTCGTTTGGGGAAGTTTGAGATGGCGGCGATGTGGTCCCAACGGGGTTCGTCGTGGCCGAGTTGCTTGAAATGCGTGAAGGCTTCGCAGAACTTTTCGTGGAAGCCTTGCGAGATGGGTGTAGTGGCTTTGGCTGCGACGACGTCTTCGCCGAGGGCAGCGAATTCAGCAAGGAAGCGGGGAATGTTGGGGGAACCAGATGGCTGTGGAAATTCGTCTGAGAGCGAGCGGATCTTGTTGTATAGATCGCAGAGATCGGGGATGAGGTTGGCCGTGTTCCAGGTAGTAAAAAGGCGGCGTAGGGCGGGACGCTGTTCACTGGCGGCTTGATTGAGAACGTGTTCGGCGCTGCTGTGAAGTTCGGCACCAGCGATGCGTTCGTCCCAGAGTTCAGTCGCGGGATCGAGGCCTGCAGCGATGGCGAACTCACTAAGGATGCGCTTGCAGAGGCCGTGGAAAGTTGAGATGGGGGCGAATTCGATGTCTGGATGATTCGACTTTGAGACGCGCTCTTTGATTTCGTTTGCGGCCTTCTCAGTGAAGGTGAGAGCGAGGATGTTGCGCGGGGAAATATTCTTGCCGTTCACCAGCCAGGCGAAGCGTTCGGCGAGGACGCGGGTCTTGCCGCTGCCAGGGCCCGCGATGACACAGACGTCCTGACCGATGCGGTGGATGGCGGCATCCTGCTGGGGGGTGAGCTTCATTCTTGCGCTGCCTCGATGACGATTGCCGGGGCTTCTTCTTCAGCAGCACGCAGGCGGATGCGGCAGGCGTCCATGTAATCGCAGTACTTGCAGTTGTCCGGATTGATAGGTTGGACGGGGGCCTTGCCAGAGCGTACATTCTCGATAATTTCGCCAATCGTCTGGCGGGCTAACGCTACCTGATTCGTTAACAGGATCGATTCGAGGACTGCGGCGCGGGCTTCCTCTCGCAATGCGATGAAGCTGAAGCGAGTTACCTGCGGGCCTAGAGCGATGGCGTAGAGAGCACCCTGGATAGGGTACTTCTCATCTAGCCCAGTGGCCTTGGAATATTTGTAATCGTAAGCGTGAATCTCGCCGCTGGGGCTCTGATCGTAGCGATCAATTTGTCCCCGAACGGCTAAGCCATCTTCGAGTTCGATGGCGAAAGGATGTTCGAGATAGGCGGTCCAGCCGCTGGGGATAGCCGGGGCATTGCGGGCGTAGAGGCGAAGGTTGCGCAATAGGTTGATTCGCTCTCGTTCGTATTGATAGCCAGCAGGGACGCGCGCTTCACGGCAGGCGTTTTCGAGTTCACGCTCGCCGATTTGCTCGATGTTTCTCGAAGAGTCTTGCGTCCAGATCTTGATGGCAGAGTGCGCTACGGTACCGAGGAGAAGGGCGTTGAGGCGCTCGGCTGGAGTTTCCGGGAGACCTTTCAGGTTGAGACCACGAGCGGCAAAGTGCTTCCACGGACAGGCGAGATAGCTTTCAAATTCGCTGGCAGACCAGGGGCGCGGTTGGCGGTAGTTGCGCTCGAGTTGGCCGGTGGATTCTGTGAAGCTCGAGTATGGAGTTGCAATCGCGACGGGTTTGGCTGGCGCGCCTTTGGAGATCAGCAAAGCTGAAGGCAGCACGGGGTCGCCTTTGGCATTGATGCGCGGGTAGGTAAGGGTAAGCTGTTTGCTTGCTCTGGTGAGCAGCATCTCGTAAAGGAAATGCTCTTCGATTTGGCGGTCTTCGAGAGTTTTCATGCCGAAGGTCTTCTTGAGGTTCTCGGGCAGGAGCGGATCGGGAGAAAAGCGTTGCGGAAATTCGCCATCGGACATACCCGGAGCGAAGATGTAATCGAGATCCCATTGGCGGCTCTCAAAGATATCCATCAGGTGGACCACGTTGCGGCGGGTATCGCGCTCGTGCAGGCTAAGGTCAGCCAGGTTCGGCTCTATGGCCTGCCAAAACTCACTTAAGAGAAGAGGCCTTTGGTCTAAAGATGGAAGGGTAGCGTCGAAAACTTCATGAAGCATCCGAATCGCGGAGGCACGCTGGTGCCATTGCCAGGCAGTCTTGAGATCTGGATTGAGTTGGTTTGGCTGCTCGATCAAGACGGTGAGGCGCTTGAGTTGCCGTGAGGCTTCGATTGGCGCAAATCTCTGCCCTGGCCAGTCTTGGAAGGCTTCGAGTTGTGGAAAAAGCTCAAGGCTGCTTGAGGGAAGTGCCATACGGACTCGCTGTTCGAGAGTGTCACCTATAGGTGTGCCCCCCAGCCCCGTGAAGCGCCAACGGAGAGCAGAGAGGATATCGGCGTTGTCCCAACGGGAATCAACCGCTTTGAGTATGGCGCGATGGAAGACCACAACTGGATGGGCAGCGATGGGCATGCCGAGGTAAGAACGCGATGGGATAGCCAGTCTGTCGAGTGTGCTTTCGATCAGTGGAGCGTAAGCGGAGGGCGTGCGGAGGAGGATGCCGATGCGGCGCAGTTCTACGCCTTGAGCGGCGAGGTGGAGAATGCCTTCGGCGATGAGCAGCGCTTCATGCGTACGGTCTGTTGCGGCCAGCGTAGAAATGCGAGGTTCGCGATAGGCAGGTTTTGAGTGGCCTGCTTCAGGGCGAGTCAGCTCGACAGGAATGTGCTGGCTAAGGGCATTGAGAAAAGCTTCTTCGGCATTCGAAAAGCTAAAGAACCCGTCTAGGAGGATCTTGGAGATACCAGTGAGCTTAGCTCGGCCCAGACCTTTGGCGGCTTGCTGGAGGCGGTGGCCACGGAGGGCAACCTTGTGTTCTCTGAGAGACTGAAGAATGCAGCCGTAGACTTCGCCGAGAGGGCCTTCAAGCTGTGATGGCGAAACCCCAGCCAGGGCGAGGGCGTCGCAGGACGAGGCCAGGTGACGGATGAAGCCGGCTTGTGACGCAACTTCCCTATATTCCGGAGGGCAACGGTTGCCGAGAACAGCATAGATGATTCGTTCAAGGGTTGTTGCGTCTGGGGCTGGATCTGAGAGCTTCAGTTCGTCGACGAAACGGGTGAGAGTAGAGACGGTGTTTTTCCGGAGAACATACCCCTCGCGGGCAAGTTGATTGCGAAGGTGCTCGGACATGGTGGCGGACGGCACGAGCAGGCGCACAGACCAGTCGTGGTCGACAAGGGCTTGACGCAAGCTGACCAGAAGCTGCGTGGATTTCCCGCTGGCAGGGGGGCCTGAAATGATTCGCAATTGAGGCTGAGGGAGCAAGCTATTAGTGTAAGCGGGGGACAGGAAAGTGTGGCCCGTTTTGCTGGGCTGGGCCGCTACAATATTTGAGCCATATGCTCTACTTTTCAACTGTCTTTATTTTTAGCCTTGCGTCAGGGCTCTTCGCGCAGAATCTGGAATCCCTTGAATACAAAGAAGCGAAGGACCATCCGGTTCTTGGCAGGTATGCGGGCTCTGTTTTGCTTGATGCAGGAGAAACCAACTACCTGGAGACGGATTTGCCTTCGCTATTGGGAGAACCTGCCTTTGGTGTGAAGGGAAAGATGAGCTGGCGGATTTATGGTGCGCCCGAGGGAAGGACTTCTGTTGAGGTCATGAGAAATTACGAGGCGGCTCTGAAGAAGGCAGGCTTTACGATCCGGTTCGCCTGCCACGCCAAGGATTGCCGGCTGCGTAAATACGCAGCGCTGACTTCATGGGTTCACACTGCAAGTGAGATGGCACCAGCCAAGCGGTTGCGAGTATCTTATTCCATGAATCGCCCCTTTGCACCTGCAGACTTTTTGGCGCAAGTTCCAGCAGAGCGATTGGCAGGAGTTGTGGCTGAGCGCAAGCAGCGGGGGGTCTCCAGCTACGTCTTTGTGGCTGTAGGGGATCACCCGGTACCTGGAACGGCTGCCCTGCCCGATGGCACAAAATTGTCGACAGGCTTGGCAAGCAGGGCTTGGACCTTCGTTGAAGTTGTTGAGGAAGCGAGCGTAGAGACTGGAAAAGTAGAAGTCTTCGACGCCGAAAGTATTGGGGCCAGCTTGGAAGAGGAGGGGAAGAAAGCACTTTATGGCATCTATTTCGCCTTTAACGAGGCGGAAATCCAGCCTGAGTCGAAGCCGCAGATTGCCCAGATCGCCATGCTTTTGAACCGGGATCCCAAGATGAATCTCTACGTCGTCGGACACACCGACAGCGTTGGCGGGCTTGATTCCAATCTCAGCTTATCCAGGAGGAGGGCTCAAGCTGTGATTACGGCATTGACCGGCGAACACAAAATTGCTCTGGCGCGACTGACACCGCAAGGGCTCGGCCCTCTTGCCCCAGTCGCAAGTAACAGAGATGAAAGTGGAAGAGCGCTGAACCGACGGGTGGAGTTGGTACTGCGCTAGCTGTAGCGGCTATGCTTCGCTAGCGGTAACTTCAGAGGACATGCTGTGGAATTCAAGCAGATTGGGTGCAAATCCGGCAGTGGTCAGGATTTCGCGGAGCGAATCGAGTTGCGAATCGTAAATGGGGAATCGTACTTGTGTAAGAAGGCTGGCGGAATGGTCTAGCGCTGGATTGATAGGGAATGGCGCGGAGGCGAGAACTTCTAAAATTTCTTCGAGCAACTTGGGAGGAACTCGAATTTCGGCGGCCAGAAGCTCGCCAGAAGTAGCGGAAAGAAGCGCAGTAGAGGTCATTGGAATCTGCCTTTAGCAATTTTTTTCGTGGTTGCAAGTAGCCGGCGTGCAAACGGGGCAGGCCTAAGATGATCCACGCACAGGGTTAATCGGTTGGCAGAAGCCGATACTTGAGGCTCCCGCAAAAAACAAGCAGCGCACTACATGGACGCTCTAACGCTGGGCACGTTGCCAATTGAGCATCAATTTATCAAACTTTTTCTTCTGTTCGGTGCTAAGAGTTTTAGAGATGCTCTCCCGCCCAAATAGCCGCACTTCTTCCATTTGTGCTCCCAGGCTTTGAAGATACTTGAAGTGATCGTCAAGCAAGGCTTCTACCTGATGCTGTTGCTTATCGGATAAGTCGAGCTCTTTCTTGAAATAATCGAGCAGGGCTGAGCGATCCATCCCGCGCATGGCTCGGGAACTGGGATTAAATGTGCCGCGTGCATAGAGCTTCATGCCAAGCGCACCAGCAGCGGAGCCAGCCAGGAAAACGGCAAGCAGGGCGGTTAAGACTTTAGGGTGAGACCAGGAGGCACGATCATTCATGGGATCAGATCCAGGCTACTGATCATAAGTGGTGAGTTGCACCAGCGCCGACCCACGGTCTTCATTGGGATTGGCGGATTCAACAATTGGCATACCATCGGAATCACTGGCGAGGAAGACACCATTGATCACGGGGCTTTCGCTCGACTGAATCGATTGGGTCTCTGCCACCTGAGGGTTGTTGACCGGACTTGCGTCAAAGAAAGTAGCAGCAAAAAGCAGGGTCGCCAGGGCGAGCGAGGCATACACAAGCCTCATGCCAAGCGGCTCCAGAAAGAAATCCCAGATGCTGGCTGGTGCGGCTTGCGATTCGATGCGAGACAGAACCCGGGCGTAGAATCCTGGCGCAGGTTCAAGCGAATCGCGCTCTTCAGCACTGAGCGTGAAATTTTCGCGGATCAGACGAGATAGGTCCATCATGGCTGCAACTTCTTCTCGACCAGCAGGGTTCGATTTCAGATAAGCGCCAACCGGAGTGTTTTCATCCGGCAATCGCCCTGATTCGATCATGCCTTCCAAGCCATCTTCTAGTGGCTTCATATTGTGCCTCTTCCCTCAAATTACCTTGGCGCACTGGACGCTTGTTTTGTCGGGACCTCTCTCAATGGGAGTTCTCCGCAAAATCTGCGCTTCATCCAGAACGCATCTCAATTTTTTGGCCCTAGGTTCGCCGGCCTCACCCGGCGGGAAATGAAAGCAAGTTTCGTTATGCGCCCGGGCGCTTGAGCAGTCTTTGCGCTGCCTTTAGCAATTTTTGACGGGCCCGGAATAATTTAACCTTAACTGTATTTTCGTTCATCCCTGTGCGCTTTGCCAGCTCTTCGACGGAGTGGCCTTCCACTTCTTTGAGAAGGATAAGCGTCCGGTCTTCTTCGCTGATCTTTTCAAGCATTTTCAACAGCAAATCACGCTGCGCCAAACGAACGTCGGCAGGGACGTGCTGGTCGCGAGTGAGTTCTGAGTTTTCCATCAACTTCGAGTCGTCCTCAGAGATGTCGCTCTCGTAAACAAGCTTACGGACGCGCTTCTTGCGCAGGTAGTCGTAGCACTCGTTAACAGTAATTTTGTAAATCCAGGTCAAGAGCGAACTACGGGAATCGAAATTTCCGATAGACGAATAGACCTTTGTGAAGACCTGCTGGGAGATATCCTCGGCATCGTTGCGATTCCGCAGAATGCCGTAAATGATGGAAAAGACTTTGTTCTGAAAGCGCTCTACCAATTCGCGAAATGCAAGTTCGTCGCGTTTTTGAACACGCGCGACAAGAAGCGCTTCTTCACTCTGGGAACGATCCACGGCTCTGATGGTGCGTTGTTTTGCCGCAACGGCCGGAACTGGAAGTACTGCACTAATCCCGCTCATGCCCCAATGGACGCAGCTTTAAGCCTGCGCGTTTCGACAATCTCACCTGACCCTTCGACAATACCAAATGGTCTGGGCAATATCTGCAACTTTTACTGGACCAAAATGATCCAATTGCTTATAGTAGAAGGAGAAGACCTATGATTCAGCTCACAGAACGCGCAACCGAGAAGGTTTCAGAGATTTTGACGTCGCAGGAGCCCAAACCCTCTGGCCTGCGTATTTCCGTCGTTGGTGGCGGGTGTTCAGGATTTACGTATTCAATGGCATTTGAGAATACACCCGGGATGCTCGACAAGACGTACGATTTCAGTGGGTTGAAAGTGTTTGTAGACCAGGCGAGCATGCTGTATCTGGACGGCGTCGAAGTTGACTACGTCGAGTCCCTTGAAGGATCCGGCTTCAAATTCAACAATCCGAACGTAAAGTCCACTTGCGGCTGTGGATCCAGCTTTCAGGCCTGACGACAAATTTTGTAACGAATTCCTTTTGTCGCAGTTCTAACAGACGATAAAAGATAAAACGAGAATAAAGCGCTATCAGAAGCCGCCCGCTCTCCTCCAATTGAGCGGGCGGTTTCACGTTTATACTCATTTCAGACATGCTGCTAACACTGAATCCCGTCATCACAGGTGGCCGCGCCACCTGGCCCGAGTTGGCCAAAATCGCACATGAGGCTGGATTTCCCGGAGTGGAGATTCCGATTGTTGCTGCGATGAAAGATTCTGTAGCGGCGATCAAGCAGACTTTGGCGGCCAATGGGGTTAAGCCAGGGGCGATTGGGTTGCCGACTGAGATCCGCAAGGACGACGCGACGTTTGAGAAGGATCTGGCAGGCCTGGCTCAAGCGGCATCCTATGCGGCAGCGATTGGCTGCCCCAGGATGGCAACCTGGATACCGTCGTCGAGTGTGCTGCCCAAGCCGGAACAGCGCAAGCTGATGATGGGGCGTATCCGCAAGGTGTGCGACGTGCTTGAGCGCAGCCATGTGAGATTAGGACTTGAGTTTTTGGGGCCGCTCCACATTCGCACTGCCAATCCTCATGAGTTCATCTGGAAGATGGGAGAGATGCTTGAGTTTGCCAAAGAGTGTGGTTCAAATTGCGGCTTGCTGCTCGATAGCTGGCACTGGCATCACGCCGGGGCGACTCCAGAAGACATCGTAAAGGCCGGACGAAAGGCAATCGTTCACGTACACCTGGCCGATGCACAAGATTTGCCTCCAGAAAAGGTGAGAGACAACGAACGCTTGTTGCCCGGCGAAGGCATCGTGAACTGGAAAGGCTTCTTTGGCGCGCTCAAAGAGATTGGCTACAAAGACGCCGTAAGCCCCGAAGTGTTTGGACGGGGGCTGAAAGAAATGTCGCTCGGCGAGGCCACCCGGATTACGCGCGAGGCAACTTCTAAATTGATGAAGAGCCTGAACGTGGCATGAAGCTTGGCACTTTACTGACGGAACAGACAAACCCGGCGTCGGCTTCTATCGACCGAGTGCCGACGCTTGAAATGCTGCGCATCATCAACGAAGAGGACAAGAAGGTGGCGCTGGCTGTGGAGGCGGCACTGCCGCAGATTGCCGTTGCCGTAGACGCAATTGTGGCAGGGATCGAAGCGGGCGGACGGTTGTTTTATACCGGCGCTGGAACAAGCGGCCGGCTGGGTGTGCTGGATGCAAGCGAATGCCCACCCACCTACAACGTGCCGCCTGATCTAGTACAGGGCTTCATCGCTGGCGGGGACAATGCGTTGCGCAAAGCAGTTGAAGGGGCTGAGGATTCGCTCCAACTGGGTGCCGCAGAAATGATGGCGATGGGCTTTTGCCGGGCTGACATCCTGTGCGGAATTGCAGCTTCAGGCCGGACGCCTTACGTGCTTGGGGCATTGGCGAAGGCTAAAGACCTGGGGGCTCTCACGATTGCGGTGAGTTGCTCGCCTGGATCGGATTTGAGCAGTGCGGCGGATATCGCAATTGAAGTTCTGCCCGGGCCTGAGGTGGTGACCGGATCGACACGGATGAAGGCCGGGACGGCGACCAAGCTGGTTTTGAACATGCTTTCCACTGGCACTCTGATCCGTCTTGGATATGTCTACGGCAATCTGATGGTGAACGTACAGCCGACCAACGAGAAACTGGTGGATCGCGCAATCCGTATCGTTATGCAGGCCGTGGGTGTGGAGCGCGAGACGGCGGCAGAACTGTTTGAAAAATCGGGGCGGGTGGTACGGACGGCGATCGTGATGGGTAAACTCAGCACGGGCAAGACCGATGCCGAGTCTCGTCTAGCCGCCGCCAAGGGCCGCATCCAGACGGCGCTCGATCACTTGTAGACCGTCAAGCTCGCGTGCCGGAACATCAGACCCGACACGGCGAACAATGCCACGTAGACACCATGCCCGATGGTCATATTCCTCGCAAGGTAAGGCGGCGCACCCGTTGGCAGCAGTAAGGTGATCAGCGCAAGCGTCGCCGCCATCGCAAATAACGTGCGGGCCAAGCCGCGCGCCTGCAGGCGTGCCAGACAAGCGCCAACGACTCCAACGGCGAGCACGCTGTAGTAAATCAGATTGGCCGGATTTTCCGAACCCGCGACGTGAACCATGTTAGACCAAGCCAGGGCGAATCCGGCCGCCAGCGCCACACCAACTCCCGCCTTGTACGACCACGCGCTCATCTTCCTCGCGATCCAGGCATACACCAGTCCTGTCGTGAAGAGCAGAGCATACAAAAACGCGAAAGTTCCCGCACCCCAGTTCCATCCCTCCACCACCCGCGATGCCACCAGCGGCACCATCAACACAGCCAGCGCCCCAAGTGCTACGCGCAGCATCGTCTTTGCCAGTTGAGACATAAAAATTGCGTTCTCCCAAATGATTCCTATTGACGTCTCAAAGTAAATGCACAGCACGAGCGCGGGTAGTGCCCGCCTCGTGTGCCTGTGTTCGCGGCACAAGTCTTGGAAGGTCTGCGCCATCCCTTCGCCAAACCGCCCGCGAAAAGATTGCGGATACAGCCGCAGCAGCACCCGGTAACCCTTCTGGTAGGCGTTAGTGCCCATGTGCCAAACGTCCTTCCGCCATCGCCACCACTCCGCGATACCGCTGCAGTTCCGCCTCCAGCGCCACCCGCCCCTCGCCTGTAAGCTCGTAATAGATCCGCCGCTCGTCGTCCATCGCTGGATCAACCCGCTTATCACTCTCCCGGATCAGTCCGGCCTCCATCATCCGCCCCATTGAGCCGTACAGCGTCCCAGGGCCCATCTTCGTCTTACCCTGCGAATCCGCCTGCACCTGTTTCATGATCCCGTAGCCGTGCCGCTCTCCCGTCGAAAGCGCCAGCAGGATGTGGAGCACTGCGGGAGTAAGTGAGGTTTGGGGCATAGATTAGATACTATATCCGTCACGGATATATGTCAAGACTTTCCACACTGGGATAGCCTAAAGGGAAGTCTAAATGGATAAATTTCGAATTCTGGGGCGGCAGCCCCTGAGCGGCGAATTGCCGGTAAGCGGGTCGAAGAACTCTTCCCTGCCCGCCATCGCCGCCTGCCTGCTGACGGAAGAGCCCGTCATTCTGCACCGCGTGCCCAACGTACGCGATATCGCGACGATGCTGAAATTGCTTGAGTACAACGGCGCAAGCGTCGAGCGTCGAGCCGATGGCTCTGTGCGGATTGAGGCAGCCAGAATCACCAACCCGGAAGCCCCCTATGACATCGTCAAAACAATGCGTGCTTCTTCGCTTGTTCTGGGGCCGCTAGCCGCGCGCACGGGCGTAGCCAGGGTGTCAGTGCCAGGGGGATGTTCCATCGGTGCCAGGCCTATCAACCTGCACATCAATGGCCTTGAGCATCTGGGCGCGACAGTGCATCAGGAGCACGGCTACATTGAGGCGACAGCGCCCAATGGCTTGAAGGGCAACACAGTGCATTTTGAGCGCATCACGGTGACAGGCACAGAGGACCTGATGATGGCGGCCGCGCTGGCCCAGGGGTTGACCGTATTAGAGAATGCTGCAAGAGAGCCCGAGGTGGTGGATCTGGCTGAGTTATTGACTAAGATGGGTGCCAGGATCAATGGCGCGGGTACTTCAAGGATAGAGATCGAAGGCGTGGCGCGGCTGCATGGGGCCGAACATACGATTATTCCTGATCGAATTGAGGCCGGCACTCTGTTGATCGCCGGGGTGATGACGAATTCTGAGGTGACGGTTACCAACTGCCTGCCCGAGCATTTTTCGTCGCTCCTGAGCAAGTTGCGACAGGCTGGGGCACGCGTCGAAGACTCAGCAACGGCAGTGCAGACCCGGCCTGTGGCACGTCTGCGCAGTGTTGATATGACTACCGAGGAGCATCCTGGATTTGCCACCGATCTACAGGCGCAATTCATGGCGCTGATGACGGTGTCTTCCGGGATCAGCTTTATCACCGAAAACATCTTTGAGAACCGCTTCATGCACGTGCCAGAGCTATCGAGAATGGGTGCCAACATCCGGATCGAAGGGCGGCAGGCGATTGTCGCCGGGCCAGACGATCTGACAGGAGCGCAGGTAATGTGTTCCGATTTGAGGGCTAGCGCATCGCTCGTGCTGGCGGCGCTGGTGGCGCGCGGGGAATCCATTCTCGACCGCGTGTACCATATGGATCGTGGCTACGAGAAGATTGAGATGAAGCTGGCGCAGGCAGGTGCCCGCATCGAAAGAATCGCTTGAGGGAACTGATTTATGAAACACAATCCTGGTTTTTTGGCCTTGGTGAACGACGCCAAGACTCGCGTTGCCGAGATCGATGTCACCAAATACAAAGAGATGTGCGCATCGGGCGAAGCACATGTACTGGTGGACGTGCGCGAAGAGAGTGAATTTGCCGCTGGTCACGTCAAAGGCGCTCTACATCTGGGCAAAGGCGTGATCGAACGTGATGTGGAAACCAAGGTGCCAGACAAGGGCGCGAAGCTTGTGCTCTATTGCGGCGGCGGGTTTCGATCAGCACTGGTTGCAGACAACCTTCTGAAGATGGGTTACACGCAGCCAATCAGCCTGGACGGAGGGTGGCGGGAACTCAAAGAGTCTGGCTTGGAACTAGAGTAAGCCGCTGCTAGAACGAGAGCCGGAACAGAGAATACGCGATCAGCGCGAGGCCAAAGAATTCGAATCCTTGCGCTACCGTAAGTAACCACCCCGACATAAACTCAAAGCGAATCAACAGAGCGGCGAGCACGGTGGAAAAGACCATTCCCTGACTCAGCCCTTCTGGAAATAGCTGCTGGTGAAGAATGGCGAAAAAATAGTAGACGAGTGGCCAGTTACTTTCGGGCGTCTGCGAAGTAATGCGAAAGTAGACGACGCCAAGAGTCATGGCAATCAAAATAACAGTGCTAATCCAGTATCCGTCTATCATTTTTGTTGTTTACTAAAGATTAAAACGACCATAGCACGCTTAGGAAGCCTGTGTGCGCGCGATAATCCTGCAAGGCGATTACGCGTTCGGAGTAATCATAATATTGGTAGCCAAAATTGGCGCGCAATTTCTCATTGATCCGGTAGCTGAGTCGAAGTTGCGGCGAGAGATACGTGAGGGGAAAAGACTGCGCTGCGGCGAGTGCGCTTTGTGTGGTGTAACCCGCTTGCGCAGAGCCAGTATCTTTTGTTGAGGCGAAGCCGCCGTAAAGATCAAGCTTCTTGAGCAGCACCATACGGACGCCGGCGTGGGCAGCATGGACATTGGATATAAAGAAAGAACGGTCCCCATCGACCTGGTTGAAATTAAGAAAGTAGGCGATACCGGTAAGGGTATCGAGGTGGAGCTTCTGGTAGCCAGCGTCGACGGCGAAGCGGGCGTTGGGCGTCCAATTACCGTCCAAAGTGTAATTGCGGCTGCGCGAAGAATGCCGGAAGAGGCTGATTGAATTGAAATTGACGTTGGTGCGGGCCTGAGCGGCAAGCCTGTAGAATTTCTGTTTGTATTCGATGCGGGCCCCGAATGCGTGATAATCCTTTTCGCTGGTGGTGTAGAAGGGACGATTCTGGCGGCCAACTTCGCCATCAGCAACTAAAGTGAGGCCCTTGAGAGGGCGCAGCCGCAAGCCAGCGGTAGCGGCCTGAAGCCGGTTCGATTGTTCGGCTGTAGCGAGATCGATAAAGCCGGAGTCAGCCACGCGCTCGGTCGACCGGATGCGGCGATCACTGAACTGATAGCCGCCTTGTAGAGAAATCCAGGGACGCAAGGCAACATCAATGAGAGTGGAATTGGTCACCGCACGAATTCCGAGAAACTGAAAGTTGGCAACCGTCGCGTCGAGAGTGTTGTTGGTGAGTTGGCGAAGGGTATTGTCCCCTTCCATTTTGGTTTGACTGATCGCAGTGTGATTACTGATCGTGATGAAGCTGGCGGGCAGGATTGAGAACGAGAGATTGGCTGATGTTACCGGGCGGCGGGCATTGCCAAAAACAAGCGTTTGCACGTTGCGAGCCCCGCCGCGCACGGCCCCCGAGGCAATTTCGTCATAGATGAAATTTCGATTGCCATCGGAGTGTGTGAAGCGGGCATTCAAAGTGAACCACTTGGTTTGTTCAGTAAACAGATTGACCCGCCAGTGAGGCGTCGAGCCATGGTAGGGCTGATCACGGCGGAGGCCTGTCAGCGCCGTGTTAGTAACAGCAGGATCAAGCGGAGTGCCGGGCTCATTGAGCGTGCCACGTGTGTCTTCCTTGAAATATTCCCACCCGCGTTGCCAGAAGAGCTTAAAGCCCGCAGCTTGCACCTGGCCGCCAACCCGGTATTCGTTTTGCTGACGGCGGACGTTTTCAAAGAATGGAAAGATGTTGCCGCGGGCATCGAAGAGATTGGCGGTGGACAGCGCCGGGCCGTCCTGGACATTGCGCGAGTAACCGCCATAAAACTGGAAGCGGCCCTGCGGAAACAGCGTGAATTGATGGTCTTGCATACGCCGCTGCAGGTTCTGCCAATGTTGTCCAAAAGCGATCGTGAGACCGGGATTGAAGTAATCGTTCAGGCGCCAATTCATTTCGTAGCGATATTTGCGGTTTTTCTCTACACGCAGATTGCTGATCTGATAGGGATCGTTGCCGAGGCCCTGAGTGTTGAGAATCACCTCGTCGAAATACTTGCCCTTGCCGTTTCGTGAGTTGACGGTTAGAGAAGTTCCAAGCACGCGCAAGCCGTTAAGGAAATTCACATCGCTCCGGTATTTGCCGCGGTTGCCATCGATACTGGCAAAGCGATAGCCGGTCTCGAAAGACTGCCGGATGTTGTATTCGCCTATTGTCTGGCCCCGCGCGGGGCCGACCGCCTCAACGGAAGGTGCCACGGTTTGTTGGGCGAGAAGGGCAAGCAGCAGAAGATTCATCGCAGAAAGCTCTGGTGTGAATTGGAGCCATGGATGCGTGTATGGCAGACGGTGCAGTTTTGATACTTGGGCTCGGTCAGGGAATGACTGGATGGCGTCAACTGGATGCCGTCACCCTGCCGGCCGAAATTGCCAGCACCGTTGTGGCATTCCAGGCAGAGCGTGAAAACCTGCGGCCGCTTGAGCAGGCGGGCGTTCATACTGCCATGAGGGACATGGCAGGAACTGCAGCCATCCACACGGACGGCGGCATGCTCAAAGACGAAGGGGCCCCGTTTGTCGACGTGGCACTTCATGCACGATTCTTCGTTCTGTAGGGCATGGGCCATCATGCGCGGGCGAGCGCTCATCTTGATTGTTGGAGCATCGCCGCCGTGCGGATTGTGGCAATCAGAGCACTGCATGAAGCCTTCGTTGACGCGATGTTTGACAGGCATCGAAAACTGAGCCCGGATATTTGAGTGGCACCCGTAACAGAGATCAGTCTGGGGCTGAGCCAGAAGCTTCTGGGGAGTGGCCGGCTTGTGCATAGAGTGGCAACTCGAACACACCACATCGGCCGTTGTATGTGAGCTACGCCGGATGTTGGCGCGTCCAAGTTGCCGGGTGTGGCACTGAAGACAGTGATCCAGACTCTGCCTGGGGCTAAGATTTGAGAAGGCGATGATTTTGGTCTTATCACCCTTGCCTTCGATATGGGCCTTGCCGGGGCCATGGCAGCTTTCGCAACCTTTTTGTTCGAATTTCAGCTTGTCGTCGGTTGTGTTTTTGAAGTGGGCGTTGCGGTAGAAATTGGCTGAGATGCCGGGGTGGCAGCCACGGCACATGATGCTGCCAGCATAGCCAGCCGGAGGGCTAGCCTTCTTTTCTTGTCCCAGTGCCGCAACAGCCGCAAAAAGACACACCCCGACATGAACCATGATTCGTTTCAGAGGAAGAACCCTATTGAGGAAATTATAAGGTAGGGTTGCCGGAACCCGGTGTATCTTTTTTGTCAAGATTTTGTTCGCGAGACAATTTTTCTTTCCCCCAGGCCAACCATCGATTGAGAAATTTGTCGAGCCAGGGGAACTCTTCAGCTAGGATCATGAGCCCGGGGATAAGAAAGACCCAACCCGGCATGATGGGAAGAATCACGCCGATGATCCCCAGAATGACCATGCCGGCACCCAGAGCATTTCTGAAGATTTTTTTCACTGCTTCTATTCTCGACGTGCGCGATCATAACAGAGGCACGGTTTCTTTCGCGAACTCATGATTTCGCCAACAACCTAAACGATGTTCATGAGAGTACTAGCACTATTTTACTATTTCATCTCACCAAAATTCTTGACCAAAGTACGGGCTGCTTGTAAATTAGGGTGAGCCGTGATAGAAAACCGTAAGAATCAACGATTTGAGCTTCGGCTCCCCTTCGAAGTGATCCGAAGTGGTCATCGCTTCAACTTTCTGCAGGGCCAAACGCTGAATATGTCTTCAAGCGGCGTGTTATTCGAACTGGACCAGCCCCTGGCTGTAGGGGAAATTATCGAGTATATGATTACCTTGCCAACGGGTCAAAATCCTGATGAGGATGTTCGGCTGAGGTGTATGGGCAAAGTGGTTCGCAACTTTGAAAAATTCACGGCAGCCACGATGGAGCGCTATGAGTTTGTTCGAACTCGTCCAACGAGCGGTGACGTAGCCATTGCTGCAGCAGCTGCAAGTTAGGCGCGAGAGTCAAAATCCCGCCTTACGCTGGCCTGCTCAAGAATAATCTGAAATCGATGAACTTTTTGGGCCGTATTTGACGCTTTTACAGTCAGGAGCTTTGCATTCAAAAATTGTTGGCGTGCATTGGTCTATAATTCATGTTGCCGCTCATGCAAAGCTATGGACTCAGCGATCCGGGTCGAGTTAGAAAGAATAATGAAGATTTTCTTTTGGTCGACCGAGAACACAACCTGTATATTGTTGCCGATGGAATGGGCGGGGCACAGGCGGGAGAAACCGCTTCGCGCCTGGCTGCAGAGACTGTACTCGCGGTACTGGAGAAGAGAAGCCATCCCAAGCTGCACGATCTGGAAGAAGCCTTTGTTGAGGCTAATGATCGGGTGAAGCGCGCTGCGACGGGTGATTTGTCGCTTGAAGGCATGGGGACTACTCTGGTGGGGCTGATCCACGATGGGAATCAGTTGCATCTCGCCAGCGTCGGGGACAGCAGGATTTATTCCTATCACAACAATCGCCTTGAGTCTCTGATGGAAGATCAGACCTGGGTGAACGAAGTGGGCCGGCGGTTAGGGATCGATGAAGACACCTTGAAGCGCCACCCGATGCGGCACGTCTTGACGATGGCTATTGGGGTAGGAAATCCACTACGAGTAAATACGCGCAGCATTACGGGAGTCCCCGGAATGCTGCTTTTGCTTTGTAGCGACGGTCTGCATGGAGTGGTGGCTGCGGATGCGATCTCGCACATGTTGTCAGACGATACGCAAGACCTGCAGGGCAAGGCACAGAGGCTGGTTGAGGCGGCGCGCAATGCTGGCGGGCCCGATAACATCACCGTTTTGATCCTAAAAGTGTGACGCTACCAGTTGCTCTTTCCATCGCCGGATCTGACCCGAGTGGCGGGGCTGGGATTCAGGCGGATCTTAAGACATTCCATCAATTTGGCGTATATGGCGAAGCTGTGATCACGCTATTGACAGTGCAGAATACAGTAGCCGTCGATTCCGTTCAGGTGCTTGATCCTGACTTTGTGAGTGCGCAACTGATAGCCGTGCTGGAAGACATTCCACCCATGGCGGCCAAGACTGGTGCGCTGGGCACTGCGGCGATGGTGGAGCGGATTGCCTTCCTGGCCGCAAGTTTTACGTTTCCGTTGGTAGTAGACCCGGTCATGATTTCCAAGCACGGCGCTCCACTGATGGCACCTGAGGCGCGGAACAAGCTAATTGAGCTGCTCTTGCCCGCTTGTGCGCTCTTGACGCCCAATCTGCATGAGGCGGCAGCGATTACCGGGATGCGTGTGGAGACTCCAGCCCAGATGCGAGAAGCGGCAATGGCGATTCTCGATCTCGGCGCAGGGGCGGTATTGCTGAAGGGTGGCCATCTTGAGGGTGCGGCAATGGACCTGCTGCTTTGGCATGGGGGCGAAATGAAACTGCCCGCAAAGCGCATCGAGACTAAACATACCCACGGCACAGGCTGCAGTTATTCGGCAGCGGTGACGGCTTTGCTAGCATCCGGCCACGGGCTCGAGGAAGCAGTGCGCCAGGCGAAGGGCTGGATTCATGCTGCGATCTCGACAAACCCGGGCCTCGGGCGCGGCAACGGCCCCGTCAACCATTTTGCGAAGATTTAAACTGGGGGTACACGCTCTATTTGTTTGCGGCTATTTGCTAAAACGTCAGTTTGAGGCCCAGACGCAGCATACGATCGCCGTTTGGTTCGCGGCCACCGGCATTGGTTCCAGTAATTTCAAACACACCGCCGGTGAACTGACCAGCGGCATTGGTAATGCGGCCGTTGATGGCCGAAGAGGGGTTGGCAAACTTGGGAGTGTTGGTCCAGTTGAAGAGTTCAGCCCGGAACTGAAGGTTGATCTTCTCCTTGATGTCGAAGCGGCGGAAGACACCGAGATCGGTATTGAAGAAGCTGGGGCCACGCAGGCTGTTGAAGCCGGCGGTGCCAAAGCGGGGTTCGAGGACGCGCTCAAAGGCGAAAGGGTCGAAATAAGGAGTGCCGCGACCGATACCGCCAGGGATAGCGACTTCTTGCTTGACCTGATCAGCACGCTGGGTGCTGCCTGGAAGCCGAAGGCTGCCGCCGTCGGAGGTAACTCGAACAGGGGTGCCAGTCATGAAGCTGCTAAGCGTGTTGATCTGCCAGCCTCCGGCAACCATATTGACTGCCTTGTTCCCTGCGAACTTTTTCCCCTTGCCGAATGGCAATTCGTATGTAGCAGTGAACTGCACATTATGGGTACGGTCAAAATTGAGCGGCACATAATTGAGGCTGGTGTAATTGAGAGCAGGCACCAGCGGGCCACCATTGTTGTCTTCGTTGCAGCACCAACCCATAGCCTTAGACCAGGTGTAGGCGACATTGGTCTGCAGCCCGCCTGAGTAACGCTTGGTGAGTGTGGCCTGCATTGAGTGATAGTTGTTATCGCCCATGGGACCAATGAGACTGGTTTCTACGGCGCGGCCAAACCTGGGGAAGAGCGGCTGACCGGCCTGATCGGCGCCAATCACCTGACCAGCGTTGAGATTCAGACGTCCCGAGACACGAACTGCGCGGCTGGCAACATAGCCCGCCTGAGTGGACCAGTTCTTGCCCAGATCGCGTTGCACTGTGAGGTTGTAATTCAGGATATAGCTGCGCTTGAATTCGTCACCTGTTGTGTTGACGGCGTAGTTGGCTGGAATTGCGATGCGGCCGTTGTTGTTGATGACCGGGGTCGGCAGATTGGGCAACCCCTGCGAAAAGGTGGTGGCCCAGCCGAGAGCGGGTGGTGCCAAATTGAATGCCGCGAGGATCGGGTAGTTGGTACGCAAGGGACGGGCGAGATTCCAGGGATCCCAGTTAATACCAAAACCAGTGCGAATCACCGTCTTTTCATTCATGCGGTAGGCAATACCGAGGCGGGGGGAAAGTAGGATCTTGGCAACCTTCGTGCCGCAATCACGCGGAGTGCCGCCGAGGCCGCAAGCGATCATTTCGTTGGTGGCGAAGTCATAACGCTCGGTACCGCGGCTGCCTTCGCGCCAGGGCATCGGGAAGCTCTCAATACGGGTACCGTAAGAAAGCGTCAGCTTGCGGTTGACCTGCCACTGATCCCGTACATAGAAGCTGTACAGGGTGGTCTTGGTGCGATAGATATCTGGAACCTGGAGGATGCGGCCACCGCCATCGACGAGGCCAAGCAGATAAGTGCCCATCGAATTGAAGTTGTTGCCCGCTGCGACGTTGCCGTTATCGAGGCGCAACTGCGTTGGGCCCTGGCCAAAGTTAAGACGGCCGGAAGCTCCTCCTGCTGCACCGGCAAATTCCGGCTGCGTGTGATTCAACTGCAGGTGATAAATATCCATGCCGAAACGGATGTTGTGAGTGCCACGCATCCAGTTGGCGTTGGCCACATACTGGAATTGAGGATCGGTGCGGTAGTAGGGCATGTACGTTTCCGTGGAACCAAAGGCGGAGAAGCCGCCAATACCAAAGCCGGGGAAGCCGGATTCGAAAAAGCGCGTTCCATTGGTGCCCGGGATCTTTAACTCGTCGCGCCCGCGGTTGGGGCCAAGACCGGGTTGCTCAATGTTGGTATCCATAAGCGTGTAGCCGAAGTAGGCGTCGATCAGGAAGGTTGGCTTGACTGTATAGGTAGAAGCCAAAGTGCCGCTCCACGTACCGCCAAAGCCTTTGCCAGGATTACCGAAGGCGATGGGGCCGCCGCCGATTGCACCAAATGCCGTAGGTGCGGTGAGATCGAAGCTGAGCCAACTGAGGCGGGCAAACGAGGTCCATTTATCGCTGATGTTGTAGTTGAACTTGGAATCTATTGTCTTGCGATCAAACGCTGCCTCACCCAGCGCGAAATAGTTATTATTGGGCACTCCACCAGGGCCAGGATTGTTTTCCTGAGGCAGACTTGCCATGAGCAGGGCCGCTGTAGGGTGGATTCTCGAGCCTGGGATGATGTTGCCGGGGAAAGCCTGCCGTCCCGTACCGTTAGCGGCACCCGTGCTGGGGTCATAAATCGGCAAGGTCGAGGTAGAGAGATTGCCAGCGCGCATCATTGCCGTAGGCACAGTCTGAAGTGCGCCGGCAAAGCGGCGATCAGTTGAGTTCTCAAAGCTGCCAAAGTAAAACAGCTTGTTTTTGATGATCGCGCCACCAAGGCGGCCGCCATACTGGTTCGATACGAACTTGGGGTTCTGTTGATTGGCAGGCAGGAAAAAATTGCGGGCCTGAGACCAGTTGCCCTGATGGTAGTGGAACAGTGCACCGGACATCTGATTGCCACCCGAGCGAATGCTGACGTTTACAGATGCACCGCCCGCGAGGCCCTGTTCAGCGTCGAAGGTGTTCGTGACTATGTTTACGCTTTCAATGGATTCGAGAGCGGGTACGTAGCTGGCGATGTGTGGCAACCAGATGTTGGTGGCGCTGGCACCGTCGATGCGGGTGTTGTTGGATGCCGTGTTGTTGCCATTGGTCTGCCACTGCATAGCGCGCGAGGGATTCGATGGTACCGAGTGGGGTGTAGAGGGGGGCGAGATGCCGGGCAGGGTGACAAAGAGCGCCTGATAATTGCGCCCATTCGCCACAGGAAGTTCAGTTAATGTCTTTGAAGTAATTTCAGCACGGACCTCAGAACGGTCTGTCTGAAGAATAGCGGCGTTGGCTTCAATCGTTACCGATTCGCTTACCTGGCCGACGGTCAACCTCAGATCGAGACGGGAGACTGTGTTCGCCGTGATCTCGATGTTGTCTTGACGGGAAACGCGGAAGCCATCTTTCTTGACTTCAATGGTGTAGATACCACCTTGGATGGTAGGAATGCTGAAGCCACCTTCCGAATTGGTAGTGGCGGTGCGGCTTACGCCAGTTGCTTTGCTTTTTATGTTTACAGTTGCGTCGGGGATGGAGGCATTGGATGCATCGGTGATCGTGCCAACGATCGAGCCGTAAAGAGTCTGGGAATAAGACGGTGTGACAAATCCCGTGGCGAGAATGAAACACAGAAGAGTGGGAGCGAAGCGGCAAGCACGATTCATAAATACCTCTGAAGTCGAAGATTCGAACTGGACTTCTGTCAAAGTATCACAATCGGGTGAAGGGAATGAATGCATTAGGCCGGGGGCCGGGTTGTGGATTTCGGCTACGGAGAATCACCTTTTCGCCCAATTTGACCTCATGATGAGTATCCATGGCGAGAGAATGCCATATTTTCTTGGGAAGAATAAAGTCTCTTTGGGGGCTGGCTTCAATCAATTTACGGAGTTGATCCAGATCTTTGGCCAGGATGGCATCCACTCTCGGGCTAGGATCAGACAGAAAATCTACAACGCTACGGGCCACACCCAACTTCTCAAAATCGAGGGGACCGTCAGGCGGGAGATGCTCTAACAGGAAAATGTATCGAACCGTAGCTCCTGGGTAAAGTGTGGTGCGGAGCTGATCGTCGGGGTCGAGGTGCAGCACTTCCCTGCCCTTGTAGTCTTGATTGATGGGAGCTTGCGGTTGAGCCACTGGATAGCTGAGCAGAGCGGCAAGAGCCAGAGGAGCGAAGCCCCAGTGGATCCAACCCCGGTGGCAGAGCAAAAGTGCGGGTGCAAGCGGGGCGAGATATGTGGTGTTGCGGTAGCTGTAGGCGAAGATCGAGGCAAGCAGCACGCCGCACCAAAACAACCAGGTTCCATTCCATTTCCGTGCGGCAAGCGGGATTGCCAGTGGGAGCAGCCATGCAAGACGCGGCAAATAGTAGCTGAACTGACTGTCTGTGCTTGCCTGCAAAGGAGCTCGAAACGCATAGCCAAGCAGTTCGACCCCAATGTATTCGGCGAGAAACCAGTCGTGATTGACGGTGAGTTGGTAAAGATGCCAGGGCAGGGCGACAACCAGGATTGCGACAGCCGCCTCGATCCAGCGGCGGAGGGGAGGGCGGGCCCACAGGAAGAGGGCGAGTGGCAGGATGCCGGCAAACCACTTGGTCATGATGGCAAGGCCAACGGCTGCACCGACGAGGTAGCCGGCCCAACGGACGGTGAGTTTGGGGTCACGAGCAAACTGGAGAATCGCGATCAGGTAGAAAAGCGTGAGCAAATCGTCCATCAGCACAAGGCCTGCGCGCGAGCGCCATAGATTGGCCGATACGAGCAGCAGCCAGCCGATTGGGCCGGCAGCATGAAAGATGATCGTCAGGATGGCTGCGGCCGCAAGAATGCTGGGGAGGCGCAGTGCCCAAAGGTGCGATCCGAAAGTCTTGAGCGATGCGGCGCTAAGCCATTGCAGCAAAGGTGGCTTGACCAGAAGGGGGCGACCGAGAAATTGGGGCGTGAGCCAGTCTTCACCAGCGGCCATACGCAAGATACCGTGCGTGTAAAGAGCCTCATCCTGAGCTGGCGTGGCAAGGATTGGATCCAGCGGCGCAGTTGCGATTTGAGTAGAAGGGCCGCCAAGACAAAAGAGGGAACAGAGGAAAACCACAACCAGGACCGGACCTCTATTGAACCATGCGCCGGGCGTAGACAATTTCTGCAGATTCACGCTTTGGAAGGTTAACACTAACGCCGGTGCGCATGAGTTGTTCGCCGGTCATAGTGAAAATGCGTCGGTCATCGGCGAAGCTGACCCAGTAGGTGTGAGTCGGCATGAGGTCGCGGAACCGCAAGGTGAATCGATCCGAAGCGGTGGCGTCCCGGGTAACAACTGCAATGGCTTCATCAAGAGCTGGATTGTAGCTCTGGATGGCATCCGTACGGCCGATAGCAGGCCTTAGCGTGAGGTGGAGTACTTTGCCATCGGTAATCGACGAACGCATCTCTTTGTAAATATTGATTTCGCGTTTGAGAAAATTCAGCTCACCGGCATCAAGATCAGCCAGGCGATTCATCAGAATCCACGGCCCCCCGAACATGAAGCTGCGCGTGTTGTAGTTGGTCATGTCGACAGCGGGCATGTAGCGGTCAGTGTAGCGGGGCGGGAATGGAAAGCTGGCACCGAAGAGCCCCTGGCGCGAACCAAGCGAGCCTGAGGCATCGTTAGTGATGGAGGTGACGTAGTTACGGACCATGCTGAAGGTCATCATGTTGCCGCCGTTGGCGCAGTTTTCCCAGACGACGCCGGGAGTCTGAGCCTGGATCTCGCGAAGAATCCGGTTTAGCCCTTCGTCGCCAGAATAGTTCCAGTCACGCGGATCGTAGCTAAGGCCGGTGTTGGTGCACTGCTTCACCATCGTTTGGCCGTCCTGAAGAATCCAGTCGACGTTGTAGTCGCGAATGATCCTGACACCCTGCTCGATCACCCAGTCCTGCACGGGCTTATGACCAAGCGCAAGCGATTTGGCCCCATGGTAGTTGTAATTGGTCGAACAGGCCCAGCCGGGGTGATCCTGGAGAACTTTGGAGCTGGCCATCGCTTCGCTAATCACGTAGTGAAGGCCAAACTTCATGCCCTTGGAATGAACATAGTCAGAGAATGCGCGCATACCGCTTGGGAACTTCTCTGGGTCTGCTTCCCAGTCTCCCATTTGCTTTGCCCAACCGAGATCGACGATAAAGAGCTCAACACCATTTGCGGCGGCAAGGTCGGCTTCACGGCGGAGCTTCACTTCATCGATTGATTTTTCATAGCCCCAACTATCCCAGGCAATGTATGGGAATTTCGGATCGTCCACCTTCGGAGCAAGAGCAGCTTCGGCATAGCGCTGTGTGCGGTATCCAGCCTCGTCCCAATCGCCCACGAAGATGCCGACAAAAGAAGCAGGGGCCTCGTACCAGGTCTGCGGTTCAACCGGATGCATCAGACTGGCGACATTCACACCGATATCGAGGATGGAATCGTTGCGTTGAATCAGCACATCTGCGCGGCCATCAAATTCCCAACCCGCAATC
The DNA here is from genome assembly GCA_043718395.1 of Acidobacteriota bacterium. GTDB lineage: Bacteria > Acidobacteriota > Terriglobia > Bryobacterales > Bryobacteraceae > Bryobacter. The sequence goes on from JAYSVS010000235.1 coordinate 64,485, forward strand.
AGCCCAACATGATCCGGTTTTGCGATGGCGACCCAGGTACATTGAAGCCCGCCCGCACCGGTCTGCATGGTGACTCTCTGCAGCCGCTGGCCCAGGGTTGTGGTGAGCGGCTCAAAATTGCGCCCGCCGTTCAGGACACTCCACTGGTTGACTCGAAAGACTCGATAATCGACATCTTCAATTCTGGGGGCATACGAAACAATATCGTTTGCACGAAGAAAGACCCTTGACCCGCGCAGATTCTTCACTCGAAGCTGCTGATGGAGAATGGGGTGGCCTGCGTAAATCTCAAGCGACAACTCAAATTCGTATAGCTGCGCCATATCGCGAAACGAAATGGCAAGACCCTTGCCGCCCTTGGAGGTGGCAAAACCCCGCTGGCCGACAAGCCGGAGCGGGGTTCGAGCATTTATGAATGTGTTGTCGATCCGGAGATCTATGGGGCTACTGGGTTCAGCCTGCGATCCCTCCCACAGAACGGAACCAAACGAATCGGTCAGGTTTACCCAGCGGAAAGTGGAATTCGCCTCCATGCGGAAGCGCGCACTAAATTGGTCGTTACCTACTACCCAGCCACTCGTTTCGCTGTAACGAAAGTATACAGTATCTTCAACTTGGGTTTTAACAGAACTTAGCGAGCCCAACACAAGAAGCCCTATCAAGAGATAGAGACTAGTACTTCGGCACGCTTGGGTCCACTTTGTCACTCCAGGCTAAGATTCCTCCTTTCATATTTCTAACACGCAAGTAACCATTTTGTTTCAACAAATCCACGGCTTTTGCGCTGCGCATGCCACTTTTGCAGTGGCAGACTATATTAGAGTCTTTCGACAGCTCATTTAATCTCATCGGCAATTGACCCAAAGGAATTAGAGTTGCCTTTGAAATAGATGCAATTTGAGACTCGTGTGGCTCCCGGACATCGACAAGAATAAAGTCTTCCCCTGAATCGATCATCGATTTAACCTCAGCGACATCTAAGTCTCCCGCATTCACGACGGGCACAGCAGGGGCATCTGGAATGCCGCAAAACTGCTTGTAATCAATCAACTCTTTCACTACAGAGCATTTACCGGAGGGGCAATCCGGATTACGGCGGAGTTTCAACTCGCGAAACTTCATGTTCAATGCGTCGTATAACATGAGCCGTCCCTGCAAGGTCTGGCCGATACCGAGGATCATCTTGACAACTTCGGTCGCCTGAATCAGCCCAATGACACCCGGCAAAATGCCAAGTACACCGCCTTCAGCACAACTGGGAACCAGGCCCGGAGGTGGCGGCTCAGGATAGAGGCATCGATAGCAGGGGCCGTCCTCTGTAGCAAAAACAGAGGCCTGACCTTCAAAGCGAAAGATCGAACCATAAATATTTGGCTTACCCGTAAGCACGCAGACATCGTTAACCAGATAGCGGGTGGGGAAGTTATCCGTGCCGTCTGCCACCATATCGTATTGCTCGACGATCTCTTTGGCGTTCTCACTCGTAAGCGGAACTTCGTGTTTGACGATCTTCAGATTCGGGTTGATGTCCAGCATGCTCTCGGCAGCGGAGTCAATCTTGGGACGGCCAATATCTTTGGTGCCATGGATAACCTGGCGTTGTAAGTTGGACGCATCCACGACGTCGAAATCGACGAGGCCGATGGTGCCAACCCCTGCAGCGGCAAGATAAAGGGCAAGCGGCGCACCAAGCCCGCCGGTGCCCACCAGCAGCACTTTGGCGTCCTTTAGCTTGACCTGCCCCTCCATGCCTACTTCAGGCAGAATCAGGTGGCGCGAATAGCGCTGGATTTCTTCGTTCGTTAACGTTGTCGCCATGGCCTATCGTCCTCCGGCAATGCTCGGGATGATCGAAACGGTATCGCCCACTGCGATTTCTGTAGCTTCCCTGGATAGGTAGCGGATGTCTTCGTCGTTGACATAGATATTAACGAAGCTGCGCAGCTTACCCTCGTCGTTGAAGAGATTCTTCTTGATGTCGGGGTGGGCGGCGGTAAGTGCGGCAAGCAACTCACCTACCGTTGCGCCGCTGGCTTCGATGGTGTCGGCACCACCAGTAAACTGCCGCAGGGGCGTCGGGATCAGGATTTTGGCCATATCAGTTCCTCTTCTTCACTGGCCGTTTGATCGACGTCGACGCGGAAGCATTTGGCATCGCTGACAACACGAGCGCGCACGCTCATGACGACGTTCGAATAGAAGGGCCAGTGGTTTTTCAAATCGGTTTGGGAGAAGTAAGCACCCTCGTCCGGGTGCGAGTGAAAGAATCCGAGCACCCCAAGTGACAGCTCGCGGGACTTACGTTCGGCGGCGATCTGATCGCGCGGGTCGATCTCAAAACGATCCTTTTGTTCGCCTTCATAAGCATTTCGGCAGGCAATGGCAAGGGTTGCATGACGTTTGCCGCCGGCCTCAGAGCCGATCAGGATGCCACAGCACTCGTTGGGATAGCAGTTTTGGGCGTGGTCGACCATGACGGCCCACGCTTCGGTTGAAAGCTCAATCATTCCAGAAGGGTTCGCTCAAGTATTTGGCAGCGCCGTCACACAGGATCGTCACCACCACTCCAGTTTCGCCTTTTTCGGCCATGGCTGCTGCTACTTTTGTTGCGGCAACGACGTTTGCGCCAGCAGAGATGCCCACCAGCAAGCCTTCTTCGCGGGCGAGGCGTTTGGTCATATCGTAAGAGGCCTCTGTCGAGATCCAGAGGTTCTCGTCGGCGAGGTCTTCATCGTATATGCCAGGAACAATTGCCGACGGCATGTGCTTGGTGCCTTCGATGCCGTGGAAGCCCTGATCCGGTTGCGCGGAGATACACTTGACCAAGGGCAGTTCGCGCTTCAGACGGCGTGCCGTACCGGTAAAAGTGCCGCTGGTTCCCACCATTGCCACAAAATGCGTAATCCCGTAGCTGGTCTGGTTCAGGATTTCGGGTGCGGTCGTTTCGTAGTGGGCCTTCCAGTTGGCGTGGTTGTTGTACTGGTCGGGGTAGAAGTAGCGGTCAGGATCAGCTTCGTAAACTTCGCGGCATTTTAGGATGGCACCGTCAGAACCAGCGCCCGGGTCAGTCAGAATCAGATCTGCCCCATAAGCCTTCAAAATGGCCTTGCGTTCAGGGCTGGCATTTTGCGGCAGACAGAGTCGAACTTTATAGCCCAAAGAAGCAGCGATCATGGCATAGGCGATGCCTGTGTTGCCGCTGGTGGCATCGAGAATCGTGCGAGCGGTGGTAAGCTGGCCCGTCCGCTCGCCTTCCAGGATCATATTCAGGGCCGGGCGGTCTTTGACGCTGCCTCCGGGATTGAGGAATTCGGCTTTACCGAGGATCTCAATTCCAGGAAAAGCCGATGAGATAACCGGCATCCGTAAGAGGGGAGTATTGCCGATCGCCTCCAGCAAAGACTCGCCGTTGTTCCGTTTTTGAAAGGCTGCAGCGTGCACAATTCGACCTATGGCCGAAGAATACCACAATTCCTCTAGAGATTAAGTAGATTCAGCAGTTTCGGAGCACTGCGGCGATTTTCCGAAATCAAGGCTATCGTAGCCAGACCAGGCTCGAACCCTTCTGGAATCATCACATTTATCTGGCAAAGCCCATCCCCATCGGGTTTGTACACATAGATCGGAGGAAACAATCTGCCTTCCAGTTCAACCCAGATCTGATCGAGAAGCACCGCCACAACACCTCGTGCCCAAATGGACAGGCAAGTATTGGAGCCCAACCGAATAAGATCCCGTTCCCAGGAAGTCCCATCCGCAATGACATGGATGGACGGCTCTTCAATGACGAAAGGACTCCTAGCCCTTTGTACTCCAACCGCAATATCGATGGAGTTGTCACTGACAATTCCGCCCCAAAAGAGGCCTACCCCAGAAATCGAGCGCATCAGCCCCGGCGGAAAGCGAAAGTTGGCCTGCCAGCCGCTGATTCCTTTGGGCGGAAGGGTAGCGGCGACACAATCAAAATCCCCCATACGCAGAACCAGTTCTTCCCGGGGGCCCAAAGGTTTCGCCGCCTCAAACCAAACCGAAATGTATTCATCCAGGTAGGCGGAAAACACGTCATCGTGAGTGCTGGCGTTTTCAAAAGAAACTATATGAAAGTAGGTAGACTTGAACTCAGCGATTTGAAGCTGGCGGCGAGCGTTAAAGTGAGCGCGCTGGTCTGTAACGTTTAGCAGTTCGACGTTGGCAAAGCCGACAGTACGGGCCATAGCCATGACACAAGAGCAGTTGAGCCCCACCCAATTGTCAAACTGGCCACATAGCTCTTCGCCCTCACAAAATTCCATAAGCGGCTTGGCATCAAGATCCCCGTGATCGATGACATAGCTTTCGATGCAGGCCAGATCGTGCGTTAGGCCACAGACGTGTTCAAGAGCAAGGAGTGGGTGCTTGACGTGATAAAGCACCCCAAAGAAAAGCACGATATCAAACGACCCGAGTTCGAGTACCTTCGGATCGCAGATATCTAGCGATCAATAATCGGCATTCGACCCCATGCGCTTGCGGGCTGCAAGATAGCGCGTGTTTTCTGCGACGTCGATTGCGGTAAGTTTTGCACCGCGACGTTCAAGTTCAAAGCCGAACCAACCATCCCAGGCACCAATATCCAAAACAGACTTACCAGTCAGGTCGGCCGGGATCGAGAATCTGGAAAGCCTCTGGCGCTGCGTTTCCAAACTTTGGAGGCCCTCGGTAAAATCTCCTGTAGGCCAATCCATGCTGTGGTACCAGCCGCTTTCCTGCAGGTTTCGCACCTGCTGCTGCGTTTGGAGAGTAACATCTTGATTTCCTGCTTTCACACAATACTCCTTAGGTGAACAGGACGGGGTAAGGGAAGCACCAAAAAGTTATCAAGTGGCTTCGGCCTAAGTGAAGCAACGCACAACTTAAGGGGATGCGTTGACGCTTAGGATCGCTTTGTGGAGGCCGATTGCTTCGCGCCAATTGCCTCAGCGATGATCGCGGTCACGAAACTATTTATGCTTACGCCTTCAGATTCGGCCTGCTTCGTAAGCTTGGAATAAAGGGTCCTAGGCAGCCGCTGCCGCCATTGAGCAGGCTCGGGATCAGACTTGGGCGGCTTGACTCCAGATTCCTTCAGCACTGCAAGATAGTCTAAAAGCGCTTCTCTCCCATTCGCAATGGCTTCCTCAATGCTCTCACCATCGGACATGCATCCCGGGATCTCGGGGTACTCAACCAGATAGCCACCACCCTCAGCTTTAGACAGCGGTCGCACCGTAAATTGGTAGTGGTCAATATCGCGATCTTTTGTTCTTTTCATTTGTTTCTGATCTCTCCAACGGAATCGATAAGTGCCACGAAGAACTTGATATAGACAGGTTTGATCGGACGTTTGGCGGGGACCGTTACAATCTCTCGCACACCGGGCGCACCAAAGATCACATGGCTACCACCGCGACCAGGCTTGCGCCAAGTAAGGTGGTTCTCCGATGCAACCATTTGCAAATCTTCGATACGCCATCCCAACGGGTTCTTGCGCATCTTCAGTAGAGTCCTTGAGGCAGACACGACTAAATGATACCGAATCCGGTATCAAATTCAAGAAGTCAACACCCTGGCATACAGCTTTAGCGCACGGCCTCAATCGCCTTCGCGAGAAACCCCATATCCTCAAACGGCTCCCCGCCCACCCGGCTCCAGCGCAGCTTGCCATCTTTATCGATCAGGATCGTGGCGTGCAGTTCCATGTCGTCAAAGTCGTCGTATGAGAGATAGCGCTTGGCGCTCGCGTGATCCTGATCGCTCAAGAAGCGAATGCCCTGGTAAGCCTCGTCGCCCAAGAGGTTGCGATTCTGATCTGCCGTGTTGCCGCTCACAGCAAGCACCACTGTATCCAGCCGCTTCCATTCGCTCGATTTCGCCTTTAGATCCTTCAGTTGCTTGAGACAATGCGGGCACTCTTTCCCGAGGTAGAAAACAAGAATCACGTTCTTGCCTGTTAGGTCTGAGAGCTTCACCTGCTTGCCGTCCACATCCTTTGCCTCAAGTGCCGGGGCGGCAACCGGTGACCATTGCTTCGGGCCATACTTTTCCAAAGCATCCGAATTGTAACTACGTTCAGGCTCAGGTGTCTTAATCTGCGTGGGCTTGCCGGCACGCTCCAGCCCGATTAGCGAAAAGTGGTCATTCCGCGTGAGCTTCAGCGCCTTCTCAAACGCAGCAATCGCCAGCTCTTTACTGCCCGCCTTCAAGTACGCATCTCCCAGAGCATTAAACAGCACCTGCGGATAATGCGGCGGATCGTTATCGCTCTTCTGCAATTCAAATTGCTTCTCGGCAGCCTCAGTCATCAACCCCAACCCAAGTAAGGTGTCACCTTTCACCAGTGCCAAACGCGCCTTCAGCTCCACCGACATAATCTTGAAAATGCGCTCAACACTCTTTTCTTCCTTCAGCTTGTCAAGCTCTGCCATTGCTTTCTCGGCAGAATCCAGATCACCCAAACCAAAGTTCGCCCGTGCCTCGACATAGGCTTTCAGTAGTTGGTCTTCTTTGCTGTCTCGCCATGGAATCGTACGTGTATCGAGCAGTTCTTTCCAGCGCTCATATTTCACCAGTACCCGCGCCATCGCCCGTATCCCTTGGGAATGCGGGCTGTAGGGAGACTTGTCGTTGGACTTCGGGTCTTGCGGTGCGGCGATCAAGTCGCGAGCACCAGCGATCGCCATCTCAGGCAGACCAAGCTCTTCCTGGATGTAGCTCAGATAGGCGCGATTGTGGCCCCAGTTCCAATAGTTGAACGGAAACACCTGCCGCTCGTGCATGTGGCGCACTTCAGTCCTCGTAGCCGCATCCATCGAATTAGCCGCTTCCTTCCACATTCCTACGGTTGCGTAAATATGACCCGGCATGTGCAGCGCATGGCCAATGTTTGGTGCCACTTCGCCATAACGCTTCGCGCTTTTCAGCGCCTGTTCGGGCTCATGGTAATTCCAGTTGTGGATGCGATAGTGATGAATTCCCGGATGATCGGCTTGCTTGGATTGCACCTCGCGCAGCATCATCTCTGTGCCGTAACGCGAGTCGCCCAAATTGGCAAGGGCGAGCAGGAGTTTTGCCTCCTGGTCTTCTGGATACTTCACGCAGATCGTCTCAAGAACTTTTTTGTAATCACGGGCGCGGTCTCGATAATCGTCGCCATGATCGCGCAATCGGTCGGTGCGTTCCCGGGCTTCGAGGGCCTCAATATAGAGCCGTTCACGATCACTAACGTTAGCCTTGCGTTTGGCGGCTTCTCTAATAAAAGCTTCGCTACGCTGATCACCGGCAGCGCGGGCAAGACCCCAGTAGCACATCGCATTCTCCGGCTCCAGCTTCAGGCACCAGCGAAAGCTTCGTTCGGCCTCATAATCCCAAAATGAATGCAAAAGCGCATTGCCCTGATTGAACCAGCGCTGCGTCTCTGGGTTCTTGTGCGTGATCGGGAAATTTGCGACGCCAATGTCTTTCATCAGCACCGGTTTGGTACGCGGTCCGCTGTCGAAAGCATCGCCATGCGGAGAATGACCAGGTCTTGACTCAGCAGCAAAAGCGGGTGCCGCAAAAAGCAAAACGGCGGCTGTTGCCAGCCGCCACGTTGTAAAAGAAAAGTGCATCTAGAATGTAATTCTAGCTGCAATTTGGAGGATGCGCCGATCAGCGGCAATTGCCAGGCGGCATTGCCTGCTCCACTCTGCGTCAAGATAGAAGCAGATGAAGTTTCTTGCAATTCTATGCCTCACCGTGAATCTCGTGGCGCAACTCCGCAAGCCAATCCTCCTGGAACTATTCACCGCTGAGGGTTGCGCCTCCTGTCCCCCCGCCGACGAACTCATCAGTGCCGTCGATCAACTCCAACCAATCCCTAACGCCGACCTCATCGTCCTCTCCGAACACGTCACCTACTGGGACCACTCTTCCAAAGACCGCTTCGCAACCACTGCCCTCAACAACCGCCAGCTCGGTTACTCCCAGCTCCTCAAGCTCGAAGGCGTCTACACTCCGCAGCTCATCATCGACGGTAAATACGAATGCATCGGCGGCAACGGTCCAGAGGCCAAGCGATTGATCCTCGAAGCCCTGAAGCAAAACAAGCCGCTGCTTGAACTCACTGCCAATCGCATTAACGGCAAGATCAAAACAAACATCTCGTTCTTCGGCTTAAACGGAGCTACCGTCCTGGTTGCCATCGCGGAAGACAACGCAGAGACCAGAATCACCAAAGGCGAGAACGCGGGCAAGACACTCAAGCACACGGCGGTCGTCCGCGCCCTGCACACCATCGGCATCGCCGAAGGCCTGCGCTATGACCATACAGTCGAGCTCCCGATGCCGCCAATCTCGGCAAACTTCCGCGTGGTCGCCTTCGTTCAGGACAGCAAGACCGGCCACATCCTCGCCGCTACCCAGGTCAAGCTCTAACCTATGCGCGTCCTGCTCCTGCTTGCCGTCACGCTCGCTGCCCAAACTCCGAATCTAAATCCCGTCACATGGGCTTTATCTACCCAACCCGGCAAGCTCATCCTCCACGCCCAAATCGCCGAGCACTACAAACTCTTTTCTCCCGCCAAATCTACCCCGGGGCCGGTCCCGCTCAGAGTCAAGGTTCGCGAATCCAAATGGCTCCACGTAGCAAAGCCCCAGGCTACTACGCAAAGCGACACTCTCACCGGTGAAGTAGACATCGCGATTGCCTACCAGCTACGCCGCAAACTGCCCAGCGACGGCCTCACCGTTCATGTGGAAGTCGAATACCAATCCTGCAGCGATCAGATCTGCCTGCCAATCACCAGGCGCATACTCGAAGCAAGACTACTTCCCCCGAATCCGGTTCTTTGAATCTCCTGTAGTTTCAAACTCGCTGATATTGTCGAGGGTCGTCATTGCGATCCCCTGCAGAGCCTCAGTCGTAAAGAAAGCCTGATGGCCCGTGATCAACACATTCGGAAAAGTCAGCAACCTGGCGAACACATCATCCTGCAAAACCTGGCTACTCAGATCTTCAAAAAACAACTCAGCTTCTTCCTCATAAACATCAAGGCCCAACGCCCCCAATTGACCTGACTTCAAGGCTTCAATCACCGCAGGTGTATCCACCAACCCGCCACGTGATGTATTGATCAACATCGCCCCCGGCTTCATCTTGGTCAGTGTCTCCGCGTTGATCATGTGATGTGTCGCCGCAAGCAACGGGCAATGGAGACTCACGATATCGCTCTTGCGCAGCACATCCACCAGCGACTGATAACTCACGCCCATCTCGCGCACGCTCACATTCGGTGCAACGTCATAAGCCAGCACCTCACACCCAAAGCCCAGCATGATCTTCGCAAACACCTGCCCAATCTTGCCCGTCCCGATCACACCAACTGTTTTCCCATGCAGGTCAAATCCAAGCAGACCATCAAGAGCAAAATTTCCCTCGCGAACCCGCGTGTAAGCGCGGTGCGTCTTCCGGTTCAAAGTGAGAATCATCGCGATCGCATGTTCCGCCACGGCAAATGGCGAGTAAGCCGGCACGCGAACCACGGCGATTTGATTTCGCTTGGCTGCCTCAAGGTCGATGTGATTAAAGCCCGCACTCCGTGCCGCAATCAGCTTCACACCCAGCGCCGCCATCTTGTCGATGACAGCCGCATCCAGTACATCATTCACAAACACACATACGCAGTCATGGCCAGCCGCCAGACTTGTCGATTCTTCGTTTAGATGTGGAGCGAGATAGGAGATCTCATGCCCCTTGCGTGCGTTGTAAGCATCAAAGGCACCCCGGTCAAAATCCTTCGCGCTAAAGAAAGCAATTTTCATAGTACGTCCGCAAAACCCTTCTTAAGCTGCTTGAAAATAAGTCCGCCCGCGACAAACGCAACACTAGCCCAGGCAGCTAGCAGCGCAAGTTCCTGCCAGTCCGGCATCCGGTGCGTCAACATGCGGTCCCGGTAGGCACGCACCAGAAACGATAGAGGATTCAGCGCTGGCAAAAAGCGAAACCGTTCCGGTATCTGCTCCATATCGATAAAAATCGGAGTAATCCAGAACCATAAACTCAACACCACCGTCACCACTTGAGCTGTATCGCGAAGATAAACCTGAAAGGCAGCCACCATCCAGGAAATCCCAATCGTAAACAACCCCAGCAACACAACATAGACTGGCAGCAAAAGCGCAAACTCGCTAATGCCGCCGTCAAAAAAAATCACGGCCACCAGGGCAATCACAAAGGTCAGAGCATGATTCAGCAGTGAAGATAGAAACACACTTACGGGAATAATTTCACTTGGGAATACCGTCTTTGTAATCAGATTCGACTGTTCGAGCAGCGACATGGAGCTGCGTGTCACAGCCTCGGAAAACAACATCCACGGCAAATAACCTGTGAACAAAAAGATTGTATAGTTACTCGTCCCCTGCCCCTCGGGCACACCCATTTTTAAACACCAGTGAAAGACAAAGGTCCAGCTCAACAGCAAGACCATCGGCTGCGCCAGTCCCCATAGCCAGCCGCCCATCGAGCCGACATAACGCCGCTCGAAATCGCGCCTCACCATTTGATAGAGAAGGCTGCGGCGTTCAATGAGATTGAGTAGAAAACCGAAACCAGGAAGACCAGCCATGAACCTCTAGGATAGAGCCTTAGCGAGCCTTCTGGAGCGCAATCCGCGCATCTTCATTTCTACCCACCACCCGGTAGGCATTCGCCAGGGCCGCCCACAGGCTCTTGTCGATGTTGGCGCGAGCCGCAATCTCAAGGTGCACAATTGCTTCATCCGCCTTCTTAAGCCCCACAAGTGCTCGCCCTAAAGCGGCCCGCGCGTTGATCAACTTCCCATCCAGCTTCACCGCCTCACGATAAAACGGCAGTGCGGCATCTGGCCCATCCAGCTTCTCGTAGCAGTCCCCCAACTCGTACTCAACCGTCGCCGTTGCCCCGCCCAAAGCCTTCACTCGCAGCAACGCCTCGCGAGCTTCAGCAAATCGACCTGCTGTCCAAAGACCCCGGGCCACATCCCGTTCGAGCTTTCTCAACTCAGGCGAAGGCGGCAGTGTCGACAGGCGCGCAAACGCATCCTTCGCCGCAGCCTCATTCCCCTCAGCCACCCGGGCCAACCCTAATCCATACCAGCCCCGTGTATTGCGAGGTTGCTTCACGGTCAACAACTCAAACCACCGCGCGGCCTCACCCGGATGCCCGCAAGCCGCCTCCGCCTCGGCACGCTGCTCCAGATACTCAGGCAACTCTCTCAAGCCAAGCGCTCGCTCAAAGTAGGAAATCGAAGGGCAAGCCTCACCCAGCTTCAGCATCGACGCCCCCGCAATCAGATTCCCCTGCGGTGAAGCCGGCTGCGACTTCAAGAACACCTTCAGCTCCGCCAATGCAGCCCCGTATTTCTTCGCACTATACAGCGCCAGCCCCACATTGTAGCGAATCATGAAATCTTCAGGAAACTGCTTGACCAGCGCCGCATAAAGCCGCGCCGCCTCGTCGAACTTTCCCGCCCGCATCGCATCACGCGCCGCATCAGCCTGCCCAGACGTCAACGTCAGTATCAACAACCAGATCATTTGCACCTATTTTCAATCAACAAGGCCGCTGCATTCAATGCCGTAACAACCACATCCGGGCAGCCATCTTTATTGAAGTCCGCCACCACCAGCCAGCGGTACATCCGCGTCGGCGTCACGAGCTCAGTTCCCAACTCATACTTCTTCCCCCCGCGATTCCAGAGCAAACCCATCGGCTCCGGTGACCCTTTTCCAGTCCCGCTCAAAGCATCACTCCGCGCAACCACAAGATCAGGCCAGCCATCGAGATTGAAATCCGCCGCTGCAATCCCCCACCCTGCCATCCCGCGCGTCAGCGGCGCAAGCCCCGTCTCAATCCCAGCCTCCACCATCTCTTTACCAGCATTGCGGTACAGCGGAAAAGTCTCCTCCCGCAAAGCCGTAAAAATCAAATCCATCCGCCCATCCTTGTTGTAGTCAAGCGCCGCCGTCCCCATAGCCGACGGGCTCTTCCCGTCCGCAGGCACGGCCACACCAAAATCAAAAGCCCTCTCCTCGAACTTCAACTTCCCGCGATTCATGAACAAGAAGTTCAACACCCGGTCATTGGTCACAAACACATCCGGCAAACCATTCCCGTCAAAGTCCGCCACGGCCAAACCCATCCCCTTCCCCGAGTGAGCCGCAAGTCCAGCCGCCACCGACACATCCCGAAACTTACCGCCGCCCAAATTCTCAAACAACTGATTCGCACTCGGCCCGTAGTAGCGCGGATGGCAATAATCCGGCTTCCCCGCCACGACGCACTCACGATCAAGAGCCGCCGACCACTTCACATAGTTCACGACAAAGAGCTCAAGATCCCCATCCCCATCAAGGTCTGCAAACTGGGCCGCATAAGCCCACCGCCCCTGATTCGGCAACTCGGAAAACTCAAACTTCCCACCACCCAGATTGCGATAGAGATGAAAGAAGCCAACGCCAAACACGGCAAGATCGACCTTCCCATCCCCGTCATAATCCCCAGCCGCCGCACCCATCGCGTAGCCCACCTGCTTCAACCCGGAACCCTCAGTCACATCCTCAAACTTCAAGCCACCAATATTCCTGTACAACCGGTTGTAGTACTTGGGCGAACTCTTCTGAAGCCCCGGCAACTCCGCCCCATTGGCAAAGAACAAATCCGGCAACCCATCGCCGTCAAAGTCCAGCACGGCCAGCCCGCCAGCCATCGTCCCCGGCATATACTTCCGCGCACCCTCGCCATTGGCCAGCACAAACGGCAGCTCCACCACACGGAACCCGGGCTCTGCCGCGAGCAATAAAAGCAGCAACATCATCTAGGGTCCAGAATATAGGAATGGAATTGAAGAGCGTTCAACTGACGATACCTGAAGGCGCAAACCTGATCTTTGGCCAAAGCCATTTCATCAAGACTGTAGAGGATCTCTACGAGGCCATCATCAACACCAACGCCTTGATCGAATTCGGCATCGCCTTCTGCGAAGCCTCTGGCGACCGCCTCATCCGCGTTGAAGGCAACGACGAAGCAATGAAAGCCGCAGCCATCGAAAACGCCCTCGCCGTCGGTGCCGGCCACACCTTCTTCATCTTCCTGCGCAAGGGCTTCCCCATCAACATCCTTGGCCGCATCAAGGACGTCCCTGAAGTAGTAACCCTCTTCTGCGCCACAGCAAATCCGGTCCAGGTAATCATCGCCGAATCAGAACAAGGCCGGGGAGTTCTAGGAGTCATCGACGGCGGCGGCCCCCTGGGCGTAGAAGGCCCCGAAGGCATCAAGTGGCGCCACAGCCTCCTCCGCAAATTCGGCTACAAGCGCTAAGATCAAGTGAAAGAGGCTATATGCATATCGAACTTAGTCCCGAACAGGAAACTCTGATAGAGAACAAAGTAAAGTCTGGGCAATATGCTTCGCCATCCGATGTATTCACCCATGCACTAAGTCTTCTCGACTTCGTCGATAACGCGCGGCCTGCATCGACGCCAGAAATGCGGTCAGCAATCGAGAGCGGCTGGCAGTCAGCGCAGCGTGGCGAATTTGTCGATGCAGAAGTCGTCTTTGCTCGCATTGAGAACGAGCTAGCAGACTTGGAGAATTCATCCCAAAGGTGAATCGTGTCAAACTGACGCTCGATGCGGAGCGAGATCTCGATCAGATCAAACTCTATCTCCTCGACAATGCTGGAATCGCCGTTACGCGAAAGGTCATAGCAAGCATTGAGGAAGCGATCAAACGAATCGTCGACCAACCCGGCCTTGGACACACCCGTCATGACCTAACAGACCGGCAACTCAAGTTTTGGACTGTCTATTCCTATCTAATCGTCTACGATCCTGTTTCGCGTCCAATCCAGATCCAGCGCATCCTCCACGCAAAAAGGGACCTCGAACATCTGTTAAGCCGCTTTTAGCTCGAAAGATTCTCAAGTCGAAGCAAATCCTTTAACGGGGAAAAACGATAGCATGAAGTGGCATGAAGACCGCCAAGATTGAGAAGCCCCTCGGCTTCGACACACGCGCCCTACACAAGGGCTATGACCCAGATTCCGCCACGCACGCACGAGCCGTTCCGATCTATCAGTCCACGTCCTTCACCTTTGAAAACTCCCAGGACGCCGCAGAACTCTTCGGCCTGCAAAAATTCGGCAACATTTACACGCGCATCATGAACCCGACCACCGACGTGCTCGAGCAGCGTGTAGCTTCGCTCGAAAACGGAGTCGCCGCCCTCGCCGTCGCCTCTGGCCAGGCCGCCCAGTTCCTCGCCATCACTAACATCGCTCAGGCCGGTGACCACATCGTCGCCTCCAGCACCCTCTACGGTGGCACCTACACTCAGTTCGACGTCTCCTTCCGCAAGATGGGCATTGAGACCACCTTCGTCGAACCGGACGATCCAGAGAACTTCCGCAAGGCCATCCGCCCCAACACTAAGCTCGTTTTTGGCGAAACGATTTCAAACCCCCGTGGCAACATACTCGATATTGCCGCCGTAGCCAAGATCGCCCACAATGCAAAGATCCCTCTCATCATCGACAACACTTTTGCCACCCCGTACCTCTGCCGCCCCATCGATCACGGGGCCGACATTGTCGTCCACAGCCTCACCAAGTTCATGGGTGGCCATGGTACCTCCATTGGTGGCATCATCGTCGACTCGGGCAAATTCCCCTGGAAGGAAGGCAACTTCCCGCAACTCAACGAACCCTCCCGCGCCTACCACGGCATGATCTTCTCGGACGTTCTCGGTCCCATCGCTTACATCATCAAAGCCCGCGTCGAAGGCCTCCGCGACATGGGGCCGGCCATCAGCCCCTTCAACGCCTTCCTCTTCATCCAGGGCATCGAGACTCTCAGTCTCCGCATGGATCGCCACATCGCCAACGCCAAGGCCGTGGCCATGCATCTCGAAAAACACCCGGCCGTCTCCTGGGTCAAATACCCGGGCCTCAAGTCCAGCCCCTACCATGAACTCGCCCAGATCTACATGCCCAAAGGTCCCGGCGCCGTCTTCAGTTTCGGCCTTAAGGGTGGCCTCGACGCTGGCATTGCCTTCGTCGACAAGCTACAGATCTTCTCCCACCTCGCCAACGTCGGCGACGCGCGCAGCCTCGTCATCCAGCCCGCCGCAACCACCCACCAGCAGCTCTCGTCAGAGCAACAGCTAGCTGCCGGTGTCTCCCCTGACATGGTGCGTCTCTCAATCGGTCTCGAAAACATCGAAGACCTGCTCTGGGATATCGACCAGGCGCTGACCTAGTCAAACTCAAACGGCTTCTTGGGCGGGCCTTTCACGGGGTCCGCCTTGGCCTGTTTCAGCAACTCGTCAAACTTCTTGCTCAACACCTCGCCCTGATTCTTGTTGGCAGCAAAACTCTTCTGAAACGCCTCTTCCCGCCGCGCTGCCTCGCCTTTCAGGTTCTGCACCGCCTTGGCAAAATCCTCGATTGGTGCCTTCTTCTTTTTCTCCTCATAAGTAATCACGGCCTCGGTCACGATATCGACCTTCAGCTTCGCCTCGCAACACGGACAAGTGATCTCCATCAGGTTTTTCATAAAGAAATGCTATCGCAGCCCGATATGGCTAAGCAGACCAGTATTAGCCTTAGCGGCTTTACGGGGAGAGATACTAAATGATTCTTAATTGTGCTGTAATCGGTCCAGATCAAGAGCTCACGCAACAATTACGCTCCGCTTTCAAAGATTTAGGCGGAATTCAAATCCTGCGCGAGTTCACAGAATATCCCCACGAATTCGAGCTTCTGCGCAGTGTTCGCAGCATAGCGCCCCACGTCGTGTTCCTTGGCCTGTCTAATCCAGAGCGCAGTTGCGAAATCATTCAGGCTCTCCATCTCGAATTCCCCACTCTTCAAGTCGCCGTCTTCAATGACATTGTAGATTCCAAATTGCTTCTCAAGCTGATGAAGAACGGCATCCGTGAATTCATCGCCCCTCCTTTTGAACCTGACGATCTGGTTGGGGTATTGATCCGGCTCCGTGATGCTGCTTCTAGCAATCCTCTGATTGCCCAACGCTCCAATCTGGTCTACTCTTTTCTGCCTTCAAAGCCCGGCTCCGGCACAACCACTGTCGCCACAAATGCTGCCTTGGCAATGGCCCGCCAAAAAGACACTCCAACCTTGTTGATGGATCTCGATCTCAATAGCGGACTGATCCGATTTCTGCTCAAGCTTGAAAACGAGTACACGATTCTGGACGCCGCTCACCACGCAGGGGCCATGGATGAAGCCCTCTGGCCCGATCTCGTCAGCGCCGTCGGCCAACTGGACGTACTTCATGCCGGAAAAATCACCTCCGGAGTCCGCCTGCAAGGCGACCAGGTCAGAAACCTCATCGACTACGCCCGCAAAAACTATACCTCTGTCTGTGTCGACTTGTCCGGCAATATGGAAAAGTACGCAGGCGAAGTAATGCAAGAATCGAAGAAAATCTTCCTCGTCTGCACCCCTGAAATCCCATCCCTCCATCTCGCCCGCGAAAAATACAACTACCTCAAAGACAACGGCCTTTCAGAAAAAGTCTGCTTCCTTCTGAATCGATATTCCAAAACCAGTGGGCTCCAAATAGCCCAAATCGAAGACATTCTGGGTGACCGTGTCGAAATGTCGTTTTCCAACGACTATCGCAGCGTAAGTCAATCCGTTGCCGAAGGTAAGGCAATTTCGAGTGCATGCGAACTCGGAAAACAGATTAACTTATTCGCCTATCAGCTTCTGGAACGTCCGATCCCGGCGGAGGCTAAAAAGGCCAGGACAAAAAGGGAAGTTCGCAGCTTCAGAGATCTATTCAAATACGGCTTCGCTCGATTCCTCTCAACTTCCAATAGCGCCAGCAAAGCGTAATCGTTAAGATAGGTATCTGCTTTGCCAGATGCTTAGAGCAACTTTCCTAGTATTCCTTCATTTTTGCCCCGTAATCCTCTACGGTCTGGATCTCGCCGCCCTCAATCGCCTCCTTGACGTCGAAAAAGCCAAGTTCAAGATTCCAGGCTATGCAGCAGGTGTTTACTATCGCGGCGAAATTCTCTGGACGCGCGCCGCTGGCATGGCTGATCTCAAAAACAATCGTCCTGTTCGTCGTGATACACCCTTTCGCCTTGCATCTATAGCCAAGCCGCTCACCGCCGTGGCACTCCTCCAAATGGTCGAAATGCGAAAGCTCGCCCTAAGCGACGAGATTCACAAGCACTGCCCTGCCTTCCCACCCAAGGCTTTCCCGATCACTCTCGCCCAGATCCTCAGCCATCTCGGTGGTATCCGCCACTACAATCACAAAGATCCCACTGATGCCAATAACGCAATCCGGTTTCCAAACGTGATCGAGGCTCTCAAGAAGTTTTCAGCCGACCCGCTCGAACATGAGCCAGGAACCAGATACCTCTACAGCACGTACGGCTATGGCCTCATCGGCTGCGCCATTGAGAACGCCTCGGGGATGCCATACGAGCGCTGGATGGATGACAAGCTTTTCGCCACCGTCGGCATGTGCAATACGGCTCCTGATAAGAACCGCGGACTAGCTCTGCGCCGGGCCCAAGGCTACCGGAAATCAGTCGATGGGGAGATTGAAGACTGCGGCGTATCCGACAACACTGCCAAGATCCCCGGCGGCGGCTACGTCTCCACTGTCGACGACCTCCTCAAATTCAGCGAAGGTATCTATCGGCAGCAACTCATCAAGAGCGAACTCGTGGAGCTCATGTGGACATCCAGCAAGCTGAGATCGGGCAAAATCACCGGATACGGTCTCGGCTGGAGTCTCAGCAGGAGCCCCGAAGGCGACCGCGAGGTTTATCACACCGGTGGCCAGCAGGGCACTAGCACGATCCTCTATCTTCGCCCTGAGCAAAACTTCGCCTTCGTCTGGCTCACCAATCTGGAAGGCGTCGACAATCGCCTCCCCACCTCCCGCCAGGTCTTCAAGCTCTTTGCGAATAAAACCGACACATCGAAGTAACACCTTTGCCGGTCGGGCCTAATTCCCCTCGTAGCAGATTCGTAAGGCTGTCTGAAGCTTTTCATCCAGATTCGGGCATTCTATTATCGATAGGGTATGGTTCGTCGATAAGCCCCTAAGAGGAGTAGCCCGATTCCGTCTTGTTCCTGGTTGTTTCTGCTGTTTTTGGTCTCAGTCTGCGCATCACCTGCACAGCCCCAACCCAAATTCCGTCTCGACGCAAAACCAAAACTCAGCGAAGCACTTAAGGAGATGTGGCGCTGGACACAATTCGGCGAGCGCGACGGTTTACCAAGCAGCGAAGTATCTCAAGTTGTCGAAACTGAGGACGGCACAATTTGGGCGAACACTGCAGAGGGTATCGCTTGGTATGACGGTTTTCAGTGGCATCCCAGTCCATGCCACGCTTTCCCCAAAGGCCGTGGGCCTCGCCAGATCCAACTCCTTAATGCTTCGAGCATAATCGGCACTGGAGAAGAACTGCCAACCGTCTTCAGGCGTGATTCCTGCAGCCCGGTTCAATTGAAATTCGAGGGGAAGCCCCTTCGTATCATCGCCAGCGGGCGCAAGTCCGAAGGCAAGTTGATTGTTCAGGACACCAACCTTGACTTCTACACCTGGGATGGCTCGAGCCAGAGTGTAGCGGCGAAGATCTTTTCCGGGCATGAAAACCTAGCCAGCGGCTTTAGCGGCTCCATGGGCGCGACTCTCTTGCTATCCAACCCTACTGGCCTCCTCAAGTTGGACAACACTGGAGCCACCGTTGCCATCGACGTTCGAAAGCTCAAGGACCCTTCTCAAATATCCGGCCTCCTTGTGCGTGCCTCCTCTGAGAACCGTTCCGGGGACGGGATCATCTCCATTGCATTCCCTCAGGATTGGACTGGCCTTTGGGAATGGTCCAGGAACTCGGGTTTTCAGCAGGTACCTCAATCGCGTGGACAGGTGGCCAGACAGTTAGCGATCTCAGACCGGGGAGAAGCCCTTGCTGTTTATAATTCCACCGATGCATGGTTGAAAGAAGACGGCAAGTGGTCTCCACTGCCCCCACTCCCTCCTCCTCTCCGTTCATCCAATAGCTTGTTCTTCGATCATCAGGACCGTCTCTGGATATCAACTTCTAATGGCCTTTACCTGCTGCGCTCAGGACATTCCGTCTGGTCCAAGCTACAGTTCCCGTTTCCAAATCTCAATAATCATTTTGTCTCTCTCCTCGCCGCTCAGGACGGCACACTTTGGGCAGGCACAAACGACGGCATCCTGGTAATTTCCCCAAACGGCTCGATCAAGCAAACTACCCATATTGGGAATCAACGGCTCGGATTGGTCACCGGCCTTGCGCAAGAGCGCGATGGCGCAATCTGGTGCAGCAGCGGAGCCAGCTTCGGCGGAGCATTCCGCCTCACGGCCGGCAAGTGGCAACGCTTTGGCCCGGCCGGCGGTCTTCCTGATACCCCAATGCACCGGGTCCAGATCGACTCCACAAATCGCATTTGGGTCCTCGGCAGCGGCGGAGGCCGCAACGACAGGCCCAACGGAGCCTTTGCCTTTAACGGGAAGTCTTTTGAGCGTTGGGGCCGCGAGCGTGGGCTCATCGACTCGCGCGTCTATAGCATGGCATCGGGCAAGGATGGCACTCTCTGGTTCGCCACGTTTAATGGCGTCAGCCGCTTCAAAGATCAGACCTGGAGTCATTGGGCCGCAGGTAAAACTCTCCTTCGCCAATCCATTTTCTTCGTTTTGCCGCATGCAAACGGTGGGGCCTATTTCCTCGACCGCCATAGCGGACTTGGTGAAATTGACTCTGCCGGCAAGGTGTCCTACCAGGCTGTGGGCAAATCTTCCGCAGCCCAGGCAACCTGGGAGCTTCAGAATGATCCCCAGGGCATGCTCTGGCTCTCCACCCGCGGCGGTCTCCTACTGCAGCGCAATGGCGAATGGAGCCTCATCGGCGCTGCGGCAGGCCTGGAGAATCCCGAGATCTGGCCTATCGCTTTCTGGCAGAATCACGTTTGCACCGGTAGTGACGGCAGCGGCTTGTACTGTCTGAGCCGCGATGCCCTCAACCGGCCTCCCCCCAGACTTTTCATCGCTCCTCCCAATGTCAACGGATCTTCCGCCACCATCGATTGGAGGGTCTTTGGATTTGAGGAGTCAAGCAGCGGCGATGGGAATCTCAGCCGGTACCAGCTCGACATGGGCAATTGGTCCGAGTGGCTTTCCACTGGCACAATCACACTCTCCAACCTGGCCCACGGATCTCACTCCATTCGCTTCGAAGCGAAAGATCGTTTTGGAGCAATGTCAACAGAGGTTTACTCCGTCTCATTCGAGGTTGCTTCACCGCTCCTGCAACAGCCTGCCTTCTTTTTTCCCGTTGGCCTCAGCCTCATCGCCGCCTTCCTGGCCATCTGCGCATTCATCTCCCGCTCCTACAAACACAACCGGCAGCTCGCCGAAAAAGAAGAGAGCTTTCGCGCCCTCATTGAATACAGTTCGGTCGGCATTACGCTGTGGGATCATAACCGCCGGGTTTTCTATGCCAGCCCTGCTCTCAGAATCATCCTCGGCTATGAGCCAGAAGAACTCCTTGGTGAGTTTAATCCAGACCTCGTCCACCCCGATGACCTCCAATCCGTTTTGAGCCGGCTTAAAGGTCTGGTCGAAGTCCCTGGTCAAACTCAGCGATCCCGCATCCGCATGAAACACAAGAGCGGCGAATATCGCTGGATTGAAGTCATCTCCCGGAATCTCTTCGACAACCCCTCGGTTGGCGCCATTGTCACTAACATGCGCGACGTCACCGATGCCACCAATGCAGAGATTCTCACAGCAGAAGCCCGTCAGCGCGCAGAAAGCGCCAATCAGGCAAAAAGCGACTTTCTTGCGATGATTAGCCACGAAATCCGCACGCCCATGAATGGCATCACCGGCATGTGCCAGCTCCTGCTTGAAACGAACATGAACCGGGAGCAGCAGGAATACGCTGAAACTATCGCGCAATCTGCACAGTCCTTGCTCGCCCTAATCAACGACGTCCTCGATTTTTCCCGGATTGAAGCCGGCAAACTCAGCATCGAGCGCGCCCCAATTGACCTTTCCTCTCTGCTTTCAGAAGTAATCCAACTGATGCGGGTGCGGGCAGAAGAAAAAGGTCTTCAGTTGAAATTGGATTATCCAGTTGACGCTCCCCGCGCCTTCTACGGCGACGCCCTGCGCATCCGCCAGATTCTTTTCAACCTCACCGGCAATGCCGTGAAGTTCACCCATACTGGCGAGGTCTGCCTTGAAGCCCACATTGAATACACGTCCGCAAGCCGCTACTCAATCTCAATTGCGGTACGCGATACCGGCATCGGCATCGACCCTGAGAAGCTCCAGATGGTCTTCCAGAAATTCACCCAGGCCGACCCATCCACTACCAGGCGCTACGGCGGCAGTGGCTTGGGCCTGTCTATCTCGCGCAGTCTGGCCGAACTCATGGGCGGATCGATCGAGGCGGCAAGCGAACCAGGCCGCGGCAGCGAATTCCGGCTCGAAATCCAACTCGATGCCGCTCCTGAAAATTCTCTCCAGCGACGCGAATCCAGTGTGAATCCGCTTCAGCCCCTCTCAGTAGCGCTCAATATCCTGCTCGTCGAAGACAACAAAATCAACCAAAAACTCGCCCTGCGTTTACTGGAGCGTCTCGGTTGCCAAGCCAAAGTTGCGGCCAGCGGTATCGAAGCCCTCACCATGCTCGACCGTTACAATTTCGATCTCATTCTGATGGATTGCCAGATGCCAGAAATGGATGGCTATGAGGCTACAATGAAAATCCGTGAACGCGAACACGGCAATCGCCATATACCGATCGTCGCCATCACTGCCAATGCCATGGAAATTGATCTCGAACGCTGCCTTACCTGCGGAATGGATTCCTACCTTACCAAGCCGATCGACTTCGGCAAGCTTAGGGATGCTCTGGAGACATGGGGAATAGATTACCGCGCCCTAAAAGCCACTTCGGATCCAAGCGCCTTTTAACCGTCTTCATCGCCTCAATTTCAGTCTCAGAATATTGAAATGGCAGGAAGTGCCGCTTCCTTTTGCCCAGCCCATGCTCGGCAGCCACCGTCCCGCCCAGTTCCACACTCTTGCGCGCAAAATCATCCATCAGCTTCTTGCCTTCAGCGATCATTGCCTCGCTCGACGGAAAGAGATTCACGTGTACGTGCGCATCCCCAATATGACCAAAGATGGCAAACGGGGCCGGAAACCTCTTCTCGATCTGCTCCCGGTAGTAAGCCAGCATCTCGCGATTTTTTTCAACCGGCACTGAAAAATCAGACCCCAGCTTTGGGAAGCCCAACTGCCGCACCAATTGAATCACGCGCTCGGGCAAGGCATGCCTGAAGCCGCGAAACCGCTCCCGGTCAGCTTCGGACGATCCAAACCAACTCTCCTCGGCCATCGCCTCTTGTTCTTCCAACCGGACGACCCATGCATCGACAGCCGAATCGTCTTCCACCAACTGCTCTACGATTACGCAAGCCACGGCCGCCTTCGGCAAGTCAGTGTACTTTTCTCGAATCAGCTCAAGCGAAGGCTGATCGGCCCACTCCAGCATCCGCAAACCAGGGATGGATCGCCACGCCTCTACGGCGCGAATAGAATCCGCATCACTCAAGAAAAACACGATCCCGTTCAGCATCTCTTTGGGCACTGGTTGAAGCTCAAGCTCAGCCTCGATTACAACCGCCAACGTCCCTTCAGACCCGGCGATCAAATCGATCCAGTCCATCCCGGGCTCCAGCGGATAACCCGCCGAGTGCTTGGTCGAAGCAGGCCGGTGTACCGGCGTCACCTCGAAATCGATTTTTTCACCACGACGCACATCAAGCACACGCCCATCCATCAGGGCAAAGCGCAAACGTCGAATCCACCTCCGCGTGGCCCCGTACATGAAGCTCCGGGATCCGCACGCATTACACGAAATAGTCCCGCCAATCGCCGCCATCGTTTCGGTTGGGTCAGGCGGATAAAACTGTCCGCTACGCTTTGCTGCCGTATGCAGATCGCCCAGGATCGCCCCGGCCCCGCATACGGCAAAGCCTGCATGAATCTCAATCTTGTTGAATTTCTCGAGAGACACACTCCAGCCGCCCTCAGGCACACGCCCGCCGGTCAGGCCAGAGCCTCCACCGGCGATTGTTATGGCGATACCCCCAGCCTGAGCTTCGGCAAGAATTGCAATCAGCTCAGCTTCGGTCTGGGGAATCAAAATTTTCTCTGCGTGGCCTTGGTAGTTGGACGCATCCTCAAGATAGTTCCACATCGTGCTTAGACCTCCATGATGACGGGAACAATCAACGGCCGGCGTTGCGTCTCCTTGTTGAGGAAGCGCTTCAGGTCCGTTCGAATCTTCTCCTGCATCACGCCCCAGTCGGAGCGTTCTTCTTTGTTCGATCCTTCAATCGTCTTCATCACCAACTGCTTGGCAAATGGCAGCAACTCACTGGATTCCTCAAGCGAAACAAAGCCCCGGCTGATGATCTCCGGCGGGCCCTGCAATTGCCCGGTCGCCTTGTCAAATGCCAGAACCGGAATCACAAACCCGTCTTCAGCCAGGTGCCGACGATCACGAATGATCATATCCTCCACAACGTCGCCCAGAGATCCTGAGTCGATGTAGATTCGTCCGGTGGCAATCTTCTCTCCCTTGCGCGCGCCCTTTTCATCGATCATCAGGCTCTCGCCATTTTCGACTATGAAGGTAGATTCCAGCCCCTTGCCTTCAAGGTGCTTCGCAAGCTGCGCATGACGCTTCAGTTGCAGATACTCACCATGCACGGGCATAAAATACTTCGGCCTTACCAGATTCAGAATGAGCGTCAGTTCCTCGCGGAACCCATGACCCGACACATGAATCGGCGGCGATCCAGCACCATAGATCAACTCCGCGCCACGCCGCGCAAAATGATTCAGCATCCGCCCAATCGGCTTCTCATTGCCAGGAATGATGCGGCTGGACAGCACCACGGTATCGCCCGGCTTCACCGAAAGATTCTTGTGGTTATCGACAGCTACACGCGACAGGCTGGACATCGGCTCGCCCTGCGTCCCCGAGACGATGCAGCAAACCCGGTGTGGCTGCGTCTCCATGATGTCCTGCGGCCGAAGCAATAGATTATCGGGAATCCGCAACAACCCAAGATCATGCGAAATCTCAGTCGTTGCCAGAAGGCTGCGCCCAATCAGGGCAACCTTGCGGTCATATTTCGCCGCCACGTCGAGGATCTGCTGGATGCGATGAATCGAACTCGAAAAACAAGAGAAGACCAGCCGTTTGGTCGCACTGGCAAAAATCTGCTCGAGGCGCGGCCTCACCGCTCGCTCGGATTCACTATAGCCGGGCCGTTCCACATTGGTTGAGTCGCTCATCAGCAACAGAACGCCACGCTTGCCATATTCGGCAAACGAGTGCAGATCGAAATGCTCATCGTCAATCGGCGTCTGATCGATCTTGAAGTCTGCTGTATGCAGCACAACCCCAAGCGGAGTGGTGATCGCCAGCGCCACGCACGAAACGGTCGAATGCGTCACGCGAATGAAATGGACCTTGAATGGGCCGATCTCGATCTTGTCACCCGCCTGTACCTCGTTCAGGTTGGCGTCCTTGAGCAACCGGTGCTCTTCGAGCCGCCGCTCAGCCATCGCCAGCGTAAACGGAGTACCGTATACAGGAATGTTCAACTGCGACAGCAGATAAGGCACTCCCCCAATGTGGTCTTCATGGCCATGCGTCAGGATCAGCGCCCGGACTTTCTCGCGATTCTCTTTGAGATAGCTGAAGTCTGGCGTCACGATATCGACACCCAGCAGCTCTGAATCCGGGAACATCATTCCGGCGTCGATGACGATAATGTCGTCGTTATAACGGAGGGCCATTGAGTTCATGCCGAACTCGCCGATGCCTCCAAGGGGGATTACTTGTAATTTGCCTGTTGGCATTCTGTTATTTGTTTCTACCTAAGGATAAACTGTCGGATGCATGAAACTACTTCTGCTTCTGGCATTTGCCGCATTCGTCAGCGCACAAACTAAAGGCTACCAGCCTTTGTTCAACGGAAAAGACCTCACCGGCTGGGAAACCCGTGGCGACGGCAAATGGATCGTCATCGATGGAGGCGTTCTCGTCGGCCAGCGCGACTTTGATTCCAAGTCCCTCGCCCCCGGCAAACGCTTCACGTCTGAGAAAGAATATGGCCAGTGGCTCAACCACCAAGCCTGGCTCTACACCAAAGACAGCTTCGAACAATACGACCTCCACCTCGAGTTCTGGACCAAAGAACACGGCAACAGCGGCATCTCGCTCCACGATCCAACCCGTGCCGCAGCAGCCATCGCCTGGCCCCCCGACTTCACCAAAACCCCAGCCAAAGCCGCCTACGAAATCCAGATCAACAACAACTACCCGGACCCCCACCCCACCGGCAGCATCTACGGCTTCATCGATGCCCCGAAGGATGCCCTCAAAGAAAACCAGTGGAATGCCTTCGACATTGAAGTCCGCAAAGGCTCCATCGTAGTCAAGCTCAACGGCCGCGAAGTAGCCCGCACCGTCCCCGATCCCAAACGCGCCACCAGCGGCCCCATCGGCCTCCAGCTACACGACCAATTCAGCGTCATCCACTTCAAAAACATCCGCATCAAAAAAATCTCTTGACCCTCCCCTTAGGGGAGACCTTCCAATCAGACTATGTTCGCAATCGGTGAATTCGCGAGGCTCGCTCAGGTAACCGTCAAAACCCTTCGCTACTACGACGAAGCGGGCTTGCTCAAACCTGCTCACGTCGACCGCGACTCCGGCTACCGTTACTACAAAGCCTCACAACTCCCGCGCCTCAACCGCATCCTCGTGCTGAAAGAACTCGGCTTCTCCCTCGACCAGATCGCAACTCTGCTCGACGAAGGCGTCAACGAATTTGAGCTGCAAGGGGATGCTCCGTCTTCGCCGTGCCGAACAAAAATCCAAAATCGAAGAGGAGAGCAGCCGCCTGGCTGCAATCGAACAAATGATTGAAGAAATTGCCCGCGAAGGTGCGCCGCTTGAAGTCGTCATCAAAGATTCCACCCCTGTCTGGATCGTCAGCGTTCGAGACGTCATTCAGACCTATCCCGAAATCAGCCGCCTCTACCCGGAGGTATATTCACAGCTCGGTGCCCAGGCAGCATCCGGCACACCCATTGCCGTTTGGCACAGCCCCGAGAACAAGTCGAGCGACATCGAAGCTGAAGCTGGCGTACTGTTCAACCGCGAGCTTCCTGTCTCCGGCCGCCTCCGCGGCTACCAGCTTCCTGCGGTAAGGGTCGCCAGCTAAGTCCACCACGGCAGCTTTCAGCAATTCAAGAGCGTCTACGACCGCCTCACGCGCTGGATGGAAGAAAGCGGCTGGCGTCCCTCTGGCCCCTGTCGCGAGATCTACCTCCACATCGCCAACCCTGTCCGTCAGGACGATACATCTTACGTAACTGAAATCCAATTCCCGGTCGAAAAAAGCGCGTAAAAAATAAAAGTCCGGGAACCCCTTTGAATTAGGGCTCCCGGACTTTTCGCTTGTAAAGGGGTCCGTTAGAACTGGATTCGTAAACCCAATTGTATATTGCGCGGGCCAACATTCGTTGTTCCCGTCACCACGCCAAAGTTCGGGCTCGAAATGTCCGTATTGGCCCGGCCAAACTGCGGCGTATTGGTTACGTTAAACATCTCCGCCCGGAATTGAACCTTAAATCGTTCCATAAACCGGAAGTTCTTCAAAATCGCCACGTCTGCATGGTTGGTCGGGCCGAAGCGGATGTTCGAGGTCCAGCGCGTCATGCTGCTCAGCTCATAAGTTCCAGGGCGCGTGAAAGCCCCGGTATTGAACCATCGATTTGGATCTGGGCTCTCAACTGCTGCGGTTTTGAGGTCTGCCACATTAGGACGTTGCACCTGAAAGCCATAATTGGCCAAAGTATTCGGTGCAGTGAATTGAAGCGGCAATCCAGAACCGAAGCGGACAATCGAGGACACCTGCCACCCGCCCACGATCGCATTGGTAACCGGGTGCATATTGGATAGATATTTACGACCCTTACCGACTGGCATTTCGTAGACAAGTGCATTTACGAAGCTCTGGGGCAAGTCGTGTGCGGAAACAGAACGATCTGCGCGCTGGTTGTAATAGTCGCGCATGGTGTCGCCCACTTCCCAGCCCTGCCATTCGCTCGCGTTGTCGATTGCCTTTGACCACTGATAGGTGGTCAATAAGTTCAACCCTCCAGAAATTTGCCAGTTGTAGCGAACTACCAGCGCGTTAAAGCTTGAACTTGCGCCGGGGGTATCGCCGCTGAGGTTGACCGCTGTGAACTGCGGGAAGGGACGCAGCAAACGATTCTGCGGAATGGTGCGTCCGGCAAGAACGCCGGTCGGAATTACCCCAAAGAACGGGTTATTCACCGGAGCATCCAGAGCCGCTCCTAGCGATAAGTTCTTCGTCTCAAGCTGGTTCGCCTGTTGTCCCGTTCCGTAGAGCAGCTTTCTGCCCTGCGAACCGGTATAGCCAAACTCAATCACCATACCCTTTTTGATCTCATATTGGATGTCAAAAGAGAAATTCTGAACGTATCCAAGCGGGTGTAGGCGAGGGAAGAAGTTCACTGAGTCCCCCACCTGAGTATTCAAACCTTGCGTGCTGCCGATCGGCTGGTTCAAACCCTGTGGAAACGGGCTGCGTAAAAGCGCAGTAGGATTCGGATTGATCCCGTCGCCGCCAACAGTTGAAACCCATGTCGTAGTCGTTGAGAAACCTTGATTGGTGCCGCCGCCGCTCTGGGGATAGAAAATGCCATATCCGCCGCGAAGCACGAGCTTGTCGGTTAGCTTGTAAGCCATCCCGATTCGGGGGGCAAAGTTCAGCCACGCTGTATCCCACGCCGTCCGGTTGGCTTTGTTCGCAAAAACAAGACCGCCCTTGAGCGGCAATCCAGTCGCCTGAGCCAGTGGGCTAGCAATGTTCGGATTGAAGTTATTGAATCGGTCATAACGCTCGGTACGCCCGAGCTGAGCTTCCCAACGCATACCGATGTTCAGCGTAAGCCGCCTATTGATTCGCCATGCGTCCTGGATGTAAAGTCCGTAATACGGTGAACTGACGGCCGTGGCCGCGTTAATCGCACCCGAGCCGCTCGCCCCGGTGCCCAGCAGCAAGCTCGCGATGCCGTCGCCACTTGTGGTAGCCGCCTGCGCCGCGATTGGTCCTGAAGTCAATCCACGAGTAAAGTTAAAAGTCGGCGTGCCAAAGACCGTATTGTTCAAACGGGCAAACTCACCCATCCAGCCGAACTTCAGCGAATGCTTGCCCAATTCCTTAGTCGCATTCGTCTGTATATTGTGGGTCTCGCGAGCCACATTGACGAAGTTGGGGTTCGAGAAATTCGAGTAACCCTGCATCGTGAATTGTGGGAAGGTCGCCGTCTGGAATTGGCCAACCAGCGAAGCAGGCAAGCCCAGCGTGGTGCCAACCAGACCCTTCGAAGGAGAATTCTGATTCTCGCGCCATCGGCCTGAACCAACCAGCACATTCAGTACCCAGGTCGGTGAAGGAGTAAACGTCGCGCCAATTACCACGTGGGACCGGGGATTTACGTCCGAGAAATTCGTATCGGCACCATTGCCGAAAAACTTCGGAGCAACATTCTCCTGCCAGGCCTTCGTCATGCGGCCAAACATAGTGAACTTCTCGCTCTTGGCCCAATCGATACGCAAGTCCATGCGGTCATTAACGGTCCGGGTCTTATCGGCAAGCGCAAAATTCAAGGTATTCGTTAGTGTGTCTCCTGGAGTATTTCCGTTCGGAAACAAACCCACCACTCTTGCGCCAACCGGATCGATCAGCGAGGCAGGAATAATATTCCCTGGAAATGCGTCGCGAACAACACCAGCGCCGTCAGGATTGGGCCGGTTGGTGAACGGATTAAAAATAGGAGAAACACTTCCGTTGCCGTTCTTGGTTTCTGAGAAGTTACCGGCCCGCTGCAGGGCAGTCGGGATGGTCGTAATCAGAGTCGAGGGGCTCGCCTGCCGGGTCGCTTCATAAGTGCCGAAATAGAACAAGCGCTTTGACTTCGAAATCGCACCGCCAATCGAAGCGCCATATGCGTTGCGCTGAAACACCGGTCGCGCCAGCCGTGAGCGATTGTTCGCCCAAGCGTTAGCATCCAGCTTGTCATTGCGAAGGTATTCGAATACCGAACCATGAATCTGGTTCCCGCCACCCTTCGTGATCATGTTCACCGCACTGCCGTCGCTCTTGCCAAACTGCGCGTCAAACTGATTGCGCTGGATATTCATTTCCTGCACAGAGTCCACCGAAGGTGAAGCGATCAACCCACCCCAGTCCACTGCAGAAGCCGGCACGCCGTCAATCAGCGTCAACCCGGCTTGCCCGCGTCCGCCATTCATCGAAAAGCGGTTATGGTTCTGATCCTGCGTCGCCTGCGAAATTCCGGTTCTCACCGCAATCACACCCGCATTGATATGTACCAGCGCAAATGGATTTCTCGCATTGGTCGGCAGATCGAGAACAGCCTGCGAATCGAGCGTCACCGCCCGGTTTGCCGACTGCGTGTCCAACAGCGTCACAGCAGTTGAAACCTCAATCGCCTGAGAAACATCACCCACTTGCAGAGAGATGTTCAGTTCAAGCGTCTGGTTCACTCGAAGGGTCGCATTCGTGCTGACCGCCTTCTTAAACCCGGGATGCTCAGCCGAAACTTCATAATTAGCCGGAGGAAGCTGCGAAAACACAAAGCCGCCTTCCGCCCCTGTAGTCGCCTGACGGGTATCACCGGTGGCTTCGTTCTTGGCCGTCAATTTGGCTCCGGCTACCGTCGCGCCATTGGCGTCTGTAACGGTGCCTGCGATAGTGCCAGTGAAAGTTTGACTCAGCGCAAACGCGGCTGAAATCAGAAATAAAACAACAATTTGGGGTAGCTTCTGCATTCCTAAAGACTCCTTAAGTAGTGTGTTAAGCATATTACAGAGGCTCAGCGGTTGTTAGCATGGAGTTTGAAATGAAGATTAATGTTTACTTGCTGATTGCAATTTCTTGCCAGGCAGCCGAAACGCACCGGCTCGATCTGAAGGGTGCACTTAAGCGCGCGATGGAGCAGTCCCCCGATGTCCTCTTAAGCCGCTTCGACGAATCAAACGCCCAGCAGGCTGTGCAGGTAGCACGCGACCCCTTCGCCCCCAAACTCGCCGTCGGTAGCGGCCTCGCCTACACCTACGGCTTCCCAATGAGCATTGAAGGCAGCGCACCATCACTCTTTCAGGTCAAGGCTTCACAGAGCATCATCAATCGTCCCCAGAGCTACCTGCTGGCCAAGGCTAAAGTCGACGCCCAGGGTGCCCAGCAACTCGTCCAGATCCGCCGCGATGAAATCCTCGAACGCACAGCCAAGCTCTTTCTAGACGCCGATCGTGCCGCACGCAACCTCAAAATTGTCCTCGGCCAGATCGAGAATCTCGAAGCAGTTCAATCTGGGCTCCGTGCCCGCCTCGATGAAGGCCGCATTCTCCCAATTGAGTTGCAACGAGCTGACATCAACCTCAAGAAGGCACGCCAGCGCCAGCGCATCCTCAGCGTCGAACTCAAACAAACCGAACACCATCTCGCCTTCATACTCGGTTTCGAATCAGAAGACCGGGTCGAAGCCATCTCTGAGGGCACGCTCGAAATCGCCCAGGCTCCATCCCCTGAAGCCGTCATTCGCGAGGCCCTCGACAACAGCCGGGAACTCAAAAAGCTCCAAACTGACCTCCAATCGAAAACCCTCGAAGTCCAGGCCAACCGCTCCGCTCGGCTGCCTCAAGTCGACCTCATCGCCCAGTACGCCCTCTTCAGCCGCTTCAACAACCTGGATCAATACTTCAACCGCTTCCAGACCAATAACGCGCAACTCGGCGTCAGCTTCAAATTTCCGGTTGTCCCCGGCCCAGCCAGCGCCGCTTTGGCCGTCCAGGCTCAAAACGAAGTGAGCCGTTTGCGCCTGCGCGTGTCGAACACTCGTAACCGGATAGAGTTGGACACCAGAAAACTATACGAAGATGTCCAGTTACACAAAGAAAACCGTGAATTAGCCAAGCTCGATCTCGACCTCGCCCGCGACCAGATCGCCATTAATCTCGCCCAGTTGGAAGAAGGTAAGGGTACGCGTCGTCAAGTCGAAGAATCCAGGTTCCTCGAAGCCGAAAAGTGGCTTGCCTACTGGGACGCACAGTATATGTTCGACCGCGCCAGAATCTCCCTTTTGGCCGCCACCGGAGGTCTTATGACCCTGGCCTCAAATTGATTAGATCCGCTTCATCGCAACTTGGGATACTGTTGAGTGTTCTAAGGGTTAACTCATGCCTCGTATTCTCATATTCTTCGCTACAGTACTCTGTTCGTTTGGAGCCACCTTCGGCACCGTCACTCCGCTCACGGGTGGTGTAGTCGACATTGTCCTCGACAATCCCCGTCAGCGTCTTTACCTGGTGGGCGTTCCCGACAAAATCGAGGTCTACTCTATCCCCCAGCGGCGCTTTCTGACGCCTATCCGCACGGATTCACTGCCCCTGTCGGCCGCTATGAGCCGCGATGGCAAATCTCTCTATGTCGCCTGCCACAACGCCGCCACCGTGAATGTGATTGACCTTGAGCAGCTAGCTGTCGTCAATCGCATCAGCTTGCCATCGCGCCCTGAAGGAATCGCAGTAGGCGGCGATGGCCGCGTCCTGATCACCACCATCGGCACCGGCGTAAATAATGCCCAGAATACTCTTCTACTGTTCGACCCGTCGATCACCAATGCTCCCAGCCTCACTGCACTTACCCTGGTACCGCCAACCCCTGCCTCACCAGGAAACACCAATACCGGTCAGTTGATCCAGGCCAACCGCAGCTTCCTTTCCACCTCAAATGATGGCCGGTACATCTTGGGCGTCAACATCCCGAACGGTAACAGCAGGGCTGCTTTTGTCTTTGAAGTTGCTTCAGCAACAATGCTTCGATCAAGAACGATCAACAATATCTCAAGCGTGCTTTCAGTTGCCCCGGACGGCACAAGGTTCATGGCCGGCCTCAATCTTTTCGAAACAGATTCGCTCGCCGTTCTCGGTCAACAAAATCTTGCCAATGCCCCCTACCCGATCGCTGCAGCAACCAACTTCAACGTCCAGCAGAATCAGGGTGGCAGCGTCTTCTCGCCCGACGGCAAGACCTTGTATTCGGCGTTCAATATCGCTCCCACTCAGAATCCACCCGCAAGGGCCAATGTCGGGCAATTACAGATCTCAGACTCAGACAACCTTCTGATCAGGATGGGCATTCAGATGCCCGAGAACCTCTCTGGCAAGATGGTGATTTCTCCAGACGGCGCAAACATCTTCGCCATCTCAGAGTCTGGCTTCGTAAGCATCCCGATCGGTCAATTGAATCGCAGCCCCCTCGCCTCCCCGGAGCGCACGGCCCTCATCCTGGCCAACGATCAATGCGGCGTCACTGCCTCACAACGCCGGGTTTCCATCATGGTTCGCAATGAGGGCACCGGCCGCCTCACGGCCACCGCTCAAATCCTGACCAATGTCACAGGCACCGCAGGTGTCGGAGGCGCAGCCGGACCAGGCGGAGGAGCACCAGGCGGAGGAATCATCATTATCCCCGGCGGAGGAGGTGCCATTGGAGGTGCCATCGGCCTCCCGATCGGGATTCCGATCGGCCAGGTCGGCCAGCCTGCCACCAACCCAGGCGTGGTCAACGCATCTCCGACGGTCCAAAACACCAACACCGCCGATGGCCCTATCATCAACTTCACCTACAACAGTACTAACCAAAGCCTGGGAAGCACTGCCCCGACCAGCTTCCTGGTTCAATCAAACGAAGCCGTCAATATCCCGGCGTTGGTCCGGGTCTTTCAGAACAACCGTGATGCCGAAGCCAAAGGCGACATCATTCCGGTCGAGCAAGGCATCTCAGTTTCTGAAGGCCTGGTCGACATGGTCTACGATGCCAACCGCCGCCGTGTCTACATCGCTAATTCAGGCCTCAACCGGGTCGAAGTTTATGACGAACGAACCCGCACCATGCTCGCCCCAATCAGTGTCGGCCAACTGCCCCGTTCGCTCGCACTGTCCAATGACGGCAGCACTCTCTACGTCGCCAATTCAAGCTCCGAGTACATCAGCGTCATCGACCCCGGCACAAACCGTGTCATCAGCCGCCTCACCTTTCCGCCCCTTCCTGTCCTTGCCAACGTAGCGTTGATTTACCCGTCTCAGATCGCTGCCACCCAACGTGGCTTGCTCGTGATCATGAACAACGGCTCGCTCTGGACTTCGGTCGGCAACCAGCTAATCCCCCGAACCAACTGGAATATCCTCGGGGCCAACAACCTGGCCGCCCCCCGCACCATGGCGGCAACGCCCAATGGAGAGTACGTCATCATGCAGAACGGCAACGGCGTGGTCTATCTCTACGATGCGATCGCCGACGACATCGTACAGTCGCGCCAGGTCTTCACTGGAACTCAATTGCAGGGTTATTACGGCCCCATCACGGCTGGCCCTCGCGGCGCATACTATGTCGTCAATGGCACGGTCCTCAACCAGTCGCTCACTCCAGTCAGCGGTACAACTGTACCTGGCCAGGTTGCCACAGCAACCATCCCGGCAGTTGCCGCAATCGGCAACAACCAGTTCGCCCGTTTCTCGATGCCGGTACGAGCTAACGCTACCGCCGTGGTGACAGCCTTACCCGCAGTCGAGATCACCAATACAGATACCGGGCAGGCACTGCGCCGACTTACGGCGCTGGAAGGCCCTATCGCTGCCGTTGTAGGCGCACAGCGGACTAATATCGACGGCCGCACGATGGTTGTCGATGCAGCCGGTACAAATGCCTACGTGATCACAACAAGCGGACTGAGTATCATCAGCCTGGAAGCAGCAGCAGTCGCCGACCGGCCAGTACTCAGCAACGGCGGCACTGTCTCGCTCGGCAGCTACACTACAGACCTTCCCGCCGGCGGCATCGTATCCATCTTTGGCCGCAACTTTGGCAATACAGTAGTCGCGAATACTGCCCCTCTGCCCACCATCCTTGACGGTGTCTGTGTGACGCTGAACAACGTCCCACTCCCGCTCTTCTCTACCTCAAGCGGTCAGATCAATGTACAGATTCCCTTCGAGCGCACTGCGGGTTCGTTTCCGCTCATCGTGCGTGATACCAACAGAAAGATGGCCAGCGTCGCGCAGAATGTTCGAATTGTCCGTGCGGCTCCATCCGTGCTCGTGGATCCCGTCTCAAAGCAGGCGGCCATTTATGACGGCAAGGGCCTGGCCATCACGCCGGACAACCCAACCACCAGAGACCGTCGCCTGGTCATCTACGCGCTCGGCCTCGGCCCAACCAAGGGGACACGAGTGGCTGCTGGAGCTCTGTCACCAACCGCAGTTCCAGCCGAAACGGCTGACACCGTGAAAGTCTTCTTTGGGGACAAGCGCTACAGCCAGGCAGAGATGATCGTCGAGTGGAGTGGCCTCGTTCCTGGATTTGTCGGCCTCTATCAGATCAACATCTACGTTCCCGGAGACCGGCTGCGCGGTGACAAACTTGACGTTACGATCCGCGTCGGCACAGTTGAAAACCGCTTCATCGATGCCGTCAAGCCCACCGTGTCAGTTGAGTAGAGTCCTCCTCTATGTATAATTCGTTTGTGCGATTTGTAATTTGTTCTTCAGCCCTGCTTGGCCTTCTATTCCTGGCAGGTTGCGCCAAAGACATCAACAACAAGGAAGCGGTCAAAGAGGCGGTGATGAAACGCCTGACCACTGTTTCTGGCTTGAATATGTCAGGGATGGAAGTTGAGATTTCCAGCGTTTCCTTTCAGGGTGACAAAGCCGATGCGCAGGTCGCATTCAAGGGCAAGGGATCTGGCGAGGCGATGCTGAACATGAGCTACAAGCTCGAACGCAAGGGCGATGAATGGACAGTCAAATCCACCAGTGGCGGCATGGGTGGCCCTGGCGGCGGTACTGCCTTGCCCCCTGGACATCCGCCAGCAACTCCAGGCGGTGGCCCTAAGTGAAGCGCGTCGCAGTTCTCGGGGGCGGACCTGCCGGAGCACATGCGGCAGAAAAGCTGGCAGCCTCAGGTCTTGAAACCATCCTGATTGACGAGAAGCTTGCCTGGGAAAAGCCATGCGGCGGCGGCGTCACCTATAAAGCTTACGAGAAGTACCCTTTTCTTTTTGAGAATCAGACCCAGAAAAAAGTTGTCACCGAGTCCTACCTCGGCGCACACAAATCCGGCAGCGTGAAGATGAATCTGAATCAGCCGATCCTGATCTTCTCGCGACGTGAATTCAATCAAATGCTTCTAGACCGGGCAGAGAAGGCTGGTGCCCAAATCGAAAAACAAAGGGTCACCGTGATCGAAGAACGCGCAGACGGTTGGACGCTCAAGACCAAATCTGGTTCAATCGATGCCGACTACATGGTGGTCGCCACCGGAGCTCGCAATCCACTTCGTGACTTCGGCACCCAATGGAAGCCCGAGGACACGATGGTTGCTCTTGGCTACTACATTCCGGCCAGCCAGGAACATATCGACATTCAATTTCTTGACCGGCTGGAAGGCTACATCTGGGTCTTCCCACGCAATGGCCACTTGTCGGCTGGCATTTGTGGACGCGGCGAATCTGCTCACCAATTGCGTCTGCGTTTGGAACGCTTCCTCGACGAAAAAGGCATCAACTGGAAGCAGGGTCAGATTTACGCTCACATGCTGCCGTCGCTGTCCCGTTCGAGCTGGCGCAGCAACCGTATGGCTGGCAAACGCTGGATGGCGGTAGGAGATTCCGCTGGGCTGGTCGATCCGATTACCGGAGAAGGCATTTACTACGCGATCCGCTCAGCAGACATCGCCAGCAGTGTAATCACTTCAGGCACTTTCGATCCAGCAACTGCGGGTAGTGTCTATCGCAGCCGTGTTGAAGACGACTTTCTACTCGACCTTGAGTTTGGTGCCAGCTTCGCCCAGAAGCTTTATCTTGGCCGCTTCTTCTTTAAAGGCATCCCCTCATGCATCGTCGACTACATGCATCGCTCGCCAAAACTGTATGAGCTAATGCAGGACATCTTCTCTGGAACGCAAGACTATTTGAGCCTGCGCAACCGTCTCTTTCGCAACCTGAATGGCAGCGTCAACGAGACGATCGTCAACTTTATCTTTCAGCGCATCATCCCGGAACCTCCGGTCGGCATGCGCGCCACAGCCCGTTAACATGAATAAAACTCGATCCACCAGCCTGCTCGCAAGAGCCAGCAAAGTAATTCCTGGCGGAGTAAACTCCCCCGTCCGGGCCTTCCGCAGTGTCGGTGGCGGCCCTCTGTTTATCAAACGTGGCGAAGGCTGCCGGATGATCGATGAGGACGATAACTCGTTCATTGATTATGTCGGCAGTTGGGGTCCGCTGATTCTCGGTCACAAGCCGAAGTGCGTGATCGATGCTATCAATGCCGTCCTTGAGATTGGAACCAGCTTCGGGGCACCAACCGAGCGGGAGATTATCCTGGCCGAGGCAATCCGTGACGCGGTGCCTTCAATGGAGATGGTGCGCCTGGTCAACAGCGGCACGGAAGCGGCGATGAGTGCGCTCCGTGTGGCTCGCGGATTCACTGGCCGCGATCTCTGCATCAAGTTTGAAGGCTGCTATCACGGTCATGTAGACTCGCTTCTCGTGAAGGCAGGGTCTGGCCTCGCAACACTTGGGCTGAGCGACAGCGCGGGCGTTCCGGCGGCATTTGCAGCCACTACGATTTCAGTTCCCTTCAACAACCTTGCTGCTGTCGAAGAAGCTTTTGCCAGGCATAAAGACAAGATTGCCAGTGTGATGGTAGAACCAGTGGCGGGCAACATGGGTTGCGTGCCGCCAGCGCCGGGCTTCCTCGAAGGCCTGCGCAAGCTGTGTACGGCCAACGGCGCGCTGCTGATCTTTGATGAAGTGATGTGCGGCTTCAGAGTTGCTTTTGGTGGCGCGCAGGCTCGCTACGGTGTGAAGCCTGACATGACTGCCCTTGGCAAGATCATTGGCGGCGGGTTGCCGATTGCTGCTTACGGCGGCTCTACTGAGGTGATGAACTTTGTCGCACCTGTCGGCCCAATCTATCAGGCTGGCACTCTATCGGGAAATCCGCTAGCCGTATCGGCGGGCTTGGCGATGGTCACTTATCTCAAGGATCATCCTGAGGTCTACACAACACTTGAGGCACGCACGGCTGCCTTGTGTTCAGACAAGTTCCCTGGTGTGACAATCAATCGCGTTGGATCGATGTTCACGTTCTTCTTTACTACTGAGCCAGTCTTTGACTATGAGTCGGCCAGGAAGTCGGATACCAAGCGCTTCGCCAAATTCTTCAACCATATGCTGGAGCGCGGCATCTACCTTGCCCCTTCGCAGTTTGAGGCGGGCTTTGTCGGGATGGCCCACCTCGATAGCGACATTGATGAAACTCGCGCTGCCGCGCGTCAGTTCTTCGAAGCAGAATAGACCAGCTTGCCACCCACATACGTGGCGGCGATCTTGGTCGTCAGCACTTCTTTCGGGGCGATCTTCATGATGTCCTTCTCCAGGACCAGGAAGTCGGCCAGTTTGCCGATTGTGATCGAACCCTTTTGCTTTTCTTCAAAAGCCGCATAAGCCGGTGTAAGTGTAAAGCTCTCAAGCGACTCTTCGCGAGTCAGCTTTTGGTCCGGCATCCAGCCACCTTCGGGGTAACCGTTGTGATCCTGACGAGTAAAAGAAGCGTAGAAGCCATAGAGCGGGTTTGGGTCTTCCACAGGAAAGTCACTGCCATTAGCCAGGGGAATTCCCATCTTCAAATAGCGCCGCCAGGCGTAGGCTCCAGCGATGCGGTCTGGCCCGAGGCGCTGAGCAGCCCAACGCATGTCGCTGGTGGCGTGGGTGGCCTGCATGGAGGCCACGACGCTGAAGTCCTGGAAGAGCTTGAAGTCAGGTAGTGAAACGACTTGCGAGTGTTCGACACGAAAGCGCCGGTCGTTCTTGGCTTTGAGCACCTGGGCATAGGCGTTGAGGACGATGCTATTTGCCTTGTCACCGATAGCGTGGGTGCAGACCTGGAAGTTCCTGGCGGCAACTTCTTTGATCTGATCTTCGAGGGTTTCTTTGGTGGTTACCATGAGTCCGCTAATCGACTTGTCGTCGGAGTAAGGCTGCCAGAGCGCAGCACCTCGAGAACCAAGAGCACCGTCAGCATAGAGCTTGACGCTGCGCACGGTGAGGTGTGAGCCTGTCTCAGGGCCAGACTTGGAGTACTCCTGCCACAGCTCTCCAGTGCCGCCGATCATGGCATAAACACGGACGGGGAGAGCGTTCTCTTGGATCAGTTCGCGATAAGCATCGCGCTCCTGTGTGCCAATGCCGGCATCGTGAACGCCAGTGAGCCCGAGCCTGACCGAAGCCGCAGCGGCAAGCTTGAGGCGGCGTTTCACCTGGTCATAAGTGAGTGGCGGAATCTTGCGGGTAACCAGCCCCTGGGCGCGATCAATAAGCACGCCAGTCGGGTTACCAGAAGCGTCACGAATGATCTGGCCGCCTGGAGGATCCTGGGTTGCTTTAGAAACGCCAGCAATTTCAAGGGCCTTGCGATTGGCCCACCCGGCGTGGCCGTCAACTCGGGTGAGGTAGACGGGACGGTCGTTAACCACCTTACTGATGTCGTCAGCATTGGGGAATTCCCCGCCCCAGTTGGTTTGATCCCAATTGCGTCCGCGGACCCACTCGCCGGCGGGCATCTTGTCAGCGGCGCGCTTGACGATCTGGGCCACTTCTTCGCGGGTCTTGGTGAACCGCATGTCGAAGGTTTCGAGCATGTCGCCAAGGCTGCGCATGTGAACATGGGCGTCGATCAAGCCGGGGATGACTGCCGCACCTTTGGCGTCGATTCGCTGTGTCTTGGGGCCGATATGTTTCTTCATGTCACCGCCGACGGCAATGAACTTTCCGTCTTTGATGGCGAGACTGTTGGCGCTCGGCTTCGTCTTATCAACTGTGTAGACGGTTGCGTTTTCCACCACCAGGTCCGCCACCTGACCCAAGGCAGATGACCCAATCAGGACTAAAATAAGAAACATGGATCACAGTATG
The DNA here is from genome assembly GCA_043718395.1 of Acidobacteriota bacterium. GTDB lineage: Bacteria > Acidobacteriota > Terriglobia > Bryobacterales > Bryobacteraceae > Bryobacter. Next base: position 103,725 of record JAYSVS010000235.1, read on the forward strand.
CCACAGGCCCAGTGGAAGAATTGGCTCGTTTGGGGGTCGGCGATCGCAGTGGCGGCGTTGTTTTTGTTGGCCGGCGGATGGAAGATGTCAGACCCGATTGGAGCTGGAGCCAAGCTCGCACAGGCCAAGGTGCCAGGCTTTTTGAGTGAGTTTGGAGCGGTCAGTTTCGGAATAGCCGAGGTCTTTGCCGCGATCCTGATTCTTACCCCCCGTTATCGCAAGCTGGGTGCCTGGCTGATTGGGCTGATGCTGGTCGCGTTCATGGGCTGGATCGGATACTACTATCAGGCCTTACAAGGGGAAGAGTGCAGTTGCTTTCCGTGGATCAAGCGGGCCATCGGGCCAGGATTCTTTGTGGGCGATGGGTTGATGTTGGCCTGTGCTGTCGGTGCAGGCTGGTGGGCGAAGTGGAACACCGACTGGAAAAAGCCAGCGATCTTGTTGGGTGTGCTTATCGCGATGGGTGTCGGGAATTACGGCTACGCGCTCAGCAGGCAGACCGGAGCGGTGCCTCCAGAAAGCGTCCAGCTAGTAGATGGTTCGACTCACAATCTGAGGACGGGGCGGCAGTTAATCTATTTCTTTGATCCGCAATGCATGCATTGCTTCCACGCGGCCCAGGCTATGTCGAAGATGAGCTTTGCAGGAACGAATGTGCTGGCGATTCCAACCGAAATGAAACAATTTGCCGGACAGTTCCTGAAGGACACCGGCTTCACCGCCAAGGTGTCTAACGACACGGACAAGCTCAAGAAAGTATTTCCGTTCGGCGATCCCCCATTTCTGGTTCTGGTCGAGAACGGCCGGCAGAAGGCGGCGATCAACAAGTTTGACGAGCCCGCTTTCCAGAATGAACTTGTAGCCTCCGGGTTCGCTACAGTAAATAAATGAGCAGTTCTAGCACCGCAGCACCTTCTTTGTCGAAGCTGCAAAAGATCCAGGAATTGGAAAGCACTTACCTCCTTCAGAACTATGCACGCTATCCGTTAGCGCTAGATCGTGGCAAGGGCGTTTATCTTTACGACGTCGACGGCAACAAGTATCTAGATCTGTTGTCAGGCATCGGAGTGAATTCGCTGGGCCACAATCATCCGCGTATCAGCAAGGTGATCCGCGATCAAAGCAAGAAGCTGCTCCATACATCGAATCTGTATTATCACGAGTATCAGGGCAAGCTAGCGAAGAAGCTGATTGAAGTGAGTGGGATGGATCGAGCATTTTTCTGCAATTCCGGGACGGAAGCTGTCGAAGGTTCACTCAAGATTGCGCGTTCGCATGGGCATAAGATCAGCCCCGAAAAGTACGAAATGATCTCTCTTGAAAATTCCTTTCATGGGCGCACGTTTGGGGCGCTAAGCGTAACCGGGCAACCGAAGTACCGCGCTGACTTTGAGCCGCTATTGCCGGGTGTGAAGTTCATCGAACGTAACGATGAGGCAGCGCTTGAGGCAGCGTTTAGCGAGCGTACGGCCGGAATCATTTTTGAAGGAATTCAGGGCGAGGGCGGTATCTTGCCGGTGTCGGAGAGTTTCTTTGCGAAGGCCCGGTCACTTTGCGATCAGCACAATGCTTTGTTGATCCATGACGGAATCCAGTGCGGCGTAGGGCGGCCAGGCAAGCACTTTTCCTACCAGTTATTTGACCAGCCCATTCTGCCCGACGTAGTCGCTTTTGCCAAGCCGATTTCCTGCGGGCTGCCCATGGGTGGCATCTTGATGTCGCAAAAAGCGGCTGACGCATTGGGCACTGGTATGCATGGAACAACCTTTGGCGGCGGGCCGCTGGTATGCCGGGTAGCGCTTGAATTCTTCGAGATTCTGGAGGGTCTATTACCGCAGATGCGCCGGGTAGGTGATTACTTCCGCGAAGAATTACGAGGGCTCCAAAGCAAGCACGGCTTTATTAGGGAAGTGCGTGGATCAGGACTGATGATTGGTGTCGAGATGGACATCGCGGGGAAGCAGATGGTAATCGACGGATTCGAGCAGGGTCTCTTGTTCAACTGCACGCATGACACTGTGTTGCGATTCTTGCCGGCCTACATCCTGAAAGAAAAGCACGTCGACAAGGCGATCAAAGGCCTCGCAAAGATCTTCAGCAAGTATTAGCTCCCCTTTGGGGGGAGCCAAATGCTAAACTCAAGGTATGTCGGGGCGTAGCGCAGCCTGGTAGCGCACCTGCCTTGGGCGCAGGGGGTCGCGAGTTCGAATCCCGCCGCCCCGACCAAATCAAACAACTCTTTTATTTGCAATGCCGGGTTTTGGCCCGGCTAGGGCACCTGTAGCAAATTGTGGCTTTTGGGAGATTATGGGGGATTTGGGCAACTACAGAATCCGCTACATGTTGGTGCTACACATTGAGGCCAGCCTTTTGCATCGCCAAGCTAAGGCAGCTACCAATTTTCAACGGACCTTGCCATCTCCCCAGTCCGACCTTCCGCCTCCGTTGGCCATGCGATGGCTCAATCTCGTATGATCTCAGCATGACCACCGAGATTTTTAAGGAGTTCATGATCGAAGCGGCCCACAAGCTTCCCAACGTGCCGCCCGGCCACAAGTGTGCACGCCTGCACGGACATTCATTTCGAATCCGCGTGTGCGTATCCGGTGCGGTAGGGGAAGACACCGGATGGGTGATGGATTTCGCTGACATCAAGGCTGCGTTTAAGCCCATCGAAGACACGCTGGATCACAACTACTTGAACGATATCGACGGACTCGAAAACCCGACGAGCGAAGTTTTGGCCCGGTGGATATGGGAGCGGCTCGCTCACAGGCTGGCCGGTCTATCGAAAGTCTGCGTTTTTGAGACCTGCACGTCCGGGTGCGAATACACCGGGGAGCGCGTCTGATTCCGACCGCCCCGCCCTCCGGGTATCCGCGCGCGCTATAGTAGTTTTCTTGGATGGTGCTAAAAATAACTACCAAACGGGCAACTCAAAATGCGCGCAGTTAATGTTCTGATCACATGCAGCAATAAGAAATCTGCTGTAGCCGCAGTAACGCTTGGGTCAGTAAAAGCGGCGAGCATCCACGCTCGGGCCGAGCTTTGGACCCGACGACTTCTGTCTGGCACTCCTTCGATTCCAGCAAACGAGCTCTACGCAGGCGAGCATTGGTCGGTCGTAAAAACACTCGCGGCCGTCGCGAAACAGAACGGGATCGCTGCCAGTGTTTGGATCTGCTCGGCGGGATACGGCCTAGTCTCGTGGTCGAGTCCACTCCACTCCTACGCGGCAACATTCGCTGCTGGACACCCCGATTCAGTGGCGCTGCCAACCAACAATCAGGCTGGAAGGGGTGAAATTGAAGCTTGGTGGACCTGCCTCAGCAACTGGAGCGGACCACGAAAAGGAGATCCTAGGTCGTTAACGGAACTGGCGAAGCGAATACCATCGGTACCCTTGATCGTGGCCGTGTCTCCAAAGTATCTTCAGGCCATTTCAAAGGACTTGGTTGAAGCGCGGCAACACATGCATTCCGACGCTCCACTCATCGTGCTGACTTGCGATGAGAGACTGGCCCGCGAGTTCGCCGAGGTCAGCGTTCTCTGTGATGCCCGTCTCCAGAGTTTGGTGCGAGGTCCTCGTAATTCACTCAATGTTCGCATTCTAAGGCATCTCATCGGAAGCGCCCGCGATATCGGGATTTCAGTTGAGACTTGGAGAAATCATCTTAGTTCCCTGACGATGGGTCAACCGCCAATGCGACGTTATGATCGCCAGAAGTTGGGAGATCGAGAGATTGGACGGTTCATCAGAGCAGAATTAAAAGCCAACCCTAAACAAAGTCATACTGTTCTGCTTCGAAAACTTAGAGACGGAGGAAGTGCCTGCGAGCAGGGACGCTTCCGAAATATCTATTCGACTATTGAAAGGAAGCGTATTTGATGGCCAACAAGTCTCCGTCACGGATCATTCGACGAGCGCTTCGCATCGAGCAGAATGGAACCCATCCCCTTTATCTGTTTGGGCTGACCGGCGACGAGATCCTTTCAATCGCGGATTTTTCCCGAGTCTCCCGCGACGACGCTGGAAAATTGATCGGGTACCAACGTCCACAGGTGAAGCGACACATTCAAGACATCGTTGAATACCTGGATAGCGAAGAAGTAGTTTTCCCGAATTCAATTATTCTTGCCCTCTCTTCCGAGGTGCGCTTCACGGCATCGCGAGGGCCGCAGGTAGGCAATGCACTTGTGGTGACGGGCACTTTAGAACTGCCGATTCCAAAAAACAATGACACCAAACCGGCATGGGTTGTCGACGGTCAGCAACGAGTGCTGGCACTTTCTAAAAGCAAGCGTCGAGATCTCATGGTTCCGATCAATGCGTTCGTTGCCGATCAAGTCGAGTTACAGAGAGACCAGTTTATACGGATAAATAACACCAAACCAATTCCTCGCGGCCTCTTGACCGAACTCCTGCCAGCCGTTTCGAGTCCTCTTCCCAGAAATTTAGAGGTGCGTAAAATCCCCGCCGCGATATGCGAACTTCTGAACACTGAGGCGGAATCACCATTTTGTGGATTGATTCAGCGTGCGTCTTCTTCGGCAGAAGTCAAGAGGCAGGCCGTAATCGCGGATGCCTCTGTCGTAAAGATGCTCCAGGACAGTTTGACGTCACCCACGGGTTGTCTGTTCCCTTACCGAAACATCGCCACCAACTTCACCGACATGGACGGAATTTGGGCCGTTCTAATGATTTTTTGGAGCGCAGTGAAGCGGGTGTTCCCAGACGCCTGGGGGAAATCTCCTTCGAAGAGTCGTCTCATGCATGGCACTGGCATACAGGCAATGGGCCGCCTAATGGACAAGGTAATGGCCTCAATTAACCCGCGTCACGAAGGCGCTCTGGAGGCGGCCGAACAAGACCTTCGGCTTGTCGCTCCAGCGTGCCACTGGTCGCAGGGGCGTTGGCCCGATTTGGACAACCTCCGTTGGGATGAGATCCAAAACGTGCCTAAGCACATCCGGCTTTTATCAAATTCTCTGATCCGAACCTACGTTCACGCCAGAGGGTTTGCACCGTGAAGTTTTTCTTTCCAGACAGCCACGACTTCGTCGATGGTTCATTCGACTTTCATTCTGAGCGCCGCTCTGAAGATCGCGTTCGGCAGCAACATGATTTCTACCCTCACGAGATCCTCGAAAATCCGCCATACGATGGAATGTTAGTTTCAAAAGCAATCGTTGATGGCATCGGTTCAGGGTCCGGAAAATATAGCATCGCGCAACGCCACCGACTTCTGCGCGTAGGGGTGCGAGAGTTCTTTCGGCTCGCTGGAACCCCTTTGCTCACGATGGGAGATTGCGGCGCGTTCACCTACGTACGGGAACCGGTCCCGCCTTTCTCGCCGGCAGAAGTAATTGAGTTTTACGTTCAATGTGGTTTCGATCTTGGGTTATCAGTAGACCACGTCATCTTAGGGTATCGCTCTGCTCTCGCCGATAAGGCTGAGGACATTCCAGCCGATTGGAAGCTTAGACAGGAACTGACACTCGACCTTGCGGGTCAATTCCTGAAACTTAGTCGGGCTGGCAAGGTGCCCTTCACGCCAGTTGGCGTTGCTCAAGGTTGGAGTCCGGAGTCCTACGCTCACGCGGTCAAGGTGCTACAAAAGCAGGGCTACCGCTACATCGCGTTTGGTGGAATGGTTCCCTTGAGGACTCCTGACATACTCGATTGTCTGTCCGCATCATCAAGGATTCGCCGAGAAACTACCCAGTTTCACCTCCTAGGCATTAGCCGGTGTGAGCATATCGAAGCCTTTGGTCGTTTTGGCGTTGCGAGTTTTGACAGCACCTCTCCACTCGTTCGCGCGTTCAAGGACGACAAACATAATTACTATGCCGACGGTCGCACCTACGCCGCAATTCGTGTTCCGCAGGTCGAAGGCAATACTGAGTTTAGAAAGCAGATTCTTGCCGGACGAGTTGATCAGAATGCGGCCAGATTGCTCGAGCGGCAGTGCCTGAAACTCCTTGAGGACTATGGCCGCGAGCAGGTGCCAGTTGGCGAAGTTGTCGACGCATTGGAATCGTATGAGCAGATCTTCACCGGGCGGGTGACTCGCTCCGCGTTGAACCGCGAAACTCTCGATGATCGTCCCTGGACCAAGTGCGAGTGCAAGATCTGCAAAACCATTGGAATCCACGTCATCATTTTTCGTGGAGCTGAACGAAATCGCAGACGAGGCTTTCACAATCTTTTTGTGTTTTCCAATCAGCTGCGTCGCCAAGCCTCTCCAGCCACGCCAGCAGCGCGAAAAGCGATTGGCAGAAAAACTGCCCATAGGACGAATAAGAGCTATGCCTAAGCCTGAGATTCTCGAACTGCCGGCGATTGCCATCCATCAGGGCGAGGGCCGAGTGTTCTACAGCTTTGCGGTTGACGGAAAGCTGCTTCCGACGTTTGCCACAATCTCTCGACTGCAACGCTCACAGCAGGGTCGAATCGCTGGCTACCAGCGCCCCGAAGTACTCTCCCATATCGCTGAAATCCGAGCGTACCTAGAGTCTCCAGCTCCACTCCTGCCTAATTCGGTCGTGATCGCCTTTGACGAACGCGTTACGTTTCGAGCCAACCGTTCACAGACGCGATGCCCTGAGTACGCAGAAATCGGCACGCTTTCCATTCCCATCGACATTTCACTACCAGATGAGAAGAAACCCGGTTGGGTGGTCGACGGTCAACAACGGATAGCAGCAATTCGAGATGCCTCAATCGACCAGTTTCCGATTTCTGTGACGGCATTCATTGCTCGGGAAGAGCGTGAACAGCGAGAACAATTCATTCTCGTCAACTCCACCAAACCGCTTCCCAAAGGCTTGATTTACGAACTCCTACCAAGCACCGAGATGCGATTGCCCTCGGCGTTGCACAAACGACGTTTCCCCGCTCATTTGGTTGAGCGCTTGAACTTTGACGGCGACTCTCCATTCCAGGGGATGATTCGAACGCCCACGAATCCAGCTGGCTTGGTGCAAGACAATTCAATTCTGAAGATGCTCGAAAATAGCTTGACTGATGGTGTCCTCTATCGTTTTCGCGGTTCCGAGAATTCCGATCGTCAGACTGGCTTGATGTTGAACGTGCTCGGGGCATTCTGGAGTGCGACCGCAACGGTTTTTCAGAGCGCGTGGGCGCAACCGCCTCGCAGATCGAGGCTGATGCACGGTGCAGGGATCGTGAGCATGGGATTTGTGATGGATGCTATCTCCGAGCGGTATCGAGCAAAAGGCGTTCCGACAAAGAAGCATTTCGTAGCCGACTTGGAGCCGCTAAAAGACGTCTGTCGTTGGACCGATGGCTACTGGGAGTTCGGCCCAGGCGCACAGCGAAAATGGAACGAAGTGCAGAATACCCCGAGAGACGTTCAGGTGCTCGCCAACTACCTTCTAGGACAATATCGCTCCCTGGTCTGGAGCAGGCCGTCCCAAAGCTGACGCAGGAATGGTCTATTCGTAGGCGGTGGCATCGGATACGCCCGCGAGTTGAAATGCCTCGATCCGCTCGTTGCAAGTCCCGCACGTGCCGCAATGTTTTGTCCGGCCGTTATAGCAGGACCACGTGACTTCGAACGGCACCCTTAACGATGCTCCAATTCGCACAATGTCACCCTTTGTAAGATTTATGAATGGACGAATGAGCTCTTGGGGAGAGAAGTCGCACAGCGAGATTGCTTGCGTCATGGCGTCAGCGAATGCAGGCCGGCAGTCTGGGTAAATTGCATGATCGCCCGCGTGGGCAGCATAAGCGACTCCATCAAACTCTGAAGCAACCGACCAGGCCGTTGCAACACTCAGCAAAATCATGTTTCGGTTGGGTACGACGGTCGATTTCATCGACTCGTGTTCATAGTGGCCACTAGGAATGTCTTGGCTCTCATTTATCAGCGAACATTCGTCGCCAAATAATGGTGTAACTTCCCGCAAGGAAACGACCCGGTGCTCGATGCCGAGATTGGCCGCAATCTTCTGGGCCGCAACCTGTTCCGCGATATGGCGCTGCCCATAGTCTAGCGTCAACGCTTTCAGCTTGATCCCTAAAGAAGAAAGGCTGTAGGCAAGAACAGATGAATCCAGGCCTCCGCTGAGCAGGATCACATAGGAGTTACCCTTGGGGCGTGTGAGTTCTAATCGTTTGATATGGTCCATGGAGGCTTTCTTTTCACTTGGAATCCCAAAGCAGACGTTCGGGTGCGTCTGCCTTGGAATTTAGACTGTTAGACGTCGGCACGGGCCTCAGCGACGGAAGCAGTCGGTTCTTCAGTTGGCGTTGGCAGTTCAGGATCTACCTTGACAACCGGACTCTCGGGGAGGGTGCTGCCTTCGGTAGACGTTGACCGGGGAGACGCGGCCCGTTTCTTGCCCTTTGCAGGAGCTTGGGAACTGGCAGCATCGACGGCCTCGTCCTCGCTCACTGTGAGGTCCATCCAAGTGTCCGACAAGATCTTATCTCGGACGGAAGAAATGATATATTTCGTGTTCTGTGCTTGGCCCAGCACTTTTTCTTCGCCCGTACTTTTCAGCTTAAACGATCGTTTCTTGCCGTCCTTCATTTTGGCTCCTGTCAAAGTGACCCAATGATGACGGTACCGAAGCCAGTCAATTTGACTGAGGCGAGTCTTCAATTCATCGAACGTGATTACCGGTGCCTTAGTCCAGTTGGCGCGCTCGTCTGTCAATTTGGCCTGAAACGCCTCTTCGACAGTTTTGCTTCCATCGCGCGCACTCAACGCGGCGGAAAGCGGACCGAGTTCAACTATTCTTGCCCGATAGTAGGCGGACGCAATGGCCTTCAGCGCGAATGGCCATCCATGGACGTAGATCTTCCTGAACGGATCTTCGTTAGGTTTCGTTTTTTCGACCCAGTCTTTGGAGAAGGCGTCGTCAAGCATCTTCAGGAACTCGCGTGTATACGGCACAAGGTGTTCGACGTGGTGATGCTTGATCTCCTCAGGTTTGTAGCGCCCGTCGGAAATCGCGTTCAAGAGCATTTGCTCCATGGTGGACAAATCGACGATCCACTTGGTTGCCGTCTCTGTCGTAGTTGTATTGCGGCCGTTGGCCAGGCGTTTCTCGAACACCGTACCTTCCAGCGACCTGACCCGGAGATCGCTGAGTGCGGATGAGGTGTCCAAGCCGATGACCAGGTTCTTGTTCTTCTTAGATCCGCGACCGTTGCGATCCGCGAAGCTTTGGCCAGCTTGCCGTTCATCAACATTCAGTTCGATTTCCAGCGTTACCCGAAAACTGTCTAATGCGCCCTTCGTGACAGCGTCCTTGGACGCAGCCAGCGCGAACAAAGCAGCTGTCTGTGTCTGCCCATCGGCCTGCATGATCGGCAGTTTCGGAAGATAGAGGAGCCCATACAGAGCATCCGGATCCTGCTCGTCGTACGCCACAAAGACCGTTTTATTCAGTGCAGCCTTTGTCTGCCACCCCGAGATCACGGGTAGGTAGGGGATGCGTTTCCCGTCGAGGCTCTCTAACAAGTACTCACGGAAGTCAGCCTTGTTCTTGCTCTTGCCGCCCTTGAAGTCGCTCTGAGTCTGATCGTGGGCTTCCTTCATGCCCAGCGCCTCATAGTTGTTGCTAGGCGGATCGGATGGATCGTACAAAACCATGTTGATGAATTGCTTGAGCGACGGGTTGGTCAAGGCGCTAACGCGGCACTCAACTCCGCTCACACCCACCATGCCCTTCCGCGTGAGCGTCGCACGAATGGGAGTGTAGTCCGGGTCGTGAAGAAACTGATATTGGCGCAGAGAGAACTTCTCCTGAGCGTCGGCGTCGGTCTGTACTCTTATGATCCGGACGCCCCGGAAGTCAGAGTCAGCCGGAATGCTATCGGTCGAGATTAAGCGAACTGTGGGAATTGCGGGAATCATTTGGTCAGGTCTCCTTTGAAGAACATTGTTGGAATGGGGTTGTTGTTTACGGTGTCGGGAACGAAACCGGCCGAGCGCATCCAGGACGGGATGGTCACGAATTCTATATTCAGGCTCATCACCTCGACGGCTAGGCGGAGTTCCTCTGGAATCTCGAACGCGGCGATCACGCCACGTATTGGACGGAATCCCAACTCCCGACGGGCATGGGACAAGTAGATTAAGATTTGTCCCAAAGTGCGATGGTCAGCAGAGAGCTTGAATTCCCAGTCTCGCAAGGTGCCCAGCCGATCTACGGTCCGCATGTCGATTCGCCGGGGCGCAGTCGGGTACCTGTACTCTCGCTTAACCATTCGCTCGTCAGGACGCAGAGTTGAAAGACTGTGCGCGTACGCGTCGCGAACTCGGCACTCGTGTGCATAAGGAATCTTTGATGTTCTCGCCAAGCGGCGGTTGTTCATGGTGTTGCCTCCGTTGTGTATTACGAGATTCAGTCAGTGAATCTCTTCACATTTTTAATATCTCTCCATTGTTTTACTACAACTCTCCGAGAGTTATAACTCGAATCTCGATTGTGCAAGTGAAGGGGGAGAAAATAGATTCTTTTATGCATGTATGATCTATTTTTGGTAAACCAACACTCGACCAAACTGGCTATCCTGCGCTCTGATGGCCTCGCGCGCATTAGTATATGTCCGACGTGAGGACGCAAATGCCCCCGATGTAGTAGAGAAGATTAGTGCCTACGTTGCGACAAACTCGATCGAGGTGCTGTCGTTGATTGTTGACCCGCTAGTCCCTGAGTTGTTTGGTACCGAAACCAACTTCGTGCATGCTTTAATTCGATTGCACGCAGGCGAAGCCGACACGCTCATCGTGGAGAACTTATCCTCCTTTTCTGCGGACAAGATTGAGCAAGAGATTCTGCTAGGGCACCTTAGGATTTGGGGAATTGAAGTGCTCTATTTGGATCCTGACGTTTCCGGCGACGATCCCGAACGCCGACTCTTGCGCGATTTCAGCAGCAGAAGCGATCTCACCAAACGAATTGAGGGATTGAGGTTAGTCGGCAAACGAATTGCGGCCAGAAAGCGACCCGATCAACGGCGTGAAGGAGCAAAACCTTATGGAGAACTCGTAGGTGAAGACGTCGTTTTGAACAAGATTCAAGCATTTCGGGCGCAGGGAATGGGGCATTCCGCGATCGCAAACCAATTGAACGAAGCCGGCATTCCAACTCGCCGAAAAAAGAGATGGCACCCGACAACCATCGCTAACATTCTTGGGGCGCGGAAGGAAGTTGCCAAGCGAAAGGCAAGAAAACACCGCGTTCAATCTAGCAGTGATGCTGTCTCAAAACCCTAAAAGCCCAGTAGCCCCTCAAACGTGGTCAAATGGTGAACTCGCTGGACTGAAGGAAACGTTTCATGATTGAATGCGGCATTACAGCTGGAGAGCAACTCTGCAAATTCGTCAACCAAAGATTTCTCAAGAGCCCAGTCTGGGCCGAATTAGAGGGAATACTGGCAGTTACGGGGCGATCTGAAGATTTGATAGCGTTCTATCGGCAGTTAGCCGCAGTTACTCTTACCGGGCGGGTCGTCACAGCGGGCAGATCACTGAGCAAGAACCTCGAAGACGGACTGAGTGATCCAGGCGGACGAAAAATCTTCACCCAGTATCTCCGTGACACGCTCGGAATACCGTCTCGCCATCTCGATGAATTGTTCCGATATGGTGAGCGTGCAGTTCTCGCTTCCCTGGAGAAAACCGCACCTTCACTAGAGAGTCGAATGCGGTCATGGGCGTTGCTCAGGCATCCCCGATGCTACATCTGCGGGACCGGTCTAGACTTTGAAGGCAACGGCCCTCTCGAGTTTTCCTACACTTTGGAACACATTTGGCCCAGGAATTACGGAGGGAACAGCGTTGCGGACAACTTCCTTCCCGCTTGCCACTCTTGCAATAACAAGAAGAAAAAGAATTTTGCAACTTGGGTAATGCCCTCTGTGCAATCGCTGTTACTTGGGATCTCGCCTAAAGATCAACGCCTACAAGAAATTGACGGAACCTACAAGTTCTCGCTTCACTACCGAGCGGCACAGCGCGTCGCCACGGAAGGCCGAATAAGCTTGAAGGACGCCTTCTTGAAGATCGGCCCTTGGACCGACGTAAGGATACGCGACGTCGATGATGTTGCTGACTTTTTCAATCTTGAAAACCACACATTAGAATAAGGATCTCATCACCTATGCCAACTTTCCGATACGAGTGCCTTGTTTCGCGGCAGCGGCTCACACCTGCGTCACCGGAGTTTCTGCTTTTTCACGCCCCGGCAGGGGAGATACTTCAATGGTCGGCGATCAAGCGACTTGAAGACACTCCTGGCGCACCACAACGAAAACCGAGCACCGCGAAAGTAAGAGCCATCAGGCGGTTCCTGGAAACGGACCCAAGGAACACCATTCCGACCTCGGTGATCCTAACCTTGGATCTCGCGCCCGGCCAATTGGGCCCACGCGAAACGAACTCCTCACTTGCAGTCCTAGAATTTGTTTGGAATCCAGGTGATCAACAGCCCGGCCTAGTGATAGACGGGCAGCACAGACTTTTGGGTGTCAAACTGTTCAGCCAGGATACGCAGGTTAACGTCGTTGCGATTCTGGGCACGAATGACGAAGAGAAAGCGTTTCAATTCCTGGTCATCAACAATAAGGCGTCTAAGGTTTCAGTCGACCATATTCGGGCTCTGGCCCTTCACTACGAATACGACGCACTGCAGAAGCGGCTGATGACGGCCCGCCTAAACCTGAACCCAAATGTTAGTTTCGTTGGACTCGTAAATGACGGAGAGGATAGCCCATTTCGCGGCACGATCTCGTGGCCTATTACTCCCGAAGCGAATCGTATCGTCACGCCAACTGCAATCGAGAATTCAATTGAGTACATAAAACAAAAAAACGTCCGAGATTTCATCGACGAGGATGTGCTCATAGAATTCTTCTATGCGATCTGGAACACAGTAAAGGCAGGTTGGCCCGACCTCTGGAACGCCGACTCACGCCTTCTCAGTAAGGTCGGCGTGATCTGCATGACCCGGTACATGACCGATGCCTTGGTCGCGCAATACGACTTGGGTAAATTGACGATTACGGATCCCGACGAAGTCACTAGCCTCGTCAATGAAATCCTAAAAAACCAAGAGCCAGCTTTTTGGAAGGCGACGCTGAACTCGACAAGCTTCGACACAAAGGTCGGGCATAAGTTACTTGTCGACGCGCTTGTACAAATCGCCCGTAACATTCGTGCCGGCGTCGCTTGGTTCGAGGATGTTGAGATAGTCGACGTATCGAGTTTAGAAGCGGGCGGTGCATAGACACGGCATTAAATTAGGATGCGCTCTATTTCTTGATCGTCAACATCAGCACGTATGGAATCGGCTGAGGGTTCTGGCCATTCCGATCACTCCCTGATAAGAAATGCTTCATGCCTGCTCCAGTCCTGCCACCCCGTGCGATGACCAACTGCTACTCCCACCGCTCTCATTGGCAGTTCTGTGTGGTGGTAAAGAACAACCTGACGCGTCACTGTACATTTTGTTGGCCTTTTCGCCATTTTTCCGCGAATCAACCAAGAGCCATCCATAACGGAACTCCCTCGCCCAACATTTCAGAGCCGCAGCTAACTCTTTGATATGAAAACTCTTATCCGACTTCTTAATGGCAGATACTTTTTCAAACTGACTTCTCTCTACATCCCAAATTTTCCGAAAAACGCAAAGGGACGGGTCAGCTTCGAGTCCGCAGCCCACTACCAAAACCGGCCAAGCTCGCAAAGTCAGGCTCGCAATCGAATAAGGCCGCACCTTCACCTACAACAACCTCTGCTGGCTTCTAACCGCAACCCACCCGGAATCCGGCACGATCATCTACGATCACGATGCCAACGGCAAGCGGATCAGCCGCACCTCAGCCGGCAACTCCCCCAATCCTCAAAATTAAGATTTTTGCGGTTCGCTGGTATTTTTAAATTTGTTTCGCCGCTAAACCCTTGATACCAAAAACCGCCGCCACATCCAGATCATTAAGCTCTCCTCCGCCCTTGCTAGCTTCTTCATGGGAGAAAATCACACAGCCGACGAACAGACAGCTACCAATGACCCACCGGTCGTGGAAATATGCTGCGAGAAAACCATGTCGAAATCGGCCTCTGTGAAAATATCGAAATCGAAGCCATGCTGAC
>JAYSVS010000236.1:0-3109 GCA_043718395.1 Acidobacteriota bacterium
GACGGTTGACCCAGGGTAGGCGCTCGTTCCTCGCGCCAACCCTGGGCTATGAGCCGCAACGCCGTTGGCGTTCAGAGTCGCGGTTTCACCGAATTGAGGTGAGTGGTGGCAAGATTCGCACACCGACCCCCCAGTTTCCCAGCTTTGTTTACGGATCGGGCCACGAAATGAGGATGGTTGCCCATAACCCGTCCTCAACGGAGAGCGTGCATGATTGCACAAGCCCCGTCGAAAAGTTACCTTCAGCTAATACTCTGATTTCCTTATCGGGTTGCCCTTTTACTTTTTCCACATGGGTAACTTTCCAGCGAATTTGGCTGAGGTCTGTGCCGGGTTGGAGGGCGACGTCGGCAGTGATAGTCATGGGAATCGGCTCTTCAGTCCATGGGGTGAGGAGCGGTTGGTCGTCCATTTTCCCGTTGAGCCCGGAAGTCGCCTCGTCTTTGTTTTTGCCACTGCCGACGGAGACTGTCCACCCACGCAGGATTGGCATGCGAGCACTGGGCTTGGGAGTTTGGGCGTTTCTAAGCGCAAGCTCCGGCTTGCGAGCGGATACGATTTGTGGCGCACGAGCGGTAGCGGCGGCTTGTTTCTGCAACTTTCGCAAGGTTTGGAGGGTGAGGAGCTTTTCGAGTTTTTCGGGCTCCATCGCAGATAAGATAAGATCGTCGAAGCGGCTCGGGTGGCTGGATTGACCGAAAAGACAGAGCGACAATGCGGACTTCTGCTGGGGAGTAATCGCTTTCATGCCAGAGAGAGCCAGCGTGCCGTTGATCGAAATATCCCATCGCTCGGTCGTCCGATTGAGTCGGATTCCGATGCGAATCCAATCGCTTGGCAAAGTATCTGCAGCGAGTGCAAAGCGGACTCCGGTGGCGATCCAGACGTTTCCTTTTGGCGCGGAAACTAATGCGCGAAGCTCGCCCACATCACCCACTTTGAAAAAGCCGAGGATCGCTCCGCCAAAGTTCAGAAACTCGCCATCGGAGGCGTCGTCCGCGACACATGGTTTGGCGAGAACTTCTAAATAGACGAGGCTTCTTTTTGCAAGGGAGGTAGCGTCCACGCAAACGGTTCCGAAGGGGTGAGTCGGGGCAAGTTCAAGGCATCGCTGGGCTGGTGTTTCATGCGTAGCGACGATTTCTGCGTGGCCTTGCAAGACTCGTATCGGCGATTCAGCATCGGAGCCCAATACCTCCCCGTCGGTTTGTTCAAAACCGGTATAGAAATACGCTGGCGTGGCTATGGGCTCGGCAGGATGCGCAAGGGGCATGAGAAATCCTAGAATGGCACAAGCGACTATAAAAAATGGCGCGGTGCTGCTGCACGGCACTCCGTTTTGATTATAGGTGTTAGTAATCGAGAAATCGGGGGCAGGGGAAACGGAGTCAGTCGATAAAGTGGAAAACATTCCGGTTTCGTTGCGTGTATTCATTGTTTTTTGTCGCGTGCCCCCGTTTCGTCGATCGCCTGGAGGCACCGGCCAGATCGTCGCGAGGCAAACTGTCGTCATTTCGCAAGGCGGATGAACTTATCCTTGTCCGTGGTCAGCGTCGTCACAGCCACATCCACATTGAATTCCACCGAATTTCCGGCGTTCGTGTAGCTCATCTCCATAGTCTTCGGCCCCGTCACTTTCCATTTTTGCCTCTTGCCGTGCCAGCTCGCCGTCGTCGTCCCATCGGAATGCAACGTGACGCGATTACTCTTCACTGAAGAGTGCTGCCACACAGTCCCATTTAACTGCGCCGCAAGCTTCTCCTGGGGGCCTCCCGCCACCTCGGTCAGCGAGCCGGTTGCACTCACCTTCACCCCATACTTCGCGAGCTGTTCCTTCGCCTTAACCGCTGTATCCAGATCACCCGCCCGAGTCGCTCTGAGCAAGATCGCTTTGAGTTCCTCCCCATGCCGTTGATGGATCGGCTCCAGCGCCGCGAGAACCGCTGCATCATGCTTCGCGATGCTCTCTTTGAGCTGCCGCGAAGTGTCCGTTTGTGAGTATGCCAGCGTTGCCGTGGCTAGGAATAGTAAGGTTGATTTCATTGTAGTTTTGTTGATTTATCGCCTCACTGCGCGCGCAGTTTGAGAAGCAAAGTGTCGCATAACTTCCGGCCAGTTTGAGTCTTCAAGCGAGGGAGTGCTGCTGTAAGCCTCTCAATACGCGTGGGTTTTGATTCCGCTATTCCGTAAGCATTCAAAATCAGACGCAAGTCCGAAGGGAATTCTTTTTCGAGAACCAAAAGCCCCGAAAGTTTTTGGAAATAGTTTTCGTCAGCACGCTTCTGGTTCGCGGCGAGAATTTCTCGGGAAGTCGGATCGCTAAGCTGAATGGGAGGCATTACAGGCTTTGGGAAATCCACCCGAATTGCTGCCCGGTCCGCGTAAAGCTGCGTGAAAGTCTTGCTGTTAAGGTATGTTTCCACACCAAGTTTTTTGAACAGCTCAGAAGGGGAGACTCCGTCGATAAATTCCTCAACGGTTTTCATCACCTGATTTTTCGAACCGGAAAGTAAACGAGGCGATTTCAGTTTCTCTCCAGCGCGGAGGAAAATCACCCGAATCCCGTCGTCAGCGATGGTGTCCGCTGTCCATTTATTTTTTTCGCCCAAGGTGGGAGCCGTGCTCAACATGTAAAGGACGGGAGGTAACGGCTCTTTAGAACGCAGCGTGTCCTGCACAAATACACGTTTCAACCCCAGAACCGCCACAACCATCTGGAACTGAGAAGCCGGAGGTAATTCCGGCTCTGCATTCCTATACGGACCGTCGGCACGAATCTGCCCAACGATAACGGTCTCGACCTCTGCAACAATTGCTTCGGTCATGATGGCTACGGCAAGGTTGTTTTCTGTATTTGGATCAGGGGCTGCGGAACTGCTGGAAGCTGAGGCAAGGGTCACGGCTATCAATAGGATAAAACTTCGCGTATTCATCATGTTATCCCCAAGGATCATGGCTTACGTGAAGGCTGAATCTCCTTAAAAGCCGCGACAAACTCCTGCGCATCACGGATACCGGCAATAAGGCGAAGGTCGCGAGGAAGTTTGGCGCTTTACCATCTTCGCAGTGATTCCTGACGTAGTTTTAGGAAGAGGTAGTCCAAATCGGA
>JAYSVS010000237.1:0-9355 GCA_043718395.1 Acidobacteriota bacterium
GCAATTGCTCTTGGCTCAATGTCACTCTCTCTTTTCGGCAGGGGGTGACAGAATCCCTGAGCAGTTAGGGGGTGACAGAATCGCTGAGCAACTTCAAAAGCAACTTCATTCCTTGACGATCCATTATCCATAATGATATGTTCGACACACTGTTGTCTCGTTCGAAGGAGAAAAATATGTCGCTTAATCAGAACCTGAGAAATCTGTACTTTTCAGCACTTTTTGCCGGAATGCTGTCTTTACCCCTGCTTGCCCAAGTGGATGCGGGATCAGTGATGGGCCTCATCAAGGATTCAGGCGGCGGTGCCATCGCCGGCGCGCGCGTAGTTTTGCGCAATGAGGGCACGGGCCTCACTCAAAGCGCCCTGGCTTCTTCTGAAGGACGCTATCTCTTCACCCCTGTCCGCATCGGCACCTACACTGTAGAGGTTGAATTCGCCGGATTTCAAAAAAGCCGCCGCCAAGGCATCCAGGTCAATATTCAGCAGCAAAGCGTCATCGATTTCGACATGCGCCCGGGCGAACTGACAACAACGATTGACGTAACCGATGCCCTGCCGGTGCTGCAAACTCAAAGTGCCTCAGTTGGAGAAACCATCAGCGCAAAGGTGATCAACGACCTCCCGCTTAGCGGCCGCAACTATAACTTTTTAGCTCGACTCACTGCCGGAGTCACCCACCCACAGCCGGAAGGCCGCGGCCTCAATGCAACCGGTTGGTTCACCGCCAACGGCACCAGACCCGCTCAAAACAACTTCCTGCTTGACGGTATCGACAACAACTCAAACAATGTCGACTTCCTTAGCGGCGCTGCCTTCGTCTTGAGGCCTCCAGTAGACGCCATCGGCGAATTCAAGATCCAGACCAATGCTTTCAGTGCGGAATTCGGCCGCGCCGGTGGTGCAGTGCTAAATGCTTCGCTCAAATCCGGTACAAACGCGATCCGTGGCAGCCTCTGGGAATTCCTCCGCAACGACAAACTCGACGCAACCGATTACTTCCTCAATCAGCGTGGAGTAAAGAAAGGCGCTTATCGCCAGAATCAGTTTGGCGGTGCCATCGGTGGTCCGATCAAGCGCAATAAGACATTCTTCTTTGCCGACTATGAAGGCACTAGAATCCGCCAGGCCGTACCCGTCACCGCCAGCGTCCCAACCGCTCTTCAGCGATCCAGTGGTCATACCAACTTCGCTGAACTCATCCCCTTCCAGAGCGGCAGCCGTACAGATGCTTCTGGCCGGGTCTTTCCTTCTGGCACTGTTTTTGATCCTTCCACTACGCGCCTTGTCCCGGGTGGCACTGCATTTATTCGCGATCCCTTCGTCAACAACGCGGTTCCGGCCAGCCGGCTGAATCCGAATGCAATCAAACTGTTGGATCTCTACCCGAGTCCTACCGGCGCTGGAATCTTCAACAACTTCAACGTCACCCGTGGCAACATCGACGACACAAACTCTGTTGACGGCCGCATCGACCACAACTTCAGCGAGCGCGATCAAATCTTCGGCCGCTACAGCTTTGCCGACGTCAAGCGCTTTAGACCAGGTCCGTTTGAAGGCGTTGCCGACGGCGGCGGCTTCGCCAATGGCGATGAAACCCTTCGCACCCAGGGTGCCGCTATCAGCTACACCCACACCTTTGCTCCTACGCTGATCAATGAAGTCCGCGCCGGTTTCAACCGCGAACATTCTGTCCGTGCGCAACCCTTTGCCAACGACACCTCCAACATCCCAGGGAAATTCGGCATTCAGGGCATCCTCCAAGCTGCGGGCAACGGCGGTCTACCGGGTCTCAGCGTCGGTGGTCTGTCCAACCTTGGTCCTTCAGACTGGATCATTTCTGAACGCTTCTCCAATACAGTCCAGCTCACAAACAACTTGACGAAAATCTACAAGAGCCACACGATGAAGGGCGGATGGGAAGGCCAATTGATCGACTTCCCCTGGAAGGCACCGCCAACGTCACGCGGCCGCTTCAATTACAACGGCATCTACACTTCGATCCCAAATCTGAACGATTCCTCTACCGGTCGTGTCCAGTTCCTCCTCAACCCAACAGACGCCGCTGGCACGGGCGGCGCGGGCGCAAGTTCTGTTTCCGCTTCCAATTTCGGTGGCGTGGCAAATCGCAAATACTACACTGGCCTCTACTTCCAGGATGACTGGAAGGTCAGCCGCAAATTGACTTTGAACATCGGCCTTCGTTGGGACCTCTTCAGTCAGGTTGGTGAAAAATACGATGCCCAGGCCAATTTCATCCCCTCCCTCACCGACCCCCAGTTCATCATCCCGGCCAGCCGCAAAGACAAGCCAGGTTTGTCCGATACCTTCCAGGCACTGCTTGTCTCAAACGGCATCAAGCTCCGCTACAGCGATGAATACGGTTCTGGGCTGGGAAAATCGCAGAAAAATAACTTCGCACCCCGCTTCGGCTTTGCCTATATGGTCTCGCCCAAGCTGGTCGTCAGGGGCGGCTACGGTCTCTACTACGGTGCATTTGAAAACCGTGGTGGTTCTCCAAACCTGGGATACAACTATCCCTTCCAGTTCGATTTCAACTTTCAGCCTGCTAACGCCTGGACACCTGTCAAGTATGCCGACGGCAACATCGCCAGCCTGGAACGTGGCCTGTCAAGCGTACCCATGGATCCTAAGCTCGTCAACGGCCGCTTCCTCAGCCTGCGAGGCATCGAATTCAACTACAAGACGCCTTACACGCAAGGCTACAACTTCACCGTGCAATACGAAGCCATGAAGAATACCAGCATCGAAGTCGCCTACGTTGCCTCCCTCTCTCGACACCTGGAAACCTTTATGGGCTCAAACAACGTAATGCAGGTTCTGACACCTAGCGCCAATCCACAACTCTTCATTCCTTATCCGGATTTCGCGCGCGGAGCCTCCTATGCCAGCACCAACGGCAACAGCCATTACCACTCCATGCAAAACAAGTTCACCCGCCGATTCGATAACGGGCTGAACTTCTTGATGACTTACACCTTCGCCAAAACCATGACCAACGCCGGCGACCTCCTCAGCGGCGGTAACGTGGGCGGCTTCCGCGGCCCGATGATTTCTGGCATGGGAATCAAGGCCGATATGGCTTTGGCCTCCTTTCATATCAATCACGCCTACACGTTCAACGGCAGCTATGAACTCCCCTTCGGCAAAGGTCGCAAGTTGATGTCCGCAGCCCGCGGCATCAACCAGGCACTCTTCGGCGGCTGGAGCGCAAACTGGATCGCCTCCATGTATTCCGGTCAGCCGCAAAGCATCGGTTGCCCCATCGGAACTACGGCTGGTGCCGGTTGCTTCGCCTTCCAGGTTCCTGGCCAGGAAAAGTACTTCGGCTCAGCTGACGGCTGGTACAACCCGGCGGCCTTCCGCAATCCGCCTGTCGCCACCCAGAACGGCCAGTCTGATTTCTCACCCCTGGGCGGCCAGCGCACCCAGCTCACCGGACCCGGCTACGCCAAAATGGATTTCTCGATGTTCAAAGACTTCCGCTTCGGCGAACGCTACAGAATGCAGTTCCGGGCTGAGACCTTCAATCTCACCAACACCCCGGCCTTCGCCAATCCAGCATTCACCAACTTCATCGATACCAGGAACTTTGGCCGCGTCACCTCAACACGCAACTCGCCCAACGATGCCCGGCAGATCCAGTTGGCTCTCAAGATGTACTTTTAATCCGTGATCCAATAGGGCATAGCGGACTTCGCGCTTTCTTTCCGTTATGCCAACCCCGCCCCGCTTCGATTTCGACCATGTACCGGTAACGTTTGCCGCCTACTTCGTCGAACAAATTCGCGCCTGGGATGCGCTTTTTCCGGCTGAACAGGATTACTTCGCCCGGCTCTCTGCCTTTATCGAGAAAGCTCCGCCGGAATTGTTCACGCCCCTGGCCCAACTCGAGCCACGCATGGGCGTCAACTCCCGCACTTGGCCCCGTGGCGGCTTCTCGCTCGAGCATGTCGACTTCCTCAATCGCAACGCCCTCTATCCCGAGTGGCGCCGCCAGGTTTCGGCCATCTTCGAATACATCTCCCCAGCCCTTGATGCCACAATTGAAAGCAAAACCAGATTGGTCATCGTCCTCTCACCGGCTGAGCTTCCTGTCGGGCCAGACCGCATGTGGACCCGCCTGAAAGGCCGCCGCATTACCCTCTCCCTGTCAGACGACCTCTCGCAATACCTGTCAGTCCTCCTCACGGGTAAGGGCGCTAACAGCTTGCCAAATCTCTGCGCTTCTGCCCGCGGCCAGCATTCCTCCTGGACCATCGAAACAGGAGAAAGCCTTCACAGCTTGAACTCCGGCGGAACCAGTGTCAGCTATGAAAAGCTTCTCCCCTACCGCCAGCGGCTCATGGCTGAAATCCGTAAAATCAATGAGCAAGGCAATATCCGCGGCCCGAGGGAGCTTGGCGCCAAGCTCAAGACTCTACAACCACACGGCAGTGAGTACTCTACGGATCAGGTGATGGGAGAATTCATCCGCTCCACTCTGCTCGCGGGCAACGGTACGCTCCTGTTCAACAACACATTCGTAGAATGGGCCACTGTCCAGGCCTTACGCCGTGCTCGCCCGTCTTGTCTGGTCGCCAGCTTCGGAATCCGCAACAAAGTCAAACCCTTCAGCAGCCTCCTGATCTTTGACGATCAGGAACAATCCACCGCAATCCCCACTCAGGCCGACATGCTCGGCTCTTACGTCGACCTCGAAGTCTTCTACCAGTACATTTGGCAAGAAGCCCTAAAATATGCGGAATACCGCGACAAGACGGCCTTCCTCTTCCTCGCCGAAGGTATGGATGAGATGTTCCTGATCGCTCCAGAATCGTTCCCACTCGCAACAAACAAGCCCACCCTCGACGCACTCCACGTCGCCTGCCGCAAATGGCTCGCGGTCTAGAGGACACTCACCCCACACCCCTTTACACTAGGCGCTGCTTGGCATACACTCAAACCGCTCGATTTTTGCGATTCGAGAAGCCTGCGCGAACCGCCACCAAACAACAACCTAGTTCAAAGGAGAACTCTGCCATGCGTTTTTCCTCATTCCGAAGCTTGAATGTTATTTCTTGCCTACTCACCCTGGTTGCCTCCACAGCCCTGGCCCAGACTTCTGAGCCCAAGCTACGTTCTGCCGCTTTTTACACCATCAAAACAGACCACATTGCCGAATTCCTCGCCGCAGCCAAAGAATGGACCGGCTTGATGAAGAAAGGAGGATCCGAGCGCTACTTTAGCCTCTGGTCTTCTCAAAGCGGCCCCGGTGAGTATGTCGTAGTAAGCAATCACAAGCAGTGGGCCGAGCTCGACGCCGGTGCCGAACCCAAAATGAACGAAATGGCCGCCCAAGTCGCCACCCTTCGAGCCCGCATCGGAAATTGCATCCAATCCTCGCGTCGCGTTCTCGCTTCACTCGAAGCCGACCTCAGCATCCCGATGGGCAACGCAGAGCCGCCATCCATGGTTCGTGTCATTCGCACCTGGGTTCGGCCAGAACACAACGACGCATACCGCGCACTCGTCAAGAGCGATTTGCTCCCGGCAGCCCACAAGGCAGGTCTGAAGCTTTACAGCGTCGCTCGCGTTCGATACGGCGGCTCGCCCTACGAATACGAGACTGCCTCCGCAGTAGCCAATTGGGCAGAGATGGATGGGCCTGCACCGCTTGTCGCAGCGATGGGCGAGGCCAACTACCAGAAATTCCTCGCCAAACAACGCCCCCTGATCAGCCGTCAGGAATACGAAATGTACCGCCTGATGAAGGACCAAACTCACATGCCCACACCCAAGTAACGATTCGATGTTTCAGGGGCAGCTTTAGCCGTCTGCCCCTAAAGCCCTAGAAGCCAATCCTCAACCCAAGGCGGAACACTCGCTCATCGATACCATCTCGACCGGTACTCTGCAAACCCGTGATCTCGGTAAAGCCGCCCAGGTTACGAATGGAGCCATCAGGGTTCAGTTGCAGATTCGATGCATTCGAACCAGGATTTCCAAAGTGAGGCGTATTCGTGAAATTGAATGCCTCGGCCCGGAACTGAACGTGCCACCGTTCAGTGATGGCGAAGTCGCGAAACAGACCTACGTCCACATTGGCAAGGCCAGGCCCGGTCATCGAATTGAATCCAGCATTTCCAAATCGTCTTTCAGTAATAGGCTTGAAAGCGAGCGGATCAAAGAAAGACAAGCCTCTGCCGGCTCCCCCGATTTTCGTGACGGTTGACTTAACCTGATCCGCACGTTGCGTGCTACCCGGCGCGTTCAGTGAAGTAC
The DNA here is from genome assembly GCA_043718395.1 of Acidobacteriota bacterium. Taxonomy (GTDB): domain Bacteria; phylum Acidobacteriota; class Terriglobia; order Bryobacterales; family Bryobacteraceae; genus Bryobacter. Next base: position 6,285 of record JAYSVS010000237.1, read on the forward strand.
CCGATGCGCTCACAGAAAATGGTGTGCCGCTGGCTGCTGTGTAGATCCCGTTGATCTGCCAGTCACCGGCCAGTGCCGCAGCAAAGCCCGAATTGGCCCAGCGCTTCCCCTTACCAAAGGGCAACTGCCAATTGCTGTTCGCAACTAGATTATGCGGTTGGTGAAAATTCGATACTGCCCGGTTCAGCGAAGCGTATTCAGGAATCTGGATCGCGGCAAGGCCATCGCTATTATCGCTGCAGCAAACTCCAATCGACTTTGACCAGGTGTAGGAGACCCCCACGTGAAGCCCTTGCGCAAATCGCCTTTCGAGCGAAGTCTGCAAACTGTCATAGTGCGAGTTGCCGATCGGCGTCACCATGCGCGTCTCGGCAGTCCGGCCAAACTTTACAGCCAATAATCGGCCATTCTGTCCGCCGTCAATCGGCGCATAATTCAATTCACTGAAGCCCACCTGATTGATCTGCCGGGTCGCGACATAACCAGCCTGTCCGACAAAATTCCACTTCAACGATTTCTGCAGAGTGAAATTCCAGCTCTGGATATAACCACGATTGTACTTGTCCTCAAGAGCATTAGCGGCAACATTACCAGCGATATCAATCACCCCATTACCAAGGTTTGGAGCAGTCACCGCAGGAATTCCATCACGAAGGCGGCCAGCCGTCGCAAATGCATTTGCACCGTTTACATTCAGCACCACCAGCATTGGATAGTTGGTCCGCATGGGCCTCGCCAAACTGTAAGGATCAATGGTGATGCCGTAACCTGCCCGGACTACAAAGGTGTCAGTTGCTCTCCAGGCAATACCAGCCCGCGGGGCAAAAAGTCGCTTGCTCTGCCCAACTCCGCAATCGCGGGGCACAGCCCCTACACCGCACACAATCATCTTGTTAGTGAGCGGGTTGTAGCGTTCAAGTCCCGACTCCACCCGCCCTGGCATTGGAAAATATTCCCAACGCGTACCAAGCGACACAGTCAATCTCCGGTTTACCTGCCATTGGTCGCGAACATAGAGACTATGCATCCACGTCCTTACGTTGTACTCCTCAGGCACTTGCAGCGTACGGCCCAGCGCAGACGGCAACCCTAGCAGAAATGCGCCCCAGGAGTTGAACTGATTCGTTGCAGGTCCGCCGTTAAGTGCAGTAGTTCCTCCGCTGAAAGTGAACCCGCCGGCCGGTCCGTGCAGCGCTCCCGCAAACTCCGCCTGGGTATGGTTCAGTTGTTGAAAAGAGCTGTCAAAACCAAAGCGAATCTGATGTGTACCCTTGGTCCATGTCGCGTTGCCAACCCAGTTGTAGCGGGGGTCACGATTAAAGAATGGCCGCGTCGAATTGCCTTGAGCTCCCATGGTGGCGTAGCTGGACACTACAAATCGCGGCAGTCCGCTCTCAAAGAACCGTGTTCCGTTGGTACCTGGGATTCCAAGCAGTTCCCGGCCCAAATCCTTGCCGAGTCCTCGTTCGATTGAGTTGGCATCATACGCAGTAAAACCGAAATTGCCATCCAGAATGAACTTCGGCGTAACCACGTAGGTTGCACCAAAAGCAGCATTGCCTGTAGTGCCATAAGTAGGGCCGGCGATGGAAGCTGCGCTGAAGAATGGTGCACCAATCAGTTCTCCAAGAATCCCACCGCTCTCAAAGTCGTGATCCTGAACTCCACCCCGGGCAAAAACTGTAACCTTCTCACCCGGATTCCAGTTGATCTTGCCATCAAACTTCTTGGAGTTGAATTTGTAATTCCCCTGGCTGAATTGATTCGCTGTCAATAGACTCGGAGCATTCGGTTGGATCAACATCGACTGTATCTTCAGCGCCACAGGATCCATGATCGACTGCGGGATTTGCTGATTCGGAAACGGCTGGCGCCCAGTACCGTTGGCAGCACCCGTTCGCGGATCATACATAAGCGATGGCGAGGCCGACATATCACCCTGCCGAATTGCCGCGTTTGGCAGCGTATCGATTCGCGAAGCAAACTGTCGATCCCAGGTGCTCTCGTAGCTCGTAAAGTAAAACAGCTTGTTCTTGATAATAGGCCCGCCAACAGTGCCACCCATTTGATTGAAGATCGCCTTCGGTTTGCGTTCTCCCGCGGGCAGAAAGAACGGCTTTGCCTTCGTCGCATTGCTGTTGTGATATTCAAAAGCCGAACCGTGCAGCGCATTCGTGCCGCTCTTGATCTGCACGTTAATTGCGGCGCCACCGGCAAGTCCGGTTTCGGCGTCAAATGAATTGCTGGTCACATTGACACCTTCGATTGACTCAAGTGCAGGCGTGTAGCCCGGTAGGTGTGGCAGCCAAATCTGATTAACTCCAGCGCCTTCGATACGCACTGCATTCGAGCTGCGCGAGGTACCGTTGACGTTATAGAGCGCTGATCGTGAAGGATCCACAGAAGGACCATTCCCGTTCCTCGGCGATGAGAAGCCAGGGATCGTCTTAAACATCTGCGTGTAGTTTCGGCCCGGCGGCAGAGGCGCATTGGCAATCTGATCTGATGTGATTTCCGCGCGAACTTCTGCACGATCCGTCTGCAAGGCAGGTGGTGCCGCCTCCACTCGGATGCTTTCGCTCACTCCACCAATCTGAAGCGTGGCATCAATGCGAGTAGAAGCGTTTACGGCAACGTTAACAGCTTGAGCTTTGAACACCACAAACCCCTGTTTGTGAATGGAGACCGTATATCTCCCGCCAGGAAGGGTCGGAATTGTATAAACACCAGAGTCATTAGTAGCCGTCTTCCGTTGCAATCCCGTGCCACTCTCCTGCACCATAACATCAGCTGCAGGCACAGGAGCTCCCGTAGGATCTTTCACGTTGCCAGTCAGCGATCCATAGAGGACCTGAGCTTGGGCGGAGGCGGATAGCACCAACAAAGTAGCAATGATTTTGAGCATGGTGAATTCCTTTGAGAACTTGAAAGTCTATTCCTTTCAATGCAAGGACACAAGCTCTGATTGAGCTTGTGTCAAGGCAAAGTAGAAATGTCCGCATCCTGGCAAAGTAGAAATGTCCGGTTTAGGGTGGGGCTTTGGAAAAGCCATGTTAAGTTGATCGTGCCGG
>JAYSVS010000238.1:0-70125 GCA_043718395.1 Acidobacteriota bacterium
TGCGGTACCCGACGGTTCGGTTGGGGATGGCGGGGAGCGATCCACGGCATCTGGCTCCCAATTATTCCTGCGTGATTCCTATATTGCGGACCGAGAGTGGGCTGGAGGGGCGGTCTCTCATCTTCACTATCGGAGATGGGACTCAGATTCAGGCGGCCGCTGTAGAAGCTTTGCGGCGCTTTGTGGTGGGGCGGGATCTGGCGGAATTTATTGCCGAGCCGGGATTGTTTGCGCAGGCGCTGGCGGAGCATCATCAGTTGCGGTGGCTGGCTCTGGGTGTTTACCGGATGGCGGTGGGTGGGATCGTGAATGCGCTCTGGGATCTGTGGGCCAAGAGCGAGGGTGTGCCGATGTGGAAGCTGCTCACCAGCTTGCCGCCCGAGAAGATTGTGCAGTGTGTGGACTTTCATCATCTGCGGGATGTGCTGACTGAGGATGAGCTGCTGGAGATGCTGAAGAGCAGGGAGGCTGCGAAGCTTGCCAATTTGGAGCGGCTCGAACGGGACGGGGTTCGTGTATACAGCACTGCGGGTTGGAGTGGGCGGCCTTTGGATGAAGTGCGGACTTTGTGCCGGGGTTTGTATGAGGCGGGGACGCGGGCGTTTAAGGCCAAGGTGGGGCGTGGGCAGCAGTATGATCGAGCGCGGGCTTTGGATGAGGACCGCCGGATGCTGGATGCGATTCGCGAGTCTACGGGGGCGGATGCGTTGTTGCTGACGGATGCGAATCAGAATCTTGGGGATTGGCGGAATGCGGCTAGTTACATGAAGGAACTGGCTGAGTATAAATTGCTGTTTATTGAAGAGGCGATCGCTTACAACGATGTTGTTGGGTATATCGAGTTGCGGAAGGCTTTGGAGCCGGTGGGGATTGGTGTGGCTGGCGGAGAGCAGGCGCCGGATGCAATTACGTTCAAGCAGTTGCTGGCTGGTGGCGGGTTGACGCATTGCCAGATTGATGGGGCTCGCGTAGGCGGGGTGAATGAGTTGTTTGCGATTGTGGCGATGGCGGCGAAGTTTGGCGTGCCGGTTTGTCCGCATAGCGGAGGGATTGGATTGGGGCAGTTGGTGGGGGCGATGTCGATCTTTGATCAGGCCTGGTTTGGGAGTGAGGGACGGTGGCTGGAGTATCTGGAGTTCTTGCAGGTTGGAGTTTTCAAGAATCCTCTGGTGGTGAAGAATGGGCATTATCAATTGCCAGGGGCGGCTGGATGGGGACTCGAGATGGAGGAGGATTTTGTGGCGCGGTACCGGTATCCGGATGGGGTGGATTGTGCGGATACGCTGGAGGCGGACCGGGTTGCGGCGGGGCAGCCGGGGGTACCGCCTTATGCGCGGTTTTGGGCTTAGGGAAAAAACGGCTTCCCTTGTGCCCAGCTTGAAATTACTCCTCCGCAGGAAGACCCAGAATGCTTTGCACGTCACGAGCGGCGTGAAGGACCCGAATGATTTGTAGAGGCTTGGTCTCGAAGCGATAGACGATCAGGTAGGAGAAAACCAGAAAGAACCGATGCCGACGGTCGGCCAGGTCTTCGCGCAGGTGGCCGATGCCTGGCGTCTTTGCAAGCCGGAGAATGGCTTTCTCCAAAGCAGTCAACACGCCGTCGGCTGCATTAATGCTGTCCGCCGCGATGTAGTCCCAAATATCCCCGATGTCTTGCTCGGCACGGGGTGTAAGGACGAACGGCTTTTTCACGTGTTGGAAGACTTCTTGCGCTTTACGCTGCGCTTACGGATTTTTGCGAACGTATCGGGTCCGTCTACAAACTCACCGCGATCCGCCTGATCGGATCCCAGTGCAATCTCTTTTCGAAGTTCTGCGAGACGCAATTGTTTGATCTCTTCCCGTTCCTTAAGGAGCCGCAAGCCTTCGCGCAAGACTTCACTTTGAGTCTGGTAATAGCCACTCTTTAGGAGACCGGCGACAAATTCGTCAAAGGCTGACCCGAGGTGGACGTTCATTATTTCACCGTACAGGGTATAACAATAGATGTCAACTGTTGATACTCCTCGGTGTCATCCCGACAAGACTTTCAATACTGCGTACGGAGTCTTCGGTCGAACCAGAAGGGGCCGAAGGGGAGGAAGGCGGCGAGGAGGCCGAGGCCGATTTCTTTTGCTGGCCATTTGTGGTTGCGGGCCGCTGTTAAAACCATTACCGCGTAGATGATGAAGAGGGCTCCGTGGAGGGAGCCTACGATTCGCACTACCTGGGGTTGTCCGGCCAGATACTTTAGCGGCATTGCTACGCCGAGGAGGATCAGGAAGGAGAGGCCTTCGGCGATGCCGGAGCGGCGGAGCCAAGTGAGGTCGCTTGCGTGGGTCAAATTTGATTGTCCCAAATCCATGTAAGTTTGGATCCTATGAAGCACTTGTTGCTTGTTGGTTGGAAATGGGCTGCTTTCGGCCAGTCTGTTTCTCGTGGGAGGAACTCGTTATCATGAAAACAAGGAGTTCAACTATGGCTCAGCTGGACTGGTCCCAATGCCCTGCTGTGGAAAGCATCCCCGGCAGACGCAGCGGCGCTTGGGTGTTCAAGAATACTCGCATGCCGGTTGCCACCGTCTTTGAAAACCTCGAATCCGGAGCAACAGTTGACGAGATCATGGAATGGTTTGACGTGACACGGGAAGAGTTGTCGGCCGTTCTCGAGTTTGCCGCCCGCAGCCTCGATGCACCTCCGCCTCCCGTTGGTTCCGGGCCCCAGTTGACTGTCGATGCGAATCCTGTTTGACCACGGCACCCCCGCGCCCCTGATTCCATTTCTCGTGAGACACAATGTCACCAAGGCGAGGGACGCTGGTTGGGACCGGCTGAATAACGGCGAGTTGCTTAACTCAGCCGAAGCCGCCGGATTTGAAGTTCTGGTGACGACGGACAAGAACATGCGCTATCAACAGAACTTGTCTGGGCGGGTCATATCAATTGTAGTTCTCGGGAACTCACAATGGCGGATCGCCTTGAACTACGTTGGAGTGATCACTGCGGCAGTCGATGACGCCAAACCCGGAAGCTATGCCGAAATCGACATCCCGCTGCCCCCCAAGAAGCCGTTTACGCGTTCCTGAAGTAACGGCAACAGAACCACTGCGGCTGCCTGCGATGGATGGGTTCATTGTTCGTTTGCGAAGAAGGCGAAGTTGTCGCGGGCTGAATCTACTATTTTAACTGTGGAACGGCCGTTGCCTTGTTTGGTGACTCTTACCTGTACAGCGATGCGGTCCATCATGGCGGCTACGTGGGTGATCACTCCTACCTTTCGCCCTGAAGACGGAAGAGTTTCGAGGGCCACCATCACTTGATCTAAAGACTCTGCGTCGAGGGAGCCGAAGCCTTCGTCGATGAAGAGACAGTCTACGAAGGCGTCTTTACCTTCGAGACTCGACAGGGCTAGCGCCAAGCCTAAGCTGATTAGGAAACGCTCTCCTCCCGAGAGGGTTGTGACCGGGCGGAGGGCGGCGGCCATTTCGTGGTCGATGATTTGGAGGCTTAGATCTTCGTTGGAGGCGCGGGAGAGGCGGTAGCGCTGGGAGAAGTTTGCCAGATGGTGGTTGGCTAGATGGACTAGATGGTCCAGGGTTAGGCTCTGGACTAGCTTGCGGAACTTGCTGCCGTCGGCCTGGCCGATGGCGAGGTTTACTTCCTGCCAGGTGTTGTATGTGGTTTTGGCTTCGCTGATTTGGGCTTGCAGAGCCTGGGCTCTGGTCTGCTGGGCCTGGTCTTGATTCAGCTTTTGTTGTTCGATGCCGATTTGCTGGAGGGCTTGCCTTTGTTCGGATTCGCAGGCGGCTGGGTCTATTGGGGTGCCCTGATAGAGGGCATGTGATGATTCGCGGGCGGCTGTCGCTTTGAGCTGATTGGATTCGGTTTTGGCTTGTTGCTCGGTGGCAGCTTTGTGTGCGGATTGGGCGGCAGAAAGTTGGGTGCTGGCTTCGAGGTGGGCCCGGTGGGTGGCGGCCTGTTCGGTTTGGTGTTTGAGTTTGTGAGGGGCGGTGGGTTGGCCGTCGAGGATCTTTGCTCGCTCTGACTTTTGGTCTTTAAGAATTTGGGTTAGTTTTTCGGATTCTTGTTTTGCTTCAGCAACGGCGTTGATCACGGCATCAATGGTTGCAGTGATGAAGGCTAGATCGCTGGTGGCCTTGTTGAATTTTGTTGTGAGGGTTTCTGCGGTGGTCTCTTGCTTGGTGTAGAGATCGCAACTGGCTTTGAAGTTGTCGAAGGTGAGCGGGGCGATTTGATCTTTGAGGGCTTGTTGCTCTTTTGCCTTGGCCCTTAGGCTGTGCTGGCTGAGTTGGTGGCGGATTGACTTGAGCGTGGCTTCGTCTGGGGCGGGGAGTTGAGATAGTTGTTCGCTTGCGGCTTGGGCTTGAGCGCGGTGGTGAGTGTGAGCACCGGTAGTGGTAGCTTTCGCCTCGATGAGTTTGTTGCTTTGTTCGGCAAGGGCCTGGCTGGTGGATCTGAGTTCGCACTCTCGGGCTTGCCAGGTGTTGGCTAGCTCTGTGACTTCATCTTGCCCTATGGGGTGGGTGGTGCTGCCGCAGACGGGACAGGGCTGGCCAGCTTCGAGCTTGGCGCGGAGGCTGGCGGCGGCTTGCGATATGGTTTGTGCGGTTCTGGTTGCTTCTTTGAGCGTGGCCTCGTGATCGAGCTGCTGTTGGGTGAGGGTTTTTTGAGCGGCTTCGATTTCGGTTAGGGTTTGGGCGGATTGCTCTGCTTTTGGTTTGTGGTGGTTGAGTTGTGATTGGGCCTCAATGGCTTTGGTGATTTGCGCGGCTCGGTTTGCAGCTTCGTCTGGATTGAAATTTTCGTCGAGGCCGATGAGGTCTATTGGCGGGAGCTTTTCCAGAGTTGCGATTTTAGGTTCAAGGCTGGTGCGCTGGAGGACTGCTGCGCGCCAGGTGGCGCGTTCTTCGAGCCAGGTTTTGGTGGTTGCCAGTTGGGCTTCGAGATCTGCTTTTTGTTTGGCTAGAGTTTCTTTGGTTTCGGCGTGGTGGGCTTGACGCTGGCGACGATGCTCTTCGAGTTGGACTGCTTCGGCGTGTTGTTTGGTTGTGGTTTTGATCGTGGTGTCGAGGGCTTCGGCTTGTTGCCAGAGGGGGGAGAAGGTGGCAATGAGGCTATCTACTTGTTGTCTGGTTGCTTCGGCTTGTTTGTGTGCTTCGATGCTTGCGGTGAGGGTTGTTTGTTTTTGATTGAGGTCTTGCTGGGCGGCCTGGTGGGCTGCTATGGCGCGGGTTTCGTCGCTGGTGGCTTGCTGCAATTGTTGCCAGAGCTTGAGGGTTGTGCCGAGCTGATTTGCCTTGTTTGTGAGTGCTTTGATTTGCTCTTCGATCAAGTGGCGTTCCTCTTCACTCAAGCAGACGAGTTGGGTGAGTTGGGCATCAATGGTGTCTAGCACTTGTTTTTTGAGGCGGGTGCCTTCGAAGACTTTGGTGGAGATGCGGGTGTAGATCTCCGAGCCGGTGATGCGCTCGAGGAGTTCGGCGCGGTCGCCTTCTCGCGATGTCAGGAAGGCGTCGAATTGGCCCTGAGCGAGGAGGCTGGTGCGGCGGAATTGATTGAAGGTGAGTCCGGTGAGGTGCTCGACCTGGGCAAGCACTTCGGTCTTGCTGCTGGCGATGGTTTGGCCGGAGGTGAGGCTTCGCTTTGCGGCCTGGAGCTTACCGGTGGATTTTTCTTTGGCGCGGCGGAGTTCCCAGCGTGCGGTGTAGGTGTTGCCGTCGCGGCCTTCGAAGTCGACTTCGGCATAGCCGAAGCCGACGCCGCGGCGGAGGATGTTTCTGGAATCGTTGGCCTGGATGACTTCGCCGCTGGTGTCTGGGGCTTTCTCGTTGCTTGCGAAATCGAGGCGCGGGTATTCGCCATAGAGAGCCAGACAGAGGGCATCTAGCACCGTGGATTTTCCTGCTCCTGTTTCTCCGGTGATCGCGAAGAGACCGGAACTGGCCAGTGGGTTCTGATCGAGACGGAGCTCGAAGTTTCCGGCGAGGCTGGCGAGGTTTTCTCCACGAATCGCGAGGATCTTCATTGCTGTTGGGCCTCATCCCGGGCTTGGGCGAAGATGGCTAGATGGGCTGGGCTGGGGGGATGGTTGTGGGTGCGCTCGAAGGCGATTTGGAAGAAGTGGTTGGGGTCGTGGTCGGCTATCGAGGTTGTGGGGATGGTTGTGGTTGCGGCGGTTGCTTCAATGTCTTCGAGTCTGGTGTCGACAAGACGGAGGCCGGCGTTCTCGGCCATGGTTGCCAGATCTTCGCGGAAGGTGGCGGGGAGGCCTTTGCGGGTGAGACGGATTTGCGCGAAGGGGCGTTGACTTGGCGGGTTGTCCTGATTGAGCTGGAGCGACTTGAGAAGGGTGGGGATATCGTCGAAGCTGGCGTAGCCTTTGTAGGGGAGGCGATGGAAGGGGAGGGGACGGGGGATTTCCAGGTGTTTTGTAGTGACGGTTTGGTTGTCGATTTCGACGAGGGTGATGCCGTGTTTGTAATCGATCTCGCTCGCACTGAGAGGGATGAGGGAACCGCTGTATCGGATATGGTCTGCACCGATGCGCTGGGGCTTGTGGAGGTGGCCGAGAGCGACGTAGGCGGCTTCTGGCGGGAAGTGGTTGGCGGGGAAGGCGTTCTCGCCGCCGATGAGGATGTTGCGCTCTGCGCCTTCGCTGGTTTGTGCGCCAGAGACGTGCAGGTGGCCGGTGAGGATGAGCGGCAGGCCTTGCCATTGGCGCTTGGTTTGTTCGACTAGGTCGGCGTAGAGAGTCTTTACAGAATCGATCAGAGTTGGTGATGCAGGGAGGCAGGCGGCCGTGGGGTAAGAGATGGCGAGGACGTGGGCGAGGGGCTGGTTGTTGGCCGTGATGGGGATGAGATGGTGTTGGGTAAGGGTGTGGTTGTGGTGGCGGCGGATGTTGCCGACGACATGGACGTTGAAGGCGGAGAGGAGGTCTCTGGGGGATTCGAGACGTGTGGCGGCGTCGTGATTGCCGGCGGTGAGGATTGTGGTTGTGTTGGGGCTGGCGGTGTGGATCGCGACGAGGGTTTTGTAGAGGAGGTGCTGGGCCTGGGCTGAGGGGTTGGGGGAATCGAAGATGTCGCCTGCGACGATTAGGGCGTGGGGTTGGTGAGTTTTTAGTTCGTTGATTAGGGAGTGGAGGGCAGCCGCTTGCTCTTCGTCGCGAGAGTAGCCCCGGAGGGTTTGGCCGAGATGCCAGTCTGCAGTGTGGAGGAGGCGGAGCACCTTTTTAGGATAGGGGGGAGCGGATGGGGTGGCGAATTAGATGCCTGAAGTTCGCGCATCTTGTTCCGCGCGGGCATCCTCGATTTGCTGATCCCAGTTGAAGTTGGCCGGGGGGAGGCCTGTATGAACAAGGTTGCCGATGATTGTCCTAAGACCGGTTGAAGGCCGAGTCTTTTCAGCTTTGCGCAATGGAATCAGTTGTTGCGGTACTTTGCTGGACTTGTTTTTCATGGTACTTACTTGATGCTTTTTCAAAGGGGAGGACGCATTGGAAGCGTCCTCCCCTCTATACGATTACTTGCCGGAGGCGAAGCAGTAGAAGAAGCCGGCGCCGCCGGTGGCGACGAGGTTTGCCTGGCTGCAGCCGCGAGAGGGGTGGACTGAGTTCCAGGAGATGCCGCCGCCGTTGCGGTCGAAGTGGCCCACTTGAGCTGTACCGACGCCGTCGCTGCTGGAGGTCCAGTTCTTGCAGGTGTGGTCGGCGGAGTCTGTGTAGGCGGTGCCATTGGGTTGGGTGCCAGTGAGGATGTCGTGGGTGTTGGGCTGAGCGCCTACGCCGTTGACGGGTTCGGCTTTTTCGGTGATGGCGTTGTTCTTGGTGACCATGTTGCCGAGGAGGGCGAGTTCTATCGAGTCGCCGTGGAGGTGGGCGAGGTCACGGCCGATGACGGCGCCTTTGGCGTTGGCCCAGGGGCCGGTGCCGATGCGGTCTCTTGCGTTGACTACGGGCTTGCCGTCGGCGGCTTGCGTCGAGAGGTAGGCTTTCCATGTCTTGTTGGAGGAGCCGGCGGCGGTGGCTAGCTTCTGGCAATGGGCATCTGCGCCGGCGAGGCCGCCGAGGTTTGCGCCGTCACCGAGGCCGACGCTGGTGATGAAAAAGGACATTGGTGGGGGTGGGGCCTTTTGTGCGGCCGGTTGCTGGGCGAGGAGGGGGAAAGCGGCGAGGGTGAGGATTAGAGTTTTCATAGTGTCTCTGATGAGCCTACTACGATTGGGGTTCGCGGTGGGGTGGAAGGCTAGGTGTTGTTTCGAATGACTTTAGGTGGTGAGCCTCGGCGCGCTGCAATTTCGAGAAAGTCTTTATCTGCTGTGACGATTGCGAATTCGTTAGTCAAAGCGTAGACCCAGATGTGTTCATCGGTAGTTTGTTTGGCCAGACCCGTATCGAATACGTGGATTGATCCGGGGAATAGCTCTTGTAGGCGTTTGGGTAGCTTGGGCGAAAGATTCGCGTCAAACAGGAGCTTCAACGCGAAAGTTGCTCCCGCCCGGTTTGGGAGGCGTAGGCGTAAATTGCAGCAAAGTCTGCTTGCTCCAGGTAAGGATAATCATCGAGGAGTTCCATTTCGGTCATACCAGAGGCGAGCATGTCGAGGACATCCCAGACGGTAATATCGGAGGTTGCGGATGCACGGTTGGCCGGAGCGCTGCCCCGGCAGCACTGAGATGCGTGAGAGATCCGCTTTCTTGTCGCTTACCATCTCCTTCATTATGGCTTGTTGAGTGGGGTTTGCAACAGACTCTGGGCTGGTAATCCACAGTCGATTTTAGCGCCTAGGGCTATTTAGAAGCTGAGGCGGAGTTGGAAGCGGAGGGCTCGGCCGTCGTTGAGGGTGTTGGTGATGACTCCGAAGTTGGGGTCGGTGAGAGAAGTGCCGGGTTCGGCGAATTGGGGGGTGTTCGACAGGTTGATTGCTTCTGTGCGGAAGTTGAGCCTTAGGTCGTGGGGCAGGGTCCAGTCGGCGCTGATGCTTCCGTTCATGTTTCTGATGTTGCCGCGGCGGAAGACGTTGCGGCCTACGTTTCCGCTCAGTTGGCCCAATGGGAAGAAGGCGAAGGCGGACTTCGGGAGTTGCTGTTTTGAGGTGTCCGGGTTGCCTATGGTTCTGCCGAGAATCGTTGGGTCGAGGATGTTGGGGCGGTCTCCGCTGATGCCGTCTACGTTGCCAAAGCCTGGGGCGTCCGAGCCGGTCTTGAGGTTGAAAGGGGTTCCTGTTTTGCTTAGATAAACGCTGTTGATGCTCCAGCGGCCGATCCGCTTTCCGCTGATCGGGAGTTGATAGCTGCCTCGTATCAGGAGAGCGTGGGGCTGATCGAAATCGCTGCGGCCCTTGATGTCTTTGACCAATTCGAATTCAGTCTGGCTGCGGTTGTTGAAGCCGTCGCTGTCGTAGGCGGTGTTGGTGTAGTTGCCGCCGAGGTCGAGCGATTTTGAAAAGGTGTAGGCGGCTTCGAGGGAGGCACCCTTCGTTCGAGGGATCGTGATTGATGTCTTGAAAGCGTCGTAATAACCGCGGCTGGAACTGGTGGTGTAACGGATGTCAGAATATTGCGAGAGCGGGCGGCGCTCGTCGATGTTGCCAGTGGTGACCGGAACCCCTGCGGGTTGACCGGCGCGGTTGAGGAACCAACGCTGGAGGAGCTTGAGGCCGCGGCTTCCGATGTAGCCGGCTTCGAAGCGGATGTTGTTTGTAATGGGCAGTTCCCACTTGAAGTTGTATTGGTGTGCGTAGGGAGTAGCGAGGTCTTTTGCGAAGGCATAAAGCACCGTGCGACTGGCCTTGGTGATGTCGGCTGGTATCTTGCTCAGAGGATTCAATGGATCGGGATCGGGGATCACGAGCTTGATGTTGTTGGGGGCGTTGAAGCGGATCGACTGGAAGGTGACCGGGAAGATTTCACCATAGTGAAGGCCGTAGGCTGCGCGCATCACTCCCCATCGGTTGTTGGAGGAGGGGCGGAAGGCGAAGCCTGCGGTAGGGCCGAAATTGTTTCTATCGGAGTAGTAGCCAACGTCGTTGAGGTTGTTGACCTCGGTGGGTTTGGAGTTGGGGCGGTAGTTGACGCCGTAAGAAAAAGTGAGCTTCTGGTTGAGCTGCCAGGTGTCGCCGGCATAGGCAAAGTTGTCCCAATTGCGGAAGCCTCGGGTGAGGGGCTTTACGGCTATCGAGATGTAATAGAAGATCGGGATGCCGAGGCGAAGATTGGTGAGCGCGTCGTTGCCGAGGTTGTTGTTGAACTGGATGGCTCCGAGTTGGGAGTCGCCTTCGTAGCCGTTGAGTTGACGCCTGACGACGGAGAAACCGGCGGTGAATTGGTGGCGGCCACGGGTTTGACGCCAGTTGCCGGAGTAGCGGAATTTGTTCTCGGTGCGATTGATGGGGATAGCGTTTTGAGCGTTGATGGGCGTGAGGACACCGGAGATGAAGATCTGGGGGCCGAGGTTGTTGCGCTCAGGCACGATGAGGGTGCGGGCTCGCTCGAAGCCGATGGCGAAGGAGGTAATTGTGTTTGCGGACCAGACGCGATTCCAGGTGAGGTTGGAGGTGTGAGACTTGGTGGTGGTGTCGGGGTTTTGGCCTTTGATGAGCTGGAAGGCTTTAACTTCTTGTGTGAGGAAGGCGTGGCGTGCGGTGAGGGTGTCTTTGGCGGAGAGTTGGTGGTCAATGCGACCAGTGAGGGAATCGTTGTCGATCAACTGCGGGGAGTTGGTGTTGAGCATCCTGGGGTCGATGTCAGGACGGTTGGGGGTCTGGTTGGGGTAGACGTCCAGGATTGCCTGGACGTAGGCGCGGATGGCGGGGTCCGTGGCGAGGGGTATGCGTTCGCTTGCTCGTGGGACGAGGACATTGCCGTTAACCTGCCCACGGAGTCGCTTCTGGCTGCCTTCGACCAGCAGGGAGGTTCTCTTTGCGATGGGGCCACCGGCGGAGAAGCCGTAGTCGTTTTCGCGGGCTGGCTTGACGCCGCCGACCTGAAAGAAGGCGCGGGCCGTGAGGATCGAGTTTAGATGGGTGTAGTTGAGCGTGCCGTGCCATGCTGATTTGAGCGCGGCTAGAAGGGGATGAGGTGTGGATGCTGGGGTGCCGTATTCGGCACCAAAATAGTTTTTTGCGGGCTCAAAGATGGAAATGAAGGTGGCGGTGACGCCGAGACGGGTGTTGAGTTCTTTGAGGGCGTTGTTATCGATCAGATTGAACTGGATGTTTTCGTTGCGCCGGGATTCTCCGGAGGATGCGTCGGTCTGACCGAGGAGATTGAGTTGTGTGCGGGTTGGGGCGGGTGGCTCTGCGGGTGGCTGTTCTTTGACTGGGGGGCTTGTGTTTTGTGCCGCGCAGGACCACGCCACCATGAACAGAGCAGTTAGGCGCATTAGGAAATTTTAGTGTACCAATCCCATTTTAACTTTACAATGCAAAGTACTTGTTATTCAGGATTACTTGTGGGGTGATTTTCCTATGGATCTAACGGGAAGCGGATTTGGCCTAGTAGCGGGGGTGTTGGTGGTGAGTTGCCGGAATTGCGGATTGCTCGGCTGGTTGAAGTTGAGGATGTGGATTGGGAGATGGAATTCTCTAATGATGCCCGCTGGCAGCAGGAGGCCAGGATGAAGGCATTGTTGCAGGCTGGCGGGCTGTAGTGCTGGAGAAGGGTTTGAAACTCAGAAGTCGCCCTCAACCGTGAATACTATCTTCACGGTCGAGGACGAGTAATAGCCAGCCTGATCTCACTTAGATGTCGTAGTAAAGGTGAAACTCGTAAGGATGCGGCCGCAGGCGAATTGCCTCTGCCTCGTTCTTACGCTTATACGAAATATAAGTGTCGATCAGCTCTGCGGTAAACACATCGCCTTTGAGCAGAAACTCATAATCAGACTCGAGACAGTCTAGCGCTTCATCAAGCGAAGCCGGCATCGATGGCACAGCCTTCAACTCCTCGGGCGAAAGATCATAGATGTCCTTATCGAGCGAATCGCCCGGGTCCACTTTGTTCAGAATTCCATCCAGGCCAGCCATCAACAGCGCCGAAAACGCCAGGTAGGGATTCGCACTCGGGTCTGGCGGACGAAACTCAATCCGCTTCGATTTCGGGCTCGAAGAATACATCGGGATGCGTACTGCCGCACTGCGGTTGCGGCGGCTATACGCCAAATTAACAGGCGCTTCATAACCCGGCACCAGCCGCTTATAACTATTTGTGGTCGGTGCAATAATCGCGCTCAGCGCCCGGGCATGCTTAAGCAATCCACCGATATACCATAGCGCCATCTGGCTCAAGCCAGCATATAACTCGCCGGCAAATAGCGGCTTGCCGTCCCGCCACAAACTTTGATGGCAATGCATCCCGCTGCCGTTATCGCCAAACAGCGGCTTTGGCATAAACGTCACCGTCTTGCCATACCGGTAAGCTACATTGCGAACAATGTACTTGTAGAGCATCATGTTATCGGCGCTCTTCACCATCGTGTTGTAGCGTTGATCGATCTCGCACTGCCCAGCCGTCGCCACCTCGTGATGGTGGCATTCAATCTCAAGCCCACACTCGGTCATCACCTGCACCATTTCTGCCCGCAGGTCGTGATAGTGGTCCGTCGGCGGCACCGGGAAGTAGCCTTCTTTCACCCGCGGCCGGTAGCCAAGGTTGTTCTCCTTGCGGCCAGAATTCCAGCGGCCCTCTTCGCTATCGATGTGATAAAAGCCTTCATGCATGCTCTGGTCAAAACGCACATTATCGAAGATGAAGAACTCAGCTTCGGCTCCGAAATAAACGGTATCGGCCAGCCCCGTTGTCTGCAGATAGTTCTCGGCCTTCATCGCGATCCAGCGCGGGTCGCGCTCGTAGTGTTGGCGCGTGATCGGGTCAATTACATTGCCGTTCATCACCAGCGTCTTGATCTCTGTAAACGGATCGAGAAAAGCGGTGGCAGCATCCGGTATCAGCAGCATATCGCTTTCATTGATCGCTGCCCAACCGCGAATCGACGAGCCATCGATGCCAAAACCCGACTCAAAACTGTCGAGCGTAATCTCTTTCACCGGATAGGTGATGTGGTGCGAAAGACCGGGAATATCCGCAAAGCGGACATCTACTTGCTGGACTTCATTCAACTTGGCGAAGTCCAGGACCTCTTGTGGAGTCATATGGCTCAGACTAACAGACCCGCGCTACCGCTGTGTGAATCAACTGCGGTCGTAGAACGGCGGCGGCTCGATGCCTAACGCTCGTAGATATACATATCCTTGTCCGCGATGATGAATCTCATTGTCGATAGCGTACGAAATAGTGCCGATGCCGCTGTTCTCCCACTGTCCAAAAGCCTTGTCCACTTCTGCGAAACGATGCGCCGGAATCGTCGGCCATGCCGCGTCTATCTCTATGGTTGCCTGATCCCACAGGGCGAGCAACGCCGCCTTTGAATCAGGCGAAGTCGTGCCCTCGAAGCCGCTCCACTTGGCCGTGGCAACCCCAACTACGATTGGTGCGGCCATCTTGATGAATTCCATCGCGAGCTCAGAAAACGGCCGCATTCCGCCTACCGAGAAACTGAAGAGCTTGTCTTCGGGGAAGGCTTCAATCACGCGCCGCGTGAGGCGGCGATGCCCTTGCCAGTTTGCCAGAACCATGTCTGCCGTAAGTACCTGTGTCATTCTGAATCTCCTTTTGCGCGGGCATCTACTTTCCCGCATATCCAATTTACTTGCGATTGCCGACAGCTCCAATCGGAATTAAAATTATTTGCGATCCGCTCATACGGGTACTCCCGGAGCGAGAAATCCTTCAGGCGCGCGAAGCCGCATTCGACATCAAAAGCTATTCAGATTGAACACTTCCTTTTGTCCAATCGCTTTAAGCGATTCAAGCCTGGGTGGAGGCGGCCACGCACAAATAGCCCTAAAGCTCTGGCAATCAAAAGCCGATATACGCCTGAAATACGGAGGATCCTGAAAAGAGCCCGCCACTGCCGCGCCATTCCCAATTCAACGCAACGACCTCGGCCCGTTCGAGCAAGCCTACGGAACGCGTAGCTTTTCGTTGTGTTTCGGGCTTTCTGTTTTCTTTTTGTATCTCAATCAGACCCTCGCCACGGGTTCTGAGGTGGAAGGGATCCCAAAAATGTGCGCCATCGTGGTCTTTGGGTTGAGCTTCATACTTCTGATTGCTTCGATGCTGCACAGGGTAAAGACAAACCGGGTGGCGTTGTTTGAAAATGGCATCGCTGTGGAATCGGAAGGCATAGTGGAAACCGCAGGCTGGGACGAAGTTCTGCACTATTACCATTGCGCGATGGGTGCGCCATTCGTTCTCAAACTGCGAAAAGGCGGCGAGATCTCGATCTCAAATGAAACGGTAGGCTTTACCAACCTGTGCAGTGAGATCCGCATGCGGGCCGGAGAACACATCTTTCTGCGAGAGTATGCGCTGCGGCTGGAAGGCTTCCGCCTGGATGGAAAACAAATGGAATGGAGCGATATACAAAGAATGTATTCGCGCGTCACCAACGGCCAGGAGACACTCGCGTTTGAAACCAGCTCCCTGCTGACAGGCTTTGGGCCAAGCGTCGACGCTAACAAACTTCCGTCTGTCCAAAGTCTGCTACAGGCTGATCGAGCAACTGGCCCCGAGCCGGCTGCTATCTACGCAGTAAGGGCTTAAAACGGAACGTCGTCGTCGCTGATGCCGGGGTCAAAATCATCAAAGTTTCCGGCAGGCTTGGCAGCGGTACCGCCACTTGGCGCAGCCCTCTGCGCGGCACTGCGCGGAGCGCTCTGCATCCCCCCGGAACTGGCGCTTTCGCCACCCTCGCCACGGCCACCGAGCAGCATCACTTCTTCGGCCACAACCTCTGTCGCATAGCGCTTGTTACCGTCCTTATCGTTATAAGAACGTGTTTGCAGCCGCCCTTCCACATAAACCTGCTTGCCTTTTGTTAGATAAGGGGCGAGGTTCTCTTTGCGCCAGAGCACAACATTGCTCCAGTCTGTTTCATCTTTCCAGTCGCCGGTATTGGCGTCCTTGATGCTCCGGGTGGTGGCAATGGAAAAAGTGCTTACGGAAACGCCTGAAGCCGTAAACTTCGTTTCGGCATCTTTGCCCAAATTACCGATGAGAATAACTTTATTGACGCTGCGTGCCATACAGCATTAAGCTAACACAGCATGATCTGCGTATCCGTTTTTTATCCAGCAGCAGGCGAAGGCCGCTTTGACAGCACGTATTATTACGACAAGCACATCCCGTTGGTCTCCCGCCTTCTGACATCTTTTGGACTGCAGAGGATCGAAGTGGATGAAGGTGTCTCCGGCGCGGCTGGGTCCCCACCCAACTACCGAGTCATTTGCCGTCTGTATTTCGACACGATGGAGAACTTCCAGACTGCTCTCGGCAGCGTCGGCGGCCAGCTCTTCAGCGATATCCCCAACTACACCGATATCCCGGTTGAACTCCAAATCAGCAAATTAGTGTCCTTTTAGCGCGACACCAACGATAATGAAGTGGTGGAAGGCCGCCGCTACGAACGCGTCTCAGAGGCGATCCGCCTCGAGATTACAGAAATGATCGCTTACGATCTCGAAGATCCGCGTCTTGCGGGGATCGAGGTCACTGATGTTCAAGTCGCTCCCGACATGAAAAAGGTCGCCGTCAGCGTTCATATTCCGGCCCAGGGCGAAGAAGCAGAGAAGATCATCGAGATCCTTAAATCAACCAAAAGCTACATCCGTAAGGAACTTGCCTCTCGCATCGACCTTTTCTATACACCCGAAATTTACTTCAACTCTTCGCTTAATCTTGGTTCCCGAGAAAGGGTACAAAACATCCTCAAAAGGATCAAGCGAGGCCGCCCAAAGGACCAATAAGATGGCCCCCTCGCAATTTCGTACGAACAAAAGGCGAAATAGCCCGCAAACTCAACATGCTGTGTTACTTTTAGTCTTAGTTGTTTTGGGTTGGAGCCAGACTGGAGACCCCGATGTACTCCGGTATGAGGCCAGCGCAGACTGCATGGGTGGTGTCTTTACGGTCACTGCTTATGGCAAAAACCGCACCCAATTAGAGGCAGCCGTAACTGAGTCTCTTGAAGAAGCCAGACGCCTGGACGCCATGTTGTCTAACTACAAATTCAACAGTGAGTGGTCTCAGGTGAACCGTCAGGCCGGAAAGTCTCCAGTGGCCGTCTCCCAAGAGTTATTTCAACTTCTCGAAGCGTGTTTGCAATACAGCCGCCAGAGTAAAGGAACATTCGACATTACCGTTGGGCCGTTGATGCGGCGTTGGGGCTTCTTTAAGGGCTCTGGACGCTTTCCACACCGGTCTGAGATTCGAACTGCCATGGCTGCCGTGGGATATCAAAACATCATTCTTGATCGCAACGCACAAACCGTGCGCTTCCAAAATCCGCTCATCGAGATGGATCCAGGCGGCATCGGCAAGGGCTATGCTGTGGATCGTATGGTAGCTATCCTGCGCGAAAGCGGCATCACTAGCGCCTTCATCACTGCAGCAGGCTCCAGCATGTACGGTATCGGCACTCCCCCTAACGAAGAAGGCTGGCCCGTCACCATCGCGCACCCTTCGCACAAAGACCAAACCGTCGCAAAGCTCCTGCTGCGAGACCAATCCATGGCCACCTCAGGCAACTCCGAAAAATTTTTTATGGCCGGCGGCAACATCTATAGTCACATTATGGATCCTCGCACCGGCACTCCAGCACAAGGCACCTTGTCTGTGTCGCTCGTTGCTCCCCGGGCAATTGATACCGAAGCCTGGGCCAAGCCCGTTTACATCCTCGGCCGCGATTGGGCGGCTCGCCACACACCGAAAGGAATGCGTGTTTTTCACTGCCCTGAAGGCCCCAAGGGCCAAAAGTGGGAAACAACATGCGAATGGCTCCAATGAACTCCCGTTTCCTCGACGCCTGCCGGCGCCGCTCCACCGATGTCCGCCCTGTCTGGTTTATGCGCCAGGCCGGACGCTACATGAAGCAATACCGCGACATCCGTAAACACCACGGCATCCTTGAAATCTGCAAGAGGCCCGACCTCGCCGCCGCCGTCACACTTCAACCTATCGAAGTGCTTGACGTCGACGCCGCCATTATCTTTGCCGATCTTCTCCTGCCTGTGGAACCAATGGGCCTCAAGCTTGAATTTCGTTCGGGTGAAGGTCCACACATCGATAACCCGGTCGAGAACTCAACCGACATAGACGCCCTCTCTACTTCCAACACCGACGACCTCGGCTACGTCGGCGAAAGCATCCAGCTCGTCACTCGGGCGCTGGCCGGTAAAGTCCCCGTCATCGGTTTCGTTGGTGCGCCCTTTACTCTCGCCAGCTACATGATCGAGGGCGGCCCCTCCAAGACCTTCCTCAAGACCAAAAAGCTCATGTACCACGACGAGATCCTCTGGCGCCGGCTCATGGGAAAGATCGTCGACGTGCTCGGCACCTTTGCTCTGATGCAGGTTTCCAGCGGCGCACGCTGCATTCAGGTATTCGATTCCTGGGTGGGTGCTCTCGCCTCTGACGACTACGTGCGCTATGTGCAACCCTACTCGCGCGCGCTGATCGAGCGCATTCGTACCTCCGGCGTCCCCGTCATCCATTTCGGCACCGGCTGCTCTGGCTTCTTTCGCGAACTCCACGCTGCCGGTGGCGACGTGATGGGCGTCGACTGGCGGATGAACATTGACCAGGCCTGGATGGACATCTCCTACCGCTCGGCCGTGCAGGGCAACCTTGACCCCACCGCGCTATTTGCTCCACTTCCTGAAATCAAGGCAAAGGTCCACGAGATCCTCAAACGCACCGGTACCCGGCCCGGCCATATTTTTAACCTCGGCCACGGCATCCTGCCTGAGACACCAGTAGAAAACGTAAAGGCTGTAGTGCAGTTCGTTCGTGAATTCCGACCTTAGCACCCAACCCTCGATCATCATCGGTGGCGGCATCTCTGGATTGTCCGCCGCCTATTATCTCGCCAAACGAGGCCTTCCCAGTATTCTCATTGACAACGGCAAGAAACTCGGTGGCGTCATCCAGACCAGCACCGTCGCCGATTGCCTTCTTGAGGGCGGCCCAGACAGTTTTCTCGCCGCCAAACCGGAAGCCATGGCGCTCATCACAGAGCTTGGCCTTGCTGGGGAGGTGATTGGTTCCAATGACCACCAGCGCTCCACCTGGATCCTCAAAAAGGGCCGAATGATCCCCTTGCCCGAGGGTCTAATGATGATGGTTCCCACTCGCCTCTGGCCGACCATCAAGAGCCCCTTACTCTCCTGGTCCACCAAGATCAAAATGGGTCTTGAGTTCTTCCGCAGCCCCAAACCAAACGCGTCAGATCGCTCTGTCGGTGCTTTCATCGAAGACCACTACGGCCGCGAAGCCGTGGAGTATCTTGCCGAGCCTCTTCTTGCAGGCGTCTATGGCGGCGACCCCTACAAGCTCTCAGTCGAAAGCGTTCTGCCCCGCTTTGCCGAGATGGAATCGACGTATGGCAGCCTTACCAAAGGAACGCTTGCGGGTCTCTCCGAGACACCCAAGCGTGAAGGCTCGACCCTCTTCAAAACCCTCAAGCACGGACTCGCGTCTCTAGTCTCTGCGATTGAGAAAGCCATCGCTCCCCACTGCGAGACTCTCCGCGACGAAGCCCTCGCTGTCTCAAGGGAGGGTGACGAATATCTTGTCCACTTAAAAGACCAGACTCTCCGCACCCGCCACCTCATCATCGCCACTCCCGCATGGGCCACAGCCAAGCTCCTAACCGAACTTGACCCCGGCATCGCCGGTTTACTCAACCAAATCGGCTACTCCAGCTCCATGACAGCCGGCGTAATTTATGACCGCAAGGACGTCCCACAGAAGTTCAATTCCTTCGGCTTCCTCGTCCCTAAAACCGAGCGCCGGCACCTTGTCGCCTGCACCTTCGTCGACCAGAAATTTAACCACCGCGTCCCCCAAAACCGGCTCCTGCTGAGGTGCTTCCTCGGTGGGGCCGCCGATGAGGCAATCCTCGGCTGGGACGACAGCGCAATCCAGGAAGCTGTTCTGGAGGATATAGATTCACTTTTGGGAGTGAAAGCCAAGCCCATTGAGATCGCGATCTCCCGCTGGCCCCGCTCGATGGCCCAATACGAAGTTGGCCACAAAAAACTTATACAGGAATTACAAGTTCGACTAAAGGCCTATCCTCTTTTGTTTCTATCAGGTAACGGCTACCTCGGTATTGGGATTCCAGATTGTATTAGATCTGGTAAAGAAGCAGCCGAAAAATTCCAAAATTAGTACATTAATACTAAATTAATAGTGAGGCGTAGCGCCGTCATATCCCCTCAAACTGGTCCTAGACCTTACCAAGGGATTATAAAATGAATAGACTCACGCTCCCTCTCTCTCTTCTTCTCCTCACGGCCTCATCGGTCAGTGGGCAAACTTCTGCCGAAATGCTCGGCCTTGTCTCTGATGCGAGCGCCGCGGCGATCACGGACGCTAAACTCACCGCCCGCAACCTCGCCACCAATCTCACCTACACCACAACCTCCAACGGCGCTGGTTCGTACCGCATCCCGCTGCTGCCGCCGGGGGAGTATGAACTGGTAGCCGAAAAATCAGGCTTCGGCAAATACATCCGCAAGCCCATCACGCTCCGTCTCAACCAGCAGGCCGAACTTAACGTCTCCCTCCAGGTTGCTTCCTCGGCTGAAGTCATCACCATCACCACTGAAGCTCCGCTGATCAACACTACCAATGCTGAAGTTGGCTTTAATATCGATGCCAAACGCATCGCCGAACTGCCGCTCTCCCCAAATCGCAACATCCTCAACATCGCATTGCAAGCTCCAGGTGTCAGTCAGCTTTCGAGCGGCAATTCTAGCTTTACCTCTGGCGGTGTCAGCTTCTCGGTCAACGGTATGCGCACCCGCTCGAACAATTTCATGATCGACGGCGCGGACTCTAACAACTCCTCAGTCTCTGGCCTCGTACAGGAGATCAACAACCCCGACGTAGTTGCTGAATTCCGCCTCATCACCAATCAGTTCCTGCCGGAATACGGCCGCGCCGCTGGCTCGGTTGTGAACATCATCACCAAGGGTGGCACCAACGGCTATCACGGCACGGCCTATTGGTCCTACAACGGCAACGCGCTTAACAGCCGCACCAATCTGGATGAACGCACCTTTGCCAAGGCCCCGTGGCGAGTTGAGAATCAATTCGGCGGCACCTTCGGCGGCCCGGTCGTCAAAGACCGCACCTTCTTCTTCGGCAGCCTCCTCCGCTGGACGGATCGCCGCTTCGCATCAGGCACCGCCATCACTGGTGCACCCACTGCTGAAGGCCGCACAGCTCTCCAGTCGCTCGCCGCCGGCCGTCCTCAAATCGGTGCCTTGTTGACCTTTCTTCCAGCCGCGCAACAACCTACCGGTCAATCCTTTACCGTGACCGCTGACGGTCGTTCCGTAGTCGTCCCCGTAGGCACCCTCTCTGGTGCCGCCCCCAACAAACTTGATGTCTGGCAGTGGTCTGGCCGCATCGACCATCGCCTCACCGACAAGCACAACCTTATGGGCCGCATCCTTTATGACGACCGCGTCACGATCTCAGGCCAAGCTGTCCCCGCTGGGCTCACCTCGCTCGTACCGGCCCGCCGCCAGGCCTACAACTCAACGCTCACCAGCTCTCTTTCCTCAAGCATGTTCAACGAGCTCCGATTCAACTACCAGCGCCAGTTCAGTGCCACTACGGCCTCTGATCTCAGCTCCCTTAACATCCCGAGCATTGAGATCAACACGCTCGGCCTCGCCGGCTTCAACGCTGCTGACTCGCGCACCGGTATCGGTCTTGCCGTCAACCTGCCTCAGGCACAAGTAACCAACACTTACCAACTCGCCGACAACTTCGGAGTCATCCGCGGCAAGCACTCGATGAAGTTTGGCTTTGACATCCGCCGCGTCGAACAGTTCCAGGATTTTAACCCCACCTTGCGTGGCCGCCTCCAGTACAACAACCTGCAAGACTTCGTCGATGACGTCGCCCAAGTACAGGCCATCAACCAGCTCCAGCCGGGCCTTCGCAACTGGCAATTCTACCGTTACTACGACGCCTTTTTCTTCGCACAGGACGAATGGCGCGTCAAACGCAACTTCACTATCACCTACGGTGTGCGCTATGAAACCCCCGGCAACCCCTTTAACTGGCTCTCCGAAGAGAACAGCCGCATCGTCTCGGCCAACAGCGGCAGAACCGGCTATGCCATCGACAAAGGCCCCGCCCGCGACGTTAACAACTGGGCACCACGCTTCGGCTTCAACTATCGCCTCGGCAAGTTCAAGGGTCCGCTCGGCTCCATGCTGGGCGACAACAAGACTGTTATTCGTGGCGGCTACTCCCGCACCTACGACTTCGCCTTCAACAACATCCTCCTGAACATCTATTCCGCCTGGCCCTTCACCTATGTGCTGCAGCGCCCGGCTCGTTCCACGCAGGCCTTCACCACAATCGATGGCATCCGCAAGGGTGCTGCTGCGCCTCTGCCAGCCAATCTGATGACCATCCCGCGTACCCTGGTAAACGACAGCTTCCGCTCACCCTTTGCTGAGCAGTTCAGCATCGGCATCCAGCGTGAACTGGCTGGTGGCTTCGCCATGAACATCGGCTACATCGCCACTAAAGGTACGGCCCTCTTCCAGAGCGTGGACGGCAACCCCACCATCCCTGGCTCTGGCGGCACCCAGCGGGTTGACAATACTCGCGGCGTGCTACGTCTTCGCGCGAATACTGGATCTTCCAGCTACCACTCGCTGCAGACCTCGATCGAGAAGCGCTTCTCCAAGGGCTACCAGTTCTCAGCTCATTACACCTGGTCTGCATTCATTGACGACCAGAGCGAGATCTTCAACTCCTCCGTGGCTGGCGAAGTTGCCGTCTCTCAGGACAGCTACAACCGTCGTGGCGAAAAAGGCCGCTCCACCTATGACCGTCCCCACCGCTTCTCGATCAACGGTATCTGGGAAGTCCCCGTCGGCCGTGATCAGAAGAAGCTGATTTCGAATGTCATCGGTGGCTGGCAGCTAGGAGGCTTTCTCACCTTCCAGTCCGGTGCCCCCTTCTCGCCTCTGGCCGGCAACGACCCGGGCTTCCGCCTCTCCGGCATCGACGCTCTGATCGGCAACGCCCTGCGTCCCAACGTAGCAACCACTCTCGACATCTCGAAGCAAAAAGTGGAAGACCTCTTCGCCGTCCGCAGCACGCTCTTTAGCGCCCTCAGCGCAGCAAATCCGATCGGCAATGCGGGCCGTAACATCCTGCGCGCCGACGGTATCGCCAACGTCGACATGGTGCTCAACAAGAGGATCCGAATCCCCTTCGAGGGCCATGCCATGAACTTCCGCGCCGAGTTCTATAACCTCGCCAACTCACGCGACTTCGGCATCCCCAACGCCTTCTTCAGCGCCGCACCATTCCTCAACCAGTGGAATACCAATGGTGGTGGCCGTCGCATTGTCATGTTGCTCCGTTACCAGTTCTAACCCGTCATTTAAAGCAGGCCCCCGCTCGAAGGAGTGGGGGCTTTTCTTTTGGCGGGGTTGTGCAGATCTCTAGCGCTGCTCTGCAACTGACTTGTCAGCCAGTTCGCTGATGAAAGGAATCCGGATTGTCTCACGCTGGCTGGTCTTGAAAAGCAAGAAGAGCCAGAGGGCGGTGAGGCCGAGTTTGACAGCGCGGGTGATGATCCACGCGCGGCTGACGATGTCGTAGAGAATACTCTCAATCACCCAATCGTAGATGAGCCAGCCGACAAACAGATAAAGACCCTGAAATGCGTGGAAGCGAACGGTGTTGTTGGAGCGGAAGCGGTCCACCGAGAGAATGTAGATGGAGGCGATCCAGCCGAGAAAGGGCACGTAGCAAAGGACGGCTGCTGTGTTGTCGTCGATGCCTGAGAAGGGTTCATTTGCCGTGCTCTTAGACTTCGGTTTTGGTGAAGCAGCAGCATCCGATTGAGGCGCACCGCAGCGACCGCAGAAAAGATCCCCGGACTGGACTTCGAAACCACATTTGCTACAAAAAGGCATAATCTACGTTTTCATCAGTGTATACGGCTTTGGTGAGTGGATAGTTCAGCCGTGTGAATGATAGGTTGGATCTATGCAACAGCTTCTTGGCTCGTTCCTTCTGATGATGCTCCTGGCGGGCAGCGCTTTCACCAAAGACCTGAAGATTTTCTTTATCGATGTGGAGGGCGGGCAGTGTACTCTGATCGTGACCCCAAAGGGCGAGAGTCTGCTTGTCGATACCGGTTGGCCCGGGAATAACAGCCGCGATGCTGATCGGATTGCAATGGTGGCGAAAAAGGCTAAGATCAAGCAGATTGATTGGCTTTTGATTACGCACTATCACACCGACCATGTGGGCGGCATCACGACACTGATGGACAAAATGAAAGTAGTAAACCTGATCAGCCACGGCACTAATACTGAAACCGGCAAAGGCGCGGCACAGTTGAGTAAACAGTATGAAGAAGCCAAGACCAAGACAAAGGAATTGATTGTCAAGCCGGGCGACCGGATTCCGCTAGCCGGGCTGGATATTGAAGTGATCACGGCCCGTGGCGAGGTAAACGGCAAGGCGTCGGCGCTGGCTCGTGGCGCAGGCGATAACCCGCTGTGCGGTGCAGCAACCAGGAAGGAAGATGACCCAACCGAGAACGCACGCAGCATTGGGTTTCTATTGAAGTTTGGTGAATTTCGCTTTCTGGATTTGGCTGACCTGACCTGGAACAAAGAGATGGAGGTGGCCTGTCCGCTGAACAAAGTTGGCAAGGTGGATCTCTACCTGACCAACCATCATGGCATGTGGGCAAGCAATAACCCGGCGCTGGTACACGCGATTGAATCAAAGGCGATGATCATGAATAACGGCGATAAGAAGGGCGGAGACGCAACTGCAATTGATAGCATGCGCGCCGCGCCAGGCCTTAAGAATTTCTGGCAATTGCATTATTCGATCAAGGCTGGCAAAGATCACAACGTCGAAGACCCATACATCGCGAATTTGACTTCGCCGGGAGGCTTTCATTTTGAAGTGACGGCAAAGCCGGACGGCCACTTCACGATTCTGAATCAGCGGAACAAGTTCACCAAGAGTTACTAGGGTGCTCAATACAACGTCAGCGTATTTCGTATTTCTCGCGGGCGTTTTCATCTGCTATTGGGCAGTGGCCCGCTGGCGTCTGCCGGCACTCGCTGTGGTGCTGGGGGCCAGCTACTTTTTCTATGCACGCTGGGATCTTTTCTATCTGGTGCTGATCCCGGTGGCAAGTCTGGTGGATTATCTCTGCGGGCTTGGGATGCAGGCGAGCAAACGGAACTGGTGGCGGCGCGCGCTGCTGGGCTTGAGTCTGGTGACCAATCTGGGGATTCTGACTGCTTTTAAATACATGCCTGGTTGGGACAAGAACTGGAAGTGGGTCTTCCCGCTTGGGCTGAGCTTTTATTGCTTCCAGGCACTGAGTTATACGCTTGACGTCTACCGCCGCGATGCCAAGGCGACATCGAGCCTGCTTGCGCACTTCACTGCGGTGAGTTTCTTCCCCACGATCTTGGCCGGGCCGATTACGCGGGTGTCGAATCTGATCGCGCAGCTTGAGAAGCCGAAGCGGCTGAGCGCAACCGATGGAGGACGCGCGTTGTTCTTAATTGGCTTGGGGGCCATGAAAAAACTCCTGGTGGCCGATTATCTGGCTGAAAATCTTGTGAACCGGATTTTCGATTTTCCGAAACTCTATAGCGGCCTCGAAGTTCTAACTGCTGTATATGGTTATGCGTTGCAGCTTTACTTCGATTTTTCGGGATACAGCGATATCGCAATGGGGAGCGCACTGCTGCTAGGCCTGAAGGTGCCGCAAAACTTCAACATGCCCTATGCGGCGGCAAATATCGCAGACTTTTGGCGGAGATGGCATATCAGCCTGTCGACTTGGCTGCGCGACTATGTCTACTTCTCGTTCCCGGGGCTGCGAGGCAAGCTGATGCCCTATGTGGCGTTGATATTTACAATGGTGATTGGCGGCTTCTGGCACGGAGCAACCTGGAATTTTGTAATTTGGGGAATCTTGCATGGGCTGGGTCTGGCCGCATGCCGGGCTTGGCAGACCTGGCGCGGAGCGTCGAAATGGGATCATCCTGTGAGCCGGGCTCTGGCCTGCTTCTGGACCGTTCAGTTTGTCTGCCTCGGCTGGGTTTTCTTTCGGGCGGCCAGCCTGGAGAATGCAATGGAAATACTGACACAGATCGGCAGCCTGAGTTGGTCTGCGGCAAACTTGAGCGGAACGATACTGCTGATTGCCGGGATCGCAATTGCCGGACACTATGCGCCGAAGAAGTGGCTGGAGGAGTCAGAGAGCCTATTTGCGCGGACTCCGTTCTTTGCGCAGGCGATTTTGTTGCTCTTGCTGGCATTGAGCATCAAGTACGTGGCAGCAACGGGCAGTGCCCCCTTTGTATACACGCAGTTCTAAGGGAGTTATGGAGTTTCCGGCTAAGACATTCTGGACGGTATTGACCATGTTTTGCATGGTGGCCGGCCTTGCGTATTCCCCGGAGCTGAAGAATTACCGCCTGATGAATTGGGATGCTGTCAAGCAGGTGGCGGACTTTGTGCCGAGCCGCGCTATGCCACCTGCACCAATCGCGGAAGCAGTTCTGAAAGCGGGCCGCCCGCTGGAAAAGAAGCAACAGGTAAGAGAACGGGTTGAGCCCTTGAGCGACCCAGCCAACAGCCTGGGTGCTTTTTACGAAGCGATCGAACGAGTGGAGAGCGGTACGCCGGGGGCGAGAGTACGACTGGCTCACTATGGCGATTCCCCAACAACAGCCGACCTGATTACAGCCGATGTCAGAGCTCTGTTGCAGAAACGCTTTGGCGATGCCGGCCACGGCTATTACTTGATGGCAAAACCGTGGGCCTGGTATGGACATCGCGGGGTAGAGAGTGATTCCAGCGGCTGGGACATTGAGGCGTCCAATCTGGTGCGTAACAAGGATGGGTTTTACGGTTACGGCGGGGTGAGTGTTCGGGGTGGGCCTGGGGCGAGGGCAAGATTCCGTTTGAAGGATGGGGGAACGACGCGAGTCGAGTTAGGGTACAGGCAGATTTTGGGTGGTGGCGAAATCGTGCTTGAGGCTTGCGGGGAGCGTATGGGTGGAAAGTCTACCGCTGGCGAAGTTGGGGACGGGTTTGCCGAGTTCGCCGTTCCGGATGCCTGTCGGGACCTGACGGTGCGGGTGGAAGGCGGGACAGTGAGGCTCTATGGAGTCGATTTTTTGAAGGCGGGGCCCGGAGTGGTTTACGACAGCCTGGGTCTGAATGGCGCTTACATCAGTGTGCTGTCCAAGTTTTTAGAGGAAGAGCATTGGCAGGAGCAATTGCATCACTATGCACCTGATGTTGTCGTCATCAATTACGGAACCAATGAGAGCGTGTACGCAGCCTTTGTGGACAAGGTTTTTGAGAAAGAGCTTCGCGAGGCAATCCGGCGGATCCGTGTGGCGCTTCCTGGCAGGGGAATTCTGGTGATGAGCCCGATGGATCGAGGGGAGAGGAATACCTCAGGCCGGATTGAGACCGTGCCAGCGCTGCAGCGTCTGGTTGAGATCGAGAGTCGAGTGGCAAGAGAAGAAGGGGTGGCCTTCTTTAATACCTTTGAGGCGATGGGCGGTAATGGAACCATGGCGAAATGGTACAGTTCAGAGCCGAGACTGGTAGGGGCAGATTTTATTCACCCGATGCCGGGCGGGGCGAAGATTATAGGGAATCTGTTGTATAAGGCGATGCTCGACGGTTATAACCGCTACAAGACACGAAAAAGGCCTCCAGAGCTGGCTCAGAACTTTTAAGGATTGTAAAGGTAGAAACTATGTGGGGCTGGTACGCGTTCTAATGAGTGAATGCCCCGCACAGTCTGTTCCAAAACCGCTCTGGCTGCCCTGGCGCTGAGTCTGGCAAGTGGACTCAGTGCATACCAAGACGCTCCTGTTGTGTTTAAGAGCGATGTTTCGCTCGTTCGAGTTGATGTTCAGGTGTTGAGCGCAACCGGCCAGGTTATCGGCAAGTTGCAGCGGGAAGACTTTGAATTGCGGGAATCGGGGACGGTGCGCCAGATCGTCAATTTTGGCCGGGAGAATCTTCCGCTGGACCTGATTTTGTTGCTCGATGTGAGTGGAAGCATGCGGCCGCATGTAGAGCGGATTGCGAACGCCGCGCATGAAGCGTTGAGTGTGCTCGGGAATGAAGACCGGGTGGCGATTCTTGTGTTTGACCGCAGCACGCGCACCAGCATGCCGTTTAACCAGAATCATGACGAGATTGTGCGCGGGTTTGAGAGGTTGCTTGAGCGCGAACACTTCAATGGCGGGACCGATATTACGCGCGCCATTTATGACGCAACGAAATTTATGCAGAGGAATTCCCGTGCCGGGGCGCGGCGTGGGATTGTCATACTGACAGATGACCGTACTGAATTCAATGCCGATGAGTATGGTGTGGGCCGGGCGCTGGAAGAAGCCAATACAGTGATGAGCGCGTTGATTGCGCCTGATGCCATGGGTGGTGGAATGGGGCAGCGCTATCCGGGCACTTCGCGGCGCGGCGGCGGTGCCGGTGGCGGCAACAACGGCGGTGGATGGGGCGGCTTGGGCGGCATTATTTTTGGCGGCGGTGGAATCCCCGGAACACAACGGAATCCTGGCGGGGGTTACCCCGGTGGCGGCAATGGGCCGGTAGTGATCGGCAATGGCCGGTTGAAGTCAGCCGGTACAGAAGAAATTGCCCGTGCGTCTGGCGGAGACAGCATGACTGTCGATAACGCGGCGGCATTGCAGGATACGCTGGAACGGATTCGTCAGAGCTACGCGCTGTATTTTAATGCGCCCGAGGGTGTAAAGCAGGGCGAGAAGCGAAATGTGCAGATCGCGCTGACGGGTGCTGCTACGCGACGTTATCAAAATGCAGAGCTGCGGTACCGGCCTACTTATGTGGTGTCAGAAGGCGGAACGACGAGCGGGCCGGGCTACAGAAATGAAGAGACGCCGACGGTGACGAGACGGAATCCGGGCACGAATGATAGTGTCGTTGTCAGGACGCCGGCGCAGACAGATGATTCGGTGCAGGATGCGCCGAAGCCGAAGCGGCGGGTGGCGGTGGATGAGCCCGGTAGTGGCGGTGGTGGATTCCGCAAGGTGGGTGGTACGCCTGCACCTGCAAAACCTGAGGTAGTTCCCGCTGCAGTGCCGGTGAAGGTGGAAGAACCAAAACCTGCCGAGGAAGCCAAACCGGGCGGTTTTCGGCGGATCAAGCCCGGCGAAAAGCCGTAAAGGTCTTTAGACCAAGGCGAACTTAGGCGGCCTTTTCGTTCTCCTTGGTCTAAAGGAAAAATGGGATCGAGGGAGCGTAGAAGTACTCGCCACCGCGCATCGTGATGAAGTGTTTGAAATCGGTGGGCGTATCGAGCGGAATCGACTGCCCATACCGCTTGGACCAGGCCTGCGGGTTGAAGGCAGGGTTTTGCCCGATGATCGGGTCGATGCCGTCGTTTCCGTGCGGGAAATTTGGGTTGTTAGCCCACGCGGCCTGCATGAATTCAAACTGGCCGCCAATGTCGGAGACGAAGCAGGCGAAAAGCAGCCCAACGTCTTTACCCGGCATTAGGTCAACCGTGGGCTCTTCTTTGTCGGGACGGTCGCCGTAAGGAATGCCCCGGCGGGCGATTCTCTTGGTACGATCAAAAGCTAAACCTCCAGGGCTGCTTCCGCGGGGGTTAGTCTTGCGGATGTGAGCATGGAATGGGCAGCGCAGGCCAGTTGCGTCATCGTCGTAGTTGAAATTGTTGGGTGGGCCAGTTACAGGAAGGTCTGTGACCGGAGTGAGCACGGGCGCGCCTCCGCCTGGTGTCATTCCGGCAACAGCCGCGATGGTGACAGGAGCTCCATTTTCGAAGCGGCCGACTACTTGCGCGCCTGCAATTTCGGCGTCAGCGTTGTCCATGGCCTCGCCCAGAGCTTCTTCGGCTTCTTTGAAAGCGCGCACGTTCTGATCGAGTTTCCGAAAGACAAAAAAGCTGCCGTAAGATTCGGGATGTGTGTCGAGGGGGTCCTTCACGAGGACGAGGTTTGGGCCGGCGGAGGGATCCCATTTGCCAATACCTTCACTGTTTTGTTCGGACAGGACTTCCTCTTCGAAGAATACTGGCTGGCTGCGACCGTCGACATAGCCGAAATGCTCGATGTGATCGCCATTGGCGTTTCGGCGACCGTGGCCGGTCTCGATCTGAACTACGCTACCGACCGTCTTGATCTCCTTGATGAGCAAGCGGGCTTCACGTGAAAGGAAGTGCCGGTCGTCGTCAGCCAGGATAAACATGGCATGGATGTCCTGTTGGAAGCCGGAATCCCAGTTGGCGAGGGCGGGGTCATTGAGTCGAGGGATGGCGGCCTTCATGCCGCCCTGGAAGACTGGCGGAAAGCCCGCAAGGCTGGCACCGATATGTGTCAGGCCTTTGGCGGTCAAGAGGAGCCCGCGATAGAGTTCGCCTTCGAGGCCAGAGTGTTTGAATTCGCGTCGCTCTTCGAGTTGTTTGGCAAGAGTGGTTAGTTTTGGACCATAGCTTTTGAGGAAGCTTTTTACTTTTCCCTTGGGCTTGGTGAATTGGACAAAAATGTTGACGGCGTGGTCGCGACCGTGGGATTTCAAAACGTTGCCCTGCATGCGTTCAAAGGCTGGCGCGAGGGCCGGTACCTGGGCGCTAGGGATTGGCGTGGCAAGCAAATGCAAATTAGGCATCAGCGTCTCCTTAATACAGAAAGCGCGATTTCCTCAAAATTGGGGACACTACTCTGATGTTTTTGTCTAAGGTCGCTTGGGCCAATAGCCGTCGCGGGTATGGACGCTAAGGCCTCGTTGCTTGGTGGTGAGCTGGATCTTACGAAACGCAGGGTAGCCGACCGGGATGTCTGAGACGTACCCGATGCTGTATTGGCTTCTTAACTCTTGCTCGATGGCGGCGAAGATCTGGTCTATAGATCGCTTCTTGTTGACTTCGAAGGCTCCGGCTCCGGTTTCTTTGGAAAGACGGCTCATTACCGCCCGGCCGTCTGGAACTCCGAAGCCTCCGCTGTAGAAGCCCGAATCGGTGAAGTAAATCGTGTAAATCAGAGTGTCGGCCCGGAGGGCGGCTTCAATCGCCATGGGAAGGGTATGGTCGCTTGAGGAATCTACGCCGTCCGAGAGAACAATCAGAGCTTTGCGGCCGGATTCGGCTTTCATCAGCTCGGCACCGGAGGCTACGGCGTCGAAAAGGGAGGTACCGGAGCCGCCGGAGGCGCGGAGTTCTTTGCGGGTAGGCGTGTCGATATCGTTGAGCGTGGTTTCCAGTTGCGAGCGGTTGGTGCTGAAGCCGAGGCGGACGCGGGCCAAGGTATCGAACTGGATCAGGAAGATCTTGTCGAGCTTTTCTCGCAAGACGGTGTCGAGAAAACGGTAGGCAGCGGCGCGCTCGGCGGGGATTACTTTCTCCTGGCTCATACTGGTGTCGATCAGGAGGCCAAGCCGGAGCGGCAGGTCAGATTGCTGGGCAAAGTAGGTGATTTTTTGAGGTTTACTGGTTTCTGAGAGCTGGAAATCTTCCTGCTTCAGGGTCTGAATCAGGTTGCCCTGTTTGTCGCGCACGGTGGCGAGGAGGTTGATGACGTTGACGCCGGTAGAGAAGGTGACGTCCTGCGCGAGGAGAGGTGGGGATTGGAAGAGGAAGGCGCGACGGGACAACATCTACTTCTATGATGCCGGAGTTTGAGAAGATTGAGATGAATGCTGCTCCGCGGACTTATAGTTGCGGCTCTTACGCTTGGCCTTGCCGGTTGGGGGGCAGGGGCGACGAAGAAGCCTGCGGTGAAGAAGTCCAAGAAAAAAACGGTTGCTGCCAAGAAGCGGAAGGTGGTTGCCAGGGCACCTGTGGTGAGCGCCAGAATCAAAGAGGCGTCGCAAGAATATGTTGCCGGCGCGATGGATGCGGTTGCCGCAGCGGCAGTAGAAAATTCAGCGGCGCTGGTTCCCTTCTTTGAACAGCTCTGGCAACTGGAACAAAGCTCCGGGCCAGAGAAAACACTGAGTGTTCTGCAATATGGCGACTCGCACACGGCAAGCGACGACTGGGCGAACCAGTTACGGACGATGTTTCAAGTGCGGTTTGGAGATGGTGGCGCGGGGTATAGCCTGGCAGGGCGGCCTTTCAACGGGTATCGCCGCTTTGATGTGAAGACCTGGCAGAGCTCGCAGTGGGAGACCCAAGGGTTGCTGACAAAAGGGACTGACGGTTACTACGGGCTGGGCGGGGCATCCATTACCAGTGAGCGGGCGGGCGAGATGATTTATCTCGATGCGGATGGAAACAAGGTTGAGTTGTACTTCTTAAAGCAGCCGGGTGGCGGGAGCTTCCGGGTGTTTGTGGACGGGGGAGAGGCAGCGACGGTTGAGACCAACGGTGCTCTCGGGCCAGGATACTGGAGCATGAGCGTGCCAGCAGGCGTGAAGCGGTTTACGGTGGAGACGATCACGAATGCGCCGGTGAAGTTGTTTGGATGGGTCACGGAGCGCGGACGCGGGTTGACTTGGGAGACGTTGGGGATCAATGGTGCACAGGCGAATGTGAGTTTGCGTTGGGAAGAAGGACAACTGCGGGAGCATTTAGAGAAACGGAATCCGGGGCTGATTGTCTTTGCCTATGGAACAAACGAGGCGGGCCAGAGGGACTGGACGCCAGAAAGCTACCGGGCGATGTTTCGCGAGGTGTTAATGCGATACAGGGCAATGGTACCTGGGGCGAGTTTTTTAGTTGTGGGCCCTCCAGACAGGGCACAACGAGTGAACCGCTTGTGGGGCCCGTTGCCGAAACTGGACATGATTAGTGAGGTGCAACGGGAAGTTGCGCTTGAGGTTGGAGCCGCGTTCTGGGATCTGCGTGAGCGGATGGGCGGCAATGGCGCGATGAAGCGCTGGGTTTATGCCGGGTTTGCGCAGGGCGATTTTGTACACCTGACTGGCCCGGGTTACCGGTTGGTGGGCGAAACCTTGTATAAGGATCTGATCGCCCACTACGAAGAATTCAGGAAGATCCGTCAGAAGGTCTTTAGCGAGGGGAATGGCAACAACGATGAAGCAAGAGAGAATTACGGAGATCTTGTCAGAGATTGCGGGCAAGCCGATTCAGATTGGCTCCGGCGAGAGCTTGTTCGACAGTGGGCTGCTCGATAGCTTTGGGCTGACCGATTTGATTACCAAGCTTGAGAAGGAATACGACATCAGTGTCCCGGATGGGGATTTGAATCCACGCAAGTTCGATACGATCGACCGGATCACCGAATACGTGGAGGCAAGGACTTAAGCAGTGGCGTTTCTGCGCGGGTTTGGGCGATATCTTCCCGAGCGCGTGGTTGACAATGTCGAGATGGGAGCTCTGCTTGGTGCAGAGCCCGACTGGATTCGCGAGATGTCTGGTATCGAGACGCGACATTTTGCGCGTGAGGGTGAGAGTGTGGCCTCGATGGCGGTTGCTGCTGGTCGCGATGCTCTGAACAAAAGCGGCGTAGCAGCTACAGAACTGGGGCTGATTCTGGTGGCAAGCGGGAGTTCAGAACGGCGATTCCCGGGGCCGGCAAGCGAAGTGCAATTTCAGTTGGCAGCGCCGCAGGCTATCGCAATGGATGTGTCGATGGCAAGTGTGGGTGCGTTGTTTGCGATGGCGCAGGCTTTTGAGTGGGTGCCTCGTGTGGGCAAGGTGTTGGTTGTGGCAGCCGAGAAGATGAGCGGCGCAGTGATGATAGCTCCCATGGAGAAAGGCACAGCCATGCTCTTTGGCGATGGGGCCGGAGCTTGTGTTGTGGATCGCGATCAGGGCTTTGCACGGATGGTGGATTTTGAACTTGGTACCGATGGGTCCGCAGCAGGAGAATTGAAGCTTGAGTTTGGATCGCCCGTGTACATGAATGGACGGATGGTGATCCTGCATGCGGCGCGTAAGGTGCCGGCGGCGATTGCTACGTTGCTAGCCCGGCGTGGTGTCGCAGCAGGGGATGTGCGTGTCTTCCTGATGCATCAGGCGAATGCGAATCTGCTGGCCAAGATTGCCCAGACGGTGGGTGTCGATGTATCGAAGTTTTATAGCAACATCGCGCGGTACGGGAATACAAGTTCAGCTTCAATGTTGATTGCGGCTAGCGAGTGGGATGGTGGATGGGATGGCCCGATTGTGTTTGCGGCATTTGGTGCGGGTTTTCAATGGGGAGCCATGATGGTAGAAGGAGCTTAAGGATGCCAGAACTGATTGCCGGTCCGACGACGATTCCAGTGCCGGGAGGCAAGAGGATCGACGAGTATGTGGGCCGCTTAAATACAAGCGAGAAGCGCTTGAGTGTGGCTCATATGCGCAGCCCGGGCGGTTGGAGCGAGCCTGGGCAGACGCCGCAGTTTGACGAGTGGACCGTAGTGTTGCGCGGGACGATGCGCGTAGAGCACAAAGGCGGGGTGATGGAATTAAGTGCGGGGCAGGCCGTGAAGACTTTGGCGGGCGAGTGGATTCGTTATTCGACTCCAGGGGCGGAGGGTTGTGAGTACATCGCGATCTGTCTGCCGGCTTTCAGCATCGACACCGTTCTTCGAGATGAGTAGAGTGGAAGCATGAAGCGCAAACTGCTCTACGGACTCGGCGCATTGTTGCTGACAGTGCTGGTGGGCCTGCTGGTGTGGCAGGGCAGCTTTAGTTTGGGCAATGTCACTCCCGATGGGCCGGAGCAGGTCACGATTTTCTGGGGCGTCTCAACAGTGGTGTTTCTGTTGACGGTGTTGATTGGGTTCTTGCTGCTTCGCAGCTTCATCAAGATTTATCTGGAGAGGCAACAGAATCGGGAGGGGTCGCGGCTGCGCACCAAGCTTCTGGTGGCGGCGCTGGGAATTACAATTCTGCCGGTGTTTTTCTTTGCTGTGTTTAGCGTGTATGTGTTGAATCGCAACCTGGACAAATGGTTTAGCCGCCCGGCGTTGAATGCGAATACAACGCTGGTAGGGATGACGATGGCGCTTGAACGCGGGGCGGAGGGTGAGGCCAGGGCACAGGCAGAGTTACTGGCCAGCCGGCCCGAAGTGGCAGATTATGCGCGCGGGGACAAGAGCCTTATGCCGGTGCTGCAACAATTTTGCGTGGCGAAGGAAATCGCCGAAGCGCAACTGGAAGCTAGAGACGGCGGGCGATTGCCTCTTTGCTCCACAACGCGGACCTCAACGCGTTTCCCGATGGCCAAGGCAGTTGTTGGTGGCGGTTTGGGGACGGTTTGGGTGCGAGGGCATCTTGAGGCAAATGCCGAAGCCGAACACCAAAAGCTGCTCGACAGCATTGCGCAGTATGACCAACTGAAGGTAAGCCGTAAAGAGCTTTGGCAGTTCTATCTGCTTCTGCTCGCGCTACTTTGTTTGTTCATTCTGTTTCTATCCACCTGGGCAGTATTGTTGCTTGCTCGCCAGATCAGCTTGCCGATCGCAGCCTTACTTAAGGGAGCCGAGGAAGTACGTAACGGCAATCTGGCCTTTCGGGTAGAGACCAACGCGGCCGATGAGTTGGCGACGCTGGTGCGCGGGTTCAACAACATGACACAGGGGCTTGAGGCCAATGACAAGGAACTGGAGCGGCGGCGGCGCTTTACCGAGGCGATTCTTGAGAATATTCCCACTGGTGTGGTGTCGGTGAGCGGCGAGGGGCGGGTGTTGCGCGTCAATCGCGCAATGCGGCAAATCATCCCCGAGATCGAAGCTGAGCAGACTCTGAGGTTGGACGATTTATTTCCCAAAGAGGAAGCGGCGGAACTTCGTTACATGATGAAACGGGCGCGCCGTACGGGCATCGCGATGCGGCAATTTGACTTTGTAAAGGAAGGCCGGCGGCTGCACCTGGGTGTCACAGTTTCGACGGTAGAGGAAAATCCGGGTTCGCCTTTTGTTATTGTCATCGAAGATACGAGCGAATTGTTGCGTGCGCAGAAGCAGGCGGCCTGGCATGAAGTGGCTCGCCGGGTAGCGCATGAGATCAAGAACCCTCTGACGCCAATTGCTTTGAGTGCGGAACGAATTGCGCGGCAACTGGATAAAGTGGCGATTGCGCCTGAAAATGCCCGGATCCTGCGTGAGTGTTCTCAGATGATTAGCCGGGAGGTGGAGAGTGTGCGTGCGCTGGTGGATGAGTTCTCGCAGTTCGCAAGATTTCCTGCCGCACAGATGGTGCCGCTGTCTTTGAATGCAATTGTGGAGAATGCGATGCAGGTATTTGCAGGGAGACTGGAGGGGATTGAGGTTCGGGTGGCATTGGGGGCTTCTTTGCCTTTAGTAAATGCAGATGCTGAACAGTTGAAGCGTGTGGTTGTGAACCTGGTGGACAATGCGGCGGAAGCAATGCAGGATGCGCTGGTCAAGCGGCTTTATGTAGGAACTCACAA
Source organism: Acidobacteriota bacterium (assembly GCA_043718395.1). Lineage (GTDB taxonomy): Bacteria > Acidobacteriota > Terriglobia > Bryobacterales > Bryobacteraceae > Bryobacter. The sequence continues at coordinate 35,537 of JAYSVS010000238.1, forward strand.
TCTGGGAAACGAAAGTGTAGAGCTGGTAGTCTCCGACAGTGGAGGAGGAGTTTCAGCCGATGACCGGGAAAAGCTATTTTTGCCTTATTTTTCAACCAAGGGTCGCGGAACGGGCTTGGGGCTGGCCATCGTGAATCACATCCTGAGCGAACACCATGCTCAGATTCGCGTCGAAGATAATCAGCCGGCTGGTGCGCGATTTGTGGTTGAGATTCCGGCCTGGACGACACCAGAAACGGATGTGTCCAGCGAGATACAAGTGGAGGCGAGGGCTTGAAGCATATTCAAATTCTAGTAGTAGACGACGAGCAGGGGATTCAAGAATCGTTGCGAGGCGTGCTTGAGGATGAGGGATACAGCGTGCTCGCCTTAGGGCGGGGCGAAGATGCACTGGAGGAATTGCAGAAGCGCAGCTATGAAGTGGTGTTGCTGGATGTTTGGCTGCCGGGGATCGATGGCCTGGAGACGCTGGAGCGGATTCAGAAGATGCCGTTGAGTGAACGGCCAAACGTGGTCATGATCAGCGGGCATGGCAATATCGAAACGGCAGTAAGAGCAACCAAGATGGGGGCGTTTGATTTTCTTGAGAAGCCGCTAACGATCGAGAAAGTGACCGTGACGATCCAGAACGCGTTGAAGCAGAGAAAGCTCGAAGTAGAAGTAGAGCGGCTCAAGGGAGCGAGCGGCGAAGAGCGGCGGATTCTGGGCGAAAGTGTACCGCTGCGTGCCTTGCGGCAGCAGCTCGAATTGATGGCCAAGACGAATGGGCGAGTACTGATCTATGGCGAGAGTGGCAGCGGCAAAGAGCTGGTAGCGCATGCGATTCACCGGTTTTCTCCGCGGATGCAGGGACCCTTTGTTGAGGTGAACTGCGCGGCGATTCCAGAGGATCTGATTGAGAGCGAATTGTTCGGGCATCGCAGGGGGAGCTTTGCTGGCGCGGCCGACGACAAGATTGGCAAGTTTGAGAAGGCCGATGGCGGCACGCTCTTTCTCGATGAAGTGGGCGATATGAGTTTGAAGACGCAGGCAAAGGTTTTGCGTGTGCTCGATGAAGGGCGCTTCGAGCCATTGGGGGCCGAAGAGAGTATTCGTTCTGACGTGAGGGTGATTGCGGCAACGAACAAGAATCTTGAGGATGAGATCGAGCGTGGGAATTTTCGCGAGGATCTGTTTTATCGCTTGAATGTAATTCCGTTTCATGTGCCGCCGCTGCGAGAGAGGGTAGAGGATATCCGGCTGCTGGCGGATCACTTTTTACATGAGTTCACCACGGATTATGGGCGTAAAGCCAAAGAACTGACAGCAGAAGCGTACCGTGTGCTTGATGAATATGCATGGCCGGGAAATGTTCGAGAGCTGAAGAATCTGATGGAGCGGATCGTGATCATGAACCCGCAGACGCGCGTCGAAGCGCGTCAGATTCCACTGAATTCGCTGAAGCGCAATGTGCTGGAGCGCCCGCAAGAACGCTTTGGAAGCTTGCAGGAAGTGCGTGAGGCGGCTGAGCGGGATTACATCTTTAAGAAACTGGATGAGACGGGTGGAAATGTGACGAAGACCGCAGAATTGTTGGGGCTAGAGAGAAGTCATCTGTACCGGAAGATGAGGGCGCTGGGAATCGGGCCCAAGGAAGCATGACGAATTTTGAACCTTGTGCAGCGGAGGTAATGCGGCGTTTCGCGCGGGCCTCGGGTGGAGAGTTGATTGAAGTGGGTGGCGGGGTGGCAGGTTTTGTCGACTCTGATTCACCGGTGAATGCGGTAAAGGGAATGGATGGTCAAGTGGGCCGGACGGAATTGAACAAGGTGGTGGAGTTTTACTTTGACCGCAAGAAGGATGCGGTGTTAGAACTGGCACCTTGGGTGGAAGCGGCGTGTTTGATCGATCTTCAAGCCCTGTGTTTTGAAAGAGTAGGCATTGAGGATTTGATGGCGCGGCCGAGCGAGGATCTTGGGGAACAGATCGATGAGGTGATGGACGTTGAGGCTTGTGCCAGGGTGCTCTGTCTCTCGTTTTTTGGTGAGCTGAATGAGACTGGAATGGCGATGGGACGGATGATGTTTGGCGGTAAGGGAATCTTGAACGCCGGGCATTGGGAGGATGGCGAGTTGGTGGCAGCAGGACAGCTCATCTATCTTGCCGGGGCGGGATTGCTCGCCGGCGACGGGACTCTTGAAGCCTGGCGGGGTAAAGGTTTACAACATCGTTTGATCCGCGCCCGCATTCAGAGGGCGTTTGACGATGGAATTGGGTGGGTGCATTGCGAAGTCGCGCAGGGAAGCGGATCTCAGAGGAACTATGCGCGGTGTGGTTTTTCGCTTGCATACTCCCGAGTGCATTATTTGAAGCGCTTCAGTGAAATTTGATCCTTTATCTAAGTGTGCAGCCCGTATATCATGAAGCCATGAGTAGACATCTTTTGTATGTAGTCTTAGCGGCGGCGAGTACATCGCTTTTTGCACAACCAGTTGTAAATGATGGAGGAATCCTGAATGCGGCGAGCTACATCAGCTCAAAGCTTCCCGGTGGCGCAATCGCACAGGGTTCGATCTTTGTCGTGTTTGGGGCGAGGATGGGTCCAGCGGCGATTGCTCTCGCTGGGTTCCCTCTGCCAAACACATTGGCTGGTACCGGCGTGAAGGTTACAAGTGGCGGACAGACACTGGACTGTCCTCTGGTGTACACGGTTGCCGGCCAACTAGCAGCAATTCTGCCTTCGATGACGCCAGTGGGCAATGCAACGCTGACGGTTTCTTTTGGCGGACAGACCAGCGCGCCGCGCAGTGTTCGCGTGGTCGGCAGTTCCTTTGGAACCTTCAGTTTGAATCAGGGTGGCAGCGGGCCAGGTGTGATCACGAACTTTGAATCGGCAACGTCGCAACCAGTGAACACTGCGCTCAAGTCGGCCCGGCCGGGGCAGACGTTGATCATGTATGGCACGGGTCTGGGCCCGCTGCCTGCAGGCACTCCGGATAATGGAGCAGCTCCGGCAGTAGCGATCAATCAAGCAAATGTCGAGTTGTTTGTCGGTGGACGGAGAGCGAATGTCGCTTATGCTGGCCGGGCACCTGGCTTTGCCGGCCTCGACCAGGTCAATTTTGTGGTGCCAGGCGGAGCAGAAGGCTGTTCCATTCCAGTAGCGATCAAGATTGGCAATGTGGTGAGCAACTACACGACGATTGCAATCGCTCCCAATGGCGGAACTTGCCAGGATCCGCTTGGATTGTCTAGCGCGTGTTTGGACCGGGTTTCTAATGGTGGGAATTGCAAAATTGGCTCAATTGCCCTGGTGCGGGCAGATCTCGAACTCACACTGCCTTTCGTTGGTACGCAGAATATCAAGACCGATCAAGGAATTGCAGATTTTGTTGAATACACAGCGCAAACGATCAATAGCGGCGCGCAACTCGGCAATTCGGGTGTTTCGAGCATCGGCACATGCTATGTCTTTGTTGGCACGAGCGAACAGTTGACACCGGTGGATCCAATTCAACCGCGCGGCCTCAATGCCGGCGCACTCATTAACGTCAATGGGCCGAAAGGTGCAAAGACGCTGAAGGCCATTCCGATGTTCGTTGGCACCTATAGTGAAACCCTGGCATCGGGAGGAATAGCGATTCCCGGAGTACCTACCAGTGGCGACCCCGACGGCTATTTGGTTGCCGGCACTTACACGTTCAACAATGGAAGCGGCGGCCCCGATGTTGGTGCGTTTAACGCCACTTTCACCTTGCCCGCCAACATCAACTGGACCAATAAAGCGGCCACGACCACAGTGAACCGCGCTCAAGGTTTGCCTGTCACGTGGACTGGTGGTGACCCGAACGGTTTCGTTCAGATCTATGGCTATTCTCTTAGCGAAGCGTCCGAGAATGCAGTTACTGGATTCTTCACTTGCATGGAGCGGGCCAGTGTTGGATCGTTCAACGTTCCGTCAGTTGTGCTGCTTGCCTTGCCGCCATCGCCAACCGGTGGGGGACTCAGCCTTGCGCCTACCGGAATTTTGGGCGTAGGTGGCGTGAGTGCAGTGCGAGAATTCACCGCACCGGGAATCGATACCGGCACGATCCTTTCAACAACCGTGATCACGAAGTCGGTGACTTACCAGTAAGCGGTCTTTCACCAGCTAAACTAGATGGAGGGCGGCCTGTTGCTCGGGCCGCCCTCCTCTTTTTTTCATGGCCGATAATCTCACCTTGATTCTGTTCTTCCCAATGCTGGGTGGGTTAATCCTCACTCTTCTGCCTGGGTCGAAGCCAGTTTTGATCAAGTTTTGGGCGAATCTGGTGCTGGGTTTGAATGCGTTGTGGACGATTGGCCTGTTGGGCTTCTTTGACTCGGGCAAGGATCTGCAATTCATTCAGCGCCTGCCCTGGATTCCTTCGATTGGAGCGGAGTTCTTCTTGGGTGTGGATGGCTATTCGATGCTGCTGGTGGCGATGACTGGGGGAGTTGGTTTTCTCGCCTGCCTGGCAAGCTGGAATGCAATTGACGAGCGGCTTAAGGAATTCTACGTCGCGCTGCTGATCTTGCAGACTTGCGTCACGGGTGTTTTTTTGTCGGTGGATGCGCTTTTGTTCTTTGTGTTCTTTGAGGCGTCGCTCATCCCAATGTTCTTCTTGATCGCGATTTGGGGTGGCGAGAAGCGGCGTGCGGCGGCGATGAAATTTCTAATCTATACCGTGGCTGGCAGCATGTTGTTGCTGCTTGGATTGTTGCTGCTTTACTTTGAACATTGGCGTCAGACCGGCTTCTTCAGCTTCAGTATGCCGGCGCTGTGGGCTACCAAGCCGGAAGGCGATCTGGGGCTGTGGATCTTCTGGCTGATGTTTGCGGGCTTCGCGGTGAAGGTGCCGATGGTGCCATTTCATACCTGGTTACCCGATGCCCATACCGAGGCCCCAACGGCCGGCAGCGTTTATCTGGCCAGCGTGATGTTGAAGATGGGCACCTACGGGTTCTTGCGCCTAGTGCTGCCCGGTGTGCCTGAGGCAGCGAAGCAGGCGAACGTGCTGTGGTGGATGAGCGTGCTGGCGCTGATCGCGATTGTATATGGAGCGCTGGTGTGCCTGAAGCAGAAGGACTGGAAGCGGCTGATCGCGTATTCGAGCGTGAGCCATATGGGCTTCTGCATGCTCGGCATGTTCTCGCTGAACCCGGCAGGGATCTCGGGCAGCATGTTGCAACAGATCAACCACGGCATCTCCACCGGGCTGCTCTTTTTGCTGGTGGGCTTGATGTACGAGCGGCGGCACACGCGCGAGATCTCAGAGTATGGCGGCATCTTTGGGCCGATGCCAGCATTTTCGATTGTGTTTCTGCTGGCGGCTGTAAGTTCGATGGGGTTGCCTCCGCTGAACGGGTTTGTGGGAGAAGTGCGGATCCTGACTGGCGCTTATGAAATGAGCGTCTATTGGGCGCTGTGGGCGGGTCTTGGAATTGTGCTGACGGTGGCCTACTTGTTGTGGTGCTATCAAAGAGTGTCGCTAGGCGAAACTAAGGCGAAGGATATTGGGTTGCCAGATTTAACTGTGCGCGAGTGGGCAGTGGTCTTGCCGCTGCTGATCGCAGCAATTGGGATCGGAATTTATCCGCAGCCGGCATTCGAGATGCTGGAGCGTCCAGTAAAACAAATCATCGAGAAGGTGAGGCCAGACTATTATGCTCAAAAAAATTAGCGTTCACGGAGCGCGGCAACACAATCTCAAGAGCATTGATGTTGAGATTCCTCGCAACTCATTGACGGTGATTACGGGTTTGAGCGGCAGCGGCAAGTCATCGCTGGCGTTTGACACAATCTATGCGGAAGGGCAGCGGCGTTATGTTGAGACGCTTTCGCCATATGCACGGCAGTTTCTCGATCAGATGGAGCGGCCTGAGGTGGATTCGATCGAGGGCTTAAGCCCGGCGATCTCGATTGAGCAGAAGACGACTTCGCGGAGCCCGCGCTCTACAGTCGGCACGATCACCGAGATTTACGACTACGTACGGCTGCTCTATTCATCCATCGGCACGCCGCATTGCCCGAATTGCGGAACGGAGATCAGCCGGCAATCGACCGCGCAGATTCTGGAACGTATTGCCGAGATTCCCGAGAATACTCGGGTCATGATTCTTGCGCCGATCGTGCGCGGGCGCAAGGGCGAGTACAAGAAGGAGCTGGAGAAGTTTGCGCGGCAGGGTTTTGTGAAGGCCAGGGTCGACGGCGTGATGCGGAATCTCGAAGACGAGATTCTGCTGGACAAGCGCAAGAACCACACGATTGAGGTGGTGGTGGATCGTCTGGTTTTGAAGCCTGACATTAGCAAGCGGCTTGAGGCCTCAATCGAGACGGCAACCAAGCTGGCCGAGGGTTTGGTGTTAGTGAGTATTTTAGGCGATGGCGCGGCGGAGCCTGAAGAGCGGCTCTATTCTCAGAAGATGGCGTGCCCCGATTGCGGCACCAGTGTACCGGTGCTTGAGCCGCGCAGCTTCAGCTTCAATAGCCCTTATGGGGCTTGCCCGGAGTGCAACGGCTTGGGCAGTATGTGGAGCTTTGACCCGGACAAAGTGATTGTCGATGCGGCACGTCCGCTCTTTGATGGAGGTCTCGGGCCGGGGGCGACTTCGAATTATGTGGGGCAGCGCGTCACAGATGCTGCCTGGAAGAACAACATCGATCTCGCCAAGCCGTGGGATGCGATGACTGAGGCACAACGGGAGATTCTGATGAATGGCAAGGGCGCATTCCCGGGGATCCTGAAGCTGCTCAGCGATAATCTTGAGAGCGCAACTGATACGTATCGCGATTACTTGAGCGACTTCATGACTTCGCAGGATTGCCCGGGCTGTCATGGAAAGCGGTTGCAGCCGGCGAGCCTCGCAGTTAAGGTGAAGGGCGTTACGGTGAGTGATTTCTCAGCCATGAGCGTCAAGCGGGCCAATGAGACGGCGCAAGGCTGGAAGCTGGCTAAGCGAGAAGACGAAATCGCTGGGGGAGTGCTGCACGAGATCCGTACGAGGCTGCAGTTTCTCGAAAACGTGGGGCTGGATTATTTAAGCATGGAGCGCAGCGCTCAGACATTGAGCGGCGGCGAGGCACAACGCATTCGCCTTGCGACGCAGATCGGCAGCCAATTGCGCGGTGTGTTGTACGTGCTGGATGAGCCATCAATTGGCCTGCATTCGCGTGACAATGACCGTTTACTTGAGACGCTTGAGAAGTTGCGCGACATGGGCAACACTGTGCTCGTTGTAGAGCACGATCAGGACACAATCGAGCGGGCCGACTATGTGATTGATCTCGGGCCGGGTGCGGGCCGGCTGGGTGGTGAAGTAGTGGCCGTTGGCACCGCTGCGCAGATCGCCAAGACCAAGGGCAGCCTGACTGGCCAGTACCTGAGCGGCGAGCTTGAGATCGCCGTGCCTAGCGTGCGGCGGATCGGTAATGGCAAGCGACTGAAGGTTTTGAATGCCACCGAGCACAACCTCAAGAATGTCGACGCGGAATTTCCACTAGGGATGTTGATTGCCGTCACGGGCGTATCGGGCAGTGGCAAATCGACACTGGTGAACGATATCCTTTACCGGTCTCTATCGAAGTTTATTTATGGCTCAAAGGCTGACGCAGGCAAGCATGAGCGCATCATGGGGCTGGGTGAAATCGACAAGGTTGTGGAAATCGATCAAGCTGCGATTGGACGCACGCCGAGGTCAAACCCGGCCACATATACGCAAGTCTTTGGGCCGATTCGCGAGCTTTATGCCATGTTGCCGGAAAGCCGCGAACGAGGCTACAAGGGCGGCCGCTTCAGTTTTAACGTGAAGGGTGGAAGGTGCGAATCCTGTCGGGGCGACGGCATGAAGCGCATCGAGATGAACTTCCTGCCGGATGTCTTTGTGACGTGCGACGTCTGCAGAGGCAAGCGGTACAACCATGAAACGCTGCAAGTGAAGTTCAAGGGCAAGAGCATCGCCGACTTGCTCGACACGACAATTGAAGACGCGGCACCTCTGCTAGCCAATATTCCAAACATCTCCGTGAAGCTCGATACGCTGGTGGATGTGGGCCTTGGCTACCTGCATCTCGGTCAAAGCTCAACCACCCTGAGCGGCGGTGAGGCGCAGCGCATCAAGCTGGCCAAGGAATTGAGCAAGCGTCAGACCGGGAGAACCATCTACATCCTGGATGAGCCAACAACCGGCCTGCATTTTGAAGACGTAAGGCGGTTGCTTGAGGTTCTACAGAAGCTGGTGGATCTGGGCAACACGGTGCTGGTGATCGAACACAATCTGGACGTGATCAAGAGTGCAGACTGGATTCTCGATTTGGGCCCCGAGGGCGGCGAAGGCGGCGGCAAATTGATGGCCTGCGGCACGCCTGAAGACATTGCCGCCAACAAGAAGAGCTATACCGGGCAGGCGCTGGCAAAGCTGCTCAAGAAAGGCGGCAAGCGTTGAGTAGCAAATACAGGCAACAGCCCCTGGATCTCAAGGGCCTTAAGACAGTGAGCGTATTTGAGCGCGGCGGCAAGGTGCAGATTGAACATTTTGCGGGCGTTCACAGCAAGGGCGATAGTATCTCGACGCTGCTCGATAAAATGCCGAAGCTGCTGGCCGCTGATACGCTGCGATCCGTAGTGAAGGCGATCCGGGATGCACGCGAAAAGGGTAAGCCCGTGCTTTGGGGCATGGGCGGACATGTGATCAAGTGTGGCCTCGCACCCGTGTTGATCGATTTGATGGAGAAGGGATTCATTACGGCCTTTGTGATGAACGGCTCGACGTCCATTCATGATTTTGAGATTGGTATCTGCGGTGCAACCAGCGAAGATGTCGAAGCCGTTCTGCCCGATGGCAGCTTTGGGAGCGCTGAAGAGACTGGCTGCTGGATGAATGAGGCGGCAGCCGAGGCGATGGCGCAAGGGATCGGTCTGGGTGAGGCTTACGGGGCAAAGCTGGATACAGTGGGCAAACCGGAAATGAAAGAGCAGAGTGTGCTTTATTCGGCTTGGAAGCAAGGCATCCCCGTGACAGTGCATCTGGCGATGGGGACGGATACCCCGCACACCCACCCTGCTGCCGATGGTGCAGCATTGGGCAGTGGAACGCATCATGACTTCCGTTTGCTGTGCGGTATCGTTAGCGAGATCTCAAATGGTGGCGTGTATGTGAATTGTGGCAGCGCTGTTGTACTGCCGGAAGTCTTCTTGAAGGTGGTCAGCAGCGTGCGCAACCTGGGCGTGACATTGGAAAACTTTACGACCGTCAATTTCGATTTTCTGCAGCATTACCGGCCCAAAATGAACGTAGTCGAGCGTCCGCACGCCAAGGCGGGTGGTAAAGGATATTCACTCACAGGGCATCATGAAATCATGGTTCCGCTGCTGGCGTCACTGTTGATCGAAGGCTAAAGACGAATGGACACAAGCGACTCAGAGCCAGTCTGGAACTACGAGGATCTCGGCCTTTTACTAGGAGCATTGCTGCCTTGCCTGGTCTTTGCCGCACTCTTGGCAAAGCTGCTGTCGTTTGTGATTCCTCAAAAAGGTGTAGTGACAGCTATTTCCCAGACCATGATTTACGCTGGGGTCATCGGCAGTCTTTCTTTATTGCTTCACTCCCGTTACGGACTCGATTTCTGGCGTGCAATGGATTGGCGCGTACCTTGGCGGCGCATGATGCTGACAGCCCTGCTTGGGCCTCTTATGGCCATCAGCATGGTCATACTGGCGGTCATCCTGAGGACATCTCCTGAAACCATGGCGATCGATGCGCTGATGAAAGACCGCTTGAGTGTCATTGCGATTGGGCTGGCGGCCACTACAATTGGGCCCGTGTTTGAAGAACTGATTTTTAGAGGCTTTGCCCAGCCTCTGTTTGTACGCAGCCTGGGCCTGGCTGGGGGAATCATGGCGACGGCGATTCCATTTGCCTTGCTACATGGGCCACAGTACAACTGGAAATGGCAACTGATGCTGATTCTGGCCTTGGCCAGCATCGTGTTCGGAATCATTCGTCACAGGACGGGATCGACAGCGGCATCAACGCTAACGCACGCCACCTACAATATGACCTTTATGGCTGGATCGATTTTACAAGGAGACTTACTGAACCGCTCATGATTGAGACCTTAAGATGGACCGCGCTGGGCGTCGAGATGATCGACCAAACCCGCCTGCCGCATGTGGAAGAATTCGTCCTCTGCCGCAATTACAAAGAAGTGGCAAATGCGATCTTTACGATGATCATTCGTGGTGCGCCAGCAATTGGAGTGGCTGCTGCGATGGGAGTTGCAATCGGGGCACTGCAGGCTAGCGATGCCAACTTTGACGCTGAATTTGAAGAGATTTGCGCGACACTGGCGGCAACGCGTCCAACAGCAGTGAACCTGTTCTGGGGCATTGATCGCATGAAGAGGTTGCGGCAGAGCCTCGCGGGCGAAAGCCTTTCTGTGGTGCGCGATAAGCTGGTCCAAGAAGCTCAAAACGTGCACGCCGAAGATATCGCGATCAACAAGAGGATTGGTGCTCATGGAGCGCCACTGGTGCCCGACGGCAAGACTGTACTGACCCACTGCAATGCAGGTGCGCTGGCTACTGCCGGCTATGGCACAGCCCTGGGCGTGATCCGCGCCGCCGTGGAAGCAGGCAAGAAGATCGATGTCTTTGCCGATGAGACGAGACCTTTTCTACAGGGCAGCCGTCTTACGGTTTGGGAACTGCAGAAGGACGGTATCGATACGACCCTGATCACCGACAACATGGCAGGACACTTTCTGCGTAGCGGCAGGATTGGCTGCGTGGTTGTGGGCGCTGATCGCATTGCATCCAACGGCGATGTGGCCAACAAAATCGGTACCTATGGCGTGGCTGTGCTGGCCAAAGAGAACGGGATTCCTTTCTATGTGGCCGCTCCAATCTCGACTCTCGATATGAAGATCGCCAGTGGTGAACAGATCCCGATTGAAGAACGCGCCGCAAGCGAAGTGACTGCGATGTTCGGGCACAAGATAGCGCCTGAAGGCACAAAGGTGAAGAATCCTGCCTTCGACATGACGCCCAACCGTTATGTCACCGGCATCATCACTGAGCGCGGCGTGGCAATGGCACCCTATGAGATAAGCCTGAAGAAAATGGTAGAAGGAAACTAATGATGCGACATTTGATTTTGTTGGGCCTGAGTGCCTTTGCCCTGATGGCAGCGAATGAATATAGCGGACGGCGGGCACCTAGTTTTTCTTTGCCCGATACGAACATGCGGCAGCATGACATTCTCGACTACCGGGGCAAGGTGTTGATTGTTGAGTTCATGCAGACCAAGTGCGAGAAGTGCCAGGCTTTGACGCGGAGTCTTGAAGGGCGCGTGAAGTCGAAGTTTGGCGATAGCGTGGGCATCCTCAGCATCGTTGTGCCGCCGGACACCTTCGATGAAGTGAAGAAGTACATCAATGTCTTCAAGGTGACCAGCCCGATTCTTTTCGACATGGGTCAGGTAGCAGGAAGCTATGCAAAGGCTTCGCCCGACCGGCCGGCCTTCTACTTTCCGCACGTCTTTCTGATCGACCAGAAGGGTCAGATTCGAATGGATTGGCAATGGACCGCGCCCGGCCTTTATCCCGACGTAATCACAGGCGACCGTCTGGTAACCGAGATTGAGAAGTTGCAGGCCGAAGGCAAAGCAGCTGCTCCGGCTAGCAAGAAGAAATAGAGGTAGTCTAGCGGATGTGAAGCGCTGCATCCCATTTCTGCTGTGCTCCCTGGTTTTATCTGCGGACCAGGGTTTGCACAGTGCGGTGCGTGCTGGAGATATTGAAAAGGTCAAGGAATTGATTGCAGGCGGGCTCTCAGTCAATGAGCGCGACAACCTGGGTGGGACACCCCTGCATGATGCGGCCTGGGGTGGGTACAAAGAAATCGCCATTCTATTGCTGGAGCGTGGGGCAGAAGTGGACGCGCCGCATATGGATATAAACGCCGCTCACTCGGAAAGCGGCTCCACTCCACTGCACTATGCCATACTGACGAACCACCTCCACATAGTGGAGTTATTGACCTCCCGGGGTGCCGACCTGAAGCGGCGGCACAGGGTAGGGTCCACTGCGTTGCATCTTGCGGCTAGTCGCGGGCACAAAGAGATTGTTCAGTTTTTGTTGGCCCGCAAGGTAGAGGTGGATGCGGAGGATGGAAGTGGGGCGACGGCTCTTGACGAGGCCGCCTGGAAGGGCCATGCGCCAGTGGTTGAGCTATTGCTGAAGGCTGGTGCGAATCCGAAGCATCGCATCAAGGATACGAAAATCACGCCGCTCCATGAGGCGGCGACCCGGGGCTTTCTTGAGGTGGCGCAGTTGCTGATAGTGGCTGGCGCGGAGGTGGATGTCAAGGACCAGAGCGGATCGACGCCGCTCGATGAAGCGTTGCGGCAGCGTCATACATTGGTTGTGGATTACCTGATGGGGAAGGGTGCGAAGATTGCGGGGGGAGATGCCCGTGGGGCTGCGAAGCAGATGGAAGACGCTGTGCTGAAGGGGCAGACTGAGGTGGTGCAGTTGCTGCTCGACAGGAAGATGGATCCGGATGCGCCTACTGCCAATGGCAGCACTCTGATTCACGATGCGTGTTTGAAGGGACATTTGGGAATTGCGGAATTGCTACTGGCGGCGGGGGCAAGTGCGAATGCGCTGAATTCGAACGGGGCTACCCCGCTGCATGATGCGGCTCTGGCTGGGCAACTGGCGATGGCGCAGTTATTGCTGGAGCGTGGGGCGGATATTCATGCGCTTGATCGGGATTCCAAGGCAACGCCGCTGCATTATGCAGCCAGTTGGGGGCGTGAGGAGATGGTGTCCTTGTTGCTGAAGAAGGGGGCGGATCGCACGCGCAAGAACAAGGCGGCGAAGACGGCGGCAGCGTTGGCCCGTGCGGCTGGCTATGACGGGATTGCGGCGCTGCTGCAGTAGTCAGTTGCCTGGCAGGATCTAGAGAACTTCACTCCCATTCAATGGTTGCTGGGGGTTTGTTGGTTAGATCGAAGAAGACGGCGGCTATCCCGGGGACTTTCATTAGCAGGGTTGTCATCTCTTCCAGGAGTCCGGTTGGCATAGGGACGGCTTTCGCTGTCATACCGTCTACGCTATCGATTGGTCTCAGAACTACAGAGTCTGGCTTGCCTTCCACTCCACAGGGGAGCAGGACTACCGGGAATTGCCAGATTTTTTCTTCGAAGCCGCTGTCGTTGGATAGCTTTCTTACTATTGAGTCGCAGTCTCTCAAGCGCACCAGGCGCACTTCGTCTATTGCTGATATGTGGCTCTTGAAGTCGCTTAAGGGTGCCACTCCTTTGACTAGCGCTACGACCCGGTTCACATCCGTTAGCTGATTGATTAGCTCTGTTGCTGTGGAGAAGGCTTCTTCGGTATATTGCTCTAGAGCCAAAGTTGAGCGGTAGGTTCTGGAGTCTCCCTGTACTCCTACGCTTAATACCGGCAGGACATAGCCGGAATCTACTTTTCTTGAGGCTTCGGCTTTTGCCGTGGATAGGCAGCGGATCGCCAGGCCTGGGCCCGGAAAGGGGTGGCGGTCCAGAAGTTCGTCGGGGAGACCTATGGCTCTACCTATCTGGCGGACTTCGTCTTTGTAGAACTGGGCTAGCGGCTCGATGAGACGTCCTTCTTCGATCAAGCGCTGGATGCCGGCTACGCGGTTGTGGTGGGTCTTGATTACCTCAGCCTTGGCCGTGCCTCCGCTTTCGATTGTGTCTGGATAAATGGTGCCTTGGCCGAGGATCCATTTGCCGTTGAGGAAGGGGCCGGTTTCGAGGACTCGCTCTTGCGTTGCTACGAACTCTTCGCCAATGATTTTTCGCTTGGCTTCGGGTTCCACAGCGCCTGTCAGCTTCGACAGGAACTCGGTTTTGGCATCTACGACTTCAAACGAGTCTCCCGCCATTTTGGTGAAGATTTCTCTTACAAATTCGGTTTCGCCCTCGCGCATCAGGCCGGTATCGACGTAGGCGGCGTGGACGCGGTCTTTGCCCAGGGCTTTAAGGCAAAGGGAGAAAGCGACCGTGGAGTCGACGCCGCCGGAGGCGAAGAAGAAGACATTGCGGCCTCTGGCGGTGCGGCGGATTTCGTCCTCTAACTCTTCGATCTGGCGGGTGGGTTCCCAATCCTGCTCGCAGCCGGCGATTGAGAATAAGAAGTTGCCGAGGATGATCTTGCCACCCTGGGTATGTACGACTTCTGGATGGAACTGGATGCCGTAGAGCTTGCGCCAGTCGTTGGCCATGGCTGCTATCGGGCAGCTTTCGGTTGTTGCCGTGACGATGAAGTCTTCGGGGACCTCGCCCACCCGGTCACGATGGCTCATCCAGACTTCTGAGACGGCCTGGAAGTTGTCGAATAACTTGTCTTGCTCAACGACCTTGAGCTTGGCGAGGCCGTATTCGCCTTTGATGCCCTTCGTGACTTTGCCGCCGGGGATCGAGTGGGCCATCAGTTGCAAGCCGTAGCAGATGCCTAAGACGGGGACGCCCATCGAGAAGATTTCTGGATCGACAGTGGGGCTGCCGGGTTCGTAAACGCTGGCTGGGCCGCCGGAGATGATGATGCCGCGATGGTTTTCCAGCTTAACTGCCGGAGTTTCGCTGGGCATCACTTCAGCGTAGACGCCGAGTTCCCGAACCCGACGGGCAATCAAGTGACAATATTGACCACCCGCGTCGAGCACGGTGATTTGAGGTTGTTTCGTCAAACTAACAGGATACGACTTAGCGGGCAGGATCCATGCGCTGGACGATCATCTTCTTGGCTTTTTCGCCCAGTTCGCGAGCCTTGGGAAGCGCATCAATTGCCTTAAGGATCTCGGGGTCTACTTCGACTTCGTAGCGTGCAGCTTCGTCGATATCAAAAGCAGTCTTGTAGAATTCGGTCTGCAGCGTGGTCTTTACCCAATCGAGGTTTGCCTTGAACTCCTCATCGGTGAAGGTGGCATTCGCCTTTTTGAGATAAGCCGTGAACTCTTCGAGAACCTTGGCATCGGGCATCCAGCCCTTGGGGAGCTTGGCTTCTTTGTTGCCAAAGTAGGCCGGCGTGAAGCTGAAGAAGGCAGCACGGCGGAGGAGTTCGATCTGAAACTTGTTGAACGGAGTGGCGACGAACTTCTCGTCGGGAGCGATTCCGTTGCCACCGTAGACGGCACGGCCGGAGTCGGTCATCTTGACGTCTTTGGGGTTCTTAAGCTCGGTGTCTTTGCGGTAGTAATAGTCAAAGAAACTGATGTTGGAATAATCGCGCTGGATCAGACGGCCACTGGGGGTGTAATATTTGGCAGTGGTAAGGGCGAGGCCGCTATTCTCGCTGAGAGGATATACGGTTTGAACGAGGCCTTTACCGAAGGTATCTTCACCGATCACCCAGGCGCGGTCATGATCTTGCAGCGCACCGGCTACGATTTCGGCGGCTGAGGCTGAGTATTTGTTGACGACAACTACGATCGGATAGTCGTAGGGCCCGGTACCGCGACGCTCGGTATAGGTGCGCTCGGGGTTCGCACGTCCGCGGTGGGAGACGACGAGCTGACCTTTTTGCAAGAAGCGGCCGGCGACTGCGACGCCTTCATTGAGCAGGCCGCCGGGGTTGGCGCGGAGGTCCAGGATGAGGCCTTTGACGTTCTTTTCGCCCAAACGCTTGAAATTTTCGTTTACTTCAGAACTCGTGTTTTCGTTGAAACTCTCGACATCGAGATACATGATGCCGGGCTTGACCCAGAAGGCATCTTTGACGCTCTTTCGGGGGATTTCATCGCGGGTCACGTTCAAGGTAAGCGGCACATCGACGCCTTCTCGCACGATCTTGATCTGAGCCTGGGTGCCACGTGGGCCACGAAGCAAGTCTGCGACGTCGCTGGTGGTCAGGTTATCTGTCTTTTTGTCGTTGACCTCGGCGATGTTGTCGCCGGGGCGGATACCGGCCTTATAAGCGGGAGAAGCGGGGAAAGGAGCTACGACGATGATACGTCCGTTGCGGGCAGAGATCGTCATACCGACACCGAAGTATCGGCCACGCTGATCTTCGCGCATCTGGTTGTACATCTTGGGATCGTAAAAGTTTGAGTGCGGATCAAGAGTACGAAGCATTCCGGGGATAGCACCCTGGTAGATGGTGCGGTCCGGCGAAATCTTTTCGGCGAAGTTGTCTTCGACTACTTCATAGACCTTGGAGAAGACCCTGAGGCCCGCTTTGATGTCATCTTCGGTGGTCGCTGCGTTGACTTCGTCCAGTTCTGGACCAAAAACGCCGCCCAGAAATGAGCAGAGTGCGACAAGCAAAGGAATTACCAACCAAGATGCACGGCTACGCGCCATATAAGTACAGGCCTCCAATTTTCACTTCAGTATATGTCAATGCCCACTAGACGCGGACACCCGGTGCTTCGCTTCGTTCTTTTTTTAGCGGGCCTTGCGAGCGCGCTGTGTTGAAACAGCTTCGCGGCCCACTGGCTTGCGCAGCGGAGGCAGGGTGGCCTGGATGCGGCGAACCTGATCGCTGACACATACAAGAAACATCGGCTGGCGCGAGTTTTTCAAGATGTCGATTATGGTGTGGGAGTTGTCTTCGAGGTAAATATTTTTGCCGTCTGTGATGAGGTGGAGGTCAGAACGGACGTCGAGAACCTCAGCGAGGCGCTTGCCAATGTTCTTTTGGAGGAAGCGGAGGACGCGGCGAATCTTCTGGAGGGAGAAGCCTTTGCGGCGGAGTTCGGCAATGACAGAGATCTCGAGGACTTCTTCGGTGAGGTAGAGGCGGCGATGGCCTTCCTGGCGGGGGGAAACAACTTTCTTTTCGTCCCACCACTGGAGCTGGCGGAGGCTAACACCGGTGATTCGAGAGACGTCAGTTGAAATAAATGAAGGGGATGGAACCAGCAAATCAATTTTGATCGTTTTTGTTTTAACCATTAGACCCCTCTTCTGTTTCAACCGCTTCGGTCCTTCCAAATATGAAGCATAAGCGGGTAGGGGTCAAGCTACTAGATATAGCGGTATGCCCCGCCCAAACTACGATGGGCGGGGCATAGGTGGACGCTCCTCTTTGAGGCGGGCTTATTGCTTTTTGGCGGTGATGCGGTCGTAGATAAAACCGGCTGTACCGCCGGTTGCAGCACCGATTCCGGCACCTTTGGCACCTCCGGAGAGGGCACCGATGGCTGCTCCAGCCCCAGCACTGCCTGCGACGATGGCCACGGATTTACCGGTTGAGCGGCCCTGTTTGGCTGCAACCTGCTTTGAGGAGTTTGAGGTGTTTGAGGTGGTGGAGGTGGTGGATTGGGTAGCAGAGTGGAATGCTGATGTCTTCCTCTCGGTTGAGACAGCAACGACACGTCCTTGGGCGTTGTAAAGTGCACCCTGGTACCCGGGGACACTGACTTCTGGGGCACCGACAATAATCGTCTGAGTTTCGGGCTGCGTGGAGAAAGCGCGTTCTTGCGCGTTAGCGGCACTCTTGTTGTAGGCGAGTGCGCCTAGCCCTGCTACGAGTACGCCGCCAAGTACGGCGGATAAAATTCCAAGTCTGATTTCATTGGTCTGCATTTGGATGCTCCTGTTGCAAATACAAAGTGCATCTGAATAGCCAATAAGCTAAGTTATTGATTATTATCGTCTTCAGCAGAAACGGCGTGATTCATCGCCATATAAGCTTTGCGCGTAACACCTGTTTTGACGAAGTTTTTACCTGGTTGCTCAGGCTGCCATGGCTTTAGTGCCTTGTACCTGACTTCATAAACGAGAAGTTTGTGCTGAAATCGCTCGGTGAGAGCGGGCAGCGGGTGAACTTGCTCTGGGCCCAGGGCTTGTGGAGAGAAGGGCGACATCTTGCAGACGACTGCAGAGGTTGCGGTTGTGTTGAAATCAGGTTTAGAAAACTCATAGGCGAAGAGTGAAACCGTCGCCACAAACAGCAATGCGGCTAACGAATGTACTACGGAAGTGGGTTGGAGTTGCTTGAAGTTCATTGCCTTTCCCTTAGTTGAATCTCAGTACTTCTACTGATATCGGTAAGGTAGTGGCAAGAGATTAGACTTCTTGTCAGCGAATCTGCATTGGGGGGACGGGAACGCTCTTTGTTGGTTCGAAGAGCCCAAAGGTAACAATGGAGGTGGCGTTGGCGATACTGACGTATTGTTTACCGTCGATGGCAAAGGTAATGGGCGAGGCGGTGATGCTATCACCTGTCTGGTAGTGCCAGAGGTGCTTGCCTGACTTGGCATCGACGGCAATGAGATGGCCGTCATCGTCACCGGCAAAAAGTACACCTGTTACGGTGCCGGTGAGGCCGGCCCACATTTCGGCTTTGCCTGTCATCGGATATTGCCATTTGCGTTCGCCGCTAAGGGGGTTAAAGGCGCGCATGTAAAACTTACCGGCGTCGTTAGGACGGGGGCCGGCACCGCCGCCAGCGAAATTTTTACCTGGTTCTGGGGTTTTGGACGAACTGGTGTAGATGTCGCATTGTTCAAGGACAATCACGGACAGGAGACCGGTGGCGGGGTTCCAGGACTGGCTCATCCAATTGGTGGCACCTCGGACGCCGGGGCAGACACGGTTGCCTTCGGGTGTGGGGTCTTTGCCGGGGATGGGGATCGGGCGGCCTTGGGGGTCGATGCCAGAGGCCCAGTCGAGATTGTCGAGCAGTTTAGAAGCTCGTATGTATTTGCCGGTTTCGCGATCCAGGAGATACAAGAAGCCATTGCGATTGGCGTGGAAGATGACTTTGCGGGGTTTGCCTTCGTATTGGACGTCGGCGAGTACGGGCCAGGACTGGGCGTCCCAATCGTGCCAGTCGCCAGGGGAGAACTGGAAATACCACTTCATCTTGCCGGTGTTTGCGTCGAGGGCCAGGAGGGAGCAGGAGTAGAGGTTGTCGCCTTTGCGGTCGCCGCCGTAGAAGTCGGGCCATGGATTACCGGTGGTCCAGTAAAGAGTGTTGGTTTCAGGTTCGTAGGTACCGGAGAGCCAGGTGGCCCCGCCGCCGTACTCGATAAAGTTGCCCCAGGTTTCGCTGCCTGGTTCGCCCCGGGCGGGGATGGTGTAGGTGCGCCAGAGTTCTGCGCCTGTTGTGGCGTCTAGTGCTGCGAGGTAGCCTCGCATGCCTTCGTCGCCGCCGGCTGTGCCGACGATGATTTTGCCGTTGATGGCGACGGGGGCTGAGGTGCAGAAGACGCCGTCTTTGATGTTGCCATATTGCTTGCGCCACGCGACCCCGCCTGTGCGGCGGTCGAGGGAGACAAGGTGGCAATCGGCGGTGACGAAGTATACCTGATTGCCCAGGATCGCTGCGCCACGGTTGACCGCTTCTTTCTTTGAGAGAGTATCGACGTATTGCCAGATGCGACGGCCGCTACGGGCGTCGAGGGCGTAGATGGCGTTGGTATTGGTGTAGTACATGACGCCATCGGCGACGATAGGGCGGGCGCGGAGACCTTTTGCGCTGGGGACATTGAAGGTCCATTTGGGGGTGAGGTTCTGGGCGTTCTCGGGCGTGATCTGGGTGAGGGGGGAGAATCCGCGGCCTTTGTAGTCGCCAGCGTAGGTGAGCCAGTTTTGATTGGGGCTCTTGGTGATGTCCTCGTAGGAGACTTGCGCGGTGAGGATTGTAGCCAGGAGGAGCAGCGAGAGGCGCATTATTTGGCTCCTTGCTGGCGGAGAAAGCTGACGAGATTGGTGATGTCGTCTTTTGAAAGTTTGGTTGCGTAGTCGCGGGGCATGATGGTGGCTTCGGTGATCTCGAGGGATTCAATGGTGTTGACGGGAATGGAGCGAAGGCTGCCGTCTTTAAGCTGCAGCTGGAGGTTGTAGTTGGTGCGGTCTTTGACGAGGCCTGCTAGCTTGTCGCCGGTGCGGAGGGTGAGAGCGGCACTGTGGAATCCGGGGCTTCGTTCGTAGTCTGGATCCAAGATAGAGCGGCGGAGCTTGGGCAGTGTGGAGGTACGGCCGATGTTGGAGAGGTCAGGCCCCGCGAAGCCACCTTTGCCTCTTATGCGGTGGCAGTTGTCGCAGCCCGAATTGAAGAGGGTTTCGCCCAAGACAGGATCACCAGGGGCTTTGACGTCGACTGCTGGTGATGTGAGGGAGCGGACGAAGGCGACGAGTTCCCAACCGCGATCGGTGGGGAGGTTAGCTGCCGGCATGATGCCGACTCCATTTTGGATTGTGGCGTAGAGATTGTCGTCGGTCATGGGGTGCCAAGCGGCACGGTCAATGATACTGGGGCCGCGACCGCCGCCGCCTTCGGGGCCATGACAGCCGGCGCAGCCGCCGAGATAGGCTTTGCGTCCGGCTTCGATGCGGAGGGGGTCGCCCATGAAGGGGTGCTTGGCGGCCTCGTCGTCTTTGGCGTGTTGAGCGAGGAGACTTGTGGCTAGTGCGCTGGCGAGGATGGTGCGATAGATGAATTGCACAATAGTTGGAATTCTATATCGGAAGCGGGACGGGTGTGCCGGCCGATCCGCAATTGGACAAAACTGCCGCAGGGTTGCCTAAAGCGGCAAAATGATTTCTACTGGTTATCGATCAGAGCAGTGGCAGCTCAACTTAGTTGTGAAAAGGACAAATCATGACAAAAACTGGTGTAAGGGTGCTCGTGGGCACTCGCAAAGGTGCCTTCATTCTCACCTCTGATTCGAAGAGAAAAAAATGGGATGTCAGCGGGCCTCATTTTGCCGGCTTCGAGATGTACCACTTGAAGGGATCTCCCGTAGACCCGAATCGAATCTATGCCTCTCAGTGCAGCGGCTGGTTTGGGCAACTGATCCAGCGCTCCGACGACGGAGGCAAGAGCTGGCAACCCGTCGACAACAAGTTCGTTTATGACGGCGTACCTGGCACACACCAGTCGCACGACGGCACGGCTCACCCATGGGAATTTAAAAGGGTCTGGCATCTGGAACCCTCACTTACAGACCCAGATACCGTCTATGCCGGCGTTGAAGATGCCGCCCTGTTCAAGTCAGTTGATGGCGGCAAATCCTGGCAAGAACTCTCAGGCTTGCGCGGCCACGGTTCAGGCTCCAAATGGCAGCCAGGCGCAGGTGGCCTGGGCCTTCACACGATTGTGCTCGATCCGCTGAATCCTGCGCGTCTCTTCATCGCCATCTCCGCCGCAGGTGCATTTCGAAGTGACGATCACGGCATGACCTGGAAGCCCATCAATAAAGGGCTGCGTTCGCAATACATCCCCGACCCAGACGCCGAAGTAGGCCATTGTGTCCACCGCATCGCCATGCACCCGTCTCGACCAGACACGCTGTTTATGCAGAAACACTGGGACGTCATGCGGACAGACAACGCCGGAGAATCCTGGCACGAAGTCAGCGGCAATCTGCCCACCGACTTTGGCTTTGTGGTCGACGTCCATGCTCACGAACCAGAAACGATCTATGTAGTGCCGATCAAAAGCGATTCTGAGCACTTCCCCATCGACGGCAAACTCCAGGTCTACCGCAGCAAGACGGGCGGCAATGATTGGGAAGCGCTTACCAATGGCCTGCCGCAAAGCAATTGCTACGTAAACGTCCTTCGGGATGCGATGGCCGTCGACTCAATGGATTCCTGTGGAATCTATTTCGGCACAACGGGTGGCCAAGTCTACGCTTCTGCCGATAGCGGCGATACCTGGAACGCAATCGTGCGCGATCTCCCTGGCGTGCTTTCGGTTGAGGTGCAGACACTCTCGTGATTCGCGTCGAATTACCAGCGCACCTGCGCACTCTGGGGCAAATCACTGGCGAAGTAAACCTGGAAGTTGAAGGCATCGCGACACAAGCTTCGTTGCTCGACGCACTCGAAGCCCGCTACCCGATGCTAAGGGGAACGCTCCGCGATCAAGTCACCAGGCAGAGGCGTCCTTTCATTCGCTTTTTCGCCTGCGAAGAAGACTTGTCGCACAATGGGCCTGAGGATCCACTCCCTGAGGCAGTGGCCTCGGGCAAGGAACATTTCTGGATCGTCGGCGCAATCGCCGGGGGCCGTCACCTTCGTCAAGACCAAAGCTTAGTTCCCCGGACGGTACTCGCGCTCCGTGTGCCGCTTGACCTGAGACTGATAAAAGTACACTTCGCGCAACTCGCCTTTGGCATATCTCTGCGCTTGATCGTTAAAGTGTTTGCTCTTTGGGTCGCCACTCTCACCGCCCGCTGAAATCGCGATAGCTCTCACCTTCTTGCCAAACTCCACAACTGCGACAAAGCTATTCCCATTGGTTCCATACCATTTCTTTGTTCCTGCCTGCGGCCGGGCGCCAAAGCTTGCAAGGCTACCCCAAATGGCCGAAGTGAATCCTACTGGAACGCTGACCTTGGAGTCGTCGAAGGGATGCACGATATCTCCGGTCAACCGTTGAAAGCGGTTGATATCACCCCACTTGGTGTTCCAAGTCCCGCTGGTTCTCTCCAGCTTCACCAATGCCAGAGCCAAAGCTTCAAGCAGCAAAGCAGGCGATGCTCTCGTGCCCAGGTAGTCCTCTACAAGCACACCTTCGCGTCTTGCCGCCGGCATTGCCAGACTACGCGCCTCCTCTCCCCAAAACACAGCCACTGAAGTAGCAACTGAATCCACCGACCATCGTAAATCCCATTTCTCAAGCACTTCCAACTGTTCGCGCCACTTCTCATTCGAATTCTTAAGGGCACGAATCAAGGCCGGCATCGGCTTCTCAAACCAAGGCAAGTAGCTGTCGTAGGCAGCGGACAGAAGGGACTCAACAGTGAAATCAGTCTTCCCCTCAAACACCTTTAATGCGTGCATGCCACGGGCAGAAGCAATCCCGCTCTCAACATACACAGGGTATGCATCCTTCTTCAAACTGTCCTTACCGGCAGCCCACCAGGGAAAATCGTTGGCATTGTACAGCCAACCGGCTTCCGGGTCCAAAAGGTTTGGTGTCTCATCAATCGAATGAAGCCCTTTATACTCAGTCGCCGGGTTCGATCCATCAACAGGCCTGGTCCAGTCAAATGCCACATCCCGCTTGGGCAAGTAATTCCCATGAAAGTACGCAATGTGCCCGCTCGCATCAGCGAAGATCGTATTGTTCGAGGAGTTCGTCTTAAGCTCCATGGTTTCGCGAAAGCTCTTATAGTCTTTCGCTTTCGTGCGCAGGTAGGATTGCTGCAAAGCCTTCACCGGCTCCTGCATCAACCGCATCGCAACCCACCGCCCATTCGCGCTTCGAACAATAGGCCCATGCTGCGAGAAAAAGACAGTAAACTTCTTCTCGGCCATGCCAGCCTTAGTCAAATAAGGCACGGTCACAACTTTTGAGATTAGAGGCTTCTCTTCAATCCCGAACTTGTAGTAAAACTGGTCCCCTTTCTGCGTAACAGTTTCAAGGTACTCATCAATCACATCCGCGCCGCTCGAAGTATGCATCCATCCACACTTCTCGTTGAAGCCCTGATAGATAAAGAACTGCCCCCAGGTTGATGCTCCATAAGCATTCAATCCTTCGCCGCTTACCATCTGCAATTCTGACCGGAAGTAAAACGAGGTATGCGGATTAATCAACAGCAAAGAAGCCTTATTCTTCGTATTCGCTGGCCCGATCGCGACACCATTGGAGCCCGAAGGTTCCTTATGCAAATCTTCCACCTCAACCCGAGCCAGCGTGGAAGCAGTCTTCCCATAAAACGCCTCAAGCTGGTTTAGGTTCACCCGCTCAATATCACCACCGATGCTGCCTTCGGTAAAACTCAACGCCATCCAAGGCTCAAAGCGTTGGATCACGCGCGGCTTCACCGCCGGATGCCTGGCAAGGTAGTAGTTCAACCCATCCGCAAAAGCGTCCATCAGCTTCTTCATCCAGGCCGCGCTCTCGCCATATTGCTTCTTCAGCGTTTCAGGCTCGATGAACAGCTTCATCCGCAGATCCTGATAGATCAACTTCTCCCCTTCGGCTTCGGCAATGCGCCCCATCGCATTGATGTAATTCGACTCCACTCGATTGAAGTCATCTTCTGCCTGCGCATACAATGCACCAAACACGGTGTCGGCATCGGTCTTGCCATAGACATGTGCAATGCCCCAGCTATCACGGACGATTTTTACCTTCTTCGCTTGTGCTTCCCAACGGCGAAGCTCCGCCGGATCAGCGGCGAAACTACAACTGGCAATCAACAGAATGGCAATCAATAAGCAACGCATAGACACTCGTCAATTTACCGCAGGCACCTTTGCGAACTCGAGCACCTGACCATCCGCCAACAGCCTCTTGCGCAAAACTTCATACGGCAGCTCCTGCACATCCACCTTCAAATCCATCGCCAAAACAGCCGCCGTCGCGGCGGACTGACCCAGAATCATGAAAACTGGCTCCATCCGAATCGACCCATACGCAATATGCGAACTAGACAGACACACTGGTACCAGCAGATTCCCCGCCTGCCCCTTCTTTGGCACCAGCGATCCATAAGAGATCTGATAAGGTCCGTTGGTACTCACCCCGATATCACCCTCATTTTGAACATAGCCATCGGGCGTAATATAGCGCTGGATGTTGTGAGAATCGATCCCGTAAGAACCCATGCCTACCGGCTCTGGCGTTGGCCGCTTCTTCGTCAGCTCATTCTCAGTCATAACGTACTTTCCCACCATGCGGCGCGCCTCGCGGATGTACATCTGGTGAGGCCAGTTGCCAGTCTTCACAAACTCATCCTTGGCCAAACCCCACTTCGCAAATTCGGTGCGAACGTCAGCCGGCACACGAGGGTCATTCGCGATGAAGTAAAGCCACCCCTGCTGATAGTTCACGTGCTCATCAAAGATCTCGCGACGACGGGCGTAGTTCGCTTCAGGGTAATCCCAATTGCGGCCGATGTTGTCGGTCGAAAAAGGTCCGTGATTGTTGGTGTCGGTCTTGCCATTCGGGATCGGATCAAACTTCTGAAAAGTCTCACGCCAACCGGCATCAAACACCCTCAGAAGCAGCTCATAGTCTTTGGGCTCATACTTGGCTGGCTTCGGAAACGGCACACGATTGGCCTCCACCTGCGTCAAGCTCATGCGGAAACAATACGCTTGCACCTTTTTATCGCCAGCCCCATACACACCAGGAAATTCCGTACTGATCCGGGGCAGCACACCACTCTTCGCGTCACCAGGAATGACATATGGCGAGATCGGCTTCGCCACCGCACCAAAGTGATGACGATGATGCAAGACCCCCGTTTGAACCCCGTTCCACTTCTCATCATAGGTTGTTGTCGATTCACGTCCCACGTGATAATCCACCTTGGCCGCAGCCATCAAATCCCCTTCGTATGTCGCGTCGATAAACATCTTGGCTACGTACTTGCTGCCATCGAGAGTGGCGATTGAGATGATCCGGCCATCCTTCATTGCGACGCCCTTTTCGCGGTCAAGCCACGCATTGCGCACGATGCGAATCTTTGTTTCTTTGACCCAATTCTCATAGACATCCTCGGCCACATGCGGTTCAAAGATCCACATCGTCCGATTCGTCTTATCTACAGCCTCCGTACCTTGCCCCTTGTTGCCATAAGATTCGCGCTTCTGCCAGCGCCAGGCCCCGGGCTTGTCATAGTGCTGCCAGATGCGATGGTAGAACTCACGCGAGAGCCCTCCGATCACCGCCTTATTGCCTGAGTCAGTCCACCCAAGCCCACCTGCGGTAAGCCCGCCAAGGTGTTGGTCCGGGCAAACCATGACAACCGATTTACCCATTTTCTTGGCCTGCACAGCAGCCGCAATCGCACCAGAGGTGCATCCGTAAATTACGATGTCCGCCTTACGCGTCGCCGCATTGGCACCCAAGCTGGCGAGGATCAGAACTGCGAGTCGAGAGAGGTTCATTTCCACTATCCTTTTACTCTATGCGAACGGGCGGGAGTAGACTAAATGAATAGTGTGCAAGTGGTTTCACCTCGCGGTCACTGTCTGTCTGATGATCTCTTTCAGCCAGGCTCCGCTTGGCCATTTGCACGCCGATAACCCCAATCATGATCACGGCCACGGCGAGGCCCATCTTCATTGGGATCACGATGAGGCAGAAGTTCAAGTCTGGGAAGCCGAAAACCATGATGAAGATGCCCGGTGGATTGACTGGTTGGCAGGTGACGGCAACCCGTCGTCGAAGCTGCTCATCATTCTGTCTGCCCAGATCCATTCGACCCAGTTAATCGCCGTCGAATCCTTGCGATCTGCACCCGCACCCAAGAACCACGATCCCCCTTGGCGAGCCGGTCTCCCCGCTCGCGCTCCCCCCGCCTAACCTGTCTTCTCACTTGCTCTCATTCCGGGAGCCAATCCCTTTTGTCTAACTATTTTTGAGGTGGTCTCATGTCGCATGAGAAACGAGCTCTCATTGCTCTACTGGTTTGCGCTACTGCGCTGCCCGCTCAGCAATGGACGGAAGCAGCAATTGTCGAAAAGTTTCTCGACCAGAATCCGATTTTGCGAGAGTCGCGTGCAAGGGTTGCGATCGCAGCAGCCGAGGTTCGCGCGCGCAGCTCTTACGCCAATCCAACGGTCTCATTCAGTCACGAAGGCGCGGGCCGAACAGACTTCTATCAGGCATCACAAGCCTTGCCACTCACTGGTCGCCTGCCTTTGATCCGGCAAGCCGGCGTCTCTCAGGGCAAGGCCCTTGAGGCTGAAGGAGCGTTCTCGCTCTGGCAGGCCAAATGTAGTTTACGCCTCAGCTTCTACCGCATGCTCGCCGCGCAACTGAAGCTCACAGCTCTAAAAGACTCGCTCACAGAACTCAATCGAGCCATCCGCATCCTCGAAGAGCGTGAGCGGGAAGGCGAAGGCTCTAAACTCGACCGGCTCCGCGCACAACGCGAGCGTCACGAGATTGACGCTGAACTCAGCATCCTCGATGCAATGCTTGCCGCAGAGCGCGGCAGCCTCCTCGCTTATCTGCCTGCAGGCGAGAATGTCGAAGTGCTGGCCGGAGACCTGGGGCTCCGCGATGCAAACTTCGACTCTGCAGAGCTTCTGCGCAAGACGCTAGCCACACGCGCCGACATTCAGGCCGAGCGCCAGAGAATCGAACAATACCGAATGGAACAACGTGCGGCAGACAGGCTGCGTTACCCGGAGCCCATCCTCAGTGCAGGCTTAAAGCGTGCCGAGCTTGGCTTGCCTTCCGTCGCAAGCGGCCCCGTAGTCGGTCTCAGCATGGCCATACCAATCTTTCAGAAGGGCAAATCAGAAGTCTCGCGTTTTGCAGCAGAACAAGAGCGGGCATCTGCCCGGCTCGACATCCTGATGCGCCGCACCCAAGCCACGCTCGAAGCAGCCACGCGCGTCTTCAACATCCGAAGATCTGCTCTTGAAAAATACCCAAGCTCCGGCCGAGAGATCGTCGACATAGCCACCATCGCTTATCAGGAGGGAGAAACCGGCATCCTGCAATTGCTCGATGCGTACAGAGTAGAACGACAATCACGCTTGAGAAGAATCGATCTCGAAGCCGCAACCCGCGAAGCCTGGATCACACTCGAATCCGTAGTTGGAGAGGAACTCCCCCGATGAAACAGAATCTATGGATCCCAATGATCCTCCTGCTGAACTCCTGCGAAAAGCCAATTGTGCCAACTCCCGCTGAGGAGAAGGCCGCAGTCATCAGCTCTACTAACTGGACTCACAAGACTGAGCTCTTCGTCGAATACCCTCCACTCGCCGCTGGCCAAATCAGCCGCTTTGCGATCCATCTGACTCGCCTCGACAACTTCAAGGCAATGCGGCAAGGCGTTGTGGAAGTTAGACTTGGCCCATCCGTCTTTCAAGTCGATGCACCCTCACGGCCCGGCATCTTCGGCGTCGATGTAAAGCCGCAGAATACAGGCGATTTTCCTCTCAGCATTCATCTCAAGGGTGAAGGGCTCGAAGACTTCCACCAACTCGGCACAGTCAAAGTGACAGCCAAGCGGGAGCCCGCCAAAGCAGAAGATGAGACAAACGAGATCTCCTTCCTCAAAGAACAACAGTGGACGCTCGACTTCGGCACCTCTCTTGTCGAAACCATGTCTTTACAAGAAGACCTGCGCGTCCCAGCCGAGGTCACTGCACGCTCAGGCGGCGAGGCTGACGTCGATGCTTCCCTCGATGGCCGCCTCACGCTCGACGCAGTACCAGTGATCGGCACTGCCGTGAAAGCCGGTCAGGCGCTTGCCAAGCTAACCCTGCCCACCGCCACGCCAAATGATCTGACTGGGTTAGAACTCGCAAGAACCGAAGCCCAGACAATGCTCGACCTCAGCCGTAAAGACCGCTTGCGCGCTTCACGTCTCGTCTCAAGCGGTGCCGCACCCGCGCGCCGTCTCGAAGAGGCCACCGCCCTCGAACTGAACGCCGAGGCCCGTCTTAAAGCCGCAGATGCTCGCCTCGCGCAATACGACAATTCAAGCAATGCCGAAGGGCGCGTCACCGGCTCAAAACCATTTGTCCTGAGAGCCCCAATCTCAGGCATCATACAAAGCGTCAAGACCACACCCGGTGCCAATGTGAAGGCCGGTCAGCTACTCTTTCAAATCGTCGATCTCGATCAAGTTTACGTCGCCGCAATCCTGCCCGAAGCCGAGTTCCCGAAGATGCGTAAGCTCACCGGAGCAGAACTAGAAGTCCCCGGTATCGAGCAACCGCGCCGGCTGGACCGCCTGATCGCCATCGGTCGTGTAGTCGATTCTCCCTCACGCACTTTCTCTGTCACCTACGCGATCGACAACAAAGACCGGCACCTTGCCATCAATCAGACCGTCTACGTCAGACTCTTCAGCGGTACGCGTGAAACAGCGCTCGTAGTTCCCGGCACCGCTATCGTGGACGATCAGGGTCAATCTGTGATTTATATCCAATCTGGCGGCGAGAGCTTTTCCCGCCGGCCAGTCAAGCTGGGCAAACGCCAAAGCAGTGTGGTTCAAATCATTGAGGGCCTCAAGCAAGGCGACAGAGTGGTAAGTAAAGGTGCGCACCTGCTACGTCTGGCTTCGATGTCTACATCAGTACCTGCGCACGGGCATGTGCATTAAAGAGGATTTGCCATGTTCCAATTTCTAATTCGCTGGTCACTGCACAATCGGGCATTGGTTCTCTTCCTTGCGCTGGTCTTGCTCGTTTGGGGTGGCCTGACCGCCCGTCAAATACCGCTCGATGTCTTACCCGATCTGACAGCTCCAACGGTCACCATCCTCGTGGAAGCCCCAGGCATGGTGCCGGTCGAGATGGAGTCCCTGGTCACCTTGCCCATAGAATCCAGCATCAACGGAGCTCCAGGCGTCCGCAGAGTCCGCTCCGCCACCGCAGTTGGAGTGGGCGTCATCTGGGTGGAATTCGATTGGGGCCAAGACATCCATCGCGCCCGTCAAACCGTGAACGAGAAGCTCGCTATGGTGTCAGCTACACTCCCGCCGAACGTAAAGCCCCCATACCCAGCACCGGTCTCTTCAATCATGGGCGAGATCCTCTTCCTCACTCTCGAATCAAAAACACACTCGGCCATGGAACTACGAACCGTGGCTGACACCATCTTGCGCCGCAGGCTTCTTGCCGTCGCTGGTGTCGCCCAGGTGATCCCAACAGGTGGCGAGCAGAAGCAATATCAGGTCTTGGCCTCACCGCAACTCTTGCGCGAGTACGCACTCTCCATCGACGATCTTGAACGCGCGTTACGCCAGGGCAGCCAAAACTCCTCAGCAGGCTTTCGTGTCTCAGGCGGCCAGGAATATCTCATCCAGGGCATAGGCCGCGCTGCCACAGAAGCAGCCATTGGCCAGATTGGAATCACTTCCAGATCCGGCCGTCCAATTCTCGTGCGCGATGTAGCCGAAGTCCGCATCGGCCCGGCGCTCAAACGAAGCGAGGGTTCACACAACGGAGAACCCGCCATTGTACTCGGGGTTCAAAAGCAACCTGGGGCCAACACGCTGGAATTGATGCGGCGCCTCGACAACACTCTTGACGAAATTCAAGCTGACCTTCCGTTAGGCATGAAGATCGATAAGCACGTCTTCCGCCAATCCGACTTCATCGAACGCGCTCTTGAGAATCTTGCTCGCGCGCTCAGAGATGGTTCGCTTCTGGTCGTCGTCGTAGTCATTGTCTTTCTGATGAATTTACGGGCGGCCATGATCACTCTGGTAGCGATTCCAGTCTCCGTCGTTACAGCGGTCATTGCAATGAGCTGGTTCGGCTTCACGATCAACAGCATGAGCCTTGGTGGTCTTGCCATCGCCATTGGAGAATTGGTTGACGATGCAATCATCGACGTTGAAAACGTAATCCGCCGGCTGCGTGAAAACAAAGGCGAACCTACTCTCGAAGTCATCTACAAAGCCAGTTGCGAGATTCGCGGCTCGGTTCTTTTTGCCACTCTGATAGTGGTCATAGTCTTCCTGCCGCTTTTCGCTTTGACAAGTGTCGAGGGCCGCCTCTTGGCCCCTCTCGGCTTCGCCTATATCGTCAGCCTGGTCGCTTCGCTTTTTGTCGCACTAACACTAACGCCAGCCCTCTGCTCACTCATCCTCCCCAGCGTCATGCCACCTCAAGAACCCTGGCTCGTGCGACATCTCAGGCGCGTCTATCATCCCGTGCTCAACTTCTCCCTACGCCATCTGTGGCCGATCACAGGGCTCTCCCTGATCCTCGTAATCGGTGCAGCGATTGCTCTCACAAGAATGGGGCGCACCTTTCTGCCTGAGTTCAATGAAGGCACGCTCACGCTAAGCGCGGTTACGCTTCCGGGCACCAGCCTCGCTGATTCTAACAACCTCGGCCGTGGCCTCGAACGCATTCTACTCGACATACCGGAAGTCGTCTCCACCGCAAGAAGAACAGGCCGAGCCGAACTCGACGAACACGTCCAGGGGGTCGAATCTGCTGAAATCGACGTCACACTCAAGATGCTTCAACGCCCGAAACCCGAAGTACTCGCCGAGATCCGCCAGCGTCTCACGCTGCTGCCCGGCATGAACGTCACTGTCGGCCAACCAATCTCACACCGCATCGACCACATGCTATCGGGCACTCGCGCCAACATAGCAGTCAAAGTCTTTGGGGATGATCTCTATACCTTGCGCAAATTGGCAAGACAAATCGAATCCGCAATGAGGCCAGTTGAGGGCGTAGTCGATCTCGCCGTCGAGCAGCAAACAGACATCCCCTTATTGCGTGTAGTCGCCCGGCCTGAGGATGCGGCCAGGTATGGTCTCAGCCCTGGCGAAGTGGCAACTAAGATTCAAACCGCATTCGTTGGCCTTGAAGTCAGCCGCGTCCTCGAAGGGCAGATTGGCTTTCCTTTGGTCTTGCGTTATTCACCTGAGCTGAGCGAGCTTAATCGCATCTTGATCGATTCGAGCAGCGGTGCCAAAATCCCAATCGAAGCCCTGGCTGATATCACCGCAGATCGCGGCCCAAACTTCATCAGCCGGGAAGGCTTACAGCGCAAGATCGTAGTGCAATGCAACGTGGCAGGACGAGACCTGTTGAGCGTTGTTGATGCCATTCGAAAAGTAGTTGCCGCTTCAGTCAAATTGCCCCGTGGCTATCGCATTGAATATGGCGGCCAATTCGAAAGCGAAGCAGAAGCCACAAGAAGACTGTTGCTGCTTGGTGGCCTCGTAATCGCAGCCATCCTCCTCATCCTTGCCACAGCATTCGGTTCCACCCGTGACGCTCTGATCATAATGCTCAATTTACCGCTCGCACTTGTGGGCGGAGTGGCCGGAGTCTACCTCTCTGGCGGCATTCTCTCCGTCGCCTCTCTCATCGGCTTCATCACCCTCTTCGGCATCGCCACCCGCAACGGCATCATGCTGATCTCGCACATCCATCACGTGCGAGATCAACCCGGCATTGCCACTCTGAGAGAAGCCGTGCAGCTAGGCTCAAGTGAAAGACTCGCACCCATCCTGATGACTGCCCTTGCTGCCGGTCTCGCCCTCACCCCAATCGCTCTGGGTGCCGGCAAGCCCGGAAGTGAGATTCAAGCACCCATGGCCATGGTGATCCTTTGCGGCCTCATCAGCTCGACGCTGCTCAACATGATCGTAGTTCCAGCAGTCTACTACCGGGCCGCCCAGATGCGTCCCCGGCACTAAGCATTAACGGGCAGACTTCTCGCGGGAATCCCCCGTAAGACTCTCGAGTGGCGAGACTTTGGATCTGTCGCATGAAGACAATTCGCACATGCTTGAAAAGTTGCTCAATATAGCCGTTTTGTCACATAAATTTGTGGCATTTGAAACAATCAACCCCTAGACTGTAGAGATCGTGAAGAAGCTAAACTTTGCATTAATCGGGTTGCTCTGCCTCGGCCAGGCAATGGCGCAGTCAACGCTAGGCGTCGTTTTAGGAAATGTGACAGATGCGTCCGGGGCTGCCATTGGAGGTGCCAAGGTCCGCATCGTCAATCTGGGCGAGAATGTACCCCGCGAAACTGCCGGTGCAGACAACGGTGCCTATGAGTTTCAGAATGTGAAGGCGGGCAACTATTCGGTTTCCATTTCAAAGCCAGGTTTTCGAGCCTTTTCTCTTAAAGAAGTCATTCTCGAATCACGCCAGACCCTCCGTGTCGATGCCCGCCTGGAGATCGGCGAAGTCACCCAGGTGGTCGAAGTCAGTGCCGCTGCAGGTTTGATCGCCACCGACTCACCGGCTGTCAGCTCCAGTCTCACGCCCGAAAAAGTTGCTTCGTTGCCCGCCAATTTCCGCGCCAGCACCAACACTACGCCGTACTTTCTTTTGCAGACACTCCCGGGCGTGCAGTCCGACAACGGCGGCGGCTTCGCTATTCAAGGTGGCGTGCCTGCCCAGTCCGAATCCAGTTCCGACGGCATCTCGATCACTTCGGTTACCGGTAACAGCCCTAATCGCAACCTCTTCCCTTCGATCGAATCGATTAGTGAAATCCGTGTCCAGGGAGTTGGAAATTCGGCTGAGTTTGGCCAACCCGGTGACGTCACAATTATTTCCAAAAGCGGCACTAACAACTATCACGGTGCCCTTTTCTGGTACCACCAGAACAAGGCTTTCGACGCTCGCACCTTCGGCATCCCGATCCTGGCTGCAAAAGTAAGCAACAATTTCGGTGGTACTATCGGCGGTCCCGTCCGCATCCCCAAGCTTTACAACGGTACAAACAAAACGTTCTTCCAGTTCGCTTGGGAAAGCCTGCGATATCCACGGCAGTCCACCGTCGCCAACACGCTTCCAAGTGATCGCCTGCGCAACGGCGACTTCACCGCAGAAGGCGTCACTGTGCGCGACCCGGTTACCGGGCAGCCCTTCCCTGGAAACGTCATCCCATCCAGCCGCATTAATGCAGTGGCGAAGGCGATCATTCCTTTTTATCCCAAGATCAACATCGGCGATGGCTCGCGCCGCACGGTTAACAATTTCATCGAGAACCGCGTAGCCAATATCGAATCTAACCAGTACGACCTTCGCATCGACCAGACCATCGGCACCAAACATGGCCTCTTCGGCCGCTATACCTGGAAGAAGAATCCCACAATTGGTCCCAATAATCTTTCCCTTCCTTCCGACACAAACAAAGCAGACCTGCAGCAGTTAGTAGCCAGCCACACCTGGACGATCCGTCCTAACCTGCTCAACGAATTGCGCGGCGGGTATAGCTATTCAGAAAGCCGCACGGACTTCCCATTCGATGGCCGCGCTTTCACCAACAGCCTCAACCTGAAGGATATCCAGAAGGACATTTTCTTCAACGGATTACCCAATTTTGGCATTGACCAATATCAGGGCTTCAACAAGGGACGCCCAGGATTCGGCATCTCAAAGAACATCCAATTCATCGATAATCTCACCTGGATCAAAGGCAAGCACACCTTCAAGTTTGGCGGCGACATCCGCAAGCTGCAGGCTGAAAGTGCCTTGGGGTTTACCACTGGCAACAACTACGGTGACTTCTCTTTCAACGGAGCATTCACTGGCAATTCTTGGGGCGACTTCCTCCTCGGCACACCAGCCTCCAGCCAAATCGCGGTTGTTTCTTCTGATAACGACGGTCGCGCGACACACTACAAGTTTTACGCGCAGGACAGTTGGCGCGTCACTCCCAAGCTCACCATCGAAGCGGGCCTTCGTTGGGAGTTCCACCCCGGGTATTCGGACGCCGGCTTCAACATTGCCAACTTTGATCGCACCGTGCCCCGCACGGGCCGCGTCGTGATCATGAGTGACCCAAAGGCCCGCACTCTGGTTGCCCCTGGTGCGATCACATCCTTCAACGGCTGCCCGGGCACAGCGATCAACGGTGTCCCCTGTACTCCGATTGTGACTGCGGCCGAAGCAGGTCTCCCAGAAGGGCTGCGGCAAGATTACTACACGCAATTCCTGCCCCGCCTCGGGCTAGCCTACCGTCTCGATAACAAGACCACAATTCGAGCCAGCGCCGGTCTCTACAACATGATTACACTCGGCAGCGTCTTCTTCTCACTCACCGGAACGGTACAAAGCGATGTGCGCTTCTTTAACAATGTCGGCAGCGACGGCAAGCCGATCTTCACGTTGCCCGAAACGCGTACCCCCGGCAGCGGAATCCGCGCGGGCGCAGTGGGCAGCTTTGAATTCCG
>JAYSVS010000239.1:0-9210 GCA_043718395.1 Acidobacteriota bacterium
GAACTTGAAACATTCTGGCTCCACCCCGGAACGGCCAACAGCACAATTACCCCGAAAACGAGCATCATGCGCTCAAATCTATCCCATGCGAGACCAAGCTGCAATGCTCGTGTCCAACTTATGAATTAACTCCGGTTCACCTAGCAAAAACGTCTGCGTAAACCACACTGCTTCCCCGCACGACTTGCGATTTACCGGGCAATCATTCTTCTTGCGCCACTTCTCAAAATAGTTCTTCCCGTAAGCAAATTGATAGCCGCGCGACTCAAATGTATTCTTCAAAAACGGCTCATCCTGCAGAGGCGCATAGCCACCCGAGGCTGGCAATTTTTCCTTCGCCAGATGCTTTAGAAAATCGGCCCGGCTCCGCCCGCCAAACTTCGCCGCCTCATACCGGAACATATACAAGTGATAGGCATTGCGCGTACAATCCTTCGCCACCTTCATCGGCGTGAGGCCCTCCACACGTCCCAGGATCGCATCGATCCTTTTCGCCGTCGTGGTCCGTCGCTTCGCCTGCGCTTCAATCCGCGACATCTGCGCGCTTAGCAACGCCCCCTGAAACTCAGTCAGGCGCAGATTCGCCCCCGACATCTCGTAGTGAAACTCTGTCCCGGGCTGCGTCCTTCCTCGCGAGTTGTTGTGAAAGGCAAACGCCCTCTCGGCCATCGCCGCATCGTTCGTCACAACTGCTCCGCCTTCACCCGAATTCAAATTCTTCGAGGCCTGAAAACTAAAACACCCAAGCGCCGCATGCGGCCCCACGTGCTTGCCCTGCCACTCTGCCAGATGCGCCTGCGCTGCATCTTCAATCACAGGGATGCTGTGTTTGCGGCCCAGCGCGATCAACTCGCCCAGCTCACCCACTCCACCCGCCATGTGCACCATGATGATTGCCCGCGTACGCGGCGTAATCTGCTCCGCCACCCGCTTCGGGTCCATCTGCAGCGTGGCAGGGTCAATATCGGCAAACACCGGCACCGCATGAAATCGCAATACCGCATTGACAGTCGCGATAAATGTATAGGGCGGCACAATCACTTCATCCCCAGGCCCAATGCCCAACACACCAAGCGCCACCAGCAACGCCGAAGTCCCGTTCGCCACCGCCAGGCAATGCCCGGCCCCGGTCAATTTGGCGTATTGCTGCTCAAATGCTGCCACGGCACCGCCATTGCCTCGGCCCCACTTGCCGCTCTTCAAAACCCGCCCCAGTCCATCTTCTTCCCGCTGGTCAAAGATCGGCCAGGTTGGAATCAATTCCGGCTCTACTGCCCGTGCAGCTTCAGTGGCATATTGAACGGCAGGCAGGCTAACAAATTGACGGCGGTGCATCCTAAGATTCTATCCAAACAGATTTATTGCGAACAGAGTTGATTTTTGTAGTCCTCTTGACACATACTTAGAGGTTTTCCCGCTCTTGTCGGGATGGAACAAATGAAAGTACGAGTCCTGTATCACGACCATTGCTTTGACGGGGCTGCCAGCGCAGCCTTTTTTACCCGTTTCCTCAAAGCAACAAAACACTCCGGCGCAGCTTACGTCTACACCGGGATGGCCCACACCGCCGACCAGCTCTTCTCAGATTCCATGTTTGATGGTGACGTCAATGCCATCGTCGATTTCAAATACTCACCTAACGCGAAACTGACTTGGTGGTTTGACCACCACCAGAGCGCTTTTCTTACTCCCGAAGATTCCGACCACTTCCACGGTGCCCACAATCCGCTCCACTTTTTCGATCCCGCCTACCGCAGTTGCACCAAGTTTATTCGCGATATCGCCCGCGAAAAATTCGGCTACGAAGCTCCTGACTTGGACAATCTGGTCAAATGGGCTGACATCATTGATGGAGCTCAATACGCTACTCCAAAAGATGCAGTTGAGCTGAAAGCCGCTGCCACCAAACTCGTTCTCGTCATCGAAGCGGTCAAGGGCTCAGATTTGGTGCAAAGCATCATCGCTGCGATGCAAACCATGCCCCTTGAAGAAATCATCGCCAAGCCCGCGATTGCCGCCGCTTTTGACCCGCTCTACCAGCGTCATTTACGCTCCATCAACATCATCGGCGAGCAGGCTCGTACTGAAGGAGGAGTGATCTTCTTCGACTTGATCGGTCGCGATCTGGAAGGCTATAACAAGTTCGTACCCTATTACCTGTTTCCCAACGATACTTACACCGTGTCAGTCAGCGAATCCACCTTCCGCACCAAGGTCAGTGTCGGTTCCAGCCCGTGGGCCAAAGAAGTAAACCATAATCTCGCTACGATTTGCGAACGCTATGGCGGGGGTGGTCACCCGCGGGTTGGCGCAATCAGCTTCCCCGTCGGTGCCGTCTCCGAGGCTCGCAAGGCTGCTTCCGAGATCGCAGCAGAACTCCGCACCTAGGGAGTTCCCTTCATCATCTTCTCCATACCCTGCATCAGGCGCAGCACTGCCGGTCCAAGCGTAACCAGCAAAACGCAGGGGAAGATCAGAAAGAACACTGGGAAGACCAATTTCACCCCTGTCTTTCGCGCCTGCTCTTGTGCTTGTTGCCGGCGTCTCACTCGCGTGTATGCAGAATGGTTGCGAATTGCGGGCCCAAGTGAAGTTCCAAAGCGGTCACCATCGAGTAGCAGGTTGGTCAACTTGCGCACTTCCGGCTCACCCGTCCGCTGTGTCAGCCTCAACAGTACGTCGGCCCTTGAATGGCCTGCGCGCATCTCAAGATAGGTCAAGGTCAGCTCTTCACTTAGTTCTGGATAAACCGTCTTCAATTCTTTGCTTGTGTCCATCAATGAGCTATCCAGACCCTGTCCCGCCTCAAGCCCCAAAACCAACAGATCGAGCGCTGCCGGCAGCGCCTGGCGCAATCGGCTTCTTCTCTTGTTCAGCATCCTTGTCAGTAAGTATTCGGGAATCAGGTAGCCTAGGCCAGCCCCCACGGTCGCCGCAATTAAATTGGTGCTCACACTCGGCGCAAGGCGCATGCTCACACCCAGCAACAATAAGCAGAGCATCAATCCCGATACCGCCTTGATGCCAAAAAAAGCCTGCAGCGCATCTGCTTCACGGTAGCCGGCTGAGATGAGTCTCGCCCGGACCGGGTGCCTCAAATCATTCGAAGCTGGAACAATGCTGCCAATTTTCTCCAGCGTCTGCCTGATTGGGCCGTCCTCTGGATTTTCCCGGGACACTGTCTGCTCCTCCTCTACTGGTTCACGAAGAAACCAGTATCCCCCGCACAGCACAGCCATCAGAACAAAGAAGAAGCAGCCGAAAAGAATGAGGATTTCCATTTTTATGCGCCTAAATCTGGATATCCAGAATCTTTCGTATCACCAGGTTCGCAGTGAGCAGAAAGAAGAAGGCAGCCACAATCAGGTATTTGCCAACAGGGTCCTGGATGAGAATGTCCAGATAGCCAGGGGAGGTCCAGTTCAGCATCAAGGCGATGCCAATGGGGAGTGCTGTGAGAATCGCACCAGTAAGCTTTCCGTGCGCGCTGATCGCCCGGATCTCACCATTCAGCGCCATGGAATCCCTGATACCCTCCGACACCCGGCCCAAAACTTCATGCAACTTTCCTCCCGTCCTGCTTTGCATCCGGATTGCCGCCACAAACAGACTTACGCTCACCAGGGGCATCCGCTCAAGCAGATGTTCCAGAGCATGATCCCAGCTCCTGCCTAGCTTCCATTCCTCAAGCACTTTGCGCAACTCGCCTCCTACCGGTTGCGGTGCCTCATACGCCACCATTTCCATCCCGGCAGCCAGTGCATGCCCGGCTCGCATCGCCCGCCCCAGCGAATCGAGCGTATCCGGAAAATTCTGCTCAAATTGCTCAAATCGCTTGGCTCGTTTACTGTTCATGTAAAAGAACGGCGACAACGTTGCCAGCAGCGCCCCGCCCAGGATTGCAATCGACGGAAGCCAGGCGATTCGCGAAAGTACAACTGCCGCCGAGGCCCCCGCCAGCAGCATCATCATCGTGAATCGTCCCACCGACCAGTTCAGACCCGCCTCGGAAATCAGCCGTCTTAGATTTGGGACAAAGCTGAATCGCTCCAGCAAGTCAGCCCAGAACGCAACACTGGAGACATTCTCGCTCCGAAGCAGCAACGGTTGATCCTCGTCCCCGGTCCCCATCTCTCCTGTTGAAGTCAGGCCGGTCTTGGTCCAATTGGAAGCAAAGTACAGCCCCAGGCCCACCAGGGCAAAGGTGGCCGTAAAGATCAGAGCTAACAATTGGATTGGCGGCATCACGGCTTTACTTCTTTTGCACTGGCGTAATAATCATCAACACTTCTCCACCTCCCGGCATTGCCCCTGGTGTCAGCTTTTCCCGTAATTGCCCTACCTGTTCCGCCGCCAGCAGCCCGCTGATGATCGCTCCCTGGTTCTGGCTCAACGAGATATTTGAATCCACTCTCCGCACCGTATCGGTCAAAGTTTCTGGCTGAATCCGCAAATGCGTTGATCCATCGCTACCGTTCTGCTGCGGCTCAATTCTGACCCTCATTGAGGCATTTTCAGAGGCTTTCCAGGCAAACTCACCTGAGCGTCCAGCCACGAGTCGAGACCTCGACAACACCGTCGCCTGATTTGACCGCCGCATCTCTTCAATCTTTGCCGTCAGATTCTCATGTGACGCAGAACTCGAAACACTAAGTGTGTCGTGGTTCAGCCCGGGGCTCAGCGTTGCGAAGTTTGCCGCAGACACTTCGATCAGACTCACCTCCAGCTCCATCGCCTGCACCATGGGTTTTACTTGCGGAGTAGCCGGAACAAAGCTGCTTGTCACTACTGGCTTCGGCGATGCCCCTAAATTTAGCAGCGAAGTTGAACCAAGCCCAACGATTTGATGATCCTTCTTGTTTCGCAACACCACCCTCAATCGTGCTCCTGCATCGGCTACACTCAACCGTTCTGCGTCCTGCGGACTGCTCAGCACTGTCAATTCCAGCCGCCCCTGCAATTGAGGATTCACCTCGCTTGAGACGTTGTAAACCATGGCGTTCTGCATCAACGTCTTCAGTTCTACATCCGTTTCGCCGTTCCTCTGACGATTGATCAGCGCTTGAATGTCGACATGGTCGCCTGGTACCAGCATCTGTATGACACTTGAAGAATCTGAGATATGTAAGGTAACTGCCCGCATCCCATCTGGGATTCCAGATGCCAGCCTTCGTTCGCTCATGGGGCTCAGCGCCTGCTCGGTCAATACCTGGCCTGCTTCCACCTTGTTCACCATCCGCCGGCCAAGAAGGTCTTCTGCCTTTGCTGGCACTGGAAGCCCCGGATCGGCACTCGCCACCAGCCTGAAATCCTCCGCCTTGAGTACGTGTCCTTTTTCCAGAACATTCACGCTCACAAATCGTAGGTTCGCAGCCGTCGACGAGGAGCCATCCATTCGGCTCACAATGAGCCCGTAAAATATGCCGGTCGACAGTACCGCCACTACCAGAGCAATAACAACAAGAGGGATGACATTCTTTTTCATAGGGTTTCAGCGCACACTGCGCTCTAACTGTAATCGGAGAGTTTCCCCGAATTCTTTACCAGCAAAAGCCCTTAGTACGGCTTTGTTGCTAGTACCAGAATGCTCTGCCCTAAAGGAAAGCGGCCGCCAAGCCGAAGCCAGAAGCCCTCAATCGCCAGTGGGCCGTAGAGCAAAGTATTCAAAACGCCATTGGGCACCCCAACGCCGCTTTGTGGTTCCTGCCGGGTCAATTCCTCCCATATCCGGAACTTGAACCAGGCCACTGGCAAGAGCAGCGAATTTGCGTACGTTGCATCTAAAATCTCAAATCCCGCTCTCCTGACTGCTTCAGCAATCCTTGCCCGCGTGAACCTCTGTTTCTCATGAGCAAAGATCGAATGCCGGCTCCGCAATGCGTCTAGCGCAGAAACCCTTAGGATCAGCTTGCCTCCCGGCCGCAGCACCCGGTAGAACTCTGCCAGCGCCGCCCCTTCGTCCCCCTTCGGAAAGTGCACCAAC
The DNA here is from genome assembly GCA_043718395.1 of Acidobacteriota bacterium. Classification (GTDB taxonomy): domain Bacteria; phylum Acidobacteriota; class Terriglobia; order Bryobacterales; family Bryobacteraceae; genus Bryobacter. Next base: position 5,984 of record JAYSVS010000239.1, read on the forward strand.
ACATCCAGGCTCACCACCGCATCAAAGGCCCGGTCTGCATAAGGCAGACGCGCGATGTCTGATTGCACCATATGGGGCACGCCGCTGTGCTTGCCATAAGACAATCCCGCGAAGTCCAGATCTACCGGAAACATCCGCCAACCGTAGCGTCCCGCGAGCCAATTCGACATATAGCCAGTGCCGCAACCGCCCTCAAGCACGCGTCCAAAGCTTGCATCCGGTAACCGGTCAATCCAGGTCTCCAGAATCTTGCGCATCCCCGCAAACCACCACATCTCGTCTTCGGCTCTTGCGATGTTTTGAAACTCCGCAGGGTTCATGGAATCGCCTTAAAGACGAGTCGCCGCTGCACGCCTGCATGCTCGGGTAATTCCCGCCTTAGGCTCTCCTCAGGGTTCAGATACGAAGCCAGATGGGTACGATAGAACGCCAAAGTCTTGGCTGCGCCTTCGGTAAAGCTTGTCCGGGGCTTCCACCCCAGCGCGGCACCCGCTCGGCTTGAGTCGGTGTAGTAGCTGCCAATGTCGATTGCCTTCAAATGATCTGGAAAGGGAATTAGATCTACCTTGCCGCCGAAGGCGGCTGCAATCTCCCTGAGCGAGATCGCCTCCATTCCGCCAATATTACACTCGCGCTCCTCAAAGCCCTGCGCCAAACCTGCCAGTACAAATGCCTCCACCACATCGTCGACGTACACTGGATCACGAAGCTGCTCACCCTCGCCAAACACAGAAATCGCCTCCCCAAGCAGCGCCTTGCGCACAAAGACTCCCAAGAAGCCCTGGCCTGCCACACTCAAACTCATCCGGGGTCCGTAAACATTGGTTAGCCTCAGCACGATGGCATCGAGATCACCAAGATCGCTCATCATCAGGTGATACATCGTCGCGGCATACTTGTGTACCCCGTTGTAGTCGACCGGGCGAATCGGATGTGCCTCGTCGACGGGCAAGTAGCGCGGCTTTCCAAACACTTGTCTGGTCCCCGCATAGACCACCCTCACCCCCCGGTTCAGCCGCCGGCAAGCGTCCAGAAATCGCAATTGTGAAACCGTATTGATCTGCAGGTCGCGTTCCGGGTATTGCATCGAATGGATGTGGCTGATTTCGCCAGCCAGATTGAATACAACCCTGGCCTCTGCAATCGCCTCTTCAAATCCGGCCGGCTCGCTCAGATCGACTTCAATCAAGCGAATCTTCGTCCCGGCAAGGTTCGCTCGATTTGCTCCACAACCCGGCACCAGCGAATCCACCACCGTAACGATCGCGCCCAGCTCATCCAGACGCAAAGCGAGGTTGCTCCCGATAAACCCCAGCCCGCCCGTAACCAGCACATGCAGCCCGCGATAATCATTCATAGAAGCGTCTCACTCCCTCCGCCGCCTCTGTCACGTGCTCCACCGCCAATTGCGGCCACAACGGCAACGACACGATTTCCTGAGCTGCCTTTTCGGCATGAGGCAGTGAGCCTTTCTTCTGCTTCGCTGCCGCAAAAGCCGGGTGCAAATGCAAAGGCACCGGGTAATGGATTCCAGTCCCGATCCCAAGCTTCGCTAGATACTCTCGTAGCCGGTCTCGCTTGGCCGCCCTGATCACATAGAGATGGCAAACGCTCTCTGGGCCTCGCCGCACCAACTGCACCCCATCGATATCAGTCAGCATCTGGTCATAGATCGTTGCCAGCTTCCGGCGCTGATCATTCCACCGGGTAAGTTGCGGCAGAAACGCATTCAGATAGCAACACTGCAATTCATCGAGGCGAGCGTTGATGCCTTTCACATAGGCAATCTGGTTTTTTGGCAAGCCGCCGCTGCCACGTCCTCCATCCCTGATCTGCCTTAGCCTTTTGGCGAATGTTGCCTTGCCCGTCAAAATCGCTCCGCCATCCCCAAGGCAACCAAGGTTCTTGGTCGGATAAAAGCTAAGTGCGACATAATCGCCATATTGCGTAAAAGGCAAAGCGCCATGGGACTGGCACGCGTCCTGAATCAGCTTCACGCCAAGTGCTTTCGCCGTCTTGGCAATTGCTCGAATTGCGCAAGGCTGGCCATAAAGATGCACCGGCACTAAAGCAGCCGTCTTCTTCCCGATTCGATTTGCCAGATCCGCCGCATCGATCTGCAACGTCTCTGGATCGATGTCGGCGAAGCGAGGTGTGCCGCCAGCGGCCGCAATCGACACCGCCGTAAAAGGTGCAGTCAGCGCCGATGTCAGTACTTCCTGCCTGGCGTCTGTGATGCCAGCATCGCGCAGACAGATTTCGATTGCCGTCGACCCCGAACTCACCCCGATGGCAAACTCCGCCCCCATAGCTTCTGCCAGGGATTCTTCAAATCGGCTCAACTCCGGCCCGAGAACGAAGAAGCCGCGCTCCATCATGGAATCGAGGTTTTGCTGCCACACGGCTTTTGTCTCAGCCAGCGAAGGCTTGAGATTAACTATGGGTATGCGCATTGGCCCGCTTTAGCCGTAGGCGTGGCATTACCAGAAGCCACCACCAAAGCCGCAATAGCTGGAATAGTGTGGTGAACAGACTCTTGATCCTGAAGAACTGGCTCTTGCCATGCAACCTCGGATAGTGATGTACGCCAACCTCTTCGACGTCCATCCCGCAAAGCTCCAGCTTGCGCACCAGCTCAACGCAAATCGTGCCCGAGGTCGACTCAAGATGGATCAAGTCGAGAGGACTTCTTCGAATCAACCGGAAGTCACAATCGATATCGCGAAGGCTGACGTTAAAGAGCAGCCGGGCAAACTTGTTGTAGGTCTTCCCGATCCAGATCCGATGCCACGGATCATTCCGCTCCAGCTTGTAACCGTTCACGAAGCTCACATTTGAACCCATCCGTTCGAGCAACTTCGGCAACTCCCCGACATCATACTGTCCATCGCCGTCCGTATAAAAGACAAACTCTTTCTTCGCTGCCTCGAAACCGCTTCTCAGCGCCCCTCCGTACCCGCGGTTCACCTCATGCGTCACAACACGCATCTGCGGCCCATACTCGCTTTGCAGCCGCTCCAACACTGCCCCCGTATCGTCGTGGCTGCCGTCATTGACGACAATGACCTCAAAATCGGCAACATTCTCCCTGAGCACAGCAAAGGTCTTGCCGATCAAAGCCGGCAAGGACGGCGCGTCGTTGTACGCCGGAAAGAAAACACTCACCCCGTATGAGTACATCCGCTAAATCTCCTAGATGATCCTACAACTTTTTCACGATCAAAAGG
>JAYSVS010000240.1:0-9151 GCA_043718395.1 Acidobacteriota bacterium
CCGACTGCAACAACTGCCGCGACTGCACAAGAATTTGCGTTACTGGCCGTTGAGGTGACAGCGGCAGCTGCCTGAGCTTGGAGCGTGGCATACTCTTTCACAATCAGTTTGCGATGGCCCTCTGCCCCAGAGTTCACAAGTTTGCCGATGGCCCGGACACGCGAGCCTTCATGAGAGCCGGGGTTCCCTCCCTCAAGCTTGGTCTTCACGCATGTGAGCTCATCGGTCATGAAAAACTGGCCCTTTTCGCCGATTACTTTGCCGGTTATCCGCGTATCAAGAGACTTGCCTGAATCAACTGGAACAGCAAAGGCCAGGGTCTGACCAGGACGAACCATTGCGATCAGAACACCATCAGACTTGCGCACTTCCGTTGATCTTGAAGCTGCAGTGACAATCAGTTTCTGTGAGCTGGGACGCTGCACTAAGCCGCCACTTGCCTTAACCAAAAGCTCGCCGGCTGAAATATTAAGGTGGTTTCCAGACCTCGATAGAGCATCGATCCGGGCTGAGCCATGGTCGAGTTGAACGCTTTCAGCCTCGATGCTGAGGCGCGTCGAGGAGGCGAGGCGGATTCTGGTGCCATCAGCGAGGTAGAGCTGCCCGCTGCTGCGGAGAGTATCGAGCTTCACCCCAGGCAGGACGTTGCCGGAGCCTGAATGGTCGGCCCCATTGATGCGAATGACTCCAGCGGACCAGGCCACAGCCGGGCTGACACTTGAGGAAAGACTTGAGGAAAGACTAGATTCTGCCAGGAGACATCCACAAGCGACTACGCTCAGCACTAGTGGGAAAGGCGATCTTAGGGTTGATGTTTGCACGTTTTGTTGCCTAAAGGGCTTATCGGAACCGACGAGCAAGACATGAAGAAGAAAACCCAAGAACATCTACTCATTTTGTTTCTGTTTGCCGATTGTTCGCTTGTGACGAGGCTTATTAGCCTCCCAGTCCTGCTCTGTTGGCTTCTCTGCCTGATAGGAGCCGCAGCTTCCTCCAGCGCTGCCTGGGTAATTTGGCTGGGTGGTCATTCTCCAACAAACGATCAACTGCTCAAGATTATTCCTGTGGCACGGGCCTTCGGTTTGTCGACCGCCTCTTTCTGGCTACAGCTAGCCGATCTCGATCCAGAACGAGAAGAATCGCATTTGAGGGCTGCCCTGCAAAGTAACCCTCGAGAACTGCGGGCGCTGCTCAGGTTGTCTCTGCTTGTCGAGTTCAGCGGCCGACACACCGAGGCGCGGCGACTGCTCGATCAGGCGACGGCGTATCACCGTTCTTACAAAAGTTATATGGCAGCGCTGGCGCAATCAGCCCGCTGGCAAGACACGGCACGGACACAGCGATTTGCCCGCCTCGCCTTGCAGTATTGCCCGAAAGACGCGGACGGGATCTTTGCGCAGCTCGGCCACTCGGGACTTGCCGATCAAGTGTTGGCTGGGTCGCCTGAGAAATGGAAGATCGACTACCTGCGATTCCTGATCGGCCAGAAGCGGCTGACTGAAGCATTGACGCATCAGGCGAAATTGACCGCCTCGCCACTGGTGAACCGCTACCGGCTGGAACTCTGCGATCAGCTCTTCTGGATCGGGTACAAAAAAGAAGCGGCTGAAATCTTTGCCGCCCTATATCCCGAGTTCGCCGCCGAGGGTGTTTTTAATACCCAATTGAGATGGCGGCCGACTTCGCTTGGATTCGACTGGCGCTTGACCGGGCACGGGAAGGCGAAGTTGAGCTGGCGACCGGGAGAGCTGGAAATCAAAGTTGCCGGCCATCAGGAACCGCTCGAACTCGTCAGTATTCTGATCGAAGCCCGCAATCGATCCATGGAGCGGGTGATTCCCTCCTGGGACGGAGAAACTGAGGGCCTCTACTGGCAAGTGGCCGAGGCAGGGCAGCACTGGAAGCGAGTGGCTTTGATCGCGCCCCCGGGGCAGCGCGAGAGGCAATTTCATCTGACGGAAGTCCGCTTCCGATGAGATCGTATGTAACAGGGATCATTCTTATGCTCACGCTGGTCAGCGTCGCTGATCGCAGCCACGGGGCCTGGATGGCAGCCCGAGGCCTTGCATTTATTGGATGCATTGGGTTGAGCACACGCAATCCCGGCCAGCTCTTTCATGCTTTAGCCCTGGCGTTTACTTCAATTGCGATTGCTGGGCTGGCCGGGCTCGACATGGCGATTGCCTGTCTGGCTTACTCCTTTCTTCGCCTCCAACTCCGGCATCTGGCGGTGCTCATAGCAGGAGCCGGTCTGGCAGGGGCACTCAGCTTTGGCTATTCAAAGTGGGATCCAGCCTGGACGCCGTTGTTCTTGCCCTTTCACAATCGCAATCACTACGCTGTGTTTTGCGAGCTTGGTCTGCCGGTGCTTCTCTACGCGTTTCGGCGGTCTCGCAATCGCATGTACCTTTACGCCGGCTGCATTCTGCTTGTCGCCGCGCTGGCTGGCGGCTCGCGGACAGGGGCAATCCTTTTGCTAGTGGAGGGCTGCGCCCTTTGGGTGGTATTCGCTGGAAAAGAGAAGGGCTGGTTAGCCGCACCGGCGGCGGCAATCATGGCAAGTCTGTTCTTTCTGATGGCGGGAGGGGAACGAATTCAGAATCCACTCGCGGGAGACCACAGATTGGAGATATGGCGCTCGGGAATTGAAATGGTGGCAGCTCGGCCGCTGACGGGGTGGGGGATCGGTGAGTTTTCGAGGGTATATCCGGCCTTCGCTTTGTTCGACAATGGCGAGTTTGTAAACGCTGCGCATTCCGACTGGATTGAGTGGACCGTAGAGCTTGGTATTGTCCCGGTGACCGGATTTGCCGGGATCTTTTTGTGGTGGATGCGAAAATCGATCCAGTTCTACCCGTCTTGGGGTATTCTCATTGGTGCGTTCCATGCGGCGGTGGACTATCCATTTCACCTGCCAGGTCTCCTGGTATTTGCCGCGGCACTCGCGGGGAGTATTGAAGCCAATGGCACCACCAACCAAACCAAATCCACAACTTCTTAAAGAAGAAATCGCGGAGTACCTGTACCGTGCAGGCCTGGCGATCTACCATGTCGAGCCTGATATGTGGCCGGAAGACCGCACGGTCTGGTGGGATACCAACCGCGTGCCGGACTATAAGAAATTCATTACGGCGGCCAAAAGTGTTGGGGCCAAAATGATTCTTTACTACGATCAGGACCTTAGTGAAGAATTGATCGCAGATGCTGAGGATGCACTCGAATTGGCCGTGCTCGAGCCAGAGGAGTATCGCGATTATGCCCGTCAGATTGGAGATCTGCGCTCCTACATCGGATTCACAAGCCGATTGGGCATAGGCTATGCCTCTGAAGGGATATTTTACTGGTTCGATCTGGAAGCGCCCTGGTACGAAGATTTCATGGAGATGCTCGAAGACTTGCACATGTCCAGCTTGCCTTATGAAAGCAGAAGGGCCGGCGAAGAGGACGAAGAGGAAGACCCCCCGATCGGGAATTTCTATTCGAATAACTAGAGATAGATGTCAATCTTGCGTCCGCGCTGGAGGCTGGCCGAGCACAGCCCTGAAGTTGAAGAGCTGGCGGCGGGCTTTGTACGCAATTTCGCGATCTCGCCAACCGTGGCCCGGGTCCTGATCCGGAGGGGGTTTCGCGAGGAGCGCCAGATCGAGGCTTACCTCAATCCCGGCCTTGATGCGCTGCTTCCCACCGGCGACATGCTTGGCCTTGACGTTGCGGTTGGGCGAATCCAGACCGCAATGGCCAAAGGCGAGAAGATCCTGCTCTATGGCGACTACGACGTTGACGGTACCAGTGCCATCGCCATCCTCAAGACCGTCCTAGATCTGCTGGGAGCGTCCGTAGCGGCCTTTGTACCACATCGGATTCTGGACGGGTACGGCATGAAAGAAGACCGGATTCGAGAAGCGGCTACTGACGGCGTAGCGCTCATTATCAGCGTCGATACGGGAATTCGAGCTGGTGAGGTAGTTGAATTTGCCTCTTCTCTTGGCATGGACACGATCGTTACCGATCACCACTTGCCCGAAGCCGCCATACCGCCGGCCGTCGCCGTGCTCAATCCGAATCAGCCTGGCTGCCGCTACTTAAACAAACACCTCTGCGGAGCTGGAGTGGCCTTCAAGCTTGCCCAGGGGCTGCTTGAAGGATCCGGTATGCCACCAGCCAGACAGCAGCGTCTGGTGGAATCGCTGCTCAAAATTGCGGCTCTGGCCACCATAGCCGATATTGTGCCGCTGGAGGGGGAGAACCGGGCCATTGTGAAGCTGGGCCTGGCCGGAATGGCGGAGGTCAAGAATCCAGGCTTGAGAGCCTTGCTCGACGTTTCGGGAATCAAGCCGGGCACTGCGCCGACCGCACGGCAAGTTGGATTTCAAATCGGCCCGCGCATCAATGCAGCAGGTAGAATGGCTAACGCATCCGAGGTTCTGGATCTGTTCTTCACCAAAGACGAGGCCACGGCGCGCCGGATTGCGGCCACTCTCGATGAATTGAATCGCGAGCGTCAAGATACGGAGCAAGAGATGCGCGAGTCGATTTTCCGCGTGATCGAAGAAGACCCGATCTGGGAAAACCGTCTCGCTCTTGTCTTGTTTGGGGAAGACTGGCATCTGGGAGTGGCTGGAATTGTGGCTGGCCGCATTGCCGAGAAGCACCGCAAGCCCACCTTCGTACTCACACAGCAAGAGAAAGACGGCGTGGTGATCGTCAAGGGTTCAGGAAGATCGATCCCCGGCTTTCACCTGCTCGATGCACTCGAGTCGATGGCGGATCTGTTTGTGCAGTTTGGCGGACATGCCCAAGCTGCTGGGGTGTCGCTGCTGCGAGAACATGTGCCTGCCTTTGTCGAAGCCTTCGCTGCATATGCAGCGGCACAACTCGATGACGAGAAGCGGAGGGCGCAGATCGACATTGACGCAACGTTGACAGTGCCGGACGTTGGGATTGCTCTTTATGAAGAAGTGCAGCGGATGGCTCCGTTTGGTTACCACAATGCTCCACCAGTATTTGCGCTGATGGGCCTTGAAATCGCTGCACCGCCATTCGCCATGAAAGGCAAGCATCTCAAGTTAACGGTTCGCCAGGCGGGACGGCTTCTGAATCTCAAAGGCTGGAGTGTCCCGCAAGACTGGTTTTCACTTCAGGCGGGAGACCGGGTCGATGCGGCCTTCCACCTCGAACACGATAGCTACGATGGCTGGGCACCCATCCTCAAAGACCTGCGCCGCGCTTGATAAACTCAAGACCATGCGCCGCATACTCTTGCTCACCCTAATCGCTGCCGTCAGTCTTTCTGCCGCCTCCTGGAAACAGCTCTTCAACGGTAAGGACAGCAGCGGATGGCAGATGACCGGGCCTGGATCGTTCGAGGTTGAAGATGGCCTGCTTGTCACCAAAGGCGGCATGGGTCTGCTTTATTACAAGGAACAGCCTTTTGCTAACGCGACGATTAAAGTTGTCTTCAAGACCAGTGGCCAGCGCGCCAACTCGGGCCTCTATATTCGCATGCCAGAACAGCCGAAGGACCCATGGTATGGCGTACACAACGGCTACGAAGTGCAGATCGATTCGGGAGGCGACGAATGGCATCGCACAGGTGCCATCTATTCGCTATCGAAGGCCGGCGGGGAATGGAAGCAAAATCCGGCTGAAGAATGGAACACGATGGAAATCCGCCTGAAGGGCAAAAGGACCATCGTCTTTCTAAACGGTAAGAAGGTAAACGAGTACCTCGAAGGCCAGCCCGTGCCAGAGCGCAAGCAGTGGTACGAGCCGGTTCGCGGACCAAGGCCCGATTCGGGTTTCATTGGAATTCAGAATCACGACGCCAATTCCAAGGTGAGCTTTAAGGAAATCAGCGTCAAACAATAGCCCGTCAGGCTATTGTTCAAGCACCTGGCCATCTTTCATTCGCACCTTGCGATCAGCAAAATCGGCTGCTTCGGGATTATGCGTAATCATGAGGATGGTCTGCCCATACTTCTTATTGATGCCGCGCATGATATCGAGCACGGCGATGGAATTCTCGGTATCAAGATTGCCTGTCGGTTCGTCGGCCAGCAGGATTCTCGGTTGGTTGACAAGCGCGCGCGCGATAGCAACCCGCTGTTGCTCTCCGCCACTCATAGCGCGAGGCTTGTGCAGAAGGCGGCTGGCCAAGCTCAGTGAGTCGAGTACTTCCTGAAACCACGGCTCTCCCATATTGGAAGTGCCAGCCAATTCCTCAGCCAGAGCGATGTTGTCGTAAGCCGTGAGCGTGGGCAGCAGATTGTACTTCTGAAAAACAAAGCCAACCGTGCGGCGGCGGAGCTTGGTCCGATCCAGATCGGACATCGCCAGCAGGTCTTGCCCACTGAGATGAATGGAGCCGCTAGTTGCTGGGGTGAGGCCGCCGAGGATATTGAAGAGCGTTGACTTGCCGCTGCCAGAGTGGCCCACAATCGCCAGAAATTCTCCATCGCCCACGGAAAGATTAGCGCCACGCAATGCATGTACATCCACTTCGCCCACCCGGTAAATCTTCTTGAGATCCCGGATCTCAATAATGGGTGGCTTACTCATATGCAAGGGCCTCGATAGCATCCTGACGGGCAGCCTTATAACCAGGGTAGAGCGCCCCAACCAGTGATGCAAAGATTGCGACGGCCATCGAAATGGGCCACCATTCATAGACAATCTGCATTTGCAGGCTGGCTGGTACAAGCGTAGCGATCAGCCACTGGGTCAGATAGCTAAACCCAACCCCCAGGATGCTACCCACAATCGACAATGCGATCGTCTCGCGAAAGAGCAGGCCAATGACAAAGGCTGGAGTGGCACCAAGGCTTTTGAGAATCCCGATTTCACGAGTGCGTTCAAGCACAGCAGTATAGAGACTGAGAAAGACCACAAGAAAGCCAACCACAACAGCCAGGCCGACGATGATGTTGAGAAAGGGCCGCAAACCAGGAGCATTGTCGATACTGATCAGGGAAGTAAAAGCTTGCATTGAATAAATCGGATAATCCTTCATGGCGGGCAGCGCCTTGAGTTGGTCGACAATCGCGTCTACGTTCTTTTGGTCATCCACCTTGACGTAGATCTGGCTGTATTTACCGGTATTGCCTGTAAGGTCTTGCAAGACAACCAGGTCCATAAAGATCCTGCTCATCTTTCCGCTCTCGACGATGCCGGCCACATTCCATTCGCGATTCATCAAAGTCACGGGCTTGCCGACTGCGAGCTTGCGCTGGGCGGCGTAGTATTCGTCGACGATGACATCGTTGCTCGTCTTCCAGGCACCGCCAGCCTTGAAGTTGAAGCCACCGCTGAAATGATTAAACTTCTCCAGATCAAGACCAGTGGCGCTGTTAAGAAAGCCCTCCATATTGTGAACGGTGGTTCCAAGCGCACCAGCAATGTGGGGCTGCTCAAGGAGATATCCGACCATAGCTTCTTTCATGGACGGGGCGCTCATCGAGAGAACACTGGTGTTAGGAGGCCGGATGATAATGTCAGCACCAACTCCCCGGCTCCTGCGCTGGAAATCGTTTAGCATGCCATGGCTCATTCCAACTAGTGTGAGCATCAGGTTCACCTGAATCGCAATCGCAAAAACGACCAGGAGTGTCCGGATGGGCCTGTGCTTCAGGTTTTCAAGGACAAGTTTATTGGTCAATTCTTGATTGTAGCCCGTGAGGTAAGCACCCACAGAAAGAAAGGGCCACCGAGCAGTGCAGTAATGACCCCGACGGGCAATTCAGCGGGTGCAAACACAGTACGGCCGATCGCATCGCAGACAGCCAGAAATGCACCGCCAAGAAGAAATGACGCGGGCAGCAGCAGCCTGTGATCCGGCCCGATCAACATGCGAAGAGCATGAGGCACAATCAGACCAGCGAAGCCAATTGGCCCGGTGATCGCAGTAACGGAACCGGCAAGGATTGAGCCGGCGGCGTAGCCCAGGCGGAGGCTTGACTTCGTATCGAGGCCCTTGGCCGAGGCCCAGGCTTGGCCGACGGCGAGCAAATTCCAGTGATGAGAGCGCCAGATCAGGATCCCGGAGGCTGGCAGTACAAAGAGCGCCAGCAAGCCGAGCGTGCGGTATTCCACAGCGTCTACGCCGCCCATCAGCCATCTCGTAATCGCGAGGCTGCGGCCAAGTGATGTGACACTTTGCAGAAACAGCATGATCGCAACACACATCGAATTGATCGTAATGCCGGCCAGCAGCAAGGTGAAACTGGATACGTTTCGCCCGCTGCTCGACAACGCTACGACGATCATCAACACAAGCCCTGCGCCAAGCAGCGAGGCAGTCCAGAGGCCGCCGAGACGGGCGGAATCGGCCCAACCGAAGCAGATCGCAACCACAGCCCCCAAGCTTGCCCCACTCGACACTCCGAGGGTGTCAGGGGTAGCCAATGCATCACGCATCAACGCTTGAAAGAGGACGCCCGCACTAGCCAGGGCTCCGCCCGCCAGCAGCGCCAACAATACTCGTGGCAGACGGGCAAGCCAGAAGATCTGAGCCTCAAGAGTGCCCTCTGTGAAGATCTTCGAGAAATCAAGCGGCGTTGGGCCTATCAACGGACAGATCAAGAGTGCAGCAAGAGCAACTAGCAGGCTCACAATCAGCACGCGCCAGAAGCGGCTCATCCCTTTACGGCTCCGGGTTGCAGCACAACAGGGGACCGGCCCTGAACGGTCAACACTTCAAGCGGCACGCCGAAGACATCAAGCAGCAGCGCTTCGTTTGAGAGCCCGGCCGGTGAGCCTGCGGCAGCCACCCGGCCATTCTTAAGCAAGATGATCCGCGATGCCCAGGCGGCGGCAAGATTCCAGTCGTGAGTAACTGCGACGATCAGATAGCCTTGCGAAGTCAGGCGCTTGAGAGCTTCAAAGAGCTCGATCTGGTGACGAACGTCGAGGAACGCAGCCGACTCATCCAGCAGCAGCACACAGGGTTGCTGTGCCAGGGCGCTAGCGACGAGAACACGCTGCTTTTCGCCGCTGGAGAGATTGCGGTAGTCTCGCTTGCGGAGGGCGTGGCAATCCATCACGGTAAGCGCGGCGTCAACCTGCGCCCAATCCTCAGCACCTTCAAACCAGGCATCCATATGCGGGGCCCGCCCCATCATCACCACTTGTTCCACGCTGTAGCCAAAAGGCAAGT
>JAYSVS010000025.1:0-7465 GCA_043718395.1 Acidobacteriota bacterium
GTACCCCAATATCGGCGGCCTCGCGGAGGCTAATCCCCACAACCTGTTCCCCTGGTTCAAGCCGCTCGGCACCCACCGTGTGCATAACTTAGGTGGCACAAGTTCCCGCGCAATCGCATGAAGCGGCTTAGTCGCTAGTGCTCGCACTCTTCGACCACGGTACGCCTCGCAGTATTGCAAGGTGGCTCATTGGCCATGGTTAGTCAATGGTGAGTTGCTTAAAGCCGCTGAAGAGGCCAATAGGCAAAAATATGAAGTACCAGCAGAACCTGAAGAACCGGCGTATTGCCATCGTCGTCCTCGGGAATTCCAATCGACCAGTCGTTCACCGCTATATTGATCTTGTGGTCGCGGCTGTGAATGCCGCTCTGCCAGGCAGCTACACCGAAGTAGCTATCCCCTTCGAATGAAGCAGTAGCCCCTTCTCCAGGTATGACTGAAACAAGCAAAGAGCTAATGCGACGATTCGTCGATGAAGTCTGGAACAAGAAAAACCGGCAAATTGTGTACGAAGTCCTGACCCCCGATTTCCGCCACTACATGCCAGGCATCAAGGACCCCTTCATCGGCCCAGAAGCCTATCAGCAATCGGTAGACTTCTTCTTCGCGGCCTTCCCCAGAGAGAAGATGAACATCGACGAAGTCTTCGCAGAAGGAGGTTGAGTCTGTCTCCTCTACACCTTCACCGGAATCCACGAAGCCACCTTCAACGGCATTGAAGCCACTAATAGAATGATCGAATTCTCCGGCGCAGGCATAGGAAGAATCACCGAGGGCAAGATCGAGGAAATAGTCTCCATCTTCGACAACTCCAGCTTCCTTGCCGCCCTTGCAATCTAATAGCGATGGCAAAGCTAGCTCTTTAGGCAATCGAACAATTTGTTTTCCTGGAAAGCGTGCAAGATTACAACTTCCAGCAAATCGTCCATCCAGAAGGAAAAAACCGCTGCCCCGCGATTTCGATTTAATGGGTTACTTGACTCAAACAGGAAAACATGAGCTCCTGAATTGATGTCACTTCCTGATTCCCTGCCTTGGATGGAGAGCGTTGACGCAAAGATGACCAGAGCGAGGGAACACCTCGACACCCTCCACACCGAGGCTCGTTTGTTCTTCAAGAGCACAAAACGGAAATTCATCATGAAGTCGAATGGAAATGAGGCATGGATAGTTCACTACATTGAGGATGGCGTCCCGCCAATTCGTTTCGGCGTCTTGCTGGGGGACTGCGTCTTCAATATTCGATCAGCGCTCGACAATTTAATTTGCGGCCACATACGATCAAGAAATCCAATCGCGCCGTGCAAAAGCACGCAGTTCCCGATTTGTTCTAAACAAGAGCAGTGGAATGCGAAATGTAAGCAGTACCTCAAGGGCGTTGAGCCAGCGATGCAACAAATGCTCCGGGATCTTCAGCCATGTTTCCGGATGTCATCAGTCCCCGAGCAAGACCCTCTGAGTGTCTTGAACGTTCTTTCAAACAGTGATAAGCATCGCGCCGTGAATCTCACGCTGGCGTATGATATCGATTTCTCGTTGAAGGTACATAAAAATGACGGAACTGTACATGTCTGGAATGCGACAAAACCGCTCTATGCCGGAGATATCGGCACGATACCTCTAGACCTTGACCCTGCAACTGTACAACCCTGCGCCCGCGTCGAGGCGAACGGTACAGCAATTTTGATAATTGGTGAGGTCGGGCCGTGGGGACAGCGCCCTGTTTGGTCTGTCCTAGCCGATCTTCATGAATACGTTCAGCATCGCGTCGTGATGCCCTTAAAGCCATTCTTCTTACCTCCATTTAGCAACAAGTCCAGCCAGAGTATGGAATAGACTCACGAGGAGGCACGACTCTATTCCGGCATAAGGGGGCGAATCGACCTGCTGCACCCGAGCCACCGTCTATAGGATACTTGAGTGTATGGCGCATCAGATCACATTCACGGTAAGCGATGAGGTCTATCGGGGGCTACAGGCCGCGGCCGGTAGCCGCACAATCAACGAGTTGCTCGAAGACTTGACTCGCCCCATTGTGAACGATTCGCTTCTGGAAGCGGCCTACCGGGACATGGCTCTGGATGAATCGCGTGAGTGTGATGCGACTGCTTGGATAGAAGGATTAGTCCACGATTCCATGGCCGGCGATCACGATGCTGCGCGGTGAAGTTTGGTGGGTCAACTTTGATCCTTCAATCGGTGGCGAAATGCAGAAGACAAGGCCAGCGGTAATCGTAAGCAACAACGCCTCAAACCGGACCTTGAATCGACTTCAGGTAGTCCCCATTACAAGCCGCACTGAACGGATTTATCCCTGCGAGGCTCTCGTCGGGCTCAACGGTGAGCAGCGAAAGGCAATGGCCGATCAAATAGCAACCGTAAGCAAAATTCGCCTCAGCACAAGAATTGGAGTCCTGTCCGCGACAGACCTGCGGCTTGTCGACAATGCCATTAGAGTGCAGCTTGGACTCAATAGCGCTGATAAATAAAGGCACGGTCTCTTTGGCCGCTCCGTCTCTCAAGTGCCGAAATCCGCATTGCGAGTCCCAATCAAGGGAATGGGACAGACTCGTCGGACGGCTCCGTCTCGGCCTCAACTGCGCCTGTCCCGAACGGGTTTGCCCAACATGACCTTCGGGTTTGAGATGACCAGTCCAGAATCTCCCACTGCACAAAGGCTCTTCCTTTGTAGCTTAATGCCATCAGGTTTCCAGTGTCTCCTTCTCTCCTGATCGCTCATAGGTGATTGCTCAATCCCAAAGCTTTCAGCGAGCCAAGACGAACAAAATCACTCAGAAAACTGGGTAATCTTCACAGCGCTTCCATCTGGAAAAACTGCTCGAATCTCGAGCTCCGCACCGACGGCCTGTAGGTAGCTCGCCAGCGTACTGACATACATATCTGTTCGCCTTTCCAGTTTCGATACATCCCCTTGCCCGATATGCAGATCCCCCGCAATCTTAGTCTGCGTCAGTTCACGAGCCTTACGAAGTTGGTGGAGCGACATTTCTTCCACTAATCGGCGATGTTCCGCAGCGCTCACAGCCCTTGCTTGGGCGGTCATTCCAGAGCGCAATTGCTGAAAGTTCTTAGCCAATTTGTGCTTTCTCCTTTTCAATTTCCCTAAGATGCCGTTCGAACAGCTTGTCTGCAAGATTGGACGCGGAGTTCGCGCATCTCGGGAAAGCGGGATCTTTTAACCTGCGAACTAAATGGAAAGCCCAGATTGGGACCATGCTCAATCAGAAGCCCAACTCGGGCGTCAACTTTTCCCTGTTCAGTTTCAGACAGGCTGTGCCACCAATCCTCAAACTCTTCGGTGAATTCGACTTCCCACTGCACGTCCAAAATATAGCATAGAAGCCATATAGCGTCTATGCCATGTCATCACTATGGAGCAATTAAGGAGAGAGGGACAGACTCGTCAGACTCCTATGCCTCGCGCTGGCCCCAACTTGCTCTGGCCAAATATCTGAGCGAGACAGCTAAAGCGCAATCACTTTCAAGCCAGGAATCATATTGAAGTGACGGGTATTACGAGTCCCAATCGCATATCCATGGTGAAGTGCTGTCACAACAATCAACAAATCTGCGGTTGCCAGTACAAGCCCCGCTCGCTTCATTTCCGCATCGATCTTGGCAGCGAGCACTGCCATCTCGCGAGAGAAAGGTTCAACCGGCAAGACTGCGAGCACTTCATCCAGAAACTGTCGCCGCCTGGTAACCGTTTCTGGAGAATTGGCTCGATGCCACCCATGCTCCAATTCCATCACTGAGATGGAAGAAAGCAGGAACTCCGTCTCCGCGAAGACAGAGGATAGAGATGCGAGCAAGTAACTGACCGGCCGTTTCTCCCGCTCGGCCGCGATAATCACACTGGAGTCGAGCACTAATCCTATGAGGGCGGAGTAAAGCTATCTCGGCGGAAATCAATACCTTCTTCAACATCCTTGGCGAAGTCTTCGTCTGCAATGGGCGCATAGCCAAGTCTGGCTTCATAGGCTTCAGCCAAAGCGATGCAATCACGAAGTTTGCGGCCCGGATTTACAGCAACGGAGGATAGAAGGACCGCAAGAGGCCGGTCGTCCTGCTCAATAACAATTTCCGTACCTTGTTGCACCTTGGCCAAAGCAGCATGAAGATCACGCGCAAGTTCAGCTTCTGTCATGCGGACGGTTGCCATTGACTCCATTATGGCGCTCGTTCGTGGCTTGCGCTGGGGCCGTATCGCCTATTGCGACCTCCGTAGACGTTTCCATTTGATCAGTACGTATCTGCTGGATCGCGTCCTCTTCACATACCTGAAGAATCCCTTGCTCTTCCAAAAAACTATCGAATGATGAACCTATCGTCCCTTGCCGCTCCATCAAACAATCTCCCCTCAAGCCAGAATCGCCTTCACCACATTCCCATGCACATCCGTGAGTCTGAAATGCCGGCCCTGAAATTTGTAAGTCAGCTTCGTATGATCCACGCCTAGCAACCGCAAAATCGTCGCATGCAGATCATGCACATGCACGGGGTCCTTCACGATGTTGTAGGAGAAATCGTCCGTCTCCCCATAACTCATACCGGCCTTCACCCCACCCCCGGCCATGAACACCGTAAAGCATCGCGGATGATGATCGCGCCCATAATCGTCCGCAGTCATCTTGCCCTGGCAATACACAGTACGCCCAAACTCTCCGCCCCAAACTACCAACGTATCTTCGATCAACCCACGCTCAGACAGATCCTCAATCAACGCCGCAGTCCCCTGATCCGTATCGCGACACTGATTCACAATCTGTCCAGGCAAGTGGTTGTGCTGATCCCAGCCACGATGGAACAACTGGATAAACCGCACCCCGCGCTCAGCCAACCGCCGTGCCAGCAAACAATTCGAAGCATACGATCCCGGCGTGCGCGCCTCCGGCCCATACCGGTCAATCGTCTTTGCCGATTCCTTCGACAGATCGGTCAACTCCGGCACCGACGATTGCATCTTGAACGCCATCTCATACTGCGCCATCCGCGTCGCAATCTCAGGGTCCCCTGCCTGCTCCAGTTTCAACTGATTCATCGCCGCCAGATCGTCGAGATACCCGCGGCGGGTGTCGGCGCTAACACCCTCCGGATTCTTCAGATACAAAACCGGATCGCCGGTCGAGCGGAACTTCACACCCTGATACTTGGTCGGCAAGAATCCACTGCCCCACAACCGGTCATAAAGCGGTTGGTCGGAAACATTGCCTGTCCCCTGCGAAATCATCACTACAAACGCAGGCAAATCCTTATTCTCGGTCCCCAAACCATAAGACAGCCAGGACCCGATCGATGGCCGCCCCGCCAACTGAAATCCTGTCTGAAAAAATGTCACTGCCGGGTCGTGATTGATCGCCTCAGTATGCATCGATTTGACAAAACAAAGCTTGTCAGCGATCTTGGCAACATGCGGCATCAGGTCGCTAACCCAAGCTCCACTCTGCCCGCGCTGCTTGAATTCGAACTGCGAAGACACCAGCGGAAAGCTCGTCTGCGTCGCCGTCATCCCCGTCAACCGCTGCCCCTGCCTCACCGAATCGGGCAACTCAATGCCGCGCATCTTCGTCAGACCCGGCTTGTGATCGAACAATTCAATTTGCGAAGGCGCACCGCTCTGAAACAGATAAATCACCCGCTTCGCCTTCGGTGCAAACTGAGTCTGCGCATCAGCCAAACTAGCCATCGCCGCAGCACTCAAAAAATCACGACGTTTCATTCTCGAGTGATCCCTTCGTCCAGGTTCAACATCATACTTGCCACCATCGTATTTGCTGCAAGCACCGCCGCATCGATCTTTGTGTCGCGAGGGGAATCCCCATGCGCCAACAAGTTCCTCGCCGCTTCCGGGCTCGCCCGATAGGTAGCCAAATGCCGCAAATAAGCCCGCTCCAGAATCGCCAACTCCTGCGCACTTGGGCTCCGCCCCGTCACCAATCGAAAGCCAAACCCGAAGCCCTCCCCAGACTGCACCACCCGCTCGGCCAGCTTTCGCGAAGCCTCAAGAAAAGTCACATCATTCATCAGGTTCAAAGCCTGCAATGGCGTATTTGTCCGTGACTCACGAACCACACAAGTCTCACGTCCCGCCGCATCAAAATTAGCCATCGAAGGCGGCGGCGAAGTCCGTTTCCAGAACGTATACAGGCTGCGTCGATAAAGACCCTCACCCTGATCCATCTGATAGTCAGCCCCACCCGAAAGCTCTTTCCAAAGCCCAGCCGGCTGATAAGGCTTCACCGATGGCCCACCCACCTTCTCCACCAGCAAGCCCGATACATAGAGCGCCTGATCGCGAACCTGCCCTGCATCGAGGCGCAACCGCGGACCCCTTGCCAGCAATCGATTCTCCGGGTCGCGAGCCAACAACTCAGGCCGAATCTGAGAACCCTGCCGGTAAGTCGAAGACATCACAATAGTCTTCATCAGCTTCTTCACATTCCAGCCGCTATCCATAAACTCAACAGCCAGCCAATCGAGCAGCTCAGGATGCGAAGGCCACTCCCCTTGAGCTCCAAAATCCTCACTCGTTTTCACCAGCCCAACGCCAAACAATCCCTGCCAGAACCGGTTCACCGTAACGCGAGCCGTCAGCGGATTCTTGCGATCAATCAACCACCGCGCCAGACCCAATCGGTTGTTTGGCATCCCGTCCGGGATCTTGCCCAGCACTGCCGGCACGCCCGGTTGCACCACCTCACCTGGTCGATCATAGGCTCCACGAATCAACAGATGCGCATCCAGCGGTTGCCCAGTCTCTCGCATAATCATCACAGTGGGAACCTGATCGAGAAACTCATTCAACTCCCGCTGCCTCTGTGCCAACTCAGTCCAGGCCTCACTTCCACGAGCAGTGCCAGCTAAAATCGCAATCTCACCCTGAGGCAACACCCGCCCAAAAATCCTGGCATCCCTCGCCCCAACACGAATCGGCTCCTTCACAACAAAATCCTGGTTCAACTCATCCACCAGAATCCGCAGCTTCTCTGGCTTTCCGTCCACATAAACCTTCAACCCCGAGGCCAACTTCGACCCATCAAACGTGAACGCAACATGATGAGTCTCCTCAGGTGCAAACACCCTTTCTGTCTCTACGCGAATCGCATCATCGAGCCACCGCTGCACCAGATTCACCTGCAAGCGGCCCTTCGAAACGAGGAAGCCAAATCCCATCGGCTCATCCCCGGCCACCGTCTTCGCAACCACCACCCCGTCCTTCATCGTCATCTGCGCAGCGACAGTAAATCGATCTGTATAACCAGGTGCCGCCTTCTCAAGAGGAATCAGATCTGCCGTCGGCTTCCAGTTCAAATCACCCTTCTTGATCTTCCCTTCCGCCACCTTTAGCGCCTTCTGGAGAGCCGCCAAACGGGCTTCTTGCGCCGGCGTCGGAGCATGTATAAACGGTGGCGTATTCCCGTACTTGAAATACCGGCCACGCTCG
>JAYSVS010000241.1:0-29664 GCA_043718395.1 Acidobacteriota bacterium
GAGCCTGGGGAGGTTGGGGTCTTCGAGGAGACGGGCTTCGACGGATTGATCGATGTCTCCGGTGAGGAGGAAGCGCTGGCTGCCGTAGTGGAGGAGTAAAACTAGTGAGGCGAGATTGGATTTGTTGATCGATTCGTCCGCTGGTGGCCAGAGGGTTTGGACGTCGAGGTCGCCTAGCTTCAAACGGTCGCCTTTTGCGAGGTAGCGGATGGTGGTGTTTTTGGCCAGAGCCCTGGCTTTGAGCTGCTCCCAGAGGGGGCCGGTGACCTGTGTGCTGACCCAGAGTTCCTTGGGGTGGAAGTTGTCGTGAGCGGCGAGGAGGCCGCCCATGTGATCGAGGTCGCCGTGGGATGCGATCAGCGTGTGGAGCTTGGAGATGTGTCTTGACCAGAGGTAAGGAGAGACCGTGGATTCGCCAGTGTCAAATTTGGTGGAGCGGTTGCCGCCGGCGTCGAGCAAGGCCAAGTGTCCTTTAGGCGTGGCCACGAAGAGGCCGTCGCCCTGGCCTACGTCGATCGAGGTTAGCTCAAGGAGGCTGCTGTTGAGGATCGGGTCCTTTGAGTAGGGGTGGGTTACCAGATAGGCGAAGAGTGCGAGCACGGCCGCGATGGGGATGGCTGCGAAGCGCGGAACTTTGCGAACGGCCCAGGCGGTGGTGAGCAGAGCTAGCGGAAGAACGAGGAGAATCCAGGTGGGTGGGTCTGGGATGCGGTCTGCTTGATCCCATGTTAGGTGCCAATCGACAACAGTGCGCGAGGTGTAAAGGAGCCATTTGAGAAGGGGTGTGAGCATCGGGCCGGTAAAGATCGCGATGAAGCCCAAGGGGACGGCGGCAGAAAGAAGGAAGACGACGGGGAGGTTGGCGGTGAGGCTCGAAAAAGTGAGGCGGTGGAAGAAAAGAATGGTGGGGAGGCAGAGGCCGATGAGGACGACGGCAGAGGTGAGAAGGAGGTCTAGAGACCAAAGGATCGAAGCGAGAATGTGTGAGGTGAGGCTGGTGAGTGGCTTGATGGGAAGGTGGGTGATACGGCTGATGGTTTGGAGGGCAAGTTGGATTTCGAGCCGGCGTGGGGCGGTACGGGGGTCTGTTGAGTCGAAGTCGGGATTGGATAGATTTCTGAGGGCTTTAGTCCAAAGACCAGTTGTGTTCTCGATGAGTGGGAGGCCGAGGGTGGCAAGTGTCAGGACGGCGAGGAAAGAGAGTTGGAAGCTAGCTTCGAAGAGTTGTGCGGGATCGAAGAGGAGGTAAGCGATGGCTACGGCCGCGAGGAGGTTTAGGATGCGGCCGCGACGGTAGAAGTGTCTGGCTGCCAGGAAGAGTAAGTAGCCTCCGGCGGCGCGGACAACGGGGGCGGTGAGGTCGCAGATAACGGCGTACAGGACTGCGAGGATAGCGCACATGACGTAGGCTTGCATGGGACGAAATTGGAGGATGCGGAGGAGCGAGAAGAGAGCGCCGGCGAGGACGGTGATGTGGATGCCAGAGATGACGATGGCGTGGTAAGTGCCGGTGCGGCGGTAGTTGTCTGTGAATGAGGCTTCGAGTTTGGTGTTGTCGCCGAGGAGGAGGGCCCCTAGCATTGCTGTCAGGTAGCGGTCACCGGTTGCAATTGTTTCGATGCGGGTGAGGAGCCAGGCACGGGTTTTGTAGACGGTTGCCTGGACGGGGTTGCCGCATGCGTTGGGGACTTGGACGATGGGGTAGTCTTTGGCGACGCTGGCGCTCCAGTAGATCTCGCGATGGGCGAAGTAGCGTTCTGCGTCGAAGTTGCCGGGGTTGCCGGCGTTGTGGATGGGGCGGAGGCGGAGAGGGAGTTGGAGGCGATGGCCGTAGGTCCAGTCTGGAGAGGGCTCTTCTGGTTTGAGGTAAAGACTTACGCGGAGACGGGCTCCGGGTGCGGCGGTGAAGGTGAAGAATAGGCGTTCGGCTTCGCGCTGGGGAAGGGAGTCGATACAGCCATCGATAGAGACGACTTCTCGCGGGTCGGCGTCGATGACGGGTTTGGGTTTGTTTTCGGTGCGGGCAGCACTGGCGATCGCCAGCCAGAAGAGGACAGTGTTGCCGGACAAGAAGGCGGCTCGTGGGTATCGGAGTCTTGTTGCGAGAAACCAGAGGAGTGCGGATAGGGCAGAGCAGAGGAGCGCGAGAGTTGGATCAAACCCGAGGACCCTGACAAAAAGAATGCCGCTGATGACCGCGACTAGCGGAGGGATCAGCGGCTCGTGCAGTTTTCTGGATAGGGATTCGAAGTTTGATGGAGGGGGATTGCCTGCCATCACGGGAAGAGTGTGGCGGGGAGGAGATTGTTCTCAGAGATTTTTTCAATTAAGATCGAAAGCCCCCGATAACTTTCAACTTACAGCTAGGGATTCCTCATGACTCAATCCAAGATGGACGCAGCAGAAATCGAAGCGCTTCGCAACTCGATGCGTGGTAACGTACTTACTTCCGATGCCGAGGGCTACAACGTGGCCCGAACGGTTTTTAATGGCATGATTGATCGCAGGCCAGCGGTGATTGCCAAATGCTCTGGCGTATCGGATGTAATGCGGGCCTTGGAGTTTGGTGTGGGTCGATCATTACCGATTGCGATCCGGTGCGGCGGACACTCCGTGCCTGGATTCTCTGTTTGCGAAGGTGGGGTGATGCTTGATCTGACGGCAATGAGTAGCATCCACGTCGATCCGGTGGCGAAAACCGCTCGTGCTGAAGGCGGCGTGAACTGGGGGCAGTTTGATGTTGAGACTCAAGCGTTTGGACTTGCAACAACAGGTGGGCTGGTCCGCTCGACCGGTGTGGGTGGATTGACCCTTTCTGGTGGACACGGGTTTTTGATGCGCAAATTCGGACTGGCCTGTGACAATCTGATCTCTGCGGATGTAGTGACTGCGGACGGACGGTTGCTCAAAGTCAGCAAGTATGAAAACGTCGATCTGTTTTGGGCGCTGCGTGGTGGTGGAGGGAACTTTGGCGTTGTTACTTCGTTTGAGTTTGCTTTGCATGAGGTGGGACCGGTGACTGGGGGGGTGATTGCATTCCCATTTGAGGAGGCACCCCGGTTGTTGAAGTTTTATGACGAGTTTAGTTCGGCGGCACCGGATGAGCTAGGAACCCTAGCGGCATTTGCCACTTTGCCTAATGGGATGAAGGCGCTGGTGAATCTTGCGTGTCATTGTGGATCGCCTGAAGACGGCGCGAAGGCTCTTGCGCCGCTGCGTGCAGCAGCAACTCCGCTGATGGATCAGATGCAGACGATGCCCTATACGGCGATTCAAAGTATTGTTGAGAACTTCAATCCGCACGGGATGCGGAACTTTTGGAAGATGGTTTACCTCAAGGAACTCAGCGCAGAGGCCATCGAGGTGATGACCTCTCACTATGCTCTGAACCAGGCACCTTTTACTCACATTGTGATTTACAGCTTCGGTGGGGCTGTGGGCCGTGTCGCGGATGGCGATACAGCGGTGTCGCACCGGAGCTCCCGTCATGCGGCTATCGCTATCGGGATGTGGAACGATGCTGAAGATGACGCAAAGCAGATTGGATGGGTGCGTGATTTCGCTCGCAGGATGCAGCCGTATGCAAGTGGAGGTTATTACCCCAACTATGACGCCGAATCTGATCGAGTGGAGTTGGCGTTCGGGCCTGAGAAGTATGCCCGGCTCGCTGAGGCAAAGCGCAAATATGATCCTGGCAATGTGTTCCGCTTGAATCAGAACATTCTGCCTAGCGCGCGTTGATTTTCGATTTTGCAGGTTTGCGGGCCCACAAAGCTAGGCACAGATTTATCTTCAGGCCGTGATGAGTGCCTAGAGCTTTGGTGGGCGGCGGCTGCCGTGCCAGATATGGAGTATGTCGATGCGTTGCTGGGGCTCAGCGATTTCGTAATAGATAACAAAGGGCGAATACAGCAGTCGACGCAAGGGGGACGATGGGCTCGATATTTGGCCCATTCTTGGGTAGAGCGCCAGAAGTTCAATTTGGTCTAACAAGCCAGGGAAAAAAGATTCTGCAGAAGCTGAGAAATTTAGCTCAGCGTAGTCAGTTAGTCCTTCTAGATCTATTAAGACTTCGTCTGAGTAGCAAATTTTGTACGCAATTCGACGATCTTTGCTTCCACTTCTGCGCGGGTGTGGACCCTGCCAGCTTTGACGTCCTGTCTGCCTCGCTCGATTGCAGCGAGGATTTCGGGGTCGTTGTCGTCGGGGATGGGTACTTCTTTGTTGAGGTCGAGGTAGAAGTCTCGCATGACTCTATTCTACGCTGCCATTTCTTCGCGCGTTTTCTTGACGAGAGCGATGTACTGGCGGGCGCGTTCGGTGAAGACTTCGTAGTTGCCTGCTTTGATTGTGGCGGCGTCGATGAGTTCTCCGCCGACGGCTACGGAGCAGGCTCCGGCTCTTAGAAAGTCTGCTGTGGTGTCGAGATTGACGCCTCCGGTGGGATTCATTTCGATGTGAGGGAAGGGTCCCTTAAGGGCTTTGATGTACTTGGGGCCACCGACGTTGCCGCAGGGGAAGACCTTGACGATATCGGCACCGGCGTCCCAGGCGGTTTTGACTTCGGTGGGGGTGAGTGCGCCGGGGAGGATGACTTTGGAGTAGCGCTTGGCCATTTCGATGGTGGGACGGTCGAGGCTGGGGGTGACGAAGAATTCTGCGCCGGAGAGCATGCAGATGCGGCAGGTTTCAGGGTCGAGGACGGTGCCGGCACCGAGGGTGATCTTGTCGCCGAATTTAGCGGCGATGGCTTCGAGCGCCTTGATGGCACCGGGTACGGTCATGGTGATTTCCGCTACTGTGATGCCGCCATCGTAGAGTGCTTCGATGGAGCGGATGGCGGCTTCGGCAGTGGCAGTGCGGACTACAGGAACGACGCCGCCGGCCAGGAGGTTAGAAAGAATTTGCTGTTTTGTCACTAGAGCTAGTCTAGCGACGTTTGGCGAATTTGAGAACTGAGAGTGCTCCGACGGCGAGGACGAAAGTTCCGGGTTTGGGAACGGGGATGGCTGGATGCCCGGTTCCGGATTGTCCTGGATTCGTTGAGGGCATCGACTGGTGGGAGCCCCGAGCAGTGGAAGATCTGGACTGAAAATTATGAGGGACTTCTGAGTCGTGCACCGAAGAATCGATTGGTCGCCCGCTCTGTAGGTTCATTTTGCTTTTATCGAGCTTTTGGAGTGCCCTATACCTGTCCGGAGAGCAGGATGTACTGGGAGAAAGCACTGAAGTATTTTCAACAAAACGCTTATGAGGCTGGAGGAGACCCATTTGTTTTGCGTGATATGGCTTTAACCCATAAGTATTTGGCTGGCTTGGCCGGGATGGACCATAAGCAAAGGATTGGTCATGCAACCGAGGCTGTGCGGTTGGACCGGATGGATCTTGCTTACAGCATCAATGCGGTGGCGGCGCAGCCCGGGTATCTGGAGGGCTTTTTGATTCGCAAGGGATTGGCAATTTCCGATCCGAACAATGCGTTTGTTCTGCGCTCGTTGCTTTATCCGATTCGCTTTTATGGAGTGGTGCCGGCAAGGCTTCAGGACTGGCTGAGGGTTGTGAGGGGTTAACGCAGTAGGTTTTGGAGTTTAGTGGCGAAGTTGCCGGATACTTTGCGGCGCTGAGGGCCGCGTTCGATTTTAGTTTCGGCTTCCAGTTCGAGTTTCGAGAAATAATGGAGGATGTCTTCCCGCCTGAAAGTAACGTGCAGTCGCATGGCTTCATCCGCTTGAAGGGCTTGTCCGGTAACTAGAACTTCGGCCAGGCGGGTGTGCCAGCCTTGAGGCAACGAGACGTAGTCACCGCTTCTGCTGAAGAGCCAGTTGAAGAGGAGGACGCGGCTTTTTTCGATTGCCGCTACCAATTCCTGACAACCAGTGGCTTTCGCGATTTCAAGATGAAATTCGACGTGACGCTTTTCTACTTCTGCCTGGGCTTCCCTTGAAGGGGTGAACTGTTTGTCGAGACGTTGGTAGCGCTTGTCGAGGTCGGTTGCCAGACGAAGAAGACGATTTCTTTGAGGTTGAGTTGCGTTCTGTGCGAAGAGGCGTGCAGCCTGGCTCTCGAGAGCTTCACGGACGATGTAGTTGCCCGAGATCTCGCTGATCGTGGGCATTTTGACGCGGGTACCGGCTCTGGCACGGCTCTCCACGAAGCCTTCGGCTTCGAGTCGCTGCAGAGCCGTTGCAACGGGGATGGTGCTGATGCCGAATAATTGGGCTAGCTTGCGATGGCTTAAGGGGCTTCCTGGCGGCAGTTCGCCATCAAGGATGCCGACGCGCAGTTTTTCGTAGGCCTGCTGTCCTAAATCTGACATTCCAGTTATTGAAATTCCCATTGACACTTTAGACGATCCTCGTATATGATCGCAACAAAATCTGCCATTTCAGTTTTGGAGGTCTTGCCATGTGCCAAAGTTCGTTAGTCAAGCTCATCTCATTGCTCGCGCTCGCTCCCTGTTTGAGCGCGCAGAACATCACAGGATCGATCCTGGGCCAGGTGCAGGATTCAACGGCCGCGATTCTGCCGAATGTAGACGTTGAGGTTTTGAATCTTGAGACGAATCAAGCGGTGAGGGTGAAGACGAACGCAAGCGGTTTGTTTGAGGCGAACTATTTGAGGCCTGGCGGTTACCGGGTGACGGTGATGGCGAATGGATTCAAGAAGTCGGTTCGCGAGGGTCTGACGGTACAGATCGAGAGCCGCCTGAGGATTGATTTTCAGCTTGAGGTGGGCGATTCTCAGGCGACGATCCAGGTTACGAGTGAGGCACCGCTAGTAGAAAGTGAGAATGCGTCGCTTGGGCAAGTGGTGTCGAGCCGGAGCTTGCAAGAGTTGCCGATTCGTGGACGGAATATTTTCGATCTGATCGGCCTTTCGGCTGGAGTTCAGGTGAATCCGAGAGCGCTGGGCGGGACAGCATCGACGGGAGACAATTCGGCTCCGTTGTTTGCTCAATCGGATATCTCGATCAATGGAGGTCGCTTCCGGACCAATGAATTTCTGGTGGATGGGGTGTCGATCATGTTGCCGGAGAATAACAACTTTGCGTTTTCGCCTTCGCCGGACGGGACGCAGGAATTTAAGGTGCTGACGAATACTTTTGGGCCGCAGTATGGGCGCAGTGGAGGAGGCGTAATCAATGTGGCAACACGGGCGGGGGCTAATGAGTATCACGGAACGGTGTACGAGTTCTTTCGGAATGACCGCTTGCGGGCGAACAACTTTTTTTCGAATGCGCGAGGGCAGAGGCGTGGCGTGTTTCATTACAACCAGTTCGGCGCGGCCGGAGGTGGGCGGATCGTTAAGGACAAGACGTTTTTCTTTGCTGAGTACACCGGGCACCGGGAGGATATTGCTGGAGCACCCGGAATCTTGACTGTACCGACAGAGGCTCAACGGCGCGGTGACTTTAGTCAGACTCGCAATCGCCAGGGAGATCCGGTTTCGATTTACAATCCGTTTTCCACGCGATCAACTGCTACTGGATTTGTTCGAGATAG
Organism: Acidobacteriota bacterium; assembly: GCA_043718395.1. Taxonomy (GTDB): domain Bacteria; phylum Acidobacteriota; class Terriglobia; order Bryobacterales; family Bryobacteraceae; genus Bryobacter. Next base: position 7,503 of record JAYSVS010000241.1, read on the forward strand.
TTATCCAGGGAATGTCATTCCAGCAAGTGCGCAGAGCCGAGTGGCGCTGAATCTTTTGAAGTTTATGCCTACGGCAAATCGTGCGGGGGAAGGCCCGGCCATTATCAATAATTACGTGTGGGCGGCCAATCAAGCGATCAATTCCAACCAATGGACGGCGAGGATCGACCATCGACTTTCGGACAAGCATTCGATCTTTGGCCGCGTGAGCCGGAATACCGGAGATAACGGTAACAACGGGCCGTATGGGAACATAGCCGATAGCGTACTTGGGGTTACCGTGAATCGAGTTTGGAACGGTGTGATCAATATGACATCGGTGTTGTCGCCAACGCGGATATTGAACTTGAGACTTGGGGCAACACGTCGTTTTGAAGGAAGGATTCCGCTGGCTGACGGGAAGGTGAATCTGGCTGAACTGGGCTTTGCGGCAAATGTCGCGGCTGGTGCTCAGGATCAAATCTTTCCAACTGTGGCGATTGCGAACTATGCGCAGCTTGGGCCTCCGACAGGGGACCGGATTCGACGCGGGAATGAAGTTTATACGTTGGTTGGCGAGCAGACGGAAATTCGCGGCCGGCACACGATCGTCTATGGCGGGGATGTGAGGCTTTACAACCAGACTCCGTTTCAGGGTGGTGCTTCGGCAGGGAGCTACAGTTTTGGACTCGGGCAGACGCAGGGTCCGGATCCATTGCGTGCAACATTGACGGCTGGGGATGGACTTGCATCGCTGCTAGCGGGATTTGGGAGCGGATCTATTCAGAGAGTTCCGGCTCTGGCGATTCGCAATATGTACTACGCGTTTTTCGTCAATGACGATATCAAATTCAAACGGCTGACTATCAATGTTGGTGTGCGTTATGAGTATGATCAGCCACGCACCGAGCGATACAACCGGTTTGCGAATTTCGACTTTACAGCTCCTTATCCGGTTGCAGTGCCGGAACTTCCGGGATTGAAGGGAACACTGAAGTTTGCCGGCCGTGACAATGTCCCGAGAGGCCAGTATGAAGGAGCGCCCTTGAATTTTGGGCCCAGGGTGGGGCTTGCATACCGGCTCAGCAATAAGTCCGTGCTACGGGCGGGGTATGGAATTTTCTATGCACCCCGGTTCGGGACGACGAGTGGGGCGGGGTTTGGGACGCCCGGGTCGGACGTTACAACGCCCTGGGTGTCGAGTCTTGACGGAGTGACTCCTCTGAGTACAATCGACAATCCTTATCCGAATGGGATCTTTATTCCACCTGCGACTCTTGCAGATCGATTGCAGACCGGGCTTGGCGTGGTGATTATGGACCGCGGCAATAAGTCGAACAACTACAACCAGCAATGGAATTTTACGCTCCAGAATCAGATTTGGGGTGGTTTGCTGATAGAAGCCAGCTATGCCGGAAATCGTGGTGTCCGGATCCCGATCGGACTTGATTTCAATCAGCTCAATCCGATTTACCAGGCGCTGGGGGCGAGGTTGAGTACGCAGGTTGCGAATCCGTTTTTCGGCCTTACAAACACTGGTGTGTTGGCGCAGCGTACAGTGGCGCAGAGTCAATTATTGCGGCCCTATCCGCAGTACGGAAGTATTTCAACGAATAATCCGGCGGTGTCGCAGAATATGGGTTCTTCTTCTTATCACGCGATGCAGATGCGGGCGGAGAAACGCTTTGCTCGCGGATACAATTTTCTGGCTACTTACACCAAGTCGAAGCTGATCGATAACGGGTCTGGACGGATCTTTGGTGAGAGCGCGTTTGTGCCTCCTGTGCAGAATGTGTATAACTTGGCTGCGGAGCGTGGCTTGTCTGAGGGAGATGTGTCACAAAGGCTGGTGTTGAGCCATACAGTGGAATTGCCGTTTGGGAAGGGACGAAAGTATTTTGCTTCGGCACCTGCAGCAGCGCAGATTTTGGCTGGCGGCTGGTCGCTTGTTGGGGCGGCCACGTTTACGACCGGCTTTCCGCTAGCATTGACTTCAACTGGCAATAGTGGAGTTGGTGGTGGGGTGCTGCGGCCGAATTCCAGTGGCCGTTCGGCTGAGCTTGAGGGGGTGGTGCAGAGCAGACTTACCCGCTACTTCGATACTTCACAATTTACGGTGCCTGAGCCTTTTAGCTTCGGTAATGTGTCTCGCACGCTGCCGGATGTTCGGGGCCCCGGACGCCGAAGCTACGATCTTGCGCTGCAGAAAAATTTCCTGATACGCGAGCCGTTCTCATTGCTGTTTCGTGCCGAGGCATTCAACCTAAGCAACACGCCTTACTTTTTCAGGCCTGGGCAAGGGCTTGGGACCGCCACCTTTGGCGTGATCAATGGTGCTACCGGCGAGCGACAGGTACAATTCAGCCTGAAAGTCCTTTTTTAAAATTTATGAACCGACGCGCTTTTTTTCTACTTCCAGGGCTTGCGTTCGCGCAGGAGTCTGCTTCCGATACTCGCGAGATTGTGCGGGGGAGTTTGATCCCCGATGAGTATTATGCGGACCAGCCTTATGTGGTGAAGACCAATGATGGGGCCTGGCTTTGCGTGATCACTACGGGGAGTGGGCATGAGGGCGAAGGTGGGCAGCATGTCATTAGCATGCGGAGCACGGATCGCGGTAAGACTTGGGAGAAGGCTGTCGATGTTGAGCCGGCCAAGGGGCCGGAGGCTTCTTATGCCGTGATGCTGAAAGCACCGTCGGGGCGGGTGTTTGTTTTCTATAACCACAACACCGATAACATTCGCGAAGTGATTGGGGATAAGCCTGCTTACAAGGATGGATTGGTGAAGCGAGTAGATAGCCTGGGCCATTTTGTTTTTAAGTACAGCGATGATCATGGGCGTTCATGGTCTTCGCAGCGGCATGAGATTCCGCAGCGGGATTTTGAGATTGACCGGAAGAATGCGTATGGCGGAAAAATCAAGTTCTTTTGGACAGTAGGGAAAGCTTTTGCGCATAGGGGTGCTGGGTATGTACCGCTGCATAAGGTGGGTGGGTTTGGTGAGGGCTTCTTTACGTCGAGTGAAGGGGTGTTGCTGCGGAGTTCCAATATCTTGACGGAGCGCGATCCTGCCAAGATCACCTGGTCGACTTTGCCTGAAGGGGAAATCGGGATTCGAACGCCGGCTGGGGGTGGGACGATTGCCGAGGAGCAGTCGTTTTCAGTAATGAGCGAGGGGTCGATCTTTTGTGTTTTTCGCACGATTGATGGGTATTCGGCGTGTACCTACAGTCGCGATGATGGGCGGAGTTGGGAGCCTTCTCAGTACATGCGGTTTGCCAGCGGGAGGTTTATGAAACATCCGCGGGCGGCTAATTTTGCATGGCGTTGTGAGAACGGGAATTATCTCTACTGGTTTCACAATCACGGGGGGAGGTTTATTCGCGAGCATCCGCAGCAGCGGACAATTGCTTATAACGACCGCAATCCGGTTTGGCTTTCTGGCGGGGTGGAGGCGGATTCGCCCAAGGGAAAGATCATTCAATGGTCAGAGCCGGAGATTGGTCTGTATGACGATGACCCGATGGTGCGGATGAGTTACCCGGACTTAGTGGAAGAGGGCGGAGAATATTATCTAACTGAGACACAGAAAGATATTGCGCGGGTACACCGCATGGACCGGCGGTTGATTGAGGGGCTTTGGAAGCCAGTTGGTTCGCCGGAGGGGTTGTTGTTGCGGGTGGATGATTCTAAGTTGAAGAGTGTTGCGGCGCCTGAGTTTCCGCTGTTTGTGAAGCGGTCACGGCGGGCGGATTATGGCACCGATCATACGCGGTCTGGAGTTTCGTTTGATCTGTTCTTTCGGCTGGAGAATACTGCGGCTGGGCTGACGCTGGTGGATAATCCGGATTCGGGTGGTAGAGGATTTGCGATTCGGACGGCTCGCGGGAATAGTCTGGAGATCACGCTACATGACGGGAGGACGCAGAACCGGTGGTCGTCGGATGAGGGCGTGCTGACGGCAGGGAAGCTGCATCATGCGGTGATTGTGGTGGATGGCGGGCCGAATGTGATTTCGTTTGTCGTGGACGGAAAGTTTAACGATGGGCTGGAACAGAAGCAGTTTGGGTGGGGGAGGTTTCATCCGCAGTTGCATTCACTCAATGGGGGAGGGCAGCTTCGATTGGATCCGCATTTATTAAGGCTGCTGGTTTATGGGCGGGTGTTGCGGACGGCGGAGGCGATAGCTTCGTTTCAGGCGGGGCTGGGCGCGAAGGCTTAAATAGGCAGCATGTCCCGGATCGGAATTGTTGTTCGCGCCTGAGTCATTTCGCCGAGCCCAAAAGAGGATTGTCTGGAGAAGATTGCTAAGCGACGCTGGCAAGGCTGAATGCGTTGGGTGGGTGCGTGAACTGTCGTAAGTTCCATACCGCACTGGGGGATTGGGAGGCTGCCCATTCCGCAAGTGAATAAGATTGAAAACCGGTTTGGACGTATTCTCCGCAATCCGCGCCCGGTGTGCCGCCACGGTAGACGATTAGACGGCTATCGTTCCAGAAAACAACCCGGGACCAATTGGCTGGGTCCGCAGTGGCGGCGCTCACAATCTGAGAAACGGTGGCTTGGTTCTGCTGCAGGTTGCGAGGGCAGCGAGTGAGGCCAAGGCAGGCGACAAAGTCTTCTCCGGTGGCTACATTCGTCGACATCTTGATGGGAGTCTGGAATCCAGAAAGCCAGAAGGAAAAGCGGCTATAGCCAGGCTGCGAAGGGCCGCTATGGAGCCGGTTGTCGGGATCGACAAACCAGGCGTTGGTAGTGAGGTATGGTGGGATGTTTGCCCAAAAAAGGCGAGACGCCTGCTGGGGTGGCAGCAAAGGGCAAGCCTGATTCACAAGCATCGAGAAGGGGTTCGGGCTCTGGAGTAATAAAGGAGCAGCGGGCACCAAGAGAGCTTGAGGGGCAGACTGCGTCGCCGTATGAACTGAGCCGGCTGGCTGGGGATAGTTGGCGCGAAGCTGAATCGTTTGACCCCAGAGGTTATTCAGGCGAGCGTAATACAGGATATTCCATAGCAGTTTGCTGTAGCCGGACGGCTCGAGAATCTTCTGTGATTTGAGCGACCAAAGTTCACCGGGCAGCACAGACACGCCAATCGTCACTTTGTCTTTCGGAATCTTGGTTGAGGAGAAGCTTACGCCGAACTTATAGTTATAAGGCAAGGGAGCGGGCTGAATGGGAAGCAGCACGATTGGATCGGTCACGGTGATTGCGGACATGGTGAAAAGATTTTGGCAGGTTTTGCGGACTGGGGCAATCCTGATTCGGGGAGAGGCCGTAACTGTTATTTTTTCCGGCTTCTCAGAGATCAAACTCTGACGACAACGGCTTCCTGGCCGGAGGCGCGGACCAGGCGTTCTATATCCGCAGGGTCGCCTGTTAGAATTACAGCCTTCTTGCATAGAGCGGTAACAACAACAGCGGCATCGACGACATCGGAGGTTCTGGTTTTGGCCAACAAGCGCCCTGCGGCATGAGCATCGTGTTGTACGAGTGGAACGACTGTACAGCCAGCCATGAAGCGGTGGAGTTGGAATTGTTGCGGGGATCGGCTGACCTGTGCGAGTACTGGCGCAGGGATCAAAGGAAGAGCGCCAAATTCCAATCGGGCTTTGTGTTCAGCCCATGTGCGCCGCTCGTTTCGATCTGCAGCTACGAGGACTGCGGCGTCGTATACAAAGTTGCTCATGCGGAGCGACGGGGCCTTGCCGGGGTTTTGCGGAGTTGGGTTAGAACGCTTCGGCGGGCCTGACCCATTTCCTCTTCGGTGAAGAGGCCGTGCTGCTTTTCCCACTGGGCGACTGCGGCCAGACCGGCGCGGCGTTGCAAGGCCTCGCGCGCAGCAATTGTCAACCAAGCTGAGACACTTAGGCCGTCCTGGGTGGCGGCAGCGAGAATATTTTCGTGAACTTCAGGGTCTACGGTGATCGCGAGTTTTGGAGCTGGGTTACCTCGGGGCATGGAGCTATCCTACCGCAGTAGGATAGTTGCATGCTGTGATAACTACCAGTCGGTGACGGAGCCGTCGAACTTGTCGTAGGTTTCTGGGTTGCGCCAGTCGTGACCGATTTTGTCGGCCATGGCGTTTTCGTCTAGCTCGACGCCGAGGCCGGGGAGGGTTGGGAGTTCGAGGTAGCCGTTGGCCACCTTGAGAGGGCTCTTCAAGTAGCCTTCGCCGAGCGAGACTTGTTCCTGGATCAGGAAGTTGGGGATGCTGGCTGAGATCTGGAGACCGGCGGCTAGCGAGATTGGGCCTAGAGGGTTGTGCGGCGCGATGGCGGCGTAGTGGGCTTCTGCCATGCCAGCGATGAGGCGGACTTCTGTGATGCCGCCGGCGTGGCAGAGGTCGGGTTGAAGAATCGAAGCGGCCTTCTTTTCGAGGACCTCTCGGAAGCCCCACTTGGTGAAGACGCGCTCGCCTGTCGCGATCGGGATGTGGGTGCCACGGGCGATTTCGGCCATGATGTCGTGATCCTGACAGTTGATCGGCTCTTCAATAAACATGGGGTTGTACTGTTCGAGCTTTTTGATGAGGACCTTGGCTAGGGCGGGGCCGACGCGGCCGTGGAAATCAATGCCGATGTCGGCACCATCACCGACGGCTTTGCGGAGTTCGGCGAAGCGCTCGACGATGTAGTCGACTTCGGCTGGGGGTTCCATATACCGGTGGAAGTTGTTGCGGTTGGGACCGGAGCCTTCTTTGCCATGGCTGCCTTGCGGCCCGGTCTTAAAGGCGGTGAAGCCCTTGGCCATTTGGGCCCGCATGGCTTCTGGAGTGCCGGCGTGAGCGTAGACTCTTACTTTGTTGCGGGTAGGGCCGCCGAGGAGTTCATAAACAGGCACGTTGAGGGCTTTGCCCTTGATGTCCCACAGGGCCTGGTCGATGCCCGAAAGAGCGCTGGTTAAGACGGGGCCGCCGCGGTAGAAAGCGTGCCGGTAGATGGCCTGCCAGTGGTGGGCGACGGGCCGGGGATCTTTGCCGATGAGGTAGGGCTCGATTTCCTTAATCGCTGTGGCAACGGTGAGGGCGCGGCCTTCTACCACCGGCTCGCCGAGGCCGACGATGCCGGCGTTGGTGTGGATCTTGAGGAAGAGCCAGCGAGGCTTAACGAGGATCGTCTCAAGCCTGGTGATTTTGAGGTTGTCCTTGGCTGTTACAGGGGCGTCTTTCTTTTGGGCGAAGGCTGAGCCTGCCGCGACCATTGAGGCGAAGGCAGTGCGGACAGCGTGGCGACGGGATAAATCCGACATGGGTTTGCTCCTATGCAAAGTAGATCCAAAGGCCGAGGATGGATCCACCCACGACCAACGTGAATATCATTTCACTTTTCTTGGCGGTTATGGTGCCGCCGGGTGAAATAGTGAGGTCAGCGATTTCGGCGAGGGGCTTGGGGAGGGAGAATTTGCTAATGCCAATCATCATGAGGATGCAGAGAAGGAAGACGATGATCGAGTAGTTGAGGAAGCTGAATTCGACTACCTGGTTGAGGCTGCCCAAGTCGATCTTCATGGCGTTGTGGAGGATGTCGAGGCCGAAGCGACCTGCGCCGAGGAGGCCACCGACTACGAGGGTAGTGAAGGCGGCAGTGGCTGTTGCGCCGCGCCAAAGGATTCCGGTGAGGAAGACGGCGGTGATGGGTGCGCCGACGTAGGCCTGGACCGATTGCAGGTATTGATAGACCTCGTTGTTGAGGCCACGGATGAGCGGTATCCAGGCTATTGATAAAACGACTACGACGCAAGTGGCGATGCGGCCAATGTTGACGAGCTTGGATTCGCTCGCGTTGGGGTTGAGCTTCTTGTAGATGTCCATCGTGATCAATGTCGAGCAGGAGTTGAAGACGCTGGAGAGGCTGCTCATGAGGGCGGCGAGGAGCGCAGCGACCATGAGGCCTTTCAGGCCGGGGGGCAGGAGGCGGGTGACCAGGAGCGGGTAGGCGTTGTCTCCGGTGACCTCATTGGGCCAGATCGCTTTGGCGCAGAGGCCGGGGAGGACGAGGATGAACAGGGGGAGGATCTTCAAGGCGGCGCAGAAGAAGGTGCCCTTGCGGGCGTCTTCGATGCCTTTGGCTGCAAGGGTTCGCTGGACGATGACCTGGTCTGTACACCAGTACCAGATGCCAAGGATAAGGGTGCCGAAGGTGGTGCCGATCCATGGGTAGGCAGGGTCGGTGTTGGGCTTGATCATGTGGAAGAAATCTGGGGGAAGGGCGGCGCGGAGGCCTTCAAAGCCACCGGCTTTGTCGAGGCCGAGGAGGGTGAGGACGACTGCGCCGGCGACAAGTAGGACTGCCTGGAAGAGGTCTGTATAGATGACAGCGGCGAGGCCGCCGAAGATGGTGTACACGCCTGTCGCAATGACGAGGAAGATGGCGGTGGTCATGTAGTCCCAACCGAAGACTTCGCGAATGAGGATGCCACCGGCGAAGAGGCTGACGGAGATTTTGGTGAAGACGTAGGCGAGGAGGGAGATGATTGTCAGGTACCAGCGGCAATTGGCACCGAAGCGGCGCTCGAGAAATTCTGGCATCGTGTAGACCTTGCTCTTCAGGTAGTGGGGGACGAAGAGCCAGCCGAGGATGAAGAGGCAGAAGCCGGCGGAGAGTTCATAGCATCCAACGGCGAGGCCTGTCGAGGCACCGGAGCCCGCGAGACCGATGAAGTGTTCGCTGGAGATGTTGGTGGCGAAGAGGGAGGCTCCGATGGCGATCCAGCCGACGTTTCCACCGGCGAGGAAGTAATCTTTTGTGTTGCGCTCTTTGAAGGAGTGGTAGAAGCCGATGGCGAAGACGATCAGGAAGTAGACGACGATTATGGCTGTGTCGAGCATTGGGGATTAGTCTATATCGAAGTGGGGGCGGGGTGCGGAGTGGGACTTAGCGACTTGGGCGATTTACGCGGATCAAGAAGGGGCCAACTAGCGAGATTGGGTTTGCACCATCCGCGTCGAGTGAAGTCAAAACGTCGTGACCTAACAAACGGTGGTGGATGACCAGTTGCTGTGCAATATTCGCATTCGTATAGAGAAGCGCCACAGCTAATCCTGCTGATTTGCTTGCATGCGAATATTGATTTCCGTTGCGTGAATTCGTGCAAATGCCCAGGCATTGGAAAGGTCTTCTGCGGGAAGGCTTGGGTAGGATTCGAGAAGATCGCGGTCTGAGGCACCAAGGCTACGAAAGCTGACTGGAAGCCAAACTGGAATTCTGGTACGAACGATGCAGGGATCTCCACCGCAAACGCCGGGTGAAGAGTCGATGCCAGGGAAGTCGTCGCCAAGGTCCTGGACGACCCACTTTAGAAGTTGCTCCTTCTCGCCTCGGGACAAGGAGGGCAATAGCTTTTGGACTTCTTCGATTGCTTCCATGATTAGGACTCTGCATTTATTGTCGACGAATTTGCTCAGGCACTTTGATGAATGGCCTTGAGTTTGGTACTGGGCGATATCGAACTAGAGGCGGGGTGCGGGAGCGAGTGGAAATTGCTAGGCTGACGGTATGGTGACATTGACGATTGAAGTAGAAGAGCAGGTGGATCGGGCGTTGCGTGAAATCGCCAAGCATCATGATGGCGATTTGAGCCTGGTGCTGGCGGAATTACTTGCCGCGCACGAAAGTCTGGAATTGATGGCGGATGAATTTGAAGAAGGCAACGAGGAGGCTTTGAGGCAACAGCGTGATCGGTCTGAGCGGGAATTCGCGGAGGGGCGAGTAGTCAGCTGGGAAACGGTAAAAGCTCGAAATCAATTGTGATCATCACTTTCAGCCTGGGGGCGGGAGAAGTGTTTGGCACGTTACCTCCGAAAGTGAAGGAAAAGGCCAGCCGGGTGATTGAACTGGCTGCGGTCTTCCCAGAAATGTTCCCCTTCAGGAAAAAGGGCGTGATGTCAGGCTACCGATGCTTTACGGTTTCGAAGTATCGATTCTTTTACCGTGCGAGCAGTAGCGAAATCCGTATTTCAGCAATCGTACCAGCGGTGATGAAGCGTTCCTGATTTAGTCGAAGAAGCTGTAGGCTGTTCTTATGACACGTCGAGAATTGCTGGTTGGTGGTTTGGGGTCGCTTGCTTTGGCGCAGCGGGCGGGGAAGCCGAATGTTGTTTTTATTCTGGCTGATGATTTGGGGATTGGGGATCTGAGTTGTTACGGCCAGAAGATGTTTTCGACGCCGAACATTGATGCGCTGGCCGAGGCGGGGACGCGGTTTAGCTCGGCCTACGCGGGATCTACGGTTTGTGCTCCTTCCCGCTGTTCTTTGATGACCGGGTATCACACGGGGCATTCACGGATTCGGGGTAATGGGGCGAACGAGGATGTGTTGCGTAAAGAAGATGTTGTGATCCCTGAGTTGCTCAACGGGGCGGGCTACCGGACTGGGATGTTTGGGAAGTGGGCTCTGGGAAGGCTGGGGAAGCCGGGCTATCCGACCAAGAAGGGGTGGGATGAGTGGTTCGGATTTTTCTCGCAGGTGCAGGCTCATATGTATTACCCGCAGGCCTTGCATCATAACGATGAACTGGTGGAGTTGAAGGGGAATACAGGGACCCGGAAGACCGAGTATGCGCCCGATGTGATTCATGAACAGGCGATGAAATGGCTCGATTCCCAAAAGGCCGGGACGCCGTTTTTTATGTACTATACGTCGGTGATTCCTCATACGAACAATGAGCTGGGGCGGGATACGGGGAATGGGCAGGAAGTCCCGGAGGATGCGCCGTTTGGGGCCAAGCCGTGGCCGCAGGTGGAGAAGAATTTTGCAGCCATGGTGAGTCGGCTGGATCGTCATGTTGGGGCAATCGTTACGAAGCTCAAGCAAAAGAATTTGTATGAGAATACGCTGATCGTGTTCACTTCAGATAACGGGGCGCATCAGGAGGGTGGCCATCAGTTTGCGTTTTTTGATTCAAATGGTCCTCTGAACGGGATCAAGCGTTCTCTTACTGAGGGCGGGATAAGGGTGCCGGCGATTGCGGTTTGGGCGAATCAGATTCCTGCTGGCAAGGTGAACGATACGCCTTGGGCGTTTTGGGATGTGATGCCGACGCTGGCGTCATTGGCCGGCGTGGCTGCGCCTAAAGGGATTGACGGCATGAATGTTATGGATGTGTGGCGGGGCAAGTCTACGGCTACTCAGCCTTATTACTACTGGGAGTTTCATGAGGGGGGATTTACGCGGGCGATCCGCCGGGGTAATTGGAAGTGCATCCAGTTAAAGAATGGCCAGATGCAGTTGTTTGACCTTTCTCAGGATTTGAGTGAGGAGAAGGATCTGGCTAGCGCGAAGCCTGAATTGGTGGCGGAGCTGAGAGCGTTGATGGTGAAGGCTCGGACGGAGAGTCAGGACTGGCCTGTTAAAGCTTGAGGGCGCGGATTTGACGCCATTCGACCTGTGTGTTCTCCATGTGGATCTGGAGGCCGATTTGACCGGCTCCGAGATCTGCTGGTAGCTCTGTAGTGGCTGCTACTTCTACGCCGTCGACCCAGACTTTGCAGGTGCGGCCAATGATCTGTACTTGCAGATAGAACCAGCGGCCTTCGGTGCTGCTTGCAATGGTGGACCTCTTGAGGCCGTAGATGCTGCCGGTTGGATAAACAGAGTCCAGGGGGGAGTAAATCTGGACTTCAAAACCACGGTTGATTTGTTTGTCTGGACTGCCTCGGTAAAAGATGCCGCCGTTGGCGTTGTTGGTGGATAAGATTTCGGCGGCGAAGAGGAAGTCCTTAAGAACTGGTGCGCCGTAGTTGATGCCGTGGCCGTTGGAGCCTGTCGCTGCATTGGACGAGGTTTGCCAAGTGCCAGCGTCGCGGAGTTTCCAGGGCTGCCAGTTATCGACGTAAGATTCTTTGGTGCCGAGGTCTTCGATTTTCAAGTTGCGGATTTCATATTTGTGGAGCAGTGTGGCGAAGTGGATGTGGCCCTTGCTGCGCTTATGTGCTGGGAGCGTTGCGCGCTGGAGGAGTTGGCCGTCCTGGGAAAATTCGAGACGGTCTGCGTTTAGAGTGAGTTCGGCTCTGTGCCAGATGTTGTAAGTGGGCGGGAGTAGGTGGAGGGGTGGCTTTGTGCCAGCGATGGCACCGGTGGTGTAGGTGCCTTCGCGTTTGTGGAAGTCGTGAGCGAGGAAGACGGCAACCCCTTGCTGAATGGGGCGGCCGATTTTTGAGGTTCGCAAGACGATGGCGGCTTCAGCCCACTGATCGAGCTTGTATTCGAAGGTGACCTTGGCGTTTTCAAATTCCTTTTCGGTAAAGTAGCCAGGTTGCTGTGCGGTGAGGAGCAGGCACGCGAGAAACGTCATATCGCTAGTATGGACACATGAGCGAGGTGCGAGTCGAGAGCTGGGCGCAACTGAATGAATGCCTTTACGAAGGGAGCTGGTATCAGCCTCATGGGCGGTTTCGTTCGCCATTTGCGTTTCGGGGGTTGCCGGATTGGCGTTACGACCGGCGGACTTCGCTGAACCGTCTGGGTGGGCGGTATGCGCAGATTGAAGATGACTTGCTGCGGAATTTTCGCAAGTATGGGTCGCAGATGGAGAATACTCTGCATGACTCGTGGTGGAACTGGTTGGCAATGGGACAGCATCACGGTTTGCCTACCCGTTTGCTTGATTGGACCTTTTCGCCCTATGTAGCGCTGCATTTTGTGACGGCGAAGCCGGATTTGTTTGCTACCGATGGGGTGATCTTCTGTATCGATTTCATCAAAGTGAGACGGTACCTGCCAGCAAGTTTGAAGGCGATTTTGAAGAAAGATGATGCGGTATTTTTTACCGCAGAGATGCTAGATGGCTATGCGCGGACGCTGGAAGAGTTCGATGCCCGCGTAAAGCGGGATGGGCAGGAATGTGTAATCTTTTTTGAGCCGCCTTCGCTTGATGACCGCATAGTGAATCAGGCCGCTTTGTTCTCGATGATTTCGAGCCCGGAGCAACAGTTGGAAGAATGGCTGGTGAGCCGGGAAGCGGAGGAGCCAGGGATCTTTCGAAAGATTATTGTGCCAGCGGTGCTGAAGTGGGAAGTGCGAGACAAGCTGGATATGGCGAATATCACGGAGCGGGTTGTGTTTCCGGGGCTCGATGGGCTAGGGGCTTGGCTTCGGCGCTACTATTCGCCGAATCATTTGCTCGAAGTGGATTATGGGGCGGAGCGTTATCTGGCGCGGTTGCAGCGCTTTGACGGGTTGAAGATGCACGTGACCTTGTTTCAGGGAGGGGAGTCTGTGCGTGATGCGGTGTTGACTTCGCTGCCGCAGAGCCAGTGGTGGGATTTGTCGATGGATCGCGCGGTTGAGGTGAAGCCACGTCCTTCTCATTTCGACTTTGTTCCTGATTAGTGATTACACTAATGCGATATGCGTTGTGTTCTCTCTTTGTGTCTCCTTGTTGCCGGTGCTTTCGGGCAGGAAGCGGTGCTTGCCGGGTTAAAGCTGCGATCAGTTGGGCCGGCTCTGATGTCGGGCCGTATTGAGTCGATTGCCGTGAACCCGGATAACCCGGGGCATTACTTTCTGGCTGTGGCAAGTGGCGGCGTTTGGAAGACTGTGAATAATGGCGCAACGTGGATTCCTGTTTTTGACAAGCAGGCCAGCTATTCGATCGGGTTTGTGACGCTGGACCCGAAGAACGCGAATACCGTGTGGGTGGGGACGGGCGAGAGCAACAGCCAGCGGAGTGTTGCATATGGGGATGGTGTTTACAGGAGCGACGACGGCGGGGCGACCTGGAAAAATATGGGGCTCAAGAAGAGCGAGCACATTGGCAAGATTGTGGTGGATCCGCGAGATTCGAAGGTGGTTTATGTAGCGGCGTCAGGCCCGTTGTGGGGGCCGGGTGGGGATCGTGGGTTGTATAAGAGCGTTGATGGGGGCAAGACCTGGAAGGCGACGCTTGCGATAAGCGAGAACACGGGTGTGACGGATATTGCGATGGATCCGCAGAATCCGAATGTGTTGTTTGTGAGTGCATGGCAGCGGCGGCGGCATTTCTGGACGCTGATCAACGGTGGGCCGGAGAGTGCGATTTATAAGTCGACCGATGCGGGTGAAACCTGGCAGAAGTTGGGTGGAAATGGTTTGCCGATGGGCGAGTTGGGACGGATTGGGCTGGCGATTGCCCCGAGTGATTCGAGCATCATTTACGCAACGATAGAGGCGACAGCGCGGCTTGGTGGCTTGTACCGGAGCGACGATGCCGGGGCCACGTGGGCCAAAGTGAACGAGCATCTGGCGCAGCCGATGTACTACGCAAAGGTTTATGTGGACCCCAAGAATCCGATGCGGATCTATCTGCCGGATGTGATCTTTCGAGTGTCTGATGATGGCGGGCGGAATGTGAGGCCACTGGGTGAAAAGAACAAGCACGTCGATAATCATGTGATCTGGATTGACCCGAAACAGACGAATCACTATCTGGTGGGTTGTGATGGAGGTTTGTATGAAAGCTGGGATCGCGGCGCGAACTGGATTTATAAGGCGAATTTGCCGATAACGCAGTTCTATGACATTGCTGTTGACGATGCGAAGCCGTTCTACAACATCTACGGCGGGACGCAGGACAACAACTCGCTGGCCGGGCCTTCGCGGACCAAGAGCGGGCACGGGATTAGCAACGACGATTGGTTTGTGACTCGCGGCGGGGATGGATTTATCTCCAAGGTGGATCCGTTTGAGCAGAACATCATTTATGCCGAGAGCCAGAATGGCGGGCTTTCGCGCTTTGATAAACGGACGGGCGAGTCGGTTGGATTGAAGCCGCTTGAGTTGCCGGGAGAAGATGCCTTGCGGTGGAATTGGGATTCGCCATTTGCCGTTAGCTTGCATAAAGCCGGGCGGATTTATTATGGGGCGCAGAAGGTTTTCAAGAGTGATGACCGAGGAAGTACATGGAAGGCGATCAGTGGAGATTTGTCCCGTGCGCTGAATCGCGATACGTTGCCGGTGATGGGTAAGGTGTGGGGTCCGGATGCGATTGCGAAGAACCAGTCGACTGCGAGCTATGGGAATTTGAGTGTGATCGCCGAGTCGCCAAAGAAAGACGGGCTGCTTTATACGGGCAGCGATGATGGGCTGATTCATGTGAGTGAGAATGAGGGTACGGACTGGCGGAAAGTGGCCGGGATTGCTGGTGTGCCTGAGGGTGCTTATGTGAAGAAGGTGGTGCCAGGGATGCTCGATGCCAACACTGTCTTTGCGGCTTTTGACAATCATCAAAATGCTGACTTCAAGCCCTATCTGTTCAAGTCGACCGACCTTGGGCGGAACTGGACGCCGATCATGGGTGACCTGCCTGAGAATGGGGCGGTGAAGTCGTTTGTGCAGGATCATGTGGACTCGAATCTGCTGTTTGCGGGTACTGAGTTTGGTGTGTTTGCGAGCCTCGACGGTGGAGTGAAGTGGACGAAGCTGACGGGCGGGATGCCGACGATTGCCGTTCATGATCTGGCCATTCAGAAGCGTGAGAATGATCTGGTGGTAGGGACCTTTGGGCGCGGAATCTATATCCTCGATGATTACTCGGTGTTGCGGGCGTTAAAGCCTGAGGTCTTGAGTGCCGAGGCGAAGCTGTTTGGCGTTAAGGATGCGTTGTTGTATGTGCAGTCGCGGAGGCTGGGTGGGACGACGAAGGGGAGCCAGGGTGAGGCTTATTACACGGCTGAGAATCCGGCCTTTGGTGCGACCTTTACTTATTATCTGAAGGATGCTCTGAAGTCCAAGCGCGACGTACGCCGGGATGCCGAGCGGGCGGTGAATCAAAAGAAGGAAGCGATTGTTTATCCGTCGCTGGCTGAGTTGCGTACAGAGGCTGAGGAGGATGCACCAGCGATTCTGTTTACCGTGCTGGATGCGGGTGGGCGGGCGGTGCGGATGCTGACCGGGCCGGCTACGAAGGGGATCAATCGAGTGAGCTGGGATTTGCGGGAGCCTGCGACGAATTTGCCTCGGCCGACGACGCCGGGGATGGAGGCGCTGGAGGAGTTTGGGCCTCCGCAGACTGGGCCGCTTGGGATGCCGGGCAGCTATAAGGTGCAGATGTCGAAGCGGGTGGGCGGTGTGGTGACTCCGCTGGGTGAGCCGGTGGCTTTTCGAGTGATTGCCGAGGGGACGTCTTCGATGAATGAGGCGGACTTTAAGATTCTGAGTGAGTTTCAACAGAAGGTGAAGCGCTTGCAGCGGGCGGTGACTGGGGCATCGGAGAATATCGATGCTACGCGGTTGAAGTTGACCGCCATGAAGACGGCGCTGGATTTGACTCCGGCGGCCCCGGCGAAGTTGCGCGCGGATGTCAAGGGGCTGGAGGAGCGGCTAGCTGCGATGCGGCTGGTAGTGGTAGGGGACTCGTTTGCGTCTGGGCGGTATGTTGATACGGTGCTGGCGCTGTCGGAGCGAATTCGTAATGTGGCAGGGAATATGAGATTGTCCACCAGCAGGCCCGCGCAGTTCTGGGTGGATAACTATAATCTGGCGGCCCGGGATTTCGAGAAAGAGTTGGAGAAGCTTCGGGTTTTGCTGGAAGTGGACTTGAAGAAGGTGGAGCGGGAACTGGATGC
Source organism: Acidobacteriota bacterium (assembly GCA_043718395.1). Taxonomy (GTDB): domain Bacteria; phylum Acidobacteriota; class Terriglobia; order Bryobacterales; family Bryobacteraceae; genus Bryobacter. Next base: position 24,025 of record JAYSVS010000241.1, read on the forward strand.
AGCGGGTGCGCCGGCGACGCCTGGACGGCTGCCGGAATTCAAGGCTCGCTAGGGTTTGTTACACTTCAAGTGTCGCAATGTGTGGCGCCATCGTCTAGCGGTTAGGACGGAGCCCTCTCAAGGCTTAAGCAGGGGTTCGATTCCCCTTGGCGCTACCATACTCTCACCTCGCCCAATGCCATTCCCCTATTACTCTGTTTGCTGCGAGCCATGAATTTACACTGCCCGGAACCACGGCGCGGTGATTTCAAGGTCGAATCGTACGCGACAACTCAAAGACGTCGCAATATTCACCAGTGCTTCAAGTGAGAACCGAGACTTGGCAGTGTACGATAGCACCCGGCTCGGCAGCGCATTGGCGATACTAATAGGGTGCAAGTTCCAACAGGATTGGCCAACCAGACTCAGCTCCAGGATGCGGTGGAAGCGGCTGCGAAAACATTGCAAGCTGGTGAAGTCCGTCATGTTCGCTACACTCTCGGATCTGATGCAAGCGGGGAGCCTTCAATATTCTTCGGTATCCTGCTGACCCCTGAGGCAAGTCAAAACTCGCGACTGGCAGATGTAACCGGTAGAGTCGCCGGGGCTTTATTTGATCAACTTCAGCCGTACAACCGCTGGGGACTCCAGCCTTATTTTAACTTCACTTCAAGCCATGCACATTTCCGCAATCCGAGTTGGATTTAGTCGATGTCATTTGCAGACGATCTCCTCAAGCAGGCATTTCATTTGCTCAATAAGGAGCCTCGGACCCCAACCCAAGCCAGCCTCAGAAGGTCTGTATCTACTGCCTACTACGCGCTATTTCACCTACTGATACAGGACGCTTCCGCCAATTGGAGCAGAGCCGATACTCGTGACTTTCTTGCGCGTGCATTTGATCACTCTGCGATGAAGAACGCCTCAACACGAGCAGAGAATGCCACGTATGATCCGGCGGTTCCACAACACTTGGTCTCTAAACTGCGGTCTGTCGCGAGGGCGTTCAGAGAGCTTCAGTTTCAGCGCCACCTCGCGGACTACAGCAATGCGACCAAGTGGGATCGCGTCATGGCTTCAGCCAAAGTGAACCAGGCGAAGACTGCCTTTTTCGAATGGAAGGCAATTCGCAAGGACTTCATCGCTCAGCGATATCTCGTCTCTCTTCTGAGCCACTACAAAGACGGATAAGGGAAGTTGCCCAGTCCGCAACTCACCGCAACTCACCGAGGCAGGCTCTATACGTCGCTATCATTCGAGTGTATTGGCAATCCAGCACTTGGCCCACCCCTCATCATTTCAAGCACCCGATCGCTTTGAGGAGTGCGAAATAATTTTGAAAGTGACAGATGTGAATGCCCCACTCGGCCTGATCGTGTTTGGCGAGGGTCATCCTCTGATCCGCAGTCTGAAGCCGGATGCCGCTATGACACGGTATGTGGTGCGTCACCATCGTCTAGCGTTCAAGAGAGAGCCCTCTCAAGGCTTAACCAAGGCTTCTATTCCTCTTGGCGCCATTGTACTTCTTGCTGCTAGATAAAAAAGGTCTTCCAGTGCGGAAGCAACTAGGCGGCCGTGGTGATCTCGACTTCACCGGCCAGAATGGACGGTCCAGGGATGGGATCGCCGAATTCGCGCAGTGTCTCGAGGTGGCCCTCAATTGCTTTGCGGATATTGACTTTTGTTTCTTCCAGCGTTCGGCCAGTGGTGATGCAACCCGGCAGGTCTGGTACATAAGCAGCCCAGTTCGATTGCGCTTGCTCAAAAATAACTGCGTACTTTACGCTCATCGCCGATTCTCCAATCCGAAAAGCTAATCAACTGAGCTTGGCAAGTCGGCGATTTAGGCAAAAACCAGACGACGGCCGACTGGCTCTGGAATCGGATCGCCAAATTCTTTAGCGGTTTCTATCCATAAGTCAATCGCCTCTTGTGAATTGCGCAAAGCTTCTTCTTGAGACTCACCATGAGCGGCGCAGCCGGCAAGCTGAGGAACCTCCGCAATATAAGCGTCGTCTTCCTTGCTCCAGTAGATAATCACTTCGTATTTGGTCATTCGCCACCTAGCTTTGCTTCGAGAATTACCGCCCGGACTTGCTTGACCTGATAAGGCTTGGCCTGTGCACCCGCTCGTTGGAGATTGATTTTCGAGGTAATATCAATCCTTCGAAAGATATGATGGCTGCCCTTCACGCGCTTCTCAAATCCCAAGCTTTCGAGCAGGCGACATAAGTCCTCGAATCGGATGGCTGCGTCTGCTGTCCCGCTCAAAACTCGCCGAAGGACTTGGTCTAAAGCCACGTCATTATCGTACCAACTGGCAGGAGATCCAGAATACAAGCTCTAGGCCGCACCATTGAGAGGAGACCAATGCTCGGCTCACCCCCACCATACGTCAACCGCACGACTCCTTGAACGTAGGCTAGATAATCTTGGAAGTGAATGCCATGAATGTCTCACTCGGCCTGATTGTGTTTGGCGAAGATCATTTTCTAATCCGTGGCCCGAAGCCTGATGCTTCTATGGCTCGCTATCTGGTGCGGCGTTGGATTTTTCCTCCGATAGAAGATCTGTTGGGTACTTCGCCTCCGATTCCTGCCGAGTGGCAGATCACGACTTCGGAATTTCGCGAAAACATTGAATGGACGATTGTGCTGAGTTGCCCTCAAGCGCCTACGCTTGCGGTTGCGCAGTTGGTGGCGGAGGTTGCGGCTCGGGGCGTCGCTGTCGAGTACGCTTCAGGCAGCGAGAGTGTCGAATAGGCCGGTCTGGAGAGGCTGGTCTGGGCGGACGGTTTGAAGCTCTTGGGGGAAGCGGCGGACCAGATCGCGCGGTGCGCGGACGTCTTCGATACCCAGCAACTGCTGCATCTGGAATGCATTGACTAGGCTGCGTGCGCCAGGGTCGTTTGAGAGAACCACGAAGGTGCGCTTGGCGTAGCGGCTGACTTTGCGGACACGGTGGGTCCACTCAGTGAGTTCGTCCATGGAGTACTGATAAGGCCCGGTCTGCGTGCGACCGCAGAGACGGACATACGCAACCGGGCTTGTCAGAAAGGCTGTCGGAGGCATGGCCCGCGAATGGTCGGGCTGATCTATGTTGCAGAAGCCGATGTGGTAATCGATCAACATCGAAAGCGCGTCTTCTTCGAGCCAACTGGAGTGGCGAAACTCGGCTACCAGAGGCAGGTTTTTGAGTTCACGACGGAGGGCAATGAAGCGAGTGCGATTTTCGGAAGTGAACCGGAAGCCACTGGGGAACTGCATCAGCACGGCACCAAGCTTCTGTGCTTCCTCGATCGGGCGAATCCCCTCACGGAAAGCGGCAATGTCCTTGGCCTGAAACTGAGCTTCATGAGTAAGACTTTTTAAGGCTCGAACGCTGAATTGAAAGTCACGATTGGCACGGACCTGACGGCACCAGAGCTGACTTAGCTCGGGCCGGAGAGGAGCAAAAAAACTGGAGCTCAACTCGACGCTGTTGAAGTAGCGTGAGGTGAATTCGAGCTGGTGAAAGTCTTTTGACTTGCTCGTTGGATAGAAGATCCCCTGCCACTGGGCATGTGCCCAGCCGGAGGGTCCGCAATGTAATGGTCCTGCTGACGGGAGATTCATGTTCGCCACCTGTTCGCTCTTCTTTAGAATAGGGCGAATAACAGGTGAAGTCAAGGGTTAGTTTTGCCTCTTCTTCGCTTTCTTGGCAGCGACGAATTTGTAGCTGCCAAGAATTAGTTCCTCTACTTCTTCCCAGTCGATGGGGGCGTCGAGTTTGAGAGTGATCCAGCCGTGGTTGCCGATGTAGGGTGTTTTTGTGAAGCGCGGGTCTTTGAGAAACAGCGGCTGAGCCTCTTTTTCTACTTTGATGCTAATGTCGTTTTGGTCAAGGACGGCGAAGGGTTTATCGCGCCATTTGAAGAAGGGATGGCCGAATTGAATGACTTCTTTGGTGTCTGGAAACTGAAGGCAAAACTCACGAATTCTGTCTGCGGGTTTGACCAGTTTGGACATATTGCCTCGATTTGCTAGAATACAGGGAGTTTATCCTTTAGAGGAGCTCCTTGAAATGGCTGCTAAACCCGCTTTCGCTACCGCCGCACAGGTGGAACATCCCAAGTTTGGACTTGGTTCCGTGCTGGAATGCACTGAAGATTCTATCCGAATTAAGTTCGACGAACATGGCGAAAAAAAGTTCGTACTTTCTATCGTTCAGCCAAACTTGAAAAAGTCTGACCGTCAACCCCCCGCCGAGAAGAAACGCGCTGCGCGCAAGAAGGCCGCCACCGCCTAGCTTTCATCTCCTCAATCCAAAGTTTCGATATGTTTGGGCCGCTCGAAAAGCGGCCCTTTCTGTTACACTCAAGTTTCCCCAATGAAGCTCGGAGTCGTAGTGTTTCCCGGCTCGAATTGCGATCACGACGCGTATTATGCCGTCACTCGCAATCTCGGGCAGCAAGCAGATTTTGTCTGGCATGACAGTGAGAACCTGAGCGGCTTTGACGCCATCATTCTCCCTGGTGGGTTCTCGTATGGAGACCACTTGCGCTGCGGTGCCATCGCGCGCTTTTCGCCGGTGATGCGTGCGGTGAAGAAGTTTGCCGATGCGGGAGGCTTGGTGGCCGGCTTTTGTAACGGCTTCCAAATTCTTACCGAGGCACACATCCTTCCTGGTGCACTCATTCGCAACAAGGGTCTTCGCTATATTTGCAAGACTGTTGCGCTTGAGACAACAACTACCAATTCCCCATTTACGAATGCACTGACACTAGGTCAGTTGTTGCAAATTCCGATCGCCCATGGCGAAGGCTGCTACACGGCCGATGAGGCTACGCTCGACCAGCTTGCGGCAGAAGACCGCATCGTGTTTCGCTACAAGGACAATCCGAACGGTTCGATGCGCGACATCGCCGGCATCCTTTCCACAGGGCGCAATGTGATGGGTATGATGCCTCACCCGGAACGAGTTTCTGATCCGCTGATGCCCGGCACCGATGGCTTGGGCGTCTTTCAATCCATGTTGATTTCTTTGGCTGTAATCTCCCGATGAGCGAAAATAATCCGACCCAACTCGAAGCCCTACTGAAGACACACAAATTGACGCGAGGCGAATACGAGAAGATTCAGCAATTGCTGGGCCGCGACCCCAATTTGACTGAGCTTGGAATATTCTCAGTGATGTGGAGCGAGCACTGTTCTTACAAAAGCTCGAAGGTGCATCTGAAGAAATTGCCGACGCACAGCGAACGCGTGTTGCAGGGGCCTGGCGAGAATGCCGGCATCATCGATATCGGTGATGGCTATGCGATCGCCTTCAAGATCGAGTCGCACAACCACCCGAGTTTTATTGAGCCATTTCAGGGTGCGGCGACCGGTGTGGGCGGGATCTTGCGTGACATCTTTACGATGGGTGCGCGCCCGATTGCGGTGATGGATGCGATCCGGTTTGGTCCGCTGGATCAGGCGCAAAACCGGCGGATTTTGGATGGCGTTGTGCAAGGCATCTCTCACTACGGGAATTGCTTTGGCGTGCCGACGGTGGGCGGTGAGACATCGTTTGAGAGTTGCTACGACGGCAACCCTCTGGTGAACGTGTTTGCCATGGGTGTGTTCAAGCACGATGAGATTTTCTATGGGCAGGCGACTGGTGTTGGCAACCCGGTGATCT
>JAYSVS010000242.1:0-8949 GCA_043718395.1 Acidobacteriota bacterium
GCTCCGGAATGTGTTCTTCGGGTTGTGCTTGGACAACACCTTCGTGATCGCTGCCGTCAGGGTCGTCTTGCCGTGATCGATGTGCCCAATCGTTCCGACATTGACGTGCGGCTTACTACGGTCAAATTTCTCTTTCGCCATTTTGCTCGCGCCTTAAAAAAAATGTTTTTGGGGAAAAAATGTATGGAGCTGTTGACCGGGATTGAACCGGTGACCTCGTCCTTACCAAGGACGCGCTCTACCATCTGAGCTACAACAGCCCGCCTCGACCAGTGTATCAGGAGGAACGGCGCAAATTATGGTGGATAGGGAAGGATTTGAACCTTCGTAGGGTGCAAGACCCGACAGATTTACAGTCTGTTGCCATTGACCGCTCGGCCACCTATCCAGATGCGCACGAACCCTCTCGACGAAACCTTACCAAGGGAAAAAATCCAGTGGATGTATCGAAGACGACAGTCTCGCAAAGAAGGCCGCCTGACAACTTTTTTATGGTATCACAGCCAAGCGTGAGCGTAGAAGAAGTACGTCAATGGAAGTATCGATTGAGTTGGGTAAAGGAAACAACTTCGGCTTTTCAGGCTTCACTGGCGAATACAGGAGATCAGCCGCTGCCATCAGTTCATTGCGCAATTGTGCCAGTTGCGGCTGCGGGATTGCTGCTGTGATTCGTGCCTTCAGCGCACCGGCATTTGGCGCAGGTTGCGCCATCAGAGCAAAGACAGAAAACTCGTTTCTTGCCTGAGGGTCTTTGATCTCCCGGCCCCAGGTCTGGATGGAACTCAGCGGCGGGGCCTTGCCCTCAAGCCCAAATTCCAACATGGCCAAATGGTAGCCCGCAATCACTTTTCGATCTCCGGAACTTTCGGCCTGCTCTTTTGCTAGCAGTGAACGAGCTTGAGGAGCCCGGCCTGTCCTCGCCAACCAGATTGCCTGCTGAAAGACCTGACCACTCGCAGGTAGATTACCCAATACCTGTTTTTGCCATTCTCCAAATCGCAGATCTGCCGTTTTCAGATCGCCGGCAAAATAATGCGAAAACGCCGCCTTGCGCAAACCACTGCCATTCTGGAATGCCGGATAGCGCTGCCACTGCTCGTCAAAATATTTGGCCGCTTCGGTAAACTTGCGATTCAAATAGTGCACTTCACCCAGGGAATCAATCACATTGGGTTCATTCGGCGCAATCTTGCGATATTCATTGAGCGCTGCAACCGCTGCCGGCAAATGCAATTGATTGGCCTCGGCGTAGGCGAGTCCATTCCACCATTCCACCTTGAGCGGCTCTAGCCGCGACAATTCCCGAAACGTTCTCGCGGTGAGATCCCAGTTCCCCTGACTCGATGCAATTCCCGCAAGTTCCGCCAGTATCCTCGGTTCACCTTGCCTCAACTCGATGAGTTTCTCCAGCGCCCTGATCTTTGCACCTGCGTCTGCCGCGAGCGTATAGTCCATCTGCGCCAGGGTCAGAGGATCCGCACTCACAGGAAACTTCTGAAGCAGCGCCAGAGCCTCATCCCTCTTGCCACTGCGTACTAAAGAGTCCGCCAGGATCGGATAGGCGGGGGCGAAATCTGGATTCGAGCCAACAAATGCCGCCAGGGGAGCAGCACCGGCTCCTACCTGGGTCTCCGCAAAGCCTCTCCAAACACTCAGCTCATAGGTCAGCCCCGCCGGTTTCACTCGCAGCAATTTTGACACCAGTCTCGTCGAGGCCTCCAGCAGCTTTGCCTCCTCAACCACTTCATCAAATTGTTCGAGGATCGAGGTAGTGGCAGCATCTGTGAGTTGGGCATGGATGCGAATGCCCGACGCTTCCCGCCGGTAGTGGCCACTGATCACGCGTCCAACACCGAGTGTTCGCCATCCCTCCGCGTCATTCACTAAACCCGGAGCCAACTGCTTCTCTGCATTGAGCTGATAGACGATTACATAGCCAAGCAGTGGACGAACCCAGCGGTCTGCTGCCGTGCCCTGATTATCGAACTCGGCAATCGCAACACGCGGATTCAAAGGCAAAGGCGCTTGCCGCGAACACGCTGCAAGCAATGAGATCAAAACCAAATGGAGAAAAGAAAGGTACTGACTAAATCGCACGAAATTCCGTTTTCAGAAGCGTCTGAAACTCTGGATTGTCTCGCAATAGCTCAAACGCATCTTCAGAGGCAATCTTGTCGCGCTCTTTGAGGCCTTCCTCAAGCGCCTTGCGCAGATACTGTATCGCCCGTTCTGTCTGCCCGCCCTTGGCGTATAGCCGTGCGAGGTAGTAATGAAACTTGGCGCGCTCTTCCACACTGCGTTCTTGCAACACAGTGCCTTGAGACCCTCGATGCTCAAAAACGTTTGGGTCGAGAGTCAGAGCTCGCTGGTACTCCACCAAGGCATCGTCATACTTCTTACGGGCAAAATACACAGTGCCCAAATTGGAGTGAATACTCGCGGACTCTGGGGTAATCAATAGAGCCTTCTTATAGAAATTGGTGGCCCGTCGATAACTCTTCTGCGCGTAGGCGACCGTGCCCAGATTATTGATCGCTTCGGCGTAGTTGGAGTTCAGCTTGACTGATCGCTCGTAATTCTTGCGCGCAATTGTGAGCTGCCCCAATTGGTGAAAAGCAATCCCAACCTTGTTCCATGTAATGGGCGAATCCGCTGGCATGCTCTGGTACATCTCAATGGCCTCGCGAAACATCTTGCGGGCCATATAAATATCCCCTCGCATCTCTACACTCAATTCGGGTTTGGGCGCTGGAGGCGCCGCATTGGTTAAGCCGCTAGAGGCAAAACTGGAAGTCGTTGGCTGGGCACACAAAGAGCATCCGGCCAGGACGGAGACAAACAGGGTGCGAAAACGCATAGAGCACCTCACCTGTGAATCATTCTAATCGAAATCAGTCTATTTGAAAATGGACCGGAGCCTTCCCCAGACGCCCTTCTTTTCTTGCTGGCTATCCACTTCGCCCTTTGCACGACGGTTCGCCTCGGTTGAATCCGGGCTTGCCGCGTCCAAATCCTTTTTCTTAAGTGTCACGGACCGGCTGCTTCCATTGGCTGAAGAACCTGTTGAGCCAGGCGCTTCTTCTGTCTTGGTGCTATCCGTTGCATCCCAACCAAACACTTGTGTCTGGCCGCTCACGCCTTCAACCGGCTGAGTCCCGGCGACGTAGACCTCAGACCGCCCAACACCCAGCTTGCCAGTGGCGACATCCACCTCAGCTGAGACCACACCCTGGGGCGGGTCAAAGCGATGAACATTGCGATACTCCCTGTGCGTATGCGCCCTCTTCATGAACGCAGTCCAGATCGGGAGCGCACTCTTTGCACCATCAAGCTTGATGTCGTGGTTGTCGTCAAAACCGACCCACACGACACAGACCAGCTTTGAAGTAAAGCCAGCAAACCATCCGTCACGGCTGCTCCCCGTCTTACCGCCAGCAGGTAACCCGAATCCGCGACTCCGTACGCCCGCTCCCGTGCCCGCGCGCACAACATCCTCCATCAGGTTCACCATGATGTAGTTGACACGCGGGTCCAGCACCTCGTGACGCTCTGTCTTGTGCTCGAAGATGTTTCCCCCAAAGCGATCACGAATGGATCGAACCCAGCTCGGCCTTGAAGCTACTCCGTTTGAGGGGAACATCGTATAAGCTCCAGCCATCTCGATCGGGGTAACTTCATAAGCGCCCAGAGCAACCGCTGGGGTCGGACGCACTTCCATGTTTAAGCCTGCCCGCCGGGCCAACTTTACCACCTGCCCATAGCCAACCGCCTCTGCCAATTTCACGGTCGGGACATTCAGGCTCTTCATCAATGCGGTACGCAGACTGACGGCACCGTAATATTTCTCACCATAATTCCCAGGCTCATAGCTCCGGCCATCGTAGTAGAAAGTGGTTGGCTCATCAATCAGCATCGACGTTGGCGTGAAGACTCTCTCGCTATCGAATAATGCCGTATTGAGTGCTGCGGCATAAACGAGCGGCTTGAAAATCGATCCTGGTTGCCGTTTGGCCAAGGCCCGGTTCAACTGTGAGAGCCCGTAGTTGCGCCCACCCACGAGCGCTTTGATCTCGCCCGTGCGGGGATCTACCGCTACTAATGCAGCTTGAACCTCGGGCACCTTTCCGTCTTTGTCTTTTTTATGCCTCTTGGCAATCGCCTCATCCACTTCCTTTAAGCCGGTGCGCAATGCCTCTGCTGCGTCACGCTGCAGATCCACGTCAAGCGAGGTGAAGATCCGGTATCCGCCATCCTGAAAGTCCATCGCAGGAAATTTCTGAGTCAGGGTATCGTTCACCAGATCCACAAAATAAGAAGAATCAGCCGAATCGCCGTTGCCGCGAACGGTACGAACTTCCGCCACCCGTGCCAACGCCAGTTGGTCGTCCTTGATATATTCGTTTTCCCTCATTAGACGCAGCACCACATTGCGCCGGTTCTTGGCTTTTTCTGGATAGATAAATGGATTGGTCGCGCTGGGCCGTTGAATCAAACCCGCCAGCAGCGCAGCTTCAGCTAAATTGAGATCCCGGACATCCTTGCCGAGGTAGGCCTGAGAAGCCTCACCGAGACCGAAAATATTGAACCCGCCTCGCCACCCCAGCGGTACGTAGTTTGCATAATACTCGAAGATCTGTTCCTTGGTCAGTTTTTGCTCAAGAATCAGTGTGTAGACCACCTCGTTCAATTTGCGTGTATATGTCTTCTCCGGGCTCAGAAAGAATCCGCGAGCCAACTGCATGCTAATCGTCGAAGCACCCTCGGCATTACGACCGGTCGAGACATCCACCATGACCGCCTTGACGATGCGGATCGGATCAAATCCGGAATGGTTGAAGAATCTTTTATCTTCCACACTCACTACCGCATTGATGAGCATCTTCGGTAGATCTTCGTAACGTGTCATTCGCCGCTTGGCCCGCGAGCGGTCAAAAATGTTCGTCACCATTTCTGGCTCAAGCTGATATTGATTGCGGACGGAATTGTCTACCAGGGATACGATTTGTGAAATTTTTCCGTCGGCAATCCGGATCAAACCGCCGTCGCGGGCAAAATAAGAGTCTGGCCCCGGATAAATTTCTATGGAGTCGCCCCTCAACACATAGTGGCCAACCGGGTTCCCACTGGCCTCGCTATAGCCGCTGCGGCGCAATTGCCCCACCAGTTCGTCGCGATCAAGAGGATCGCCGAGCGACAGCAGATGAGGAGCTGCATAGATGCGGGAAGCATTACGAAACGGCCCTATTGCTAGCTTTTCGTCGATCTCCCTCGAGTACTTACTGTAGAGAAAGCCAAAAACCAGTAGGCCAGCAACGAGAAAGAATCCTAGCCCAGCCAGCACGATTCTGCCAACGGGATGCAAGAAGATGCGCACCCAAAAGGCACGCGCGGGGATTTGGAGACGGATAGCCACAGAGTTTAATTCAGACGCTTTTATTTTTGCATGACCCAAGCGGCTAGCGTGCGCATGAGAAACTGTAAAGCGTATGACGGATGAAAATTCCAATCCGCTAGATCGGCTCTTTTTCTGGTTTCGGATTCTGATCCCAGCAATTGGCCTGATACTGGTCGGCTTGCAGTGGTGGCAAAATGCCCAACTCATGAACGAGGCCAAGGATGCCAAACAGACAATGCGTCAGATTTGGGCAAACCATGCCCCAGCGTTTCCCCTCGATACGCTGGCCTCTGCCGTATATGTCCCATCCGCAGTTTCTCCGCTTGGCGCGTTTGATGCTGGAGAGGGCCCGTGGCTGGCTCAATCCATTTGGATGCAACTCTCCAAGGCTCCAAGAGCTCAAGACCAATTGGGCTACGATGCCTTCCCTTCGGGGCGGCAGATCGGACTCAATGCAGCTATCTACAGCCAGTTCATCATTCCCTGTCTGGCTCTGATCCTCGGGTGGCGCCAAGTCAGGACAGCCAAGTCGCTAGACCTCCAGTCCTGGGCCTCCCTGCAAATCTCCCTGATCGAATTCGCTGGTCCAACCGTCGCCCTCTGCTGTTTGCTGACAGCGGCGTTACAACAGCAATCTCTTGGCATCGAAGGTGCTATTAGGCTAATGCTGATCCTTGGTGCCTACGTTCTTTATTCCATCGCCGCAGGCACGATTTGCTGGCTTGTTTATCAACGTTCTCCCAGTCTGGCTCGCGCAACCGGGCTTCTCGTTCTTTTCTGGCTCTTTAACTTCAGCCTCGCCAGGCCCTTCACCGTCAATTTGGCGGCCGCCGTTTTCCCTTTGCCTAGCCTGGATAGCTTTGCAAAGAAACTCGAATTCGAAATCCAGAACGGCTACAACGGAGTCGACCCTAGAGCAGACCGCCAGCGTCGCTATTTCAATGAGGCCCTCGCAGACTACAAGGCTTCGAGTGTCACCGAAATGCCGGTTAATATATCGGCTATCATTCTTCAAAAAGAGGAACGCCATCAGCGAGAAGTGGCTCATCGATTGAATGGTGAAGTGGATCAGATTTTTCTCAACCAGGAGCGGCTTGAGCAGGTTTTCTCGATGTTTATGCCGTTGGTTGCAATTCAAATCAGTTCAAGTGCACTCTCGGCTACCGACTTTGCCACCGAACGTTGGCAACTCAAACAAGCTGAGGCTTTCTGGGCTGGTGTTGTAAAAAAAATCTATGACGACATTATCGTCTCCAGCGGTCCAGCAGCAGTCAGGGTGCTCAGGGGCGAGGAATATTGGAGCAAACTCCCCTTGCTTGAATTGCCTGTTGTGTCTCCCATCCTCGCCCTGAACTCATGCCTCTACCCATCGCTTGGGCTTGGATTGATCTGCCTCATCGGCATGATCACAGCCTTTCGTGGACCCAGGGTCGAAGCAGCAAAAGCAGAGGAGAAAGCACTCGTATGATATCCAAGGGGCGCCAAATCGTACTCCCAATCGCGCTAGGTATCACTGTCGTTTTGATGTTTCTCTTTGCTTCAGCCAACACTTCGAGGCTTCACGATCAGGAACGCAAAATTCATCTGGGGGCAACTCGAGAACCACAGTTGGCTGACCCTGCAACCAGCTTCCTCGAAATCATTCTCGAACCCTCGCCGCTAGCCGGACTCAGCGCCGGCCTCGTTGGTATCGCGCCTTCCATACACATGATTCGCATGGCTGCCACGCGTCCTTTGTCCAACATCAACCCAATCGAACACCCTGCCCGCCGGCGATTCGGGCGTATCGACTTCAGCTTCGCCTTCCTGGTCTTCCTGCCCATTGCCTTCATTCCGCTTTTCTTCATGATTTACAAGAAGTGCGCTTCCAAGGGCGACCTTGAAAATTTGATTTCGGGCAAGATCAGTCTATTCGACTTCAGCATCGAACGAATCCTGCTTCCCCTCTTCGCTTCCGGCGCTCTGGTATTCGCCGTAACCATCGCTTGTCTGTATTCAAGCGGGCTTGCACTGAATTCCAATGAAATACTCGGGCGGCTTTCGATCTGGGCTTTGCTCATTACGCTTTATCTGCTGTGCTGGATTCTGCTCTTTGCGTACCTGCTCTTACGCTCGGCATCATTTTCGATGACGACAATCCAATACGCTGCCATCTTCCTGATGCTGGTGATTGTGATTCCTCAACTGATTCAGACTTTGGAATTGTCACTCGAAAGACCCAAAGGCCGCCTGCCGCTCATTGTCGAGCGAAGAAAGTTGTCCGCCGGTATCAAACCCGGTGATCAGGCAGGCATTGATCAATACTTCACGCGGCAGGGCTTCGGGCCGTTCAACTGGACGGAACCTTTGCCAAAGGCGCAGGCCCTTGCCATCGAAACTCTTCGTATCGAGGAAAAGCTTGCTCCAAAATTATTGGAGTTCGATGAAAATGTCAGGAAGCTGGACGAGATGGCAATCAACGGTGCGTGGATTTCACCTTTCCTTGTGGCCCAATTCGCTGTCGATGATCTTGCCGGTACTGGCCTCGCCCGCTATTCCAGCTTTCGCAATGCTTCTAACGCCTACCAGGAACAATGGCGCAAATACACCATGGGCTTCCTGTCCAAGCGGCAGTTCCTCGATTTCGACGCTCTGCGCAACGCCCCAAAGTTTAATGGCACGAATGAAGACTCATTTGGAATCTTCATGCTTGGAATTTTGCGTTGTGTCTATTTCGGCCTGATATTTGGTATTTTGGCAATCGGCATCCGAAGGGAACTTTCGAGAATGCTGCCGAAGGGCATTAAATCAGCGCGCTAACGAAGAAAGCCGCCCAGCGAGGGCGGCTTTCGGTAAATCTCTAGTTTCAGAAACTAGACTGGAAACGCGAACTAGGAAATCTTGTATTCCTTGTATTCGACGTGCTTGCGGATCACTGGATCGAACTTCTTCTTCAGAAGCTTCTCAGTGGTCTTCTTGGGGTTTTTGGTAGTCGTGTAATAGTGGCCGGTGCCGGCAGTCGAAACGAGCTTGATGTTGATACGCATTCTGAATTCCTCTTCTAGCTAGTGTCGGCTACTTTTTCTTGAGCAGCGGAAGCACGGCCTCGATACCCACCTTATCGATGGTACGCAGTGCCTTCGCCGATAGGCGAACGCGAATGAAACGCTTTTCGCTAGCGATCCACAGGCGCTTTTCATGCAAATTCGGTTCAAAACGACGCTTCGTTTTGTTATTCGCGTGCGAAACCGTGTGACCACTGATAGGGCGCTTGCCGGTTACGGGACATACTTTGGACATAACTCTAACTCCAACTTGCGCAACCAGGGGTTTGGTTTTGCCAGAAATTGCAACAGCGATTACAGAATTTGCTGTTTCGCAGGAAGGCGCACAGCGACGCTGTAGCCACCACAATCCATTAGTGTACTGGATTCATGGGCATTTGGCAAACCCAATTTTGCCTAAGTGAAGTTGCTAAGCGATTCTGTCACCCCCTAACTGCTCAGGGATTCTGTCACCCCCTGCCGAAAAGAGAGAGTGACATTGAGCCAAGAGCAATTGCAGAAAATCAAGGT
>JAYSVS010000026.1:0-25128 GCA_043718395.1 Acidobacteriota bacterium
AACTAAAAGCCAAACCCTTATGCGATATCTTGTTTCCAGGCAGCCGTGCAGATTGGCAAAGTGTCACCCAACTCTCCGGTCTAAAGTGTCACCCATCACCCCGGTCGCGCAACTTGCCAGCCAGGAAACTTTTACCTGATTGAAGCCGCCGCCTTCGCGCAAACTATTGATTTTGCAAGCCTGGCTACTTTGGCACAACGCATGCATTATGAAGCGCAGCAAGGAGTTCTTATGAACATGAATTCGAAAGATTGTGCCATTTTTTCCATAGGCCTATTGGCTGGTGCCGCCCTCGCGCTCGCCTCCATGGAGTCCGTCCGCAATAGTGCTCGAAAAAGCCTCCAGGCCGGCGCAGACAAGCTAGAAGCAGCTCTCGATTCTGCGAAACAAACAGCCGTATCCGCAGGAGAAAAAGTAAGCTCCTACCAGGAGGTAGCCAAATCCGCCATAGACGCCGGTAAAAGGACCTTTCAGGAACTTCAGTCGGCAAAGCAAAGCGCTTAATTCCAACTAGAACGAGGAACTTACCATGAAATCCGGGTATTCAAATTCATTACTGCGCATCTTGGTAATCGCTGCCGCCGCTTCAGCCCCTCTGCTCGGCCAGGCGACAAACCCGACGCAAACCAATCTGCCTGACGCCGCCTCCAGCCCCTATCCCGTCTTTCGCGTCACCGCAGTAAGCCGCTCCGTTAAGGCCATCAATTACCAACACCGCCAGGGTTCCACTGTACTTGCTTTTGAGGGAACTTCGCTCGCTCCAAAAGCCAAAGGCGAAGGCCGCATCGACTCAAAAACTGGAGCGACAAAAATCGACGTTAACTTTGAAAAACTGCCCCTTGCTCAGATCCATGGACCGGAATTTCTGACTTATGTTCTTTGGGCTGTAACTCCCGAGGGTAGATTCTCCAATCTTGGCGAAGTTTACATCGACGATAACCGCGCCCGGCTTCAAACGGCCACAGATCTTCAATCCTTTGGCCTCATCGTAACCGCCGAGCCCTATTTCGCCGTTACCCAGCCGAGCGACGTAGTTGTGATGGAAAATGTAGTTGTCAGCAGTCCCACCAAGGGCACCACAACGGGGACAATGACGCCCATTGATGCAAAGTACGAACTTCTGGAGCGCGGAATCTATAATTCGCTAATTCCTCCCGCCACTCGAAACCTCACCAAAGAGGATCGCAAAGACTCTCCGCTCGATCTAAAAGAAGCTCGTCATGCTGTAGCCATCGCAACCACCCTCGGCGCGCGCCAGTACGCCCGGGAAACCATGGCTAAGGCGGATCAGGATCTTAAAAACGCCGAAGACTTCTGGGAGAGCTCAAAGGACAAAAAGAAAGTGCAATCTCTGGCTCGCAACGCAACACAACTTGCTGAAGATGCCCGCATCATCACTGTTCGCAAGCGCGAAGAAGAAAGCCGCGAGACCGAGAGAATCCGGGTAGAGCAAACGATTCTGTTAGAGCGCACCAAGGCAAGCGATGAAGCGGCCAATGCCAGGCTTGAAGCCGAGCGCCGCCAGAAAGCCGAGGCCGACAGCGCACGAGCCAACCTTCAAGCCCAGTCTGCCCAGCAATCTGCACTTGCCGACCGTCAACTTGCAGAGCAGGCCCGCGCTCAAGCCGAGTTGGCCAGGCTCGAATCTGAGCGCTCGCGTCAAAGTATGATCGAGAGCCAGCGCCAGCTCGATGAGCAGCGCCGTCTCGCTGCCGAAGAACGCGCGCGCCTGGAAGGCGAACAAGCTCGCATCAAAGCTATGGCGGCAGAAGCCGACCGCGCCCGCATCCAGGCAGAGGCCGACCGAGCCCGCCTGCGCGAAGAATTACGCCGTCAATTCAATCTCATCCTCGAAACCAGAGACACTGCCAGAGGACTTGTAGTGAACATGGCTGACGTGCTTTTTGACAGCGGCAAACACACGCTCCGTCCTGCAGCTCGTGAAAAATTGGCAAAGGTAGCAGGAATTGTCCTGGCTCACCCAGGCCTCAAGCTTGAAGTCGAAGGCCACACGGATTCTGTTGGATCTGACGAATTGAATCAAACCCTGAGTGAAAAACGTGCTAATTCCGTCCGCGACTACTTGCTGCAGCAAGGTCTTGATAGAGGTGCGGTGTCGCCGAAAGGCTTCGGCGAAGCCAATCCGATTGCCGGCAATTCAACTGCCGCTGATCGTCAAAAGAATCGCCGTGTGGAGATGGTCGTCTCTGGAGAAATAATCGAAAAGAGCACCAGCATCTCAGTGGTGCCAGCCGGCCAAAATCAATAAGTTGACGATGATTTTCAGCTTTTAGCGGGCCTCTACTTTTGGAGGCCCTTTCTTCGTGTCAAACTTTAGTTGCACAACATGAAAGTCCTTCTGGTAGAAGACGACGCCGCGCAGCGGGATCGATGCGCCGGGCTAATTGTCGCGCAAGGCCATATAGTCGAAACCGCTTTCGATGGCCAGGATGCCCTCGAACTCCTCGAGCGGTTTAATCCGGACATGCTAGTCACCGATTTACGCATGCCAAGGGTCGATGGTTTCGAATTGATGTCGCGGCTTCGCAGCAGCGGCAATCTGCCACCTACCATTGTGCTCACCGCCTTTGGCAGTGTGGAAATGGCGATTAACGTCGTTCATGACCTGGGTGGATTCTGGTTCCTCGAAAAACCGGTTGACGGCAAAAGCTTGCAGTTACTCCTGGACCGCGCCGCCTCGCACGGACGTTTAAAACAGGAAGTGGTTGAACTCCGCCGTCAGCTTAGTTTTCAGGGCGCAATCGGTGAGATGGTTGGACATTCGCAAGGCATGCAGGAAATCTTCGGCCTCATCCGCCAAATTGCTCCCAGTGGTGCTCCAGTTTTGGTAACCGGCGAGAGCGGCACCGGCAAAGAATTAGTGGCCAGAGGCATTCACTCTCTTTCCAAGCGTGCTGATCGGCCTTTTGTAGCCCTTAATTGCGCCGCGCTGCCTGAGAGCCTTGTCGAAAGCGAACTTTTCGGGCACGAAAAAGGTGCCTTCACTGGAGCTATAGACCGAAGAATCGGAGTCATGGAGCAAGCTTCTGGCGGAACCATCTTCCTTGACGAAATTGGTGAAATGCCACTTCACATCCAGGCGAAACTGTTGCGTGTGCTCGAGGATTTCAAGTTGCGCAGGCTGGGCGGGAAACAGGAAATTTCCTTAGACGTTCGCATCGTCGCTGCTACCAATCGCGACCCCAAGACTGCCATTAAAGAACAGAAGCTCCGCGAAGATCTCTACTACAGGCTGAATGTGTTTCACATTCAGCTTCCTCCTCTTCGCGAAAGAAAAGAAGACATTCCGGTAATCGTTGAATCGATGATCGAGAAGTTAAATCTGAAGCACCAAACCAGGGTCACCGGCTTTAGCCCTCAGGCTCTCCAAAAATTGGTCAGTTTGACTTGGGAAGGAAACATCCGTGAACTCCGCAATGCTGTAGAGCGGGCGGTGATACTCAGGGGAGAAGGGTTGGTCGAGCTTCAACATCTCTGGATACCCGCAGAGGAAGGTGCTTTAACTTCAAGTCCCGGGCAGACCCTTCAGCCTGTTGGTGGTTTCGATGATCGCCTGGACATTCGAGTAGGCAATAACGTCAACGAGGCCGAACAAACTCTCATCGAAGCCACCCTGCGGCACACCAATCACAATAAAACCAGGGCCGCACTCATACTTGGCATTACTTCAAAGACACTTCATGCCAAAATTAATCTTTATCGAAGTGGATCTTCCGTCCCCCTCGCCGTACCGAGTACCGAAGAGCCTGTGAGTTAACCGGCCCCACCCAGCATAAGAGCCGGGTGGGGCTGGTTTTCATCAGGCACTCTTAACTGGCGACTGGAGCGTTTTTCATCAAATCTTCCGCTATGCGCCGCAGCTTTTTATCCGCTGCCTCTTCCTCACCGAGTGATTCCTGTAGCAGACTGACGGCTTCAGTCATTTTCAACCGGCTCGCAAGGCCAATGGCTGATATGTACCCTGCCATTTCATAATGTTCTACTCTGCTACCAGCCCCGATAATTGCCATATCCAAAATAGATCGCTCTCCTTTCTCACTGAGCGCTTCGCTGCTCTCCTTGATTACGCCTTCCATTCCCATGCACTTCTTGCCGGTCGGCTTGATCCCAAGCAACTCGCTCACCGTCTCGAGTCTTTTCACTTGCTCCTGTGTCTCAGCCAGGTGCGCTTGAAATGCTGCCTTCAATTCTGGTGCACCCGCACCTTTCGCCATCAACGGGATCGCTTTTGTTAGTTGCTTCTCTGCCGAATAAAGATCCTTGATCTCGTCGCTCAGCAAGTCTTGTACCGTCTTCTTGTCCATAAACACTCCTTGATGTCTTTTGATCGCGGGAAAACTAATTGATTCCCGATTGCGCTCGATCTGTAGAGTGAGTGCGATCACAAAGAGTTTCTTAGGTCTTTGGGCATTTAGCTAGAACATTTCTTCCTTGAAGTTGCTGGCTGGGAAGTATCTACCCGTCGTTAACCGATCCAACGCACGAAAAACGGGAATACGCGACGCACTCCGTATGGCATTTCAATTGCAACCTCATCTTTATGATCGCCCTACAGTACAACCAATTCTCCCAATCTTCGTCAGATGCTCGTGAAGACGCGCTCGACTCGCTTAGCGGTTCTGGATTTGAAGAAGCTTATAGGTTGAGTTTGCAGAAAACAGTGCGAACTGTCCAAGCGCTAGGTGCCACCCTTGACAACGCCGAAGAAATTGCTCAAGCGGCGTGGGCCAAAGGTTGGGAGTATCGCCTTCAACTCAAAAATCCCGATGCCTTGACTGCCTGGATCGCCACCATCGCCCGCAATCTATATCGAAGCTGGATCGTTAACGAAAAAAAGTTCGACGAGTTGCAGGAATGTGTAGTCCCTTCAGATTTAGTCCCCAACTCTGAAGCGAAAGCAATTCTTTCGGTTTGTTCTACGTTAGAAGCCAAAATGCTACAGATGTACTACTTGGAAGGTTACACTGCGCAAGAAATCTCAGAGACGGAAAATCTCTGCCCCGCAACAATCCGTGTCCGCCTTCTCAGAATTCGCCGCACCTTGAAAACGCGTCTTGCTCCAGCGAATGGGCTTGCCGCCTAAGCCGCCGCCATTCATCCTGAAATGCAAACTGGAAAGCTCTCAAAACGCCTTCCCGCTCAAATGCAATGAGTTGGAGCAAACTGATGCTGTGGAATATTTTCATCTCCCTCGTCGTCCTTTGGTTTTTAGGGGTCGTGTCGTCCTATACTCTGGGCGGCTATATTCATATCCTGCTACTGGCGGCTCTTGCGGTCATCTTGATTCGAGTGATACAAGGTCGCAAGCCAATCGCATGATAGGCTTGAATCGCTAAAGTTAACAGGCAAGGATTGGCAACTGATGGCGGGATTCAAACTCCGGGAATCGACTGGTAATAGCTGGCTATGGTTAGCGGCAAGCTGCTTTTTGGCAGGCATTTTTATAGCTTGGACTAACTACCGTACCATGTCTCAAATCTTCCCTCAGATACGAGATACCCGTAACACGCTGTTGCAAGTATTGAAAATACAATCCATTCTTCTTGATGCTGAAACTGGTCAGCGAGGCTATATCCTGACAGGAGATGAGGAATACTTAAAGCGTCAAATCTTTGCCAAAGAGCGATTTGAGTCCGCTTGGCTTGCCTTCGAAAGCTCCTTTCAAAACCTCGGTGGAGATGCCAAGAACCTCAACAACCTTCAATCTCTGGCAAAAGACAAATTATCCGAAATAGAACTTTCAATTAAAATCCGCAGGCTCCAGGGTCTGAGTGCGGCCCTGGATCTAATGCGAACGAATTTGGGTCAAAATTTGATGGACCATATTCGTGTAGAAATAGAGGGCGTCGAGGTTCTTCTTGGCAGCAGGTTGGAGTCTATTTATATGGAAGCGAATCATCGTGTTTGGCGTGGGTTGATTGGTGCCATGCTTGGCATCGCTATTCTTTTTGCGGCTTTTCTTCTTGCACACTTCCATCTTCGCAAACAGACCATGCTCGCTTATGAAGCTAGTAAAGCAAAAAGCGCTTTCCTGGCCAACATGAGTCATGAATTGCGAACCCCCCTGAATGCCATCATCGGCTACAGTGGACTATTAAAAGAAGAAGCACAACTCCAGGAGAACTCCTCTCAAATAGCTGACCTTGGTCGAATTGAATCTGCCGGCCGTCACCTCCTCTCCCTCGTCAATTCCGTGCTCGATCTTTCGCGGGCCGAATCGGGTCGAAACGATCTCAGGATAGAATCGTTTCGCTTGGATGATCTGATTGATGAAGTCTACGATTTATCGCAGGTTCTCATCGAAAAAAACAATAACCTCTTCGAAATCTCAGTAGCCGAACCAGACGCCATCGTCGCCACAGACCGGACCAAGCTGAAGCAGTGCTTGATCAACCTCGTCTCAAACGCGGCGAAATTCACAACCAATGGCACAGTTCAGTTGAAAGCGAATGTTGAAACCATTAGCTTCCAACCGCAACTCAACATCCAAGTCATCGACACAGGTATTGGCATGACACCAGAACAAGCTGCCCGGTGTTTCGATGAGTTTGAACAGGCTGATTCGGCTATCGCCGTCAAGTACGGCGGCACGGGTCTTGGTCTTGCCATAACGCGAAGGCTTGCAGAATTGATGGGTGGCAAGGTAAGCGTCGTCTCCGGTCTAGGTCGCGGGTCTAGTTTCTCTCTTCAAGTTCCTTCGCACATCGCTCAAAACGCAAAGAGTCTTCCAGCTCAAATCCAGGCCCACTGGCCTCGCATCATGGTGGTGGATGACGACCCTGATGTTGTGCATCTCCTCCAGAGAATCCTCTCG
Source organism: Acidobacteriota bacterium (assembly GCA_043718395.1). Taxonomy (GTDB): domain Bacteria; phylum Acidobacteriota; class Terriglobia; order Bryobacterales; family Bryobacteraceae; genus Bryobacter. Next base: position 6,836 of record JAYSVS010000026.1, read on the forward strand.
GCGCACAAATTCCGGGTTCAGCAAGCCTGCAGTGGCAGTGAAGCTCTCAAGCTGGCTAGAGAATCAAAGCCGGATGGGATGCTCCTTGACTTGATCTTGCCCGATATGGATGGCTTTTCGGTTTTGGCACATTTGAAGGGCGACGCCCGGACGGCGCAAATCCCCGTGATCATGATCAGCGTTCACGATTCGCACGAGCGCGCTTTTCACCTTGGTGCCGTTGATTTCCTGACAAAACCGCTCGACCTCAAACTGCTTCTCGCTTTGCTGACTCGACATTGTGATCGCGGATCGAAAAGACGGGTGCTCGTTGTCGAGGACGAAGATTCGACAAGGAAAATCCTTGAAAAAGCACTTTCGGCCGCTGGATGGGAAGTCTGGCTCGCCGCCGATGGACAGGCAGGACTCGACCAAATCGACGTTAACGGCCCTCCCGCCGCTATACTGCTCGACTTGATGATGCCAGGCATGGACGGCTTTAGCTTTATTGAAGCTATGCGCGGGCGCGACCTCAAGAGTGAGGTGCCTATCCTGGTTGTAACTGCCAAAGATTTGACCGAAACAGACCGCCAGCGTCTCAACGGACGCGTTGTAGAGCTGGTCTCAAAAAGTGATTTTCCTCTGGAATCGATTGGAGCGGAAATGAAACGGAGATTAGATCGATGGAGCTAGCGATACGAATCCTTTTGGTCGAAGACAATGCTTTGAATCGTGACATGCTCGAACGCCGCTTGCGATTCCGCGGATATGAAGTCATGTCGGCAATCGATGGCGAAACTGGAATCGCTTCTGCAATCGCCAATTGCCCGGATGTCATACTGATGGACATGAGCTTACCGGGTATCGACGGCTGGGAGGCTACGCGGCGCCTAAAGCAAGACCCCGCGACGAAATCTGTACCGGTTATCGCCTTAACCGCCCATGCGCTACGGGATGACGAGGAGCGTGCAATGCTCGCTGGCTGCAACGGCTTTCATGCGAAGCCAATCGAGTTGGATGTCTTGTTGAGTCTCATATCGACTCTTGTGGAACGTCACCAGTGACTTACGCCAACCGTCAATTACTCGGCTTTCGCCATAGTGTTCGTTCAGAACTAAATCAAATTCTGGGTTATTCAGAGTTACTGGCTCAAGACCAGGCCGATTTGCTTTCAGAAGCGAATATCCGCTCTCTTACGCAGCTTCAGCAAGCCAGTAAGCAAATTCTCGAGGCTTTGCAGATGCTTTTATCAGGCCAGGAGGCTCTTGTTTTTGGGCTGAGCTACCGTTCTCACAGATCTTTGGCTGCTCCCCTCACCGATATCGGCAGGCTCCTTGCCCAGCTTCTCAACGAATTGCCAACTCAATTCATCCCCGACGTAAAGAGCATGCAAGCAGCCTTGCTCTGCCTCCACCAACTTCTCGACAATCCTTTGGAACGGCAGCGTCCAGCGGCTGACGCCCCAAAATCCGGCAAAGTCGATATCAATCATCCTTATACCGCTGCAATTCCACTTGATCTTCAACTCGCTGGGCGGCTGCTTGTGGTGGACGATAGCGAAGCCAATCGCCAATTGATTGAACGGCAGCTCAAAGAGTTAGGCATTGAGGTAACTACAGTTTCCGATGGACAGTCTGCGCTCAACGCTCTGAAGGAAAAGACGTACGATTGCATCCTCCTCGATATGGTTCTCCCAGGCATGGACGGTCCCTCCATCCTCAGAGCGATTCGTGATCAACCCGAGCAATCCGGCATCCCAATCTTGATGCTCAGCTCTCTGGATGAGTCCAGTGAGGCTGCCCGCTGCATCCAAATCGGCGCGGAGGATTATCTCCTCCGGCCCATCGACTTAATCCTGCTCCGTGCGAAACTCCACTCCACGATCCAGCGCAAATCTCTGTATCACGAATGCCAGCAGGCTGGTAAAGATCTGGCCGCGAGAAATGAAGAGCTAAAGCGATTTGTCGCTGTCACCTCGCACGACTTGCAGGCCCCTCTGCGCACACTCGAAGGCAATCTAAAGTCAATCGGCTTATGTATCCCTGAGGGCTTCTTGGAAGCTCAGTCCCTGATCGCCGATAGCGCCACCAGGTGCAAAAGAATGCACGCCTTGCTCAATGACCTCTTGCTCTACGCCCGGTTGGGCCAAATCGCTCCGTTTTTCGAAGACCTCGACCTTGACTGGGTTCTTACCGAGGCAATGGGAAACCTGAGGGAGGAGATCGAAGCGACTGGCGCTCAAATTCATACCCGCAACCTCCCCCGCGTAAAGGCCGACTTCAAGCAGATGCTCTATCTCTTCCAAAATCTGCTTTCGAACTCGATCCGGTATCGCTCTGATTTAAAGCCCCAAATCGAAATCAGCGCCGAGGAGCACAGCGAAGATCTGGTATTGACCATAACCGATAATGGACAAGGGATCCCTGGAGACCAGCATGCACGCATATTCGAGCCCTTCCATCGCCTTCACGGCGACGATATTCCAGGCACCGGCCTCGGCCTGGCCATCGCCCGCCGGGCTGCCGAATTGGCTCACGGCAAGCTCTGGGTCAGCTCAACCCCAGGGGTAGGCTCCACATTCTTCTTGTCCCTGCCCAGAATTTCTTCCCCCTCAGAGGATAGCTCCGCCTGCGGCACTTGCAAGACCTAACTTCGATTGGCTGAGCGTGAAGCGCAGTTCGCCACTGTACTTTTAATTTTCCTTATGTGCGAAGTCCAAAATCTCACAATGGATCAAAGTAAATCGAGTTCAAACATTTCTGCGACCTTAACCGGGCTCACTCATTGCTCAGCTAAAATTTGAATTACCATGTCTTATATCTTCTTAGTTTGCAGGTCGGACGATTTCAGCGCTTATTAGTGCATGCCGACAAGCGGCACTTTGTATTCCTTCAAGATTGCGAGTATGGCCTGGTGATTGCGCTTGAGTGCAGCATCCACCATTTGTTTCAGCAAAGGGTTGCCACGCCGGAGGCCAAGACTGATATTGAACGAGAGGGGCAAAGCAGCGTCTTCGTTGGAGCTGAGCGGCTGAATCTGCAATCCAACAGGTGCCCGGGCAGCGAAATATCCGGCCATAGGACCCCAGGCAACCGCCACATCAATTTCGCCGCTCGATACGGCCTGAATGATGCTAGAGGGCGGATTTGAAGTTTGATAGTCCCCTAGAACCCGGTAGCCTTGAACGGCCACAATCGATCTTCGGGCCAAGGCGTGAACCGGGGGAGTATTGGCGTAATCGTCCCCGATGATTTGAACGCCGATGCGCAATTTGCGCAGTTGTGGCGCATCGAAAGAATCCAGCTTCAGCTTGCTCGAGGCTCTGGTGACGAACACGTAAGTGGAGCGGTAGTAAGGTTGAGTGGTTTCGACCATGGCTACGCCAGTTGCAATGCCAATAATCAGATCGCAGCGGCCTGCAAGGATTGAATTCCGCAAGTTACCACGGCGCTGAGCGTGCCATTCATACTCAAGGATCTGGTTCATATCCCTGGCCAGCAGCGAGGCAATTTTGTTCTCGAAGCCTTGTTGCTGACGGTTGGAAAAAGGCAGGTTGTTGGGGTCGGCGCACACGCGCAGCGTGTTTTGCGTATTAGCTGTGCCAACTAGCAAGAGAAGAAGCAGAAACATCCAGCAAGATTGACGCATCATGTCCTCTATCTGGATGTGAATCCTTGACGAATTGTTTCGATAGTGGATTTGAAAATGGAAGCCGGCTCCTGAAACAAAGTCCAGCTTGAGTTCATCTGCAATGTAACCCGCTCAGGTGAGCACAGAATGAGAAACAACGTGCATCGAAAATCGCCTGACCAAAGCTTGATTTTTGTTCTTTGGCTTCCCGCGATCAGCTTCACGGGATGCGGGGGAATTCAATCAAGTCTTGCTACGGCCGGTGCGGAAGCCGAGAGCATCGCAAATCTGTTCTGGATTATGACTGCTGTTGGAGCAGCCATATGGCTGGGTATGATGGCTCTTGCTATCTACGCAGCGCAGAGTAAAGGCGGCGAGCAGCGCAGACCGTTTGCGCGCAGGCTGGTTGTTCTCGGGGGCGTGATTCCAGCTATCGTTCTCTTTGCGTTGCTGGTGTTCGGGCTCAGAATGTTGCCCTCCCTGATTGCTCATGCCCCGGCAAATTCGATGAAGGTGACCGTGTCTGGAGAGCTGTGGTGGTGGCGTGTTCGATACGAAGTGCCCGGCACCGAGCCCTTTGAGGTTGCCAATGAGATCTGGCTTCCAGAAGGGGAACCAGTGGAATTTTTATTGAAAAGTAACAATGTAATTCACTCCTTTTGGGTGCCGTCGCTAGCGGGGAAAATGGACATGATCCCGGGCAGGGTCAACCATTTGACGATGCATCCAAAGAAGAGCGGAGTGTATCGCGGTGCGTGTGCCGAGTATTGCGGACGTGCTCATGCTCAAATGAATTTTTATGTGGTGGTGAAGCCCAAAGCCGAATTCGACCGTTGGCTGAAAGCGCAGGCTGGACCGGCAAGCGTGGCCGAAGCGGTGGAGCCCTAAATGCAGCATCACGACCATGAACCGTTAGCCGAGGCTCCGCCCATTGAGTTGCAACGCCAACAGGCCGCGCGTCTGCAGAGGGCATGGGAGCCCGCGAAAGGTTGGCGTTACTGGTCAGAGGTGAACAACTCGGTGGTTGGCCAATGGTACACGGCCCTCACCATTTTCTTTCTTGCCTATGGAGGCGTGCTTGCGGCGCTAATGCGGATACAGCTCTCCATTCCGAATAACAAATTCATGACCGCCGAGACCTACAACCAGGTCTTTACGGTTCATGGCTCGGTGATGATGTTTCTATTTGCGATTCCGATCTTTGAAGCCTTCTCGATTATGTTCCTGCCCCAGATGCTGGGTGCCCGGGACTTGCCCTTCCCAAGGTTGTCGGCATATGGGTTCTGGGCTTTCCTGATGGGCGGAATGACCCTTTGCGTATCGTTGTTCTTTAACGCAGCGCCCAGCGGAGGGTGGTTCATGTATCCGCCTTTGACCAGCAAATATGAACCGGGAATCGGTGCAGACATCTGGTTGCTTGGATTCTCGTTTATCGAGGTGGCTGCTATCGCTGCTTCGGTGGAACTGATTATCGGGATTCTGAAATCACGCCCCCCGGGAATGAGAATCCATCTTATTCCTCTCTATTGTTGGTATGTCCTGGTGGCCGGGGCAATGGTGTTGTTTGCTTTTCCGCCACTGATTACGGGTAGTCTAATGCTAGAACTGGAGCGAGCCCTAAACTGGCCCTTCTTCGATGCCAGTAGGGGAGGTGACCCGCTGTTGTGGCAACATCTTTTTTGGCTGTTTGGCCATCCCGAGGTTTACATCATCTTTCTGCCGTCAGTGGCGCTGGTGGCGATGATTGTGCCGACTTTCGCACGCACACCAATTGTTGGCTATTCGTGGATTGTGCTCTCCGCAATCGGCACCGGTTTTCTGAGTTTTGGTCTGTGGGTGCACCACATGTTCACGACTGGATTGCCGGGTATTACCCTTGCCCTCTTCTCGGCCGCTTCACAGGCGATTGCGATTCCGACGGGAGTGCAGATCTTTTGCTTCATTGCGACGATGCTAGTGGGGCGGGTGGTGAATTCGCTGCCCATGATGTTTGTATTTGGAGCGCTGGCAACGTTTGTGATTGGCGGCCTGACGGGCGTAATGGTGGCTGTTGCGTCATTCGACTTCCAGGCTCACGACACATACTTTATCGTGGCTCATCTGCATTCGGTTCTGATCGGCGGCTCAATCTTTCCATTTGTGGGTGCGACTTACTACTTTTATCCGCTAGTGAATGGCAAGAAACTTTCTGAGCGGCTGGGGCGCATCGTTTTCTGGCTCATTTTTATAGGTTTCAATGTTACTTTCATGCCCATGCATCTCACCGGGCTGCGGGGGATGCCGCGCAGGGTGTACACCTATTCAGAAGGCCTTGGACTTGAAACACTCAATCTGATTTCGAGCTTGGGAGCACTGATGCTGGTTGCGGGTTTCGCGGTGTTCTTTTGGGATCTCTTCCGGAACAAAGATCTAGAGCCGCTTTCAGAACGGAACCCCTGGGGCGCAGGTACGCTTGAGTGGTTGCAGGAAATGCCAGGCAAACCCTGGGGAGTTCGATCAATTCCGGAAATCGACACCCGTTATCCACTGTGGGATCAGGCGAATCTGGTTCGCGATGTGGATGAAGGCCGCTTCTTTATGCCCGATGCCGAAGAGGGCAAGCGAGAGATGTTGATCACCTCGGTAATTGACGCAAAGCCCGTCCAGTGTCTTCGCATTCCTGGCCCAAGCTACATTGCGTTTTGGGCCGCTCTGTTTACAGGTGGCGTTTTCATCTTTCCGACCTTCAAACTGTATTGGCCCGCGGCGGCTTGCGCAGTGATTGCGACAGGTGTGATCCTTCGATGGCTCTGGAATGGAAGCGCGATCATACCCGAGAAAGAACACAAGTATATTGGCCATGGGGTCGAAGTTCCCCTATATGCCTCCGGGCCGGATTCGGTGGGTTGGTGGGCCATGCTCATCACCATGCTGGCGGTAATTACGGCTTTCGTTTCATTGCTATTCGGGTATCTCTTTTATTGGACACTGGACCGGGAGTTTCCACCGCCCGGAATGCCGGGCCCGGGCTGGTTCTGGCCTAGCCTTGGAACTGCCCTCTTGCTCGGCTCGTGGGCGCTAACCAATCTGGTGCGCAAATGGAACAGACAGAACCGGGCGGGGATGGTGTATGGCGGATTGGTTCTGAGTTGTTTATTAGCGATTTCCGGTGGTGTGGCGATGCTTGCAGGGCCTTACTTGAACGGCATGGACCCCACCCAACACGTTTATGCGGCAACAATCTGGTTGCTGGTGATCTGGACTGCAATGCATGCGGGGCTTGGGTTGATCATGAACGGGTATTGCATTGCTCGCCGCCTAGCCGGACGGATGACGGCCAAGTATGACATCGACATTCAAAATGTGGGCTTATTTTGGCACTTTGTCGCGATTACAGCAGTGGCAACGCAGATTGTGCTGGTGTTGTTTCCAATTCTAAAATGATGAGTCAGGCACATACCGATATTGAGGAAAACCGCCAGAGTTTGTGGCTGCTAGTCTGGCCACCGGCGATCTGGGCTGTACACTTTCTGGGCAGCTACGCGCTGGCAGCAGTATGGTGCCGGGGCAGCAGCGCAGGGGGTGACTGGCTGGGATTTTTGATCGCAGCGTCGGCGGTGGTGGCTCTTGGGTTGACAGGCTTTGCGGGCTGGATTGGCTGGCAGAAGCACAAGATACCGGGCGGAACGCTTCCTCATGATGGAGACAGTGCTGAAGACAGGACGCGATTTCTAGGCTTTGCGACGGTATTGCTGGCGACGCTGAGCGCCATTGCGATCAGCTACGTTGGCGTTGCGGCATGGATCTTTGGAGCTTGCAGGTAATGCGCTTCAGCGGCGCGGGAGGTGCAATGCTTCTGCTGGCATGGTTTTGGCCATTTCCGGATCATTCGTTTTCGGGGCATATGATCTCGCACATGACTGCGGTGGCGATTGCAGCGCCACTGGTTGCGGTGGGAGTTGCAGGATCGCGACTCGATCCTGTGATGAAATTCCCACGTTGGTTCTCGCCCCTGCTGATGTCGCTGGTAGAGTTTTTTATAGTGTGGTTGTGGCACATGCCGAAAATGCACCAAGCGGCAATGATGAACCCCGTAGTGTTTGTGGTGGAGCAGGCAAGTTTTCTCGCTTCGGGGCTAGCGCTCTGGATCTCCATCTTTGGAGGTAAAGATGACGAACGCCAAACTCGCTTTGGAAAAGGACTTGCCGCCCTTCTACTCACTCTGATGCACATGACACTGCTGGGCGCAATATTGATGTTGTCGCCCAGGCCGCTCTACGCAATGATCACACTGGAGGATCAGCAGTGGGGAGGCGCAATGATGCTGATCTCGGGATCCCTTTCGTACTGCACGGGCGGGCTTTGGCTAGCTGCCGCGTTGCTCTTTAATGGAAGGACGATGCGCCCGCTTCGGCCACAGCCTGATCCTGATCTCCAGTTCCGCCGCTGACTCCGATCGCGCCCACCACTTGGCCTGATTGCTGAATTGGCACGCCACCGGCAAAGACCATGACCCGTCCGTGATTGCTGGCGTGGATCCCGTAAAAATCTTCGCCTGGTTGGGCAAGTTTAGATAGCTTCCTGGTTTCGATGTCGAAAGCGCGGGAAGTCCAGGCCTTGTTGATTGCAATGTCGATGCTGCCCCGCCAGGCTTTATCCATGCGGGCGAAGGCCAGTAAATTGCCCCCCTCATCGACCACTGCAATGTTCATGGGCTGGCTAATCGAGCCAGCCTTGAGCTTAGCCGCCACAATTATTTTTTCTGCCGATTCAAGAGTAAGCATCAGACTGTTTCCTTAATTAGATTCATTGAGTATGTGCGCCATTTCCTGAGCATCAGTTTCAGTGACGTTCAAGTTTGGCATTAGAGTGCCCGGATCGACTTGCTGCGGGAAGCGAATCCATCGAACCAGGTTCTCGTGAGTGTTGGGCAGACGTCCAGCCAGATATGCACGGCTACCTAGGCCCGTCAGAGGGGGACCCACCTTGCCCGACGAAGATTGCGCCTTTGAAATGACATGGCAACTGGAGCAGCCGTAGGCTGTAAAACGCACGCGAAGCCGGGCGCTTCGTCTGGCGGATTCGCTTTCAGGCAAAAGGTAATAGGCAAACGCAATGCTGCACATCAAAGTCATCGCGATATAGAGTTTGATCATTTTTCTACTTGAGGCTTTCGAGGAATGCGAGGAGAGAATGCAGATCGCTGGCGGCGAGGACCGTAGGAGGCATCAGGACACCGGGCTTGAGGTTCTGCGGGTTCAGGATCCATCCCGCCAGTTGTCCGCGCGTATTCGGCAGCGTGCCTGCTGCAATGGTCTTGCGGCTGGCGAAGTGTGTCAGGTCAGGGCCGACGCTTGCGCGTGCCTTGGTGCCGCGGATGCTGTGGCAAAGACCGCACGAGCCCTCCACGAAAACACGCCGGCCTGCGACGATGTCCTCGGGGCGAGCTTCAGTGAAGGGTACGACAGTAGTCGCCAGTTGCCAGGGGTCTTGCTTCGAGTGCTGAAAGCAACTCGAAAGAAGCAACATTGCTGGACCCAGGAATTTCTGCGATTTCATGGTTTCGCTTCCGGTTTGTACAAAGTAGTAACGTAGGCCGCGATACGCCATATTTTGTCTTCAGGAATGCGGCCACCGAATGCTGGCATGCCGTTGGGGCGGCCCTCGACAATTGTGGAATATATATTGCCCGGCTGATTTCCGTAGATCCACACCCCATCCATCAACGCTGGCCCGATTGCACCCCCGCCGCCTGCATGGCAGCCCGAACAGTTGAACTGATTGTAGAGGCGTTTGCCTTCACCTAGTGCTTCTTCATTGGCCTGGTACGGGTTTATGGTTGCAGGCGGCTTAAAACCAAGGGTCAACGAACTCAGCTGGTTGCCTTGCTGTGAAAGTGCGGTTGATGGTGGCTTGCTGGTCTGGCATCCGCTGCAAAAAAGAGCCAGCCCAATGGCGAACTTAGGGAAGTGAGAACACATAAATCGTGCCTCCTTTGCTGGTGTGAGAGGGCAAGTCTTTCATTGCTCCGACAAAGCCCAGGGCCGATGTCTCGTCCCTGGGATCCAGGCCTCCGGCAACGATGGCACCGGCCCAACCGCCCACTCCATCCACGATCGCTATGTACTGTTTTTTGTCGGGGCCGAGGAAGCTAATCGGCTGGCCGATGATTCCAGATCCTGTGCGGTGTTGCCACAGGAGGGTGCCAGTTCTTGCGTCGAGGGCTTTGAACCAACGGTCCATCGTTCCGTAGAAAACAATGTCGCCTGCGGTGGCAAGTGCTCCACTCCAGGCCGGGAAGGACTCCTTCACGCTCCATGCCTTCTTGCGTTGAATGGGATCCCAGGCGCTCAGCTCGCCCCGGTTACCGCCAGGGCCAGCACGCATCTTGACTACCGCACCCACGTAGGGGGTTCCGGCGATGTAATTCGCCTCGGTTCCCTCCACATCCATGCACAGATTATTGTGTGGAACATAAAGCAGGCCTGTTCGTGGAGACCAGGAAGATGGCTGCCAGTCTTTGCCGCCTGGAGCGGCAGGGCAGAGATCGTGCTCAGTGACGCCCAGCCCTGACTTCTTGGCCGGATTGTCCAGCGCCAATCCATTCTTGAGATCGAAGCCAGTAGTGGTAGTGATGTGGACGAACGGGTCTGCCGACAGAACTTCTCCGGTCTGGCGATCCAAGACGTACATGTAGCCATTGCGTTCTGGATGGACAAGTACTTTCCGGTCACGGCCGTTGATTTTCAAATCGAGAAGAACGTTTTCGTTGATGCCGTCGTAATCGTAAAGATCATGAGGACTCCATTGATAGCCCCAAATTGCTTCGCCTGTGCCGGGCCGCCGGGCAAAGATGCCGCAAGTCCATTTGTTGTCGCCAGGGCGAATTTCAGGATTCCAGGGCCCAGGATTCCCCGTACCGTGATAGATCAGATCGAGCTGCGGGTCGTAGGATATCCAGCCCCAGACAGAGCCACCCCCGATCTTCCAATGATCTTTCGGCCACGAAGTAACACCCAGGTCCTTGCCACGGTCTCGCGCATAAAACGGCTGAAACGCAGAGCCGATTTTAACGTCTTGGTCCGGGCCTGTGTTGTAGGCTCGCCAGGCAATCTTGCCGTCAGCTTCATCCACCGCAGTGATCCACCCTCTGACGCCAAATTCACCTCCGCTGTTGCCGGCGATCACCTTGCCTTTGACGACGATTGGTGCCATGGTCATCGATTCGCCCAGATTGATCTCCCCCAGTTTAGTCTTCCAGACTTCCTTGCCGGTTTCGGCACTGACCGCTACCATGTGATTGTCCAAAGTGTTGTAAATAATCTTGCCGTTTGAGTATGCAGCTCCCCGGTTCACCACATCGCAACAGGCAACTCCTTGCGCACCGCTCGCAGTGTTGGGCCGATACTCCCACTTTTTCGCCCCGTGGTTGGAGATGTCAAGCGCGTATAGCGTGTTTGGATAAGGGGTGACGAAGTACATTGTCGAGCCGACGATGAGTGGTGCCCCCTCGTGCCCGCGAAGCACTCCAGTTGAGAAAGTCCATTCCAGCTTGAGTGATTTCACGTTGCCCGAAGAAATCTGGGATAGACCGCTGAAACGCTGGTTGGTGTAATCTTTGGCGGCCATCAGCCATTGACCATCGTCGGGTTGCTGTGTGCTACTCAATGGTGTATCGCGAATCTCAGTGCGCTGAGCCGGTGCAGCAAATCTATCCGTGCGATTGCATGAGATCAAGCTGTAAAAAGCAATCACCAGTAGGAACAAATTCATAGGATGTCTTCTGCATGTAGAGTTGAATGCTTCTGATTTAGTTACAAGCCCGACTTTACGGGCTCGATTGCAGATCGTCCGTCCTCGGTGCGTTTGCGTAAAACTTCCAGCAACGCGAGTGCCAATGCCAAAACCGAAGGGCCAACCACCAGACCTGAAAGACCGAATGTGCTCAGGCCACCTGCGACCGAAAGGAACACTGGTACCGTATGCAGGCGTACCTTAGTACCAACCAGGCATGGATAAAGCAAATTGTCGATCAGACTAATGGCTGTTGCGCCATAGACCAATAAAATGATTCCTTTTGTCGGATTGCCCTGCATGAAAAGCGCAACAGCAGCGGGCATCCAGACGACGAATGCCCCAACTACCGGAACGATTGCAAATACCATCATTACTGCCCCCCAAAGCAAAGGAGATGACAAGCCCAGTAGCCAAAACATCATGCCTCCCAGGAAACCTTGCACCGCAGCAACGCCCAGAGATCCATAAACTGTGGCGTAAATCATGCTACCAACCCGATCCATGACAATAGTTGATTCTCTTTCCGACAAAGGCACGTAATATCGAAAAGTCTGTATCACAATTGCACGGTCGCGGTAGAGATAGAAAAGTATAAAAACCATTACCAGGAACTGTGTTGCGGTCCAGACTATATTGGCAAACCACTGCGTGAAGTTTTTTCCAATATTGGACTGAAGGGCGCTGGCATCTTTTTCGAAGTCCATGTACTGTTTGAGCCACTGATAGATGTTCGAAGCGTAGGGCGCCTTGGAAAGATTACTTTCGAGGTTGGTAGAATCCAGCCATGTTTGAAAACGTTTCGACTCTGCTTTCGATTCAACTACCACTTGCTGGGCAATAAGGACCATTGGCATTAAGATGAGCAGGACAACAATTACTACAGAAATCGCGGCAGCACAGGTGGGGTGCGTGACGCGCATTGAGATCCATCGATGAATGGGGTAAGCCGCAACCGCGAGGGCAAGCGACCAGACAATCGCGGGGAAGAATGGAGCAGCAAGCCATATGCAAACGATCAGGCACAGAATGGTTATTGCCGCCAGCACAAATACCTGCAAAGAGCCTCGGTCTAGCAAGGTATGATTTGAATTTTGGGCATCAGGTTGCATTTAAAAATGGCTTGGCTGAGCCTTATTCCTTAGAGGATTCTGGCGGAATTTAGTTTCCAATAACCGCTATGGTTCATGCCGGTAGGTACTGCGTGCCCATAGAAAAGGAGCGGAAAATGCGACAACGAAAAGGCGACAGAAAAGGACTCCAGGCTCAGGCAACAATTGCGGGACGAAACTTTCTTTCCGCAACCGGCGGCCCTCAGCCATATTCCCAAGCCAAATAAGCCTGGAAAACAACGTCCGAGTTCCGTACTGAGGCCAGAAGACCGGATTGTGCGTTTTTTCACCCAATCCGATCAGCAATCTCAGATGAAACCGATCACGGTTCTCAAACGAATCCGATCAGGCTTCTCACGCGAAACCGATCAGTGATCGGGCAGGCTTGAGAAGAGTGATTGGAATGAAATGAGAAAAGTTTCGATTTGAAGATGGCGCTGGAAACGGGCATGAGATTCGATGAGGATCGTGCCACGAAAGAGAGTCTCCATGAGAAAAATCAGAGAGGCGGTGCGGATACACCACGATTTTGGCTTGGGTCAGCGCGGGATCGCGCGGGCGCTTGAGATCGGGTAGGCGACCGTACACGATTATCTGCGCCGATGGAAAGCAAGCGGGCTTGGCTGGCCACTGGAGCCGGAAGAAAGTGACGCCAACCTCGAACGCAAGTTGGACTATTGGCCGGATTGCTAGCCTTGTGGTCTTATCTTCAGACCAGGCGGCAAAACTCACATGATCGATTGGAAAAGCTGTTCAATGGTTGCTCCGTCCACCCGGAAGCGGTGGAATAGACGAGGCAGCACAAAAAGCGGCTTTGCATGTGTTAGAAGATTTGACAGAAGACGTTCGGATTTCATTTCGCCGACGCGATGCTCAGACCGGAATACGAGACTTAGAACGTCAATCATCGAAGCCGATTGACCGGCTCCGCAAGACCATCCCCAGTCCGCCAACTCACCGCACCGGCACCCGCAATCTTCGGCAAGACTCGATCACACTCAGAATCGCGGCCACCTTCGGCCCGGCCACAGGGCTCCCCACATGGATCCAATTACTTTCTGCCAATTGCAATCCCTCGCAAAGAATTCTCCGCCAGGTTACTGCTCAGCTCCAGTTCAGGATACTCAAGAACCCTCTGCAGCCTCACCCAAAGCGACAACGTGTAATTCACAGCCTGACCGAGCGCACTGGCCGGCAGCACTTCACGGCTCAGTCTTTTCAGTTCGGCCTCCATTGCCAGCACCAGCGGCTGCATCTTTTCCAGCCGCTTGGCGCACACCCAGAGTCCGCTGCCATCCCAAAACAGAATCTTCAATCTGGTTCTCGTCTTGTTGGCGAATAGAAACAAATGGCCGCTCAGGGGATCCTTCCCCAGAGTGTCTCGAACCAGCCCGTAGAGCCCCTCGAAGCTCTTGCGCATATCGGTTGGCTCCACTCCGACGAAGACCTTGGTTGCCGGCCCCAACCCAAACATCGTTATGCCCGCTCCAGCACGCTCAACGCTCGCAGCAAAAGTTCCGGATCGAAGCCCTGCCGTAACTCAACCCGCCGCCTGTTGCCCGCCACAACCACCATCTCGGCCACCGCGCTCTCTTCCGGCTTCACCGTTACCACTACGGGCAACAACCGCTGCTTCTTTCTCAACCGCTCACTAAACTCACGCAGGCTCAAATCCCCTCCACGGTAGGCTTCCACCAACTCCGTCCCTCGATCCAATTCCTCTCGCTGCTTCCTCATCCTTCCACGGAACCATCAATCGCCAGTCTCTTCAAGATGGGTTTGCTCTGTCGCTTACATTGGATAAGCTGATGAGTTCTGTCGCTTCGATGGGTCTCGGGTAGGAATGCGGTAGTTTTGCCGCGCTAGTAGATTCCCGCCGCAGATGGTTTGCCGCTACCTTCTTAAGCGCGGCGTGAACCAGCGGAATTTCTCTGTCCAGGGCACCGCGATCCCCGTTGTGGATGTGCTGGAGAAGTTCTGTAAGTTCCACGAGTGTGACGTGAGCATCACGGACGCAGCGACAAATGGCGAGAGCCTCAGTGAAGGGAGGGAGAGCGCCGTCAGGTTGCTTCGTCCTCGCCTCCTAACCAGCCTTGCGGTTTGGGGGTGGCATCAACCGATTTGGCCGGTGAGCCAAGTCTTGGCGAAGGCCCAATCCCTCTTGAGGGTTGCGACGGAGATACCAAGCGACTCGGCGGCCTCGGCTTCGGTCAAGCCGGCGAAAAACCGTAGTTCCACGATCTTCGCCGCGCGGGCGTCGAGCGCTTCGAGCCGGGCGAGGGCTTCATCGACGGCCAGCAGCCGCTCGTCGATGCCCAGAACGCCGCCATCTGATTCCCACAAGGAAAGCTTCACCACACCGCCGCCGCGCTTCTCGCTGTTGCGCTGACGGGCGTGATCCACCAGCACCCGGCGAAGCTGGCGCGCAGCCACTGCGAAGAAGTGGGCGCGGTCGCGCCAGGCGACCGGCTCGGCTTGAAAGAGCCGCAAGTATGCCTCGTGGACGACAGCGGTTGTCTGCAGAGTGTGCCCCACTTGCTCACGGCGCATCTCGCGGGCCGCGATCTGGTGCAAGTGGCCGTAGACCAAGCCGATGAGCTCGTTGGCCGCCTGCGGATCGCCGTCGCGCCAGAGGCTGAGCAGGGTGGTAATGGCACGCGATTCTGTCATGACCATTCCATCATGAGCTATTTGACGCCCGTGTTGCGCTAAGCTCAGCGGAGGAAAGTCATTCCATGACACCTGAACAACATGACCGCGTGCGCGAGACTTACGAAAAGGCTCTACCACTGGCCGGCACGGCACGCAGGCAATATCTCGACCAGGAATGCGCCGGGCAAGCTGAGACCCGGCAGGCCGTCGAACAATTACTCGATGCACACGGCCGCATTCCTGATTGGCTGGACAGCCCCGTGCTCGGTGCCGCGCCGCCTCTTTTCGCCAAGCTCGACGGCCGTGTGATTGGCGGCTACACGTTGGTGCGTGAGCTCGGGCACGGAGGCATGGGCTGTGTCTATCTCGCTAACCGGACCGATGGCACATTCCACAAGCAGGTGGCCATCAAGCTTGTGCTGCCCTCATCCACCGGGCCGCTGATGGTGGCGCGTTTCCAACAGGAACGTGAGATCCTGGCCTCGCTCGACCACCCGAACATTGCCCGGCTGCTCGATGGTGGCATTACCGAGGAGGGCTGGCCCTGGTTCGCGATGGAACTGGTGGATGGCGAGCCGATCCACCGCTGGTGCGACCATAACAAGCTGGGCGTCAGCGAGCGCATACAGCTCTTTCAAGGCGTGCTGTCGGCGGTTCGCTACGCGCACCAACGGCTGGTGGTGCACCGCGATCTTAAGCCGCACAACATTTTCGTGACGAAAGAGGGCGTCGTCAAACTGCTCGATTTCGGGATCGCAAAGATTGTCTCGCCCGAAACGCCGTCACTGCAGACGGTAACGCTCGCCGCCATGATGACACCGGAATACGCCAGTCCCGAGCAAATGAACGGTGCCCTTGTGACGACGCTTTCCGACGTTTACTCGCTCGGCGTGATTCTATACGAACTGCTCACGGGACAGCGCCCGTACCGTCTGCTAAGCGCCGCTTTGCATGAGATGGCTCGGGTGATTGCCGAGCAAGAGCCCGTGCGCCCCAGCATCGTGACGCCCGCCCTTGCCGGGGACCTCGATTCGATTCTTCTCATGTCGCTCCACAAGGAGCCCGAACGCCGCTACGGTTCCATAGAAGCCTTCGCCGCCGACCTCGACAGTCACCTGCATCATCGCCCGGTGGCCGCTCGAGAAGCGTCACCGTGGGATCGCATGAAGCGCTTCTTTCGACGCAATCCGGGCGCGGTCTTCGCGGGCGCGCTGGTCGGCACTTCGCTTGTCACCGGCCTGACTGCGGTAGTTCTGCAGACAAGAGCTGAGCTTTTGGCCGCTCGCTCGCAGCCCGTCGAAGCGCTGCCCTTTCTAGTGTTCGCCTTCGGCGTCACTTTCATTGGGCTCGCCTTCGCCATCTATCTTGCCAGTCCCACACGCCGGACGCTGACGGGTGCCTGCGTGGGAGGCGCGCTTTGGGCGAGTACTCTGTATGGGAACGCTTGGCTCGCACATTCGATGGGTTGGTGGCGCAGCCATAATCCGGATCTGCCGGAGCCGATGGTTGTGCTCGGCGTGCCTATCTGGCGCAGTCCGTTGATCTGGATCGCATCGGCGGTGGGCCAGACGGCCGTGCTGTTTCTCTTCGCCTGGGTATGGAGGCGTTGGGGATGGAGGTGGGCGCTGGTGTTCCTGGCGACATGGAGCGTATACCAGGTGTCGCGTGAGCGTATCTACTTCTCATACCTTCTTCCCGCGATTGCTTATGAGCCCGGTTTCGTGCCACTGGCAATGGAGATAGGGATCTTCGCCGCCGGTGGTCTGCTCGGGCTGCTGGCGATGCGGGTCATCGCGGAGAAGAAATGAGCTAAATTTTCGCGCGGTTGCGCTAAGGCATGGCGGAGGAACCCACCATGTCTATTCTTTTTCTCTTTGCCCTCGGCGCTGCCGACCTGGCCGGTCTAGTCGAGCAGATGGAACAACTCAGGCGGGCGGGTGACGAAGCCGCCGTCGCCCGCCTCGTTCCGCTGGTTCGCGCGGAACTCGAACAGAACCGCGGCCCGCAGGCCGCTTTGGCGTGGAATCAACTCGGTATCTCGTATAGCACGCGCGGGGATTTCGTGAAAGCTGAACACGCTTACCGCAGCGCGATCCGGCTAGCGGAGCTGAATGACGCTAAGGACGTGCTCTCTCTGGCGCTGACGAATCTCGCGCAAGACTTACTGACAAATGGTAAAAGCCCGGCGCAGGCGGACATGCTCCTCCATCGCGCATTGTCCATCGCGAGGGCACACTATGGGACAGAGTCGCCGGAACTGACTGAAGTCCTCTACGTTCTGGCGGCGGCCAAGCATCGAATGGGAGACCGCAGCGCTGCCGCCCATTACTACGAATTGTCGCTAGGCTTGACCGGCGAAAGCCCAAGGGGCCGCATCCGCAGGGCCTACATCCTGGCAAGTGTGGCCGCGCTACAAACCGAGGAAAAGAAATTTGGCGCAGCGCGCGATTCCTTGATCGAGGGCATCCAACTGATCGAGCGCTATCTCGGCCCAGCCCATCCCGACCTGATTGCGCCGCTTGTATCCCTCGGGAGAGTTTATAGCAAGGTCCGAGAGTGGGAGCTGGCGCAAGCAGCCCTCGACCGGGCAGAGGAAATCACTGGGATTCGCCTCGGTTCCGGACATTGGCTCATGGCTGAGGTGCTTAACTCCAAAGTCGTTATCCTTCGCCAGACGGGCCAGCGGGTAATGGCGAAAAAACTCGAAGCGCGGGCTGAGGCGATCCAGGCCGCGCAACAGCGGAACCCTTCGCGCGATTTCGAAATTCATGTCTCGGACTTGAAGCGAAAGTGAGGATTTGTGGACAGCCTGCCTAGTCATTGTGCGTTTTATTGGCGTTTTTATTGATTTTCTGAGAATCAGCCACCAGCCATTCATCGGGCAAAAGGGGCAAAAGGGGACAGCCTGATCTGCCTCGCCCGCAAAAAGTTTGAGAAAACTTCTCCCGCCGGGCCACTACCGCAAAGTATGCCACGCACAGCCAGACTGGTCCTGCCTGGATTTCCTAACCACATCACTCAGCGCGGAACCGACCGCCAGATCGTCTTCCACACCCAACGAGACCGCCGCGTCTACCTCGATTTGCTCACGGAGTACAGCCGTCGATCCGGGGTTGGCATTCTCGCTTACTGCTTGATGCCAAACCA
>JAYSVS010000027.1:0-7427 GCA_043718395.1 Acidobacteriota bacterium
ACAACCACATGAGCAGGCAAATCGCGCTCGCGGATGCTGGCCCGATTGGTTTCCTTCAAGATCTCGTGAACCTTCTCAGCAGGAAAGAACTTGGCGATGCCGCCGAGACTGATGTAGTCAGTGATTCGGCTGCCGGCAGGCAAGGACGCAATAGTACGAGCCATTCTGAGGGCCTCCGGTCCCTAAAACAGAATAGCATGAAAATGTTCTAAGTGAACAGTATTGCCCTTAGCTCTCTCTTTGCCCAAAAAATCCAGCGACGCTCTGCGGTCATCATAACCGTCGGCAGTCAACTCTCGCTTCTGCACGGTCAATAGAATCAACAGCATAAAATGGGCCTTCAAATGATGCTAACACTCCAGATTCAATGATTATGAAAACAACTATTGTAATGGCCTTCCTCGGCTTCGCCACTTTCGCCAACGCCCAGTCCATACGCGCCACCATCACCGGTGGCGATAGCAATTCCGACGGAAAATGTACTTTTGAAGTTGAGGTCGACGGATCCGCTGAAGTAGAGATCCGCGGGGATATCGGTAACATCCGCCAGATTGCAGGCCAGACTGCCACTTGGCGCCGGCTAACGTGCAACCAGCCGCTTCCCAACAATCCGGGCAACTTCCGCTTCAAGGGCATCGATGGGCGTGGTGAACAGACACTGGCACGCGACCCCAACTCGAGCGGCGGCGTTGCCGTTATCCGAATTAACGACCCCAAGGGCGGCTCCCATGCTTACACCGGCGATATCGAATGGCGTGGGGGCAACTATGACTTCGGCGGAACCGGGAATTGGGACACCGGACGCGCCCCCAATGACGGTTGGAATAATTCCATCGGCAATGCTGACGCACTCCGTATCTGCAAACAGCAAGTGATGCAAAGTCGAAACGTAAGTGCCAATCGGGTTCAAGTAAGCCGTGGTGCCGCTCAACAGAACGGCGACTCCATGGTCAATTTCACCTTCCGCAACGCCAACAACGTTTCACGGCGGGGATTTTGTAGCATTTCTTCAACCGGTCAGATCCTGCGCTTCGAATTGGAAAGAAACAACAACGGTAACGGCAATGGCAACGGTAACGGCAACAGGAACCGCAACGGCAACGACAACAATAACAACCGCGCCTCTTGGAATCAGGCGCTGAATTCCTGTCAGGATGAGGCCGCCCGCCGCCTCGGTGTTCCCACAGCCGACATCCGCGTGCAGCACGGTCTCGACCCCGGCAACGGCGACTATCTAGTAAACTACCAGGCTCAGGACCGTTCAAGGCGCATTCGCACAGGCTTCTGCCGCGTCTCTTCATCAGGCGAGATCGAAGATTTTCGACAGCAATAACTCGACTGTAAGTAATCGGCTGCAATAAAACAGTAGCGGGCCTGACTGAAATTACTGTCAGGCCCGCTTTTTTCGTTGCAAAGCATTGCCGCCGCTAGGTGCGGCGGCAACTCCACGTCTTTTACCACCAGGCCATGGCGTACCGCGTATGCGTATTGGGTTCGCCGCGATAGCCGATTACCGCTGTCTTCGAAAGTCAACCTCAATTCTAAGGAATGAGATTCACCCTCCAGGTGCCTCTGCCGTGCGTGAAGGCATAAAGTTGGCGGGTTCCGGTGCTGTTAATGTCCAGCCATTCTACCGCCACATTAGCAAACCCTGTAACTTCCTTGTACCAGTTCGCACCACCGTCAATGGTTGTGAATACACCAATGTCCGTGCCAACATAAACTCGATTGGAGTTCGTCGGGTCAACGATCACAGTCAAAGCTGGTACTGCCGGAAGGACATTGGGAACGGTGCCCGAAGCTGCCGTCCAAGTGGCACCAGAATTTGTCGACTTGTAAACCGAGGTCCCACTGAAGGTTCCATAGGTAGCCCACACGTTGTTTGAGTTGTTAGGATCATAAGCCAACGATGTGACAGTGACAGTTCGGGGCTGGGTGAATGCCCAGGCTGTTGCACTGCTCGCCGTCACGGCGGCAGTGTTAAAGCCAATGAAGCCATCGGCCATACCGAAAACCACCTTATTCGGGTCTGCGCTAGAGGCGGAAATGGCGCTAACTTGGAGAGCGCCGGGGGTGATCGCGCTCGCCTGCGTCCAATTGCTAGCTTGATTGATGGTGCGCCAGATGAAGAACCCGCCGGTCCACAAATGCTGGCGATTACCAGGGTTCATATGGAACGGGTTGATGAATAGGAAGTTGCCAGCACTCTCGGTGATTCCACTAATCGCATTAAAGAACGAGGCACCATTGTTGGTGGACTTCTGAATCGACAATCGCGTGTATTCGCCGAAAAGGACATTATTGGCCGCCACCGGCTTGGTGTCTACACCGGTATACCCGCCATCGCCACCCAAAAGTTTAGACCAGACACTGGATCCGGTACTTCCTCTCCAGGTGCCGTTATCCTGTGTTCCGCCAATATAGGATGTCCCGTCTGGGTAGGGCGAACCATGATAGAACTGCGTTGTAGTGTAGTTGTTGTTTAACTCAGTCCACGTCACCGCGCCGGGGGCGACTGTTGAGCATACATTCAGAAGGTTAGTTCCCACTGCGGCACGGGCGTCGTTTGTGCGGAAGATTCCTCCGTCATTGGCATTGAACATAATTCTGTTGCTAGTGCCGTTATACCCAGGGTGGAAAGAAATCACGTGTTGATCAGCATGGGAGTAGTTGGCATCTCCCTGGTTGAACCACCAGTAGCTTGCAATTCCGAAATTTGCACCGCCGTCATCAGACCGGAATAGATCAATACCGCCAACCCAGACACGATTGGAATCAGCAGGGTCCACAGCAATGACTTGGTCATACCAGCCTTGGTTGAAAAAGCCCCGGCTAGATCCAACACAGGAATTATATGAAAAAACAGGGTTAGTCAATAACACGTTATTGAGGGGCACCGGATCTACAGTTGATAAGTTATTGGACATCTGGGTGGTCCAGGTTCCGGCCGCACCATTTGCAGTGGAACGGTAAACACCAAGCACCCCATGCTGGTAAGCATTGGCAGCTCCATTCGAGGCCAATATGTAAATGGTGCTTTCATTCGAAGGGGCAATTGCCAAACTGCTTCGGCTCATGTTCGCCGTTGTGAAGACCTGCGTAAAACTTGTGTTAGGGCCGTCAAGTGCCCGTTTCACGTCACCAGTAGTTGTGAACAGCCCGCAACTGGCATATACATATGCGATAGAACGGTTCATCTGCAAAGCTAAGTCGCTGCAACCGTTTGTCCCGGTTGCCACGCTGGTCCAACTGCCCCCACCGTCATTGGAGCGAAATACACCAGTACGGGTGGCGGCGTAAACTCGTTGCGGGTTGCGAGGGCTCACCACGATATCCATTACGTATTGAAAATTCGTATTGTCGGTTGAGGCGAGACGGCTCCAGGTTGACCCGGCGTCCAGTGTGACGAAAATTCCTGCCCCGCGAAGCGCATCACCATTGAAGAATCCTTCACCCGTCCCAGCGTAGATCTTGTTGTAGTTACTTGGGTCGAAGACCAACGCAGTTACCGCGATGTTGGGAATGGCGAGGTCCGTCATCGGAACCCAATTGGCTCCTCCGTCAGTAGTTTTCCACACGCCTCCACCTACGGCAGCCGCATACATAATGCTGGCGTTGGTTGGATTGATGAGCAACTGCCGGGTGCGTCCCCCTTGATTCGTAGGCCCCAAGGGAGACCAGGTACCCAGTGTTCCTCCGGCCGGTGCGTTGATGTTGATGGGAGAGTTCTTTAACGACGGCATAATGGAATTCGTCGCCGTTGAGTAACGGTTCATTGCATTGGCCTGCTCAATGGCCGCCAAGTACAGGTTTGGGTCAAGCGGAGTTCCAATTGCAGTTTGCGAAGCTCCCCTGGCCCCGCTCTGAACCCAACCGCCGGTGCGGCGATTCACATGGTAAGCCGAGGCCTCCGCTGGTTGATCAAAGCGGGCCTTCATTTCCTTGAGCTCTTCGGAGAGCTTCTCCCGGCGATCAGCAAGAATGTCATTCTTGGAGTTACTCCAAAAAACAAAGCATCCAATAGAGGCTACTCCGAGCGCTCCTAACAAAAGCCACGCACGTGAACGCATTTAAAGACTCTCCTAATAAATTTGTAAACTATTTGCGCCGGCGCAATAGCGCCAACGCGACCACACCACATCCAAGCATTGAAAGTGTTTGCGGTTCAGGAACAGGATTAATGATGTTCAGGATGGTAGCTTGGTTGATCGCGAATTCCCTGCTGCCACCCACGGCCGCCGCAGTTACCGATATCGTAACTGAATCTATATTTCGAACAGATGAATAAAAACCCAGAAACGGAGCGGTGTTGTCCCCATTGCCAAAAGTCGAATTCCCGTTGGCGATGAGGGTCAAGACATTTGTATTCCCGCTAAAGCCGTTGATCGTGGCAGTGAATGCGCCAAGGTCCAAGCGCTGGATTTGAAAACCAAATCCTTGAATCACATTAGAGAACGTCAGGCGCAATTGTTGATTCGAAACCAGCAATACGTCATTGTTCGTAAAATTGCCATTCGAAGCACTACCTTCAACCGCAATAAAAAGCGTACTCTCGGACGGGGTAACAATGATGCCGGTCGGACTGGAGGTTCTTGTATATGTGTTTGGCAGAATATTGCCAGTTTCGTCTGCTGTAGTCCCCCATTCCAAGAGATCAGCTATGCCGAGGGCCTGCAGCGTTGCTCGGCTGCTCACCTGAGTGATTACGCTGGCCTGCGCGGAAGTCAAGGCGAATAAACAAAACAAAGTTAGGGTATAAAAACTTCTGGTCATATGTTTGGGCTTCTGTGTGTACTGAACGTTAAATGCAATCCTAATGGCTCTAACCCGTACTGTCAAAGTAAATATGGTTGGGAAAGTACTAGGAAAATACCCTGGCACTAATGGCCCCACTCGTAGCTACGCGAGTCGCGCCCTCAGCCTTGTGATGTCGTCCGGCCTCCACAAGACGACGGTCGCTAGCCGCTGGAAATACGGTTCTACGAGTTATAAGATCTGTCTTGAATGCCCTATCCCTCGTGCGATTGCGCCACCCTCGAGTCGAAGGAGCCGGACATTCAAGAATGCTACAGTTCGCCCTAAGTTCCTGGCTGTTTCGTTATGCTTTCCGCTCGGTTAAATACGCCCTGAAAGTACTAGTATTGGGGCCCAATATTGGCCTTTCCTCCTCTGCCCCGGTACACTTTGTGCGATCTCGAGACCCTGGGTGCGAAGGATCGGATATCCACGGGCGCTTCCTTTCGCCGTTGAACTAAGCCGCGTAGCGGCAGGCGCGCCTGAGGCGCGCAGAGGATCCAGGTGACTCCGGCGATCGATTCGGGTCCAATTGAAGTCGGCTGCCTCAAGCAGCCTACTTCACCAAAGAGGACAAAACTCTATGACCCCCTTACGCCAACGAATGCTCGAAGACATGAGCCTGCGCAACTTCTCGCCGGAGACACAACGTAGTTATATCCATTATTTGGCCGAATATGCCAGGTATTTTGACGAGAGCCCGAGCGAGCTCGATGTGGAAGCAATCCGCGAGTTCCAGCTTTATCTCAAGGATGTCCGGCTGATGTCGCCACAGAGCATCAACTGCTTCACCGCAGCGGCAAAGTTCTTGTACCAACACACACTCGATCTGCCCTGGAGCAACGCCCACTTCAAGCGCCAGCGCACACCCAACAGCCTGCCCGTGGTACTGAGCAAAGAAGAGGTGGAACGCTTCTTTGAACCCATCGGGATTCTCAAGCACCGGGCAGCATTGATGGTCTGCTACGGCAGCGGCTTGCGGATCTCCGAGGCGGCAAAACTGAAGGTGAGCGACATCGACTCCAGGCGTATGCTCTTGCGGGTCGTCCGCGGCAAAGGAGCCAAAGACCGCTACAGCGTTCTATCCCAGCGCCTGCTCGAAGTCTTGCGGATTTACTGGAAGCAACAGAAGCCAACGGATTATCTGTTTCCGGGCCGCAAGCCCGGCACTCACATCAGCGAGGCGACGCTGCAACAAGTCTGCCGCGACGCCGCCTTCCTGTCAGGCATCCAGAAACGAGTAACTGCCCACACCTTGCGTCACAGCTTCGCCACGCACTTACTCGAAAACGGTGAAGACATCCGGGTGATCCAGGTCCTACTCGGCCATAAGCGGATCGATACAACGGCCCGCTACACACACGTTAGTCCAACCGCGATTTCGGCGACGGCTTCGCCGCTAGACCAACTCTCCGTGCCCACGCCACCGCCGGCTGAGAAGCGCAAACCAGGCCGCTCTCGCAAGTCCAAAGCCTGAGGCGTGTCCCGGCCCAGTCTCGAACTGGCCGATATTTTCCGGCATCACGGCGAGTCTTACCGCAACAACAACGCGCTCACGCTTGAACAACTCAAGCCGATGCGCGCCATCGAGACCTGCCGCACGGCCGCCCTCGGCGGTCATGTCGAAAGATGCGGCCACTGCGCCCATCAACGCATCTCCTACAACTCCTGCCGCAACCGCCACTGCCCCAAGTGCCAGACCCTGGCCCGGGAGCAGTGGCTCACGCGGCGGCGTGCCGAACTATTGCCTGTCACTTACTATCACGTGGTCTTCACCTTGCCGCCAGCAATTGCGCAGTTAGCACTGCAAAACAAAGAAGAGATCTACAACATACTCTTCGCCGCCAGTGCCAAAACACTCCTCACCATCGCTGCAGATCCCAAACACCTCGGTGCCAACATCGGCTTCTTCTCGATCCTGCACACCTGGGGCCAGAACCTGCTGCATCATCCCCACATCCACTGCGTCGTTACCGGTGGTGGTACCAGTCCAGACCGCAAGCATTGGGTCGGCTGCCGCAAGAACTTCTTTCTCCCGGTGCGTGTCCTGTCCAGACTCTTCCGCAGACTTTTCCTCGAGCAACTCGATCAGGCCAAACTGAGCTTCCACGGACAACTCGGCCATCTCAGCGACAAAACCCAACTCATACAACACCTCGCCCGGACACGCAAGCAGGACTGGGTGGTCTACAGCAAAGCCCCCTTTGGCGGACCAGACAAGGCGATCAACTATCTCGGAAGATACACGCACAAAGTAGCGATCACCAACCACCGTCTGCTCAGCGACAGCAACGGCAAGGTGAGCTTCCGCTTCAAAGACTACAGCTCAGCCGATCCACAGAAGCAGCGGACAATGACGCTTGAGGCAGACGAGTTTATCCGCCGCTTCCTGTTGCACGCGATCCCGCCGGGCTTCCAGAGGATCCGCCACTATGGACTCTACGCCAACCGCAACCGGGAGGCCAACCTCCAGCTCTGCCGCCAACTCCTCCAAGTTCCGCAACCATCCCCACTAGCAACACCCGATACCACGGCAACTGAGGCAATTGAGGCCGCATCTTGCTGCCCCGTATGCAAGCTGGGAAAGATGTTGCGCGAGATGAGACTCCCGCCCAGTCGCTGGCCAGCGAGGC
>JAYSVS010000028.1:0-7427 GCA_043718395.1 Acidobacteriota bacterium
GGTCTGGGCGACGGGGGCGGGGTTGGCGAGGCCGGTGGTTTCGATGAGGATGGCGTCGAGCCGGTCCTTGCGCTTCATGAGCCGGCCGAGGATGCGGAGGAGGTCGCCGCGCACGGTGCAGCAGATGCAGCCGTTGTTCATTTCGAAGATTTCTTCTTCAGCATTGATGACGAGATCCTGGTCGACACCGATCTCGCCGAATTCGTTCTCGATGACAGCGATTTTTTTGCCGTGATTTTCAGTGAGAATTCGATTGAGTAGAGTGGTTTTGCCAGAGCCGAGGAAGCCGGTTAGGACTGTGACCGGGACACGCTTTGGAAATTTTGGAACTGACATCTAACACGATAATGCATTATCATTATCTTTGATGTCAAATGTTGAATTGGTGACTTTGCTATTTGCGGTTGTTATTCCGACGCTGGTGGCTTTGTGGTCTCTGAAGTTGTCGCATTGGGTTTCTTCCTATGCTGGCGGACTGATGGCTGGGCTTGTGCTGTTTGTGGTGCTGCCGGAGGTTTGGAGCGAAGCTGGATCGGTGGGACGGATGATGCCGTTTGCCGCAGGGATGATTCTGGCTTGGGGGATGGACCGGTATGTGCATCCCGCTTGCCCTGAATGCGGGGATTGCTCGAATTGGTTGGCGATGCTTCCGCTGTGGTTGGCCTTGGGGATTCATTCATTGATTGATGGGGCGCTGCTGGAATTGGCAAGGCCTGGGTCGTGGGCGGCTTGGGTTTTGCTGGTTCACAGGCTGCCTGAGGGTGTGGCGACGGCGGCTGTTTTGCGGCGGTTTCAGCCGGAATCGAAATGGGTGGGCTGGCAGGTGGTGGGGCTGCAACTGGCGACGGTGTTGGGTTTTGGAGGGGCTGCTCTGATAGACCCTGCCTTGCTGAAAGGCAGCTATGTCTTTGCTGGCGGCGTGCTGGTGTTTTTGGGTCTACATCAGTTGCATCACAATTGGCGGTCTGCGGCAGGGTTGGCTAGTGTTTGGGTGATGCGGTTGGTGGCGGGTATGATACTTTGAACTCGCGATGCAGCGAATTCTAGTTGGACTTGGCCTTTGCTTTGGGCTGATGGGGGCGGATGCGCCTGAGGCGGTTTTAGACAACGGTGTTTTGAAGGCGGTGTTTCATTTGCCGGATGCGGTGAATGGATCTTATCGGGGAGCGCGCTTTGACTGGTCTGGGGTGGTGAAGAGCCTGGAATACAAGAAGCATTCGTATTTTGGGGTTTGGTACGGGAAGCACGACCCGTTGCACCATGATGCGATAACCGGGCCTGTGGAGGAATTTTTGAGCGGGAACGAGGCGCTTGGCTATACCGAGGCGAAGGCGGGCGGGAATTTTGTGCGGATCGGGATTGGGGCTCTGCGGAAAGAAACGGATGCGAAGTTTGAGCGGTTTGGGCGGTATCAGGTTGTAGACCCAGGAAAGTGGAGTGTGTCGCAGAAGAAAGACCGGATTGTGTTCCGGCAGGATTTGAAGGATGCATCGAGCGGCTATGCATACCGTTATGAAAAGACTATGCGGATGGTGCCGGGCAAAGCTGAGATGTGGATCGAACACCGATTGAAGAATACTGGCGGGAAAGTGATTGAGACATCCAGCTATAACCACAATTTCTTTGTGATCGATGGGGAACCGACAGGGCCTAATATGAGCGCGCAGTTTGGATTTGACGCCAGGGCGAAGAGTCCTCTGGCCCCGAATGGAGCAATGGAGGGGCGTCGCCTGATTTATTTAAATGAGTTGAAGCCTGGGCAGACGGTGATGAGTGAGTTTACCGGGTTTGGCAGTGAGTCTAAGGACTATGAGTTCCGGGTAGAGAATCGCAAGACGGGCGCTGGGGTGAAGGTGACCGGGGATAAGCCGCTCTCGAAGGTGATCTTCTGGTCGATTCGCAGCGTGTTATCGCCGGAGCCTTATGTGGCGATGAAGATTGCACCTGGGGAGACGTTTCGCTGGGCGATCCGGTATGAGTTTTACGAGTTAACCAAATAGTAGATCTCCGCTGGGCGGCCTAATGCTCCCGCTTGTGCGAATCTTCTTCAGCTTAGGTAGTTCGAGGGGTAAGATATGGTTCATGCTTCAAGCAATTGACCTGACCAAGAGCTATGGATCCCAGACGGCATTGCAATCATTAAACCTCGAAGTGAAGCCGGGTGAGATTTTCTGCCTGCTGGGGGCAAATGGGGCTGGCAAGACGACCACGATTAACCTCTTTTTGAATTTTATCGAGCCAACCGGGGGCCGGGCGATGATCAACGGTCTGGACGTGGTGGCGAATTCGCTGGAAACAAAGAAACATATCGCTTACATCCCCGAGCAAGTGAGTTTGTACCGAAATTTGACGGGATTTGAGAATCTGGATTACTTTGCAACTCTGGCGAACGGGGCGACGGTGGAGAAGAGTCGGTTGCTGGGGTATTTGCGGGAAGTGGATTTGCCTGCCGGGGCTGAAGAACGGCGGGTGTCGACTTATTCCAAGGGAATGCGGCAGAAGATCGTGATCGCGATTGCGATGGCGAAGCAGGCGAAGGCGTTGTTGCTTGATGAGCCTACGTCTGGGCTGGACCCGAAGGCGTCGAATGAGTTTTCGCAATTGATCCGGAAGCTTGCCGGGCAAGGGACGGCGATTCTGATGGCAACGCATGATTTGTTCCGGGCCAAAGAAGATGGGTCGCGGGTGGGGATCATGCGCCATGGATCTTTGAAGCAGGTTTTGAATACGGATGAGTTTGGGCACGCCGATCTCGAGCGGATTTACCTTGAGCACATGCACGACTAGGAGAGCATCATGATTCTGCACATTGCCAAAAAAGAAATGCTGGAGATGCGCCAGGATGGGCGCTTTCAGATTGCGGCAGCGATTGTGATGACGCTGCTGTGTGTGTCGCTGGGGATTGGCTGGCAGCAGTATGTCAGTATCAATCGCCAGCATGAGCAGGCCCGGGCCGAGACTCGGGACCAGTGGTTGACGCAAGGCAAGAAGAACCCGCACTCGGCGGCGCATTACGGGGTGTATGCGTTTAAGCCAAAGAGCCCGCTGTCGCTGGTGGACCGGGGGACGGACAACTACACGGGCGTGGCAGTGTGGCTTGAGGCTCACAAGCAGAATGAGTTTAAGTACAAGCCGGCGAGAGATGCCAATACGCTGGCGCGATTTGGGGATCTGACGGCTTCGAGCGTGTTGCAGTTGCTGATCCCGCTGTTAGTAATTTTGATGAGCTTTTCGGCCTTTCCCGGAGAGAGAGAGCAGGGCACCTTGCGGCTGCTGTTGTCGATGGGTGTGCCCCGGAAGACGCTCGCGATGGGCAAAGCGCTGGGGATTGCAGGGGGGCTTGGGATGTTGTTGGTGCCTGCGGCGATTGTGGGGTCGGCAGCGCTGGTGCTGGCTAGCGATACGGGATCGTTTGTGGCGAACTTGCCGCGGCTTGGCTGGATGACGGTGAGCTATCTGCTTTACTTTGTGACTTTCATTGGGATTTCGCTTACGGTTTCGGCTCTGGCGAAGTCTTCGCGATTGGCGCTGGTTTGTTTATTGGGTTTTTGGATCTTTAATGGCCTTGCTGCACCTAGGGTGTTCAGCGATCTTTCGCGGACAGTGTATCGGACGCCTTCGAGCTTTGCGTTTTCGCAACGAATGGATGATGAGCTGAAGAAGGGCTTTGATGCGGATGCCTTGAAGCAGAAACTACTGGCGCAATACAAGGTAGCAACCATCGAAGAGCTACCCGTAAATTACTCAGGGATTTCGCTCAAGGCTGGAGAAGACCATGGCAACGAAATCTATGACAAGCAGTATGGAGAATTGTGGGATACGTTTGAGGCGCAGAACCGCTTGCAGCAGCAGGGTGGATTGATTGCTCCGTTGATGGCAATCCGGTCTGTCTCGATGGGGCTGAGCGGGACGGACTTTGCGCAGTTTCGGGATTTTTCGATTGCGGCGGAGAAGTACCGGCGTATGTTTATCGACGTGATGAACGTCGACATCACGAATGCTCCGAAGACGGAAGCACCGCATATGGGGGACGGCAAGTTGTGGGCATCAGTGCCTGCATTTGAGTACACCTCGCCCCAGGTAGCGGTGGTGTTGAGCCAGCAGACCTGGAGCCTAGGCTTGCTTACGCTGTGGGCTTTGCTTGCCAGCTTAACCGCAGGCTGGGCGGCAACGCAGAGGTTGCGCGCAGAATGATCGCCACGATTGCAAAGCAGGAATGGCGTTTGCTCAAGGCGGACCGGACGCTGATTGCCGTTGTATTGTTGATGGCGGCACTGGTGGGTTATAGCCTTTACAACGGCAGCGCATGGGTGGCATTTCAGCGGCAGACGTTGACCGCAGCCGGGGCGGAGCAGGGCGAGCGGGTGGTCAAGCTGAAGACGATGCTTGTTGCGATTGAAGAGGGGCGGATGGAGCCGAAAGGCTTTCAAGATCCGCGCAGTGCTGGAGCCATCGGAGGGGCTAGCGCTGCTCCGTATCTGGCGATGCCGCCTGCGCCTCTGGCGACGCTGGCGATTGGTCAGAGCGATTTGTATCCGTACTATTTCAAATTGAACTTGCGATCCAAGCAGGCGATTTTGGCTAATGACGAGATTGAGAACCCGACGAATCTGTTGGCGGGGCGCTTTGATCTGGCCTTTGTGCTGGTGTATCTGTTTCCGATGCTTGTGCTGGCGTTAGGGTACAACATGATCTCAGCTGAGCGGGAGCAGGGGACATTGCCGCTGGCGCTTTCGCAGCCGGTTACGATGTCGCAATTGGTTACGGGCAAAGTGTTGCTGCGGGGTGGATTGCTGCTGGGGTTGGTGGTTGGATTTACGCTGATTGGTGCCCTGGTGACGGGTGTGGATTTGTCGCTGCCGACGGTTTGGATGCGGCTTGGACTGTGGATCGGAATGATGACGCTGTATACGGGATTCTGGTTTGGGCTGGCAATTCTGGTGAATGGCTTTGGGACGAGTTCTGCGACCAATGCGTTGTCGCTGGCGGGATGTTGGTTGGGGCTGGTGCTGGTGTTGCCGAGTGTGGCGAATCTGATTGCTACGGGGATGTACCCGGTGCCGAGCCGGGTGGAGATGGTGCAGGCGATGCGGACGGCTGGCAAGGAGGCGCAGACGAAGGGTAGCTTGTTGCTATCGAAGTACATGGAGGACCATCCGGAGTTGATGCCGGGCGGGGAGAAGCCGCAGGCGGACTTTGCGAGTTTGAGTTATGCGGTGCAGATGGAGGTGGACAAGAAAGTGCAGCCGATTCTGGATCATTTTGATGCACAAGTGGACCGGCAGCAGAACTTTGTGGATGGGTTCCGGTATTTATCGCCTGCGATTCTGGCGCAGAGTGCGATCAATGATCTGGCGGGAACGAGTTTGGGCCGGTACAAGCATTTTAGTAAACAGGTGGACGGGTTCTTTGGGGTTTGGCAGAGTTACTTTCTGCCGAAGGTGTTCAGCAAGGTGAAGCTTAGCTCGAAGGATGTGGCCGGGTTTCCGGCGTATCAGTATGAGGAGGAGACCGATGGAGAGATTCTGGGACGGGTGGGCGTGGTGCTGGCGGGGATGTTGGTGTTGAGCGGGCTGGTGCTGTTTGTGGCCTATGGACGGTTAAAGAGAGTGAGTGTGGCAGCTTGAAGTGGGTGTTGCTGTTTTTCGCGGGATCGGCTCTTTATGGGGCTGATGTGGCTTGTGCTGATCTGGATGGGCTGGCGCCGGGGAAGGTGTTGAGCGGGATGCGGGCGAAGGTGCTGATCTTGAGTGCGCAGAAGGATTTGGTGGAGCTGAGTTGTGATGCCGAGAAGCGAGTGTTTTGCCGGGTGTGGGAAGGGGATTTGGGGAAGCGGCTGGAGCATTATCTTTCAGGGCTGCGAACGTTCAAGACGATTGAATTTGTGAATGTGGTGGTGGGTGTGAAGCGAGGGGTGAAGGGGAATTGTCCGGCCGAGGGGCCGCCTGCGATTGGGATCGTAGCGTTGACGGTGGGTGGCAAAAAGCTCTAGGTGGTCTGTGGAGGCTCACTCATCGAGCAGTCATGCTATCCAATGTTTTGCTAAGCCAAAGAATCCAGCTCTTTCAAGATCGCCTTTCGCAATTGGGCCAGGTTGTCGCGCACGGTTTGCCAGATCATCGCTTCGTCAACGGCGTCATACTCGTGGCGAAATACATTGCCTGATGCCGCTACGGCAACCCAGTCAATTTCAGGGTGCCGTTGATGCAATTCGACAGACAGCCGACGGGAGGCTTCGGAGATAATTTCCAACGCACGGACTACAGCGTACACTGTCTTGCGGTCCTGCTTGAAGCTCGCAAGATCGAAGCCTGTGGTGAATTCTTGGATAGCATCCAAGTTTTCAATAATGTCGAGCAATCTTTGCGCAGGATTCCTAGAAGGCATTTACAGCATCTCGCTCAATGCCACAGCGCAGCAAGGGCTTAAGCGTGCGCGCATTCACCACGTCTGCGGAACCGTTGAGGAGTTCGTTGAGATAGATCCGGAGCCTCGAGTACTCGAAGAGGCCGAGGGACTGGGTTTCATCCAGCTCCACAAGGACATCAATATCGCTTTTAGCGTTTGATTCGCCTCTGGCCACTGAGCCGAAAATAGATACATGGCTCGCCCCTAACTTGCGGAGTTCCGGCTCGCTTGCTTTGAGACGGATGAGCGCTTCTTGAAGCTTGAGGTGCATGTTTTGATTTGAGTTTACCAGTTGAGAAGATCTGCGGTGCCGGGTTCAGCGGCAAGCCTGGACTTAACGAAAAGGCCCGGAACCACATTGGGGACTTCGGACAAGTTCAGGCCGATTTGGCTTTTGCCGACGGGGAGTCAGAAAATCGACCGGAGCCTGAATCGTCCAACGACCTCATGGCTCCCTCATAACCTTTGGCCACACGATAAATAACAGATTCGAAGTATCCAGCCATTGATCGGAGCAATTCGAGCTCGTCGTAGATATCGTCCGGCGAGCGATTGCAATTCTGCTCACTGGCATAAGTGCGGATGGCTCGCTTGATCGAGATTAGCTTGAGGATCAGCTCATGCAGAGGCACCGCCTGGGCGTAGCGAGTGCGTCCCAATTGTTCAAAGTGATGGGCAATGGAGGCATCGTCTTGGGTTTAGAGCCAGCGGCCAAGATTGGTGGTTAGATCGCGAATCTCCTGGTCGGACAGGGCACGGTAGCTGGAGAGGATGGGATCCGGGTTGCAACCTTCTGGTGGTCGCCCCTTAGGTAGGGACACTTATACTCGTCAGGGAATGGGAGATTCTTCAGTTTGCGTTAATATACGAGACATATTTTGTCGAATTGATGACACAGCAAAGTAGTAATGTCCTATAGAGCAAAGTAGAAATGTCCTCTTGACAACCCACCGAAGAAGAGAGGGTGGACGAAGGACAACTACTAATGACGCAGGAAGAGCGCGACCGGTTGGTGGTGC
>JAYSVS010000029.1:0-25031 GCA_043718395.1 Acidobacteriota bacterium
TGCAATTGCTCTTGGCTCAATGTCACTCTCTCTTTTCGGCAGGGGGTGACAGAATCCCTGAGCAGTTAGGGGGTGACAGAATCGCTGAGCAACTTCAAACAATCGCATCAAGGTTGCAACACGGCTACCAATCCAGTAGACTAATAGTTTGTGGCAGCACTGCCGCGCGTATTTGCGTGCACTCAGCGCTGAATTCTCCACAGTTTGATCCGCCCTTAAAGGAAACAGACAGAGTTATGTACGCAGTGATTGAAGCCGGCGGTAAGCAGTATCGTGTTGCTCCCGGCGATCTCGTTCGAGTGGATACGCTGAGCGCCGACCCCGGTGCCGAAATCGAATTGGGCAAAGTTTTGATGGTCGCCGGCGACTCCGGCATCAAAACTGGGGCCGACGCTGCGGGCGTCAAGGTTACTGGCACCGTTACCAAGCATGGTCGTGGCGTTAAGATAATTGTCTTCAAGTTCAAGCGCAAAAAGCAGTACAAGCGCACACAGGGTCACCGTCAGAATTTCACCGAAGTGAAAGTGAACGCAATCGCTTAATCGCGAACGCACCAGGGAGTTAAAGAACAATGGCAAGTAAAAAAGGCGCCGGCAGTAGTAGAAACGGGCGCGATTCTAATAGTCAAAGGCTTGGTGTCAAGCGCTTCGGCGGAGAAGTTGTCTCCGGCGGTTCGATCATCGTTCGTCAGCGCGGTACCCGCATCAATGCAGGCGAAAACGTCGGAGTAGGCAAAGACTTCACCCTCTATGCCCGCATCTCAGGCATTGTCGAGTTTCGTGACCGCGGCCGCATGGGCAAGTTTGTCAGCATCAAGGAAGTCAGCGTCAACTAAACTTCCTGCGATGAGGATTCTGGTTCGGCCGCCAGCACTACGCTTGGCGGCCTTTCCTGTTTTTAGGCATTTCATTGTATGGTTCACTCTTCAAAATTCATTGACGAAGCAAAAGTCTACGTACACGGAGGCGATGGTGGCAATGGCTGCTCTGCTTTCAGGCGTGAAAAATTTGTACCTCGCGGCGGCCCGAGCGGTGGAGACGGCGGCCGCGGTGGAGACGTCATTTTTGAAGCTTCCCGGCACTACAACACGCTCTTTCACCTGCGTATGAACCCGGAACACTCGGCCGACCGTGGACGGCACGGTGAAGGCTCTAACCGCACCGGCCGCAATGGCGACTCCCTTATCGTCAAGGTTCCTCTCGGCACAGTTGTATTCGATTGGGAAAATGGTGAACAGTATCACGACTTCACCTTCGACGGAGAGCAGTTTGTCGTAGCCCGTGGTGGCCGAGGTGGCCGCGGCAACCAGCACTTTGCCACGCCTACCCATCAGGCACCTACAGAAAAAGAAGACGGCATCGCAGGCCAGAAACTCACCCTGCGTCTTGAGATGAAACTTTTGGCCGATGTCGGCCTGGTTGGCTTTCCCAACGCTGGCAAGAGTACCCTCATTTCTCGCTTATCCGCCGCCAAGCCCGAAATCGCGCCATACCCCTTTACCACCAAGGAACCTGTCCTTGGAGTTGTCTCGATGGATGAATTTGGCCGGGAAACTTTCATCATGGCCGATATACCTGGCCTGATCGAAGGTGCCAGCGAAGGCCACGGCCTTGGCATCACCTTCTTGCGGCACGTGGAACGTACCAGGGTTCTGCTGCACCTGATCGACCTCTCAGACTTTAACGAGATCCGCCCCGTAGAGGCGTATCACATCATTCAGAACGAACTGGCCAGTTTTAGCGAAAAGCTGCTTGAGAAGCCGCAAATCGTCGTCGCTACCAAGCTCGACTCGGTGCAAGACCCCACCCGGCTTGAAGAGTTGCAGGCCTTTTGTGAAGCACAGGGGCTCCCCCTGCACTCGATTTCGGCCATCACAGGCCAAGGCCTCAAGAATCTCCAGCGCGACACTTGGGCGATGGTCAAGGCTGCGCTAGATGCGCCACAGGTTCGCGACGCCGACGACGAGCCCAACACTGATCAGGACGACCCCAAGAGCCTGTTTCAGCTTTAGCTCGCTCGCCCCTTTCCCCATTTTGAGTCCGATAAAGGTGCCGGCCAGCGTTGCCCCCAAAAAGCTCAACGCCAATCCGAGCACAGCCCCCCACTGCGCTTGCTGCTGCACTGCACCAGTCAAACTGTTCACGGCGATCACCGGTAATGATGTGGCTGTTGCCCGCCTTGCATCCAAGCCTGCGAAGGCAATCAAGGCGGGGACGAGCAAGAATCCACCACCGACACCCAGCAGGCCAGTCAAGACTCCAACCACGCCCCCCGCAACGATAGAGACGCCCACCCGGTTCTTGCCAGCAGAGTTGTTTCCGGCGCTTTGCAATATCCTTACGCCCGCCAGCATAACCAATGCAGCAAACCCAAGCATCAACCAGCGCGGATCTGCACGCTCGGCAAGCACAGCACCCAGCTTGGTGGCGGGCATCCCAGCCGCGCCGAAGATGAGCACCTCTCGCCAGACTATTCGACCAGCTCTCCACTGCAACAACGTGCCTACCAGCGCTGCAGTGCCGACCACCAGTTGCGAAACAGCAACAGCCTGCCTTACCGGTAGCTGCGCACCGTAGACCAGGATCGGTAGTGCCAGGATCGCGCCACCACTTCCGAGCGCGCCCAACACTACCCCTATCAATACAGCAAGCGGCAAAATTGCCAGGTTTTCAAGCATTCCACCCCTCAAGCTGCCACGAATGTCGTCGCGGCTCCCCTCGATGCGCCCAAAAGTAAACCAGCAATCCACATAGACCGATTCTAAGCTTTCTGAATAGATCGCTGGCTTCAAAACAGATGCTGCCAGCCAGATAAAACAACTGAGTCGAAGAACATTTACAACTCGATTTTATGCCCAGGAAGCGGCACGATTACCTGAACATCATTCAGGTCCGAAATTAAATCGATGAGTGCTTGAGGGGTTCCCGTGAGCGCATCGAAGCTTCCATAGTGCATCGGAATCACCGTCTTCGGGCGAATCAGCCGACACGCCAGCGCAGCTTGCTTGGGCCCCATTGTATAAAGATCTCCAATGGGCAGAATGGCAATCTCAGGTTGATAAAGATCGGCAACCAATCTCATATCGCCGAAGACGTCCGTGTCCCCTGCAAAATAGATCGCGCGCCCATCGGGCAAACCAATCACAATGCCACAAGCCTCGCCCAGGGGAATAAATTTCCCATCTTCTGAAAAGGTGGATGAGTGCGAGGCATAAGTCAGTGTCACCGTGATCGCGCCAAGCTTCACCGTGCCACCCTTGTTCATCCCAATCGTATTCTTTACGCCCTTGCTCTCAAGCCAGGTCGTCAGATCATAAATCCCAAGCACCGGGCAGCCAAACTCAGCAGCCAGCGGCTCTACACTGGCAATGTGATCAAAGTGTCCATGGGACAAAAGAATCCCGTCGACGCGCGCTGGCTTGTAGCCAACAGGAGCTTTGGGGTTCTCAAGCCAGGGATCGAGCAGATAGGTTTCCCCTGTGGGGACCGTAAGTTCAAACGAGCTATGGCCGAGCCAGGTGAGCGAGATCATTCGCCCATTGTCGCTCAAGGGGCTGCAATCGTGACAGGAGATCGAGCCCCCATCGGAATTTCTCCAAACAGACCTCGAATCAATGCCGCCTCGCTCGTTACCGTGGTAGAGAACGTGGCAACATGTCCGGCTGCAAGAGGAACCTTCCGCAAAAGATACGGGCTGCCCACCGCACAAAAAACAACCGGTCGACTTAAAGCGATCACCTGCTCGACAAAGGTAGCAAAGACAGGCGTCAACACAACATCGCCCTTAAAGGACGCTGCCGCAACAAAGGCCGCAATCACAATGGTGGAGCAGCTATTCAACTGTTCAGCCGTTTGGCTCAGAGCTTCAGGCTTCATCGTTGGATCCAGCCGGATCGTCCGCATGTTGGGCGAGCGCGCTACTGCTTCTTCAATCATCCGGTTCCCGGAAGTCGACAAACGATTCTCGGCCAAGGTAACCAGACAACTGGTCGCGGCATCCCGCAAAGGCACAATCCCCTGATCATTCTTGACGGTCGATAGCGCCTGTTGCGCAACGCTTCTAGCCAAATCAGCAGATTCTGGTGAACTGATTTTTCCCCTGACCTGTTCCAGATTGACCAGCCGCTTCTGAAACAAACCCAACCGGTGTTTCGCCATCAAAATTTTCACAACGCTCTCATGAATCCTGGTTACTTTAAGCCGGCCGCTACTCACCGCAGCCACCACACCCTGGATCGCCCTCTCCGCATTGCTTGGCATCAACAGTACATCAACGCCGGCCTCGATGGCCCGCACGGCCGCCTCGCCTGTAGAGAACTGTTTGGTGAGTCCAAGCATGTCCATCGCATCAGTCACGGCAAGCCCTTCAAACCCCAGGTCTTTGCGCAGCAGCCCTTGAATGACCTTTGCTGACATTGTTGCCGGAATCTCTCGCTCCTCAATTGCCGGCACAGCCAGGTGGCCTATCATCACGCCGTCCACTCCTGCGGCAATCGCCGCCCGAAACGGCAAAAGTTCGAGTGAATCCAGCCGCTGGCGATCGCCCGGTACTTTGGCAATCCCAAGGTGCGTATCAATGGTCGTATCACCCTGCCCAGGAAAATGCTTGACCGTCACAAGCACCCCGTCTCCTTTGGCAGAATGGGCTCCTTCGATGTAGGCCCTCACGTGGGCTGCAACAAGATCAGGATCTTCACCATAACTACGCGTGTTGATGATCGGATTGTCCGGATTGTTGTTCACATCAGCAACAGGCGCAAACACCCAATGCACACCCACGGCGCGCGATTCAATTGCCGTTGCCACTCCAGTCTTTCTGGTTGCCTCAAGGTCATTGGCTGCGCCATAGGCCATTGCATGAGGAAACTTTGCCATCTCCATCACTCTCATCGAAGCGCCGCGCTCAAAATCGCCACCCACAATCAGCGGCACCTTGGCCTGCTTCTGCATCTGGTTCAGAAAAGAGCTCAGGACATAAGGGTCGGCATTGCGAACCACACCATTGTTTGTGTGATTCAAAAGAATCAGGCCTCCTACCCCGGTCTTCTTGACCAGCCGTAAATACTCCAGATCCTCACGCCGCCGTACGCCTGGGTTATCGACGTAGAACGGAACAATTACCAGTTGGGCAACCATCTCTTGCAACAACATCCGCTGCATCAAGTTGCGAACCTCAACTGGGGTGCCAGGCTGAAAGCGAACGGGCACATTCGATCCACCCGTGGGAGTACGTTTCTGAGCAAAAACAGATGAGCAAAGAAGGATCAACAATAGGAATCTAAGACTGCTGGGCAAAATTCAATATATCGCTTATGATGTGCCTATGAAAAATGTGATCTATAGCGTCGGCATCAGCCTCGATGGCTATCTTGCCCGCAGAAACGGTGAAGTTGATTTCCTATTCATGCCCAAAGACTTCTCGATGCAAGCCTTCGTTGCATCAATCGACACGATCATTGCTGGACGCAAGACCTACGAGCATGGCATCAAAATGGGATTTGGCCTAAGATCAAACGCTCAGACAAAGGCCATTGTGTGTTCAAAAACTTTGCCTGCTGGAATCCGGGATGGCGTCGAGTTCACCCGCCTTAGCCCATCGCGTTTGCTGAGCAAGCTTTCCAAATCTGAGGGGAAGAATATCTGGCTGATGGGAGGCGGAGATTTGGCCCGAAGTTTTTTCAAAGCGGATCTCATCGACGAAATCCATCTCGGCGTCTTGCCAATATTGATCGGTGAAGGTCTGCCGGCATTTCTACCCAAATTTGGCGATAGAAACTTCAAGCTGACCGAGTGCAAGACCTACGAAGGTGGGATGGTGAATCTGAAATACCAACGAATGCGTTAGCCAAGTTTGGTCTTGGGCTTCACGGCCTTCACCGCAGGCTGTGTGCCAGGAGGTTTGCGGGCAGCTTTTCGAGTCAGTAGCCGCTTCACAGTGCTCAGTAGCACCTGCACTTCATTCGCGCTCTTCTGCACCACTGCATCAGCACCCGTTTTGTCTTCGCTGATCCCTGAGTTATCCGCAAACCCCGACAACAAAATGACCGGCATGGCATTCTGGCTCTCGCGCAGGCGACGAATCAATTCGATCCCATCCAGCTTCGGCATCTTCCAATCCGTAATCAACAGATCAAAAGTCTGAGCCTCAAGCGTGGTTAGGGCATCAAGACCATTGGCAGCGGTTACGACAGTATGACCCAACTCTTCAAGCACCACGCGCCGGGCTGCAAGGCCCATCTTGTTGTCATCCACCAGAAGAATATTTGCAGAGGAAGTCGCGGTGGAAGTTTTAGCAATTCTCATGAGAACCATTGAAACTTAGCAGACATCTTGAAACCGCGTCAATGGCTTTTCTATACGCTTCATTCCAAGCGTGTTTTTCTACTTGACATCTTCACTCCACTTCGCGTGGAGCGGTGTAGCCCAACTTGGCAACGATCTGATATTTAATAGGCTTGTTCTTCTCATCGAGTATTCGCAATGGTTCATTCGTGGCCGGGTTTACAAGCTCCACCTTCAGCTTGCGGAACTTGCCGTCTTTCGCCTGATTCGTAGGTGCGTAGGTGAGCGAATACTGGTTGCGCAGAGCCTGATGGATCGCGCCGTAGATGCCCGGAAATTCACCAAAGAATCGTGGAAAGAAACTCATTCCACCCGACTCCTTGGCAAAGGTCCTCATCTGGTTGTCAGCCTGCAAGAAGTCGAGCCGCTGGATCGCCCCCATTCCACCGCGCGCGTCCACCATTTCACGAAGTGCCTGCATGATGCCGATGGCATAAATCGGAACACCGGCTGATTGCAGTTTCTTGCGGGCTTGATCAAAAGTCTGCTTCGAGAATGTATCCACACCAGATGCAATCAGAACCACTGCCTTGCGGCCTTCAATCTCGACCATGCGGTCGGTCGTATCGGTGAGCGCATCATAGAGATTGGACTCACTGAAGGCCGCAATTCTCAATCGCGCCATCGCCTCTTGAGCTTTACGCTTGTCTGCGGAGAAGTCGCTCAGAATTTCAGGCCGCAAATCGTAGGCAACAACCGCTACATAATCTTCAGGCTTCAAAGTCTGGAGGAAGCCATAGGAAGCCTGCAGTGTTTCATACCAACTGCTGGTCCAGTATTGCTGGTAAAGATTGGAGAATTCGATCACCATGCAGATCGTCATCGGCGCTTCGCCCATCGCGAAGTTGCCTACCTTCTGAGGCACATTGTCTTCCAAAATTCGGAAGTGGCCGGCAGGGATATTTGGAATAAACCGGCCCTTGTTGTCGAGCACGGCAACATCAACACTGACGCTGGTGGTATCACTGCGGAAGGTTGGAACACCTTCCGGCAAATCCACTTGCCCCTTCTTGTTCAACTTCGATGGGATCTTCTCGAGCTCTGGCTCGGGCGGAGCATCTGGGCTGGTCTTTTTGCGGGGCTTGGCAACTGTCTCTCCGCTTTCTTTCTTCGGGCCGCCTTGCGCATTTACTGGCTCAATCCAGAAAAGTGCACCTGCTGAAAGGGCACAAACTAAAGCTACTGCGGTGAAGGGATGGGAAAGGAACGCCGAAGACTTCATGAGACTCACTGTATCTCAGTTGACGTACGGGCCGCCTTTGCGGTTCTGCTTCGACATGTAAACTTGAAACTTTTTTTTCGCCCTACGCAATTTGTAATCCGTCCACGCCTGTTCCGCCCTCCGCACCAGCGATGGTCCAGGTTGACGCCGCATCGCCGATTGACCTTGGGTGGTCTTCAAAAGCAAAAATCCAACCAGCATTCCGCCGAGGTGTGCAATGTGGCTCACACCGGAGTTTACCTGCAATGAACTCAGGAATGTGATCGCTCCGATAATCATCACCATATACTTGGCCTTGATCGGAAAAAAGAAGCTCATCAGCACGATGCTGTCGGGAAACAAGATGCCGAACGCAAGAAGCAGGCCGAAGATCGCGCCACTGGCACCGATGGTCGAAACATAGGGCATCGAGGTGAGATACCCGGCGATGATCACACAAATTCCGGCACCAATTCCGCAGAAAAAATAAAAGCGCAGAAACCTTTCCGTACCCCAGGTTTCCTCAAGCGTCTTGCCGAACATGTACAACGAGAGCATGTTCAACAAGATATGGCTGAATCCTAAAGGGTCGTGCAGGAACAGATAGGTGAAAGGCTGCCAAACGTGCAGCTTCTCAACTGTTTGCTCAGGAATAAGGCGGAAAGGGCCGAAAAGCCCGCTAAAACCCAGGATCGTGGCCATGTAGTATGCCACAAACATTACTGTGTTCACGATCAGGAGCCACTTCACTCCCGGGGGAACAGACATAGAAGATGTGGCATAGGAAGAACCGCCAGGATAACGCATTTGGTTATTTCAAGATATCAGAGGCGGAGATAGAAAGTCGAAATGGGAATTATCGACACATTCTGTGTCACTAAGCTCGACCAAATCGGCGCGACAAATAACCTTCGCAGGCAATCATCGATATCCCAAGCGCCGCCCAGAGCTGCCAGTGGCGCAGCAAACCGTCCGTAATCAAGAACTCCGAAGTCCATCCAAGATCCGCTCCGAGTCGCCAGAAAGCAAGCAGAAAAGCCCCAAGCGACGCGGGTTTCATGAGGTGCACCATAAGATACAGTGCTTCTAAGAGATCCCCCCGCAACTTCACCTCTGGCCAATCTAGAGCCCAAGATGATCTAAGTATTACTTTGACTGCCATATGCTTCCAACTCTCCCGGCACATTCTTAGTTGCATTTAACGGGCCAAACGCTGCAACACAAATTGGCGGGTAGAGCAATCAACCAACCGCATTCCCGAGGGAGTGGGCCTCCTTTATTGCCGTAGCGACTGGCCGGTCATATCAGGAGGCTGTTGAATTTCGAGCAGGTCGAGTATTGTTGGTGCGAGATCCCGAAGGCTGCCTCGGAGATTCGGAGCGCCAGTGCGCAACGGCTTGCGAGCCTCCTCCACTATGACAACCGGTACCGGGTTGGTGGTGTGGTAAGTATGAACGCCTTTAGTGACTGGGTCGATCATGGTCTCAGCATTGCCGTGGTCTGCGGTTATGATCCATGCAAAGCTGCCGTGCGCCGTCAGTGCTGCTTCGATCTGACCTAGGTAGATGTCTGTGGTTTCGACAGCCTTCTTGGCTGCTTCAAAGACTCCAGAGTGGCCAACCATGTCTGGATTCGCGAAGTTCACGATGATAACGCCGTACTTCCCGGACTCGATGCCGTTCACAACAACATCACAAACGCCGTGGGCAGACATCTCCGGCATTAGATCGTAAGTGGCGACTTTGGGTGAAGCAACCATCTCGCGAGCTTCGCCGGAATAAGGCTTCTCAATGCCTCCGTTGAAAAAGAATGTGACGTGAGGATACTTCTCGGTCTCGGCAACGCGAAGGTTAGATACGCCATGACCGGCTAGCCATTCGCCCAAAACATTTTTGTGCGATTCCGGCTTAAAGACAAAGGGGTGAGTAAAGGTCCGGTCGTACTCCGTCATCATGGTGAAGCGGAGGTTGTTGCCGCGGGTGAGGCGCTCAGTGATCTCCCGGGCGCGATCAGCGCGGTAGTTGAAGAAGATGCAGGAATCTCCTTCTTCAATCAACCCAACAGGATTGTGATCGGCATCGACGATAGTGACAGGCTCGACGAATTCATCGGTCACGTTAGCGGCGTAGCTATCGAGCAGCACCTGTAGGGGAAACGGGCTGGTCTTGAGTGCACCCATGGTCATGGCTAACGCAGCTTTTTCAACGCGCTCCCATCGCTTGTCACGATCCATTGCAAAGTAGCGGCCCATGACAGAGGCGATTTTGGCGGGCCCCAGATGCTTCTGCAGGTCCTTGATAAAGCCGGCACCGGATTGGGGTGGCGTGTCCCGGCCATCCATGAAGCAATGAACAAAGATCTCGGCAACGCCTTCGCGCTGCGCCATATCAATCAAGGTGTAAAGATGAGTGTTGAGCGAATGAACACCACCATCGCTAAGCAGGCCAAGCAAATGTAGCCGCCTGGTTTTCATCGCTGCCTTCAGTTCAGGCAAGGCAAAAAACTCGCCGGTCTCGATGGCGTGATCAATACGCGAGACGTCCATGCGAATGATGCGGCCGGAACCAATGTTGAGATGACCAACCTCGCTGTTGCCCATCTGCCCAACAGGAAGGCCGACCCACGGCCCTGAAGCTTCAATCAAAGTGTGCGGATTGGCCGCCCACAACCTGTCGAAATTCTGTTTGTGGGCGGCCATCACTGCATTGCCTTCTGATTCCTCGCGCCAGCCAAAGCCGTCCAGGATGGTGAGAACAACCAGTTTGGGCTTGGACACTACTGTTTGAACGCTTTCTTGCCCAGGTACCGGGCAGAGGAACCAAGCTCTTCTTCAATTCGGAGAAGCTGGTTGTACTTGGCGATACGGTCGGTGCGGGAAGCAGAACCGGTCTTGATCTGACCGCAGCCGGTGGCGACAGCGAGATCAGCGATGAAGGTATCTTCGGTCTCGCCG
This sequence comes from Acidobacteriota bacterium, assembly GCA_043718395.1. Lineage (GTDB taxonomy): Bacteria > Acidobacteriota > Terriglobia > Bryobacterales > Bryobacteraceae > Bryobacter. Next base: position 10,496 of record JAYSVS010000029.1, read on the forward strand.
GAACGATGCGAAGCCATTGAGGTGTAGTTGGCGTTGGCGGCCATTGCCATGGCATCAAGCGTCTCAGTCAGGGTGCCGATCTGATTGACCTTGATCAAAATAGAATTGGCGATCCCCAGAGAAATACCCTTGGCGAGGATTTCGGTATTGGTGACGAAGAGATCATCGCCGACAAGCTGGATCTTCTTGCCGAGGCGATCAGTGATCGTCTTCCAGCCATCCCAGTCGTTTTCATCGAGGCCGTCTTCAATCGAGATGATCGGATATTGCTTAACCCAACTTTCCCAAAGCGCAACCATCTCGTCAGATGTGTATTCGCTGCGGTCACTCTTCTTGAAGACGTACTTGCGTTTGACCTTGTCGAACATTTCAGACGCAGCACAATCGAGAGCAATAGCGATCTGATCACCAGGCGAGTAGCCGGCTTTCACAACGGCTTCGAGGATGACGTCGAGAGCTTCCTGGTTGGACTTGAGCGAGGGAGCAAAGCCGCCTTCGTCGCCAACAGCCGTCGAATAGCCCTTCTGCTTCAGCACGACTTTGAGGGCATGGAATACTTCGGCACCCATACGCAGGGCTTCCCGAAAGCTTGTAGCGCCAATCGGAGCGATCATAAACTCCTGCGGATCGACGGAGTTATCGGCGTGAGCGCCGCCGTTGATGATGTTCATCATCGGGACCGGGAGGATGGAAGCATTGACGCCGCCGATGTAGCGATAAAGCGGGGTCATCAAACTAGCGGCAGCAGCACGGGCTGTCGCCATGGAAACGGCAAGTAGCGCGTTGGCACCCAGGTTCGCTTTATTGTGCGTGCCGTCGAGGGCGATCATGAAACGGTCGATTTCAGCCTGTCGTGTGGCATCCAGACCCACAAGGTTCTTGCCCAGGACTTCGTTAATATTGGCAACTGCGCGAAGGGTGCCCTTGCCGAGGTAGCGATCTTTATCATCATCACGAAGCTCTACCGCTTCATGCTCACCGGTAGAGGCACCACTAGGGACGGCAGCGCGGCCAAGGGAGCCGTCCGCAAGAAGGACATCAGCTTCAACAGTAGGGTTGCCGCGCGAATCGAGGATTTCGCGGCCAGTAATTTTCACGATTTCGGTCATTCCCTCTATTGTCGCGTATGCGCGTTGCCATATGATGAAAGCCCCGCTGGCTGCGTTAACAGTTTGTGGGTTTACCACGACTGGCTGCTTGTATGAAATTCATAGTCATGATGTTGTGCCTAAGCCAAACGATTCGAGAGTCGCAGTCCATCAGCAGTCTGGCGGCTGGGGATCTGAATGGAGATCGGTTACCCGATTTGATTGTGCAGACGGTGGATGGATACTCGGTGCACTTGAATCGGGGCCGCTTTCGCTTCGAGGCGGTGCAGCAAATCAAAGGAATCGGAGTGGGCGAGCCCGGAGGGGTGGCACTGGCCGATGTCAATCGCGATGGCCGGTTGGACCTAGTCTCCGGCAGCCATGATAGCTACCGGATCGCCGTGCTTCTTGGGGATGGCAAGGGCGGCTTCATGGCTTTCGCCAACTCTCCGTTTATTCCGCGCAAAGGTGGCAAGCCGCACAATCATAGCCTCGCCGTGGCCGATTTGAATGGAGATGGATTGCTTGATATTGCCTCGGCCAACATTGGGGATGGAGACGTAACCCTCATGCTTGGCGACGGCAAAGGTGGTTTTCGCGAAGCAGCGAATTCACCGCTGCGAATGGGTGCAGGTGCTTATCGAGTCAAGGTTGCCGACATCAATCGCGACAAGATACAGGATTTGCTGGTGGCGAGCACGGATGAACGGGGGCCCGATCTGCTGGTTGCCTTGGGGCAAGGAAGGGGCGGGTTTAAGTTGCTACTAGATGCTGAGCACGAGGATCACAAGCTTAGGACAGCGCAACTCGAGATCACGGATTGGGATGGAGACGGGAAGCTGGACGCGTTGGTGGGGCCAGGCCTGGATGGACGGCCTAGAGTTTTGTTGGGGGATGGCAAAGGTCGCTTCCGGAGATCGCAGAAAACACTGCAGGGCCAGGGGCGAACCTGGGAATTCCTGGTGGCAAATCGCGTGATCCTCGCCGCAGCCGGAGATCACGTGGAAGTGATCCAGGGGGAAAAGGTTCAGCGTATCGAGACAGGCACCGCTACTTGGAATCTGGCGCTTGCCGACTTTGACGGCGACGGCAAGGATGACTTGGCGGTTGCCTCAGGCGTTGAGGTGAGTATTCATTCGCTCAATGGCTTCGTCGATCTCCGCGGTCGACTTAAAACCAATCGTCACGGCATCGACTTTGCCAAATTGCATGACGAACTTGACTGAGGCGTCGCGTTGTTCGGGCGTGATGAACTTGCCTTCTCCCATAATCTTCATTCCAAGAACGCCGGTGCCTTGTGCATGCACCTTTTCGATGGTGGGGAGAACTTCCGCGCGATCTCCAGGGACGTTCGCTTCGTCGCGCAGGTTGTCCATGCGGGTGCCATCGTGGTTGACACGCATCAGTGCAACATCTAACCAGTTGTTGCCTGCATAAGCACGGATCGGCTGGAGGCCGTGTCCAGAGCAACCATGGCAGCGGATGAGTTGCTTGTGTTTGGCTTCAGAAAGTGCGTCGCGCAAAGGCTCCAGATCTTTTGGCCAAGTGGTTGTCTTGACATTATGGAGCAGGAAGATGTCGAAGTAATCGCTATTGAGTTCGCGGCGAAAGCGCTCGATGTCGTCCATAGGCTTGTAGCCTTCGCGCGCTGCATTCTGCCAGCGAAGCTTGGTCATGAGCTTGTAATTCTCACGCGGGATCCCTTTAAGCGCCTCGGCCAGCATCTCGTGCATCTGGTCGTAGTTGTCGGCGGATTCAAAGAAACGGATGCCACGGTCGTAGGCATGTCGAACCAGACGCGTGAATTCCTTCTGGCCGAGCTCGCGTTGGATGCGGCCCCCGTGAGTGCCAGTGCCGAAGGCAAGGCGCGTCACTTTGACATTCGATTTGCCAAGCGTGACCCAATCGGTCGCGGAGCGCTTTGCGGCTTGCATCTGAGGTAAAGAGGCAGCAACCGCAGCCCCGGCAGAGACCCTGAGTAGATCGCGGCGTGTAAAGTTCGACATGTGGCTATTGTATGTAGGTTAAGCGGAGATCGCAACTACCAGGCGGGCCAAGAATCAATCCAGATTGTTTCAGAAATGGTTCGCAAAAGTCGGTAGTGCGGTCAGTTTGAAATTTAGGGCTGGGACTTAAGATTGAGATCAGAAAAGGCGCGGATGTAATCCAGGCGACTTTTGACATCTCTGGTTAAGGCCAAAGGGGGAGTCTTACATTCATATCGCGCCAGCCTACTGGCATCTTCCAAAAATGAATACTGGGTCCAGATTGCCCGCAGAATTGGGTCAGCTTTAATTTCTCTGCGCCTAGTGGAGTGGTCCGGCGAGTGCAAGCCTTTTACTGCGAAGAAAGCCTCAATGTAGTGAACGGCGGAGTAAAAGTAAATAGTTACAGCCCAGAGGCAATGTGTTTCTGATAGTTCAGGTATAGATCCCGCGAATTCCGCGTTTCTTTCAGCTGTGAGCTTGTGTGCCTCTTTAGACGGCATGCGCTGTTAACAAAGAGGTTGAAGTATGCGCTTCCCTAACTTGAATCGTCGTGGCTGTCTCCGAAAAGCGGTCAAACCACTCTAATTCTTTTTGAGCGATCGGCTCGTGAATCGATGGCTCTAAAGCTGTTACATAAACCTCAAATATGATTGAAGCATCAGGTTGACGCCGAGAGGACACACTGACGACACCCGGCAAATTGACAAGCTCTTCTATCATGTCTTCCTCCATCGTCGATCCGTCTGAAAATTGATAGCCAGTGGTTTCCTTATCAGAGACTGCATAGCAGAATTGCCCTAATAGCCTCTTTTCAGAGATTGATGCTGGCTGGCTTAGATGATATGCCAAGATGGCGTAATGTGCTAGCACTTTACTTGGCCTCTGATGTTTCGATTTTCTCGGTCGATAGATTCGCTTCGCCAATCACAACGAAAACCGGGCTGCCATCTGCTTTCAGCTCATTCTTTAATTTATAGATATTGTTGACTTTATGCATAAACCGCAGCCTATAGCCGCCTTCAAGGAGGAATGAATCTTCATTCTGCGCTTCGACAGAAAACTCAATATCTTCCGCATCAACAGCTTTGCCATTGTACGGTATCTTTACAAGCGTTCCCACAGATCTCCTATTTGATCAGATGCCGAAAGCATGCATCGGTTTCAACCTAATCGAATCCTATCTTCTTATCGGCCGAAAGCGCAAGCAGCATGAGCTTATGGCTCTTGTTTAGATTGTATACTAGAAATCATGCCAGAGCGCTCAAGCAGAAGAGACACAAACACGCTGGCCTTTGACATCGTTCAACAGGCCACAGGCCAAAAGCCACAAGAGAAAGACCCAGCCGCCGTAGCGCTGGGTCGTAAGGGTGGGTTGAAGGGTGGAAGGGCGAGGGCTACAATGCTCACAGCAGATCAGAGATCCGAAATAGCCAAGAATGCTGCATCTGCGCGGTGGAAAAAGCTAGCCACCTGAACGACGTGGGGCGGAGAAGCGTATTGAAAACCACGTAGCAGCCATCAGCTTGCACTTCATATATTACAACTTTGCCCGAGTTCATCAGACGCTCAAGACGACTCCTGCGGTTGCAGCGGGGATTGCTGATCGTGCTTGGACCGTGGCTGACATCGTTGAACTGCTCGAAAAGCAGGAATCAAACTGACCCACTACCCAAAAGTCGGCCAGGAGAAGGCCGAAATAAATGAACTAAGAGTTGCACTATACGCGAAAGTTTCGACGAAGGACAAAGGCCAGGAAACGGAGAATCAGTTGGCTCAGCTCCGCGAGTTGCAACGCTTCAGGGCTGGAGTTGCCGGAGAACATGTGGATCGAGCGAGAATTCCGGCCGTGAACAGTTCAAGAAACTCTTTGAGGATGCTTTCCGCCGAGGATAACGCCTCGCCTCCCTTTTTGATTCTCATCGGAGTGTCTGGCGTTTCTCCTGCTGTGGCTTTCCACCTTTCCGCACTGCACCTGCCCGCGTGAACGCTAATTCTGGGGTCTGCTGAAGAATGTCATGGTTGGTACGAGTAGGAGCAATGCCAGGATGAAGGTTCCGTTTTTGAAGTCTGCTCCGATGTAAAACGCTGCGAGGGATGCGAGATATAGCAGGCTTACTGCAACAGACAATCTTGGCGCGCTCCAGAGGAATTCTTTGAAGATGGCGAAGCCTAGAAGGCCGCCAATAAAAGCGACTCCTCCGGCGTATTGGCTGATGCCTGCTCTAATACTTATCTCTTTTTCAAGAGCTGCGCCGGCGAGTGCTCCGGCGAGGAAAGCTGCTATTGATCCTTTCCATCGCTGTTTGAGAAGTTGCCCAAATTCTGCTGCGCCAGGCACTCCTGCTAAATCGTCGCGTGTCCAATTAAAGCCGAACACCATTTCGGCCTTCTCAGTATCTATGTTCGGCACATTCTCCAGATGGCGTATTGCTCGCGAGATCGTAGTGAATGCTGCTTGCGTATTGCCTTCTCGTTGGTAGGTGGCCGTTATGCTGTAGAGAACTTTGGCGCGACGCTTATCTGAGAGGTCGAGGTTCAGCATTTCCTCGAACGCGGCGCGTGCCTGCGCCCATTCTTTCTTCTCAGTATGTTCTAGGGCGCGTCTTTCAACTTCGTCTGCGTTCGGCATACTTAGCAGCAGTATATGCTTTTTGGGGAAGCTTATGTTCTCTGCCCATCGATCACACAGGCGGCTCTATCGCGCCCATCGAAACGCCCCCAGTAGCTTTTAAGCTTTGGTTTCTTCTGTGGTGATGGGTAGCCTCCCGAAACGAATGCGTACTTTGTCGGTTTCGGGTATGAATGTGAGGCTCATTGGTTGTGGGGTGAGTTTCATTCGCGGGTCTGCTGGCCATGCCTTGTCGGACGGTCGTCTGCCGGTCATATAGTAGCTGTCTGGGGGATCGTTGAATTCGTCGAACAAATGGAATTCCTCTTGCCATTGCCCCATGACTTGTTCTGCGATCATAGTTCCAATCTGCATCGCTGCTTCTATTAGCGTGCGTATTTCTTCGAGTGGTAGGTCTACGCGGTAGAAGTTGTTCCCGTCATTGTAGGGTCCGCCGCTAACGCCCACGATCCACCGTAGTACGTATTTGTTTCGTTCTTGATCGATGCGGCCAAAAATGTCGTGGGGATGCTGGTCGTCTGCTTCGATTCGTGCACTGACGAGTGGGTCTTGGCTTGTCTCCATAGTGGTTCTCTCCATTGCGACTGTATTACGTTCGTGTTGGCCTTGCAAGCACGCCTCACCAGTTAACCGGCAGGTTTTAGTACTCGTTCCTCCAGAAGGAACTAACATGAAATCCAACACATTCATTCTGGTTGCGGTGGCACTCCTGCTCTCATTCGTAATCATAGGGTGTACGCACCACGCTCCAGGGGTTTTGGCGGGGTACTATGCGGCAGATCGAGCGTAAGCGTCAGAGCATCCCCATCTTGAACCAATCCAGCAATTGATGATTCAGTGGAAGGATGAGCAAGCAGCGAGAGCAGGGAGATCGAGGGACGGAGCTGGTAGAGGCATACCGGTCAGGGGATTTGGGGAGGCGGGCATTCAGTGAACGAGCAGGGATTGCTGTTTCCACGCTGGATTACTACTTGAGGCGAGACAGTGAGCGTTTGCGAAAAAAGCGGCGGTTGTTGCCAGTGGTGGTAACGGTGAAGCCGGAAGAAAGCAAGGTGCCGGAGATCGCGGTGGTGGTTGGCAATGGGCGGCGGGTTGAGGTGCGTCGGGGCTTCGATCCGGAACTTTTCTTGCGGGTGCTCAGCGTGCTGGAGCGGGCGTAGCGATGTTTGGGTTGGGGCCGGCAACAAAGGTTTTCGTAGGAGTCGAGCCAACCGATATGCGCAAGAGTTTTGAGGGGCTCTACGGTCTGGTTCGAGACACGATGAGCAAGGATCCGTTGAGCGGCCATCTCTTTCTGTTCGCCAACAAGACGAGAACAAGATTGAAGATTATGTTTTGGGATGGGAGCGGACTCTGGGTCTGCGCCAAGCGACTGGAGAAGGGACGCTTTTACTGGCCTGAAGCCCAGGAGGGAGCGAGCAACGTTGTGCTGAGGCAGGAAGAGTTGAGTGCTCTGGTGGCTGGTCTGGACCTGGGGCAGTCGCACGAGCGGCGGGGTTGGTTTCGGATCGAGCAGACAAGTTGAAACATTTTCACAAAGTACTTTGCGAATCAGCAGAACTGATGTAATCTGGTGCTTCCCCCACTCGTGAGTCAGTTACTTCAAATCCAGTCCAGCGATAGCGTGGAAGTAATTGCGATCAAGCAATACGCTTCACGCGAGCTGTCTTGGGCTCACATGAAGATCCAGGTGCTGGAAGAACGACTTCGCAAGCAGCGGATCGACAAGTACGGCCCGGCGAGCGAGTCGTTGACCAACAAACAACTGGAGTTGCTCGAAGACGAACCGGGTGTGAGCGCCGAAGAAGTAGTGGCCGAAGCAGGCCGCGACTCGCAAGTGTTGGAAGTGGAAGCCCGGCCAGGCAAGCGCGAACGGCGTCCGCACCCAGGGCGGCAAGAGCTGCCCGAGGGGTTGCCGCGTGTCGAGCGTTTGGTGGCGCTGTCTGAAGCTCAATGTAAATGCGGGGCCTGTGGCCATTCACTTACGGTGATCGGGCATGAGTGCAGCGAACAGTTGGACGTGGAACCTGCCAAGTACATCGTACGGGTGACCAAGCGCGAGAAGCGGGCTTGCGGGCATTGCGGCGAAGCGGGTGTGAAGACAGCTCCTGCGGCTGCGCGCATCGTCGAAAAGAGTCTGGTTAGCGACCGGGTCATTGTCGATACGGTGATCGCCAAGTATTGCGATCACACGCCGCTGTACCGGCAGAGCGCGATGCTCCGGCGCGACGCTGGAGTGGAGATCCACCGGGCGACGATGGATGGATGGGTGATGCAGGTGGGCGAGTTGCTGCAGCCGGTGGCGAATGTTATGTTGCGGAACTTAGTAAGTGGTTCCTATTTGCAGGCCGATGAGACGCCTGTTGATGTGCAGGTTCGCAACGGCAAAGGCAAAAATCATCAGGCTTATTTATGGCAGTATTCACGGCCTGGAGGCGAAGCGGTGTTTGAGTTCCAGATGGGGCGCGGACGCGAGGGTCCGGAGAAGGTATTGAAGAAATTCGAGGGGCTTTTGCAGACAGATGGCTACCAGGTTTACAACAAGGTGGGCGGGGAGAAGCTTGTGCAGGCAGCTTGCTGGGCGCATGCGCGGCGGAAGTTTTTCGATGCCGTGAAGTTGAGCCCCAAGGATGCTGCGGCCATTGCGATGGTGGATCGAATGGATGCGGTGTTTGCCGTCGACGCCGAGGCGCGGGCGCTTAAATTGTCGCCGGAGCAACGGCTCACATTGCGGCTGGAAAAGATGCAGCCACTGGTGTTGGCAATGGAGGCCGAACTGAAAAGACTGAGCCGCGAAGTGTTGCCTGCCAGTGCGCTCGGTCAGGCTGTGAATTACACGCTGTCGCTTTGGGTGCGGTTGAAGCGGGTTCTCGCTTATCCGGAGCTAGAGCTAAGCAACAACCTGGCGGAGAACTCGATGCGGGGGATTGCACTCGGCCGTAAGAACTGGATCCATGTAGGGAGCCCGGTGGCCGGGACGAAGGTGGCGGCGATTTTGAGTGTCCTTGAATCTTGCCGTAGACTGCGAGTGCCGGTGCGGGAGTATTTGCTCGATGTGCTGCAGGGCTTGGGTCGCGTCAATATCCAGGATCTGGAGTTGCGGACGCCAACAGGTTGGCTGCGGCGTCAACAAATGGGGTGAGTTGGCCGACTGGGGTTGGTCTTACGCATACGATCGAGCTGAAAGAAAACTGTAGAAGCAAGTTGTCAAAAAGTAAATTGCAGTTGTTGCCAGGAGCACCGTGCGCCTAGTCTCGTTCTTCATTGTGAAGCGCTCCATTGGTTTCAACCTTCGCCGTTCACGCGAGCTCAGTGCGCTTATGACTTTTTCGGGCAGATAAACGAAACAGAGGAATCCAGCAGAAAGAACAACGACGCTAAATAGAACGCCGAAAGAATAAATACCGAAGTATTGTGCCATAGTACCTGTCAGATCAAACTATCAGCGAATGGCCGAGAGAGGGGAATGTTTGGCGGGCCGTAATCAAATCTTTGGGGGCGAGTAACACGACTAAAAAACGGAGAGTCATAAGTTGTCGCAAGTCTATCCCATTCGCATGAGGAAATCCACGCTATTGCCGGACACGCTACTTCCGGACGCTACCAGGCGGGCTGGGGGTCTTTGCCTTCTTCGTTCTCGCAGGGCGCCCAGGCCAAGGCGGTGAAGCTAACCGCGATGTTGGTCTTCTTTGGCTTGATCGAGACGGTCTCAACCTTGGCATTGCCCGAGTCAAGCTTGGCCGTGATGGCTGCGACGGCCGTTTCGACTTCTTGTTCGAGCTGGGCAATCTGGGCGGTGACGGCTTCGACTGTATCCCCCGCCCGGCCCACATCGCCTTGCTCTTTGATGACTTTCCCGGCCTGCTTTACCGCTGTGGCAGCTTTGCCAATATTGGTCTTTGAGAGCCCGCTGCCGCGACCAAACATCGCGCCCAGCACGCCACCGAGAATACTGATTCCCGTGCTCATCATTTCGCTGGAGCGTTGTTGTTCCTGAACCTGTTTGGCGGCTTCAGCCTTGCGAAGCCGCTCACTCAGGGCGTCGATCTTGGGACGATACTTGGTGCGGATCTTCTCCACCTCGGCATCGCGTTCTTCGTGAAGCTCTTGTGAAATACGGGCACGGAAGTCGGACTCCGATTCTCCAGGATGCGAGAAGGCTTTGAGCTCGGGGACAGTAAAGATATCAAGCGATTCGTTGGCGTAGATGTGAGCAACAAGGTCTTTCTGCCACCCGGCAAAGCTCTTGCTCTTGGTGGCAGCACCGGTAAGCTCGGCATAGCCAATGCCTTCGGTGGGTGTGCCTTCCAGTTCGTCTGGATGAATGTCCACCACCTGACTCTCACTCCACTCGACCGGGGTGTTGTCGTCTTTCACCGCAGTGAGATAGACGCGATCCACCGATTCGTCAACCCCGGACTTGATGTCGTTGAAGCGGATCTTGGCTGCGACACAGACATGAGGAAAGTACATCAGGTCTTTGCTCGAGGATCGGGCGGCGAGGAACTTCTGCAGGACTTCTGGCGGCAACACGGGACGCGCGGCGGCAGGTGCCAGAGAAGGTATTTTCAAGCCACTTTTGGGTTCGGCAACGGGGTCTGGCTGAGGGCCCTTGGCCGTGAGACTCTTGATCTGGTCGCGAGTGAGCGGGCCGCGGAGATAACTCAAAGCCCATCGAGTCTGGAAGATCGTGGGAGTGTTGTTGTGAACGTTGTTGAGATAGAAGACGCGCTTGCCGAGACTCGAAAGGATGCGCTCTGTGCGTGCGGTATCAAAGGCCATGCCAGCCTGAGCACTAGCCCCGCTGAGGCCTTCCATCAGCCGCGCTTTGTCACGCTCTGTCTGCAAGCGGCCTATGAACCAGGTGCCGCAATTGGCCAAGCCTTTGTAATCGAGATCGACTGGATTCTGCGTGGCCAGCACGATGCCGACACCGAAGGCCCTGGCTTGCTTGAGAAGGGTGAGTAGTGGCTTCTTGGTGGGCGGATTTCCCGTGGGCGGGAAGTAGCCAAAAATCTCGTCCATGTAGAGGAGAGCACGAAGGCTGGAGGTGCCAGCCTGTGTCCGGACCCAACCGAGGAATTCATTTAGCAAAAGAGCCACGAAGAACATGCGTTCCTGGTCGTTCAGGTGAGCGATCGAAATGACGGAGATTCGCGGCTTACCCTGTGAATTTCTTAACAGCTTGCCGATGTCCATACCTTCGCCTTCCATCCAGGCAGCAAAACCGGGGCTGGCGAGGAGGTTGTTAACCTGCATGGCCAAGGCGAAACGATCTTTGGCAGGGAAGAAACTATCTATATCGAGGACACCGATTTTCTTGAACGGCGGTTCTTGAATCTGACCAATGATACCGGGCAGATCGAGGCTCTTGCCTTCGGCCCAATTGGACTGAAAGATCTGGCAGAGCAAAATGTGTTCACGGCTCTGGAGCGGATCAGCATCAATGCCAAGGAGACTGAGCACCGCAGTTGCGGCGTTTGAGATGCGATCAGTAAACATTTCGCGATCTTCCATCAGCTCATCGCTCGGAGCTTCGAAGCTCTTCAGGATCGAAAGCGGACGCCCCATGCGGGACCCGGGCGTATAAATCGTAAATTCAGCAGCTTGACTCATGCGGCGAATGCGTTCGCCATCCTGCCCCCAGTCGGCGAGGCCCTTGGCCCAGATCTCAGACTGCTGCCTGGCAAACTCGGCGGGACTCAACTGTGCCTGCTGGGCTTCGTCGGGGTTGACCCAGGCTTCGAAGTCAGCGGGCTTGAGATCGGGGAATTGAAGGAGAAGATTGCCGAGGTCACCCTTTGGGTCGATGATGATCGCCGGGATCCCGTCGAGGGCCGCCTCTTCGAGCAAAGAAATGCAAAGGCCCGTCTTGCCGCTGCCGGTCATGCCGACGCAAACGGCGTGCGTTACAAGATGCTTCGACTCGTAGAGCACAAGGTTGCCCTTGCGCTGTTTACTGTCTAGATCAAATTCTTCGCCGAGGTAGAAAACCCCAAGTCCTTCAATGTTTGCCATCGAGGATAGTATCTCTTAACCGGTGCCCGATTAGGATCCAGCTCAGAACGGCGGCGCCGTAGAGGGCAGCCATGACATAGAGAGGAATGGACCAGTCACCAAACCATTGAACAAGGTAGGCGAGAACGATCGGGCTGAGAGTACCGCCCACTTGACCTGCGGTATTCATGGTTGCGGTCATCACGGCTGAGTTCTGCTTGCCGATATCAATGCACAGCGAGAAGGCCGCCCCGAGCGTAAACATGCTGGAGCCGTAGCTCAGAGCAATGAGACCCGCAGCCAGTTGGGGTTCGGCAACACGGGCGGCGAAGAACATCGCGATCATAGAAACTGTGTAGGCAGTGCCAGCCACGCCGGCTCGCCCCCAGGAAAGGCCCATCCTCTTGGTGATGACATCGGTAACATAGCCGCCGCAAAGAGAAGCGGTTGCGGCAAGCAGCATGGGCAATCCGGCGAAGACTTCCATTTCGCCGCGGCTCATGCCGCGAATCTCGACAAGGTATGTAGGAAGCCAGGTGATGATGAAATAGGTTCCCCAGGAATTGGCTGCGTGACTGATGCAAATTGGAACGACTATGGGCAGCTTGAATACGTCGCGCCAATTGCCATGTCCTTCCACCGGCAGACCGCGCTCTCGTTCGATTTTCGCGACTTCCTCGGGCGAGGTGCCAGCCTTGTCGCGAGGCTCATCTCGAAACCAGAGCCACCAGGCGAGAGACCAAATGAAACCAACCATGCCAAATACAAGAAACACATACCGCCAGGGCATCATGGTGCTAAGCCAGCCCACCAGCTTGGGCGTGAACGCACCCGCAAGAAAAGCTCCAGAGAAGAAAATACCCTGAGCTTTGCCGCGTTCTCCAGCCGGAATCCAGCGCGAGAAGACACGGCCGACACAAGGCCAGGCACCAGCTTCGCCCACGCCAAAGAGAAAGCGGATCACCAGCAGCGACAAATAGCTCCACGCGGCAGCAGTGGCCATGGTGAAGAAGCTCCACCACGCCACGATTCGCGTTAGAACTCCCCGGCAGCCGATACGATCAGCCCAGGCAGCAGTGGGGATTTCAAACACAGCGTAGGCGACAGTGAAGGCGCTGAAGACATAGCTCATCTCCACCTTGGAGAGGTTCAAGTCTTTGGTGATTTGCGGAGCAACTACCCCGATCGCCACTCGATCAAGATATGTGACTCCGGCCAGGAGGACGGCCATCGCAATGACGCGATGGCGCATAGCCACCATCGCTTAACGATCCACTTTCTTGTAGCCGGCGGGCAAGGCAAATTCGGAGGCCGGAATCGTTTCCGTGGAGAAGCCACTCGATTCAGAGGTAATTTCCATCATGTACTTGCCGCCACCCGCACCGCCCATAGAAGCAATTGCTTTCCCGGCCATTTCGGCCTGCTTGCCGCCAGCCTTTTTCATCGCTTCCATTTGAGCCCGCATCGCTTGCATCTGCGCCTGTATTTGCTTGGACTTTTCGTCATCGCCCGACTTCATGCGAGTAACCTGAAGCACTGGGACCCCGTTCACCTTGGACATCTGCTTTTGCAAGTCAGCCATCATTCGCTTGCTTTGAGCGTCGCCGCCGCCGGGATAAAAGCCGCGCTCGGCCATCTTCGCGCCAAGAGCTTTTAGCTCAGCCGCGCCAGGGACATCTGGAGAGATCCAAATTTCGTTCTCCATCGTCATGGACATCGGTTGGCCGGTCATGATCATAGTCATGATGATCTGGCGGCAGTTGAAGCCACCGATCCGTTTTTGCTGACCCGTTTCCTTTACGTCAGGCTTCATGTCCATACCTGCCTTTTGCAGCGCAGCGCCAGCTTGCGCGATGGGTGACACGGTATAGGTCTTGGCGGCATTGTTGATCGTCGTCACCGCCTGCGCATCCAGGTCTGAGATGATCACGGTCGAACCCGTCTCAATCTTCATCTTGTTCCCCTTGATGCGGTGCTGTGTGGCAGTTCCAGCAGCAGGACCACCCGCCTTGATTGTGGTGGTGTAGCTGAAGTCGGCACGGCTCGAACCTGCGAGTGCCAACAAAAAGGCTGTGCTTTGAATCGTTAACTTCATACGAATAATCAGATCTCTCCTGCTGCGCGTTGAATCAGACTGCGTGACACCGATTGTATGCCTGTATGCTCCATGTAATTGGTGCTGATGTCGAGAAACGCCGCCAGCAAGTCGAATTTGCCCTCGCTAAAATCAATGACTCCGCGCATCTGATCCAGTACCCGGTCGAGAGTAATTCCGCGATCTGCCGCAAACGTTGAGAGGTAGCTATTGAGACTGCCAATTCCGTTCTGAATGAAGGGCAGCGCTTCCCCGCCCGGGATCACGCCTTGGATCCGTTGATAAATCGGGCTCTTGCCCAACTCGTCCAAACTCCACCCGGAAGCAGAATCCATGAGCTTGGTTGCGTAGTCAGGGCCGAGCGGGATTAATCCGTCGAAGACAACCAGTCCGCACAGCCGAATCAGATTCTCCTTCTCATAAGATCGAACCGCCCCCATGAAATCGGAAATGCTGTCGCCGGGAAATCCGTTGGTGTGGCAGAAGGCCACCATTTCGGCAACCAGCTTCAAACCAAAGTCGACCGTCTGCGCCGTGTCCTCTTTGGGTGTGAGCTTAGAGAGAAAACTGAGCAGGCCAACCTTCTCGCCGAGCATGTGAGCCATCGCGGATAGCCCTACCTTGCCGCTGGCGCTATCCACTAGCTGGTAAATCGAAACAGCCCGCTGGTAGCCCTCCTTTGGGTCGGCGTAGAGAGCGAGTGCTCTCTGTCGCACTTGCTCAATAAAATCTGGATCAG
>JAYSVS010000030.1:0-60377 GCA_043718395.1 Acidobacteriota bacterium
GGCTGGCCGATGCCTCCCGCGAGGCCTCGTAATACGCTGATCATAGCAGGGCCGAGAGTGATTGCAAAGAGCACGGGAAAGATGAAGATGATGATCGGAAAGAGCATCTTGATGCCGGCTTTGGCGATGGCGGATTCGGCACGGAGCCGGCGGCGCATGCGGAGCTCGTCGGCGTAGACCTTCATCGCACGGGAAAGGCTGGTGCCGAAGCGTTCACTCTGGATGATCATCGCGGCGAGGCTCTTGATGTCGTCGATGCCGGTGCGGCGAACCAGGGCATTGAAGGCGCGGCTACGCTCTTGGCCGGCCTTGACTTGCATCACTACTGTGTAGAATTCGTTGGCGAGTTCCGGGTAGATATACTGCATCTCTTCAGATACGCGGATCATGGCCTGGTCTAGTGCGAGGCCGGTGCCGAGGACGATGCCGAGAAGATCGATCGTATCAGGCAAGGCTTCTTGCAGCTTGCGCTTGTAGCGGGCGACAAGACGATAGAGCACTTGACGGGGCAAAAGGTAGCCGAGGAGGACGGGTGCGATCAAGGCAAGGAGCTTGTCCATCACAGTGCCATCGCGCTGCAAGTAGAGCGCACCGCCCATCATGGCGAGCATGACAAGCAAGTTGAAGAGGACGTACATGGCTGTGGCTTCACGGCGGCGGATGCCAGCTTCGCGGAGTGACTTGTCAATATCGCGAAGATATTCTTCGCCCCCGATGGCACTGACGAAGTAGAGGATGCTCTCCCAGAAGCCTCCGTCAAGCCGGCGTTTGGGGCCACGCTGAACCGTCTTTACGCCGCCGGTCTTTTGAAGGTCTTCGAGACGGTCTCCAAGCGGATCTTCTTCAGGTTTGAGCAGGAGCATGCCACTCCAGGCAATCACGCTAAAGGTAATCGCTGCGGCCAGGAAGTAGAGAAGAGTGAGCATATTAGAACTTTGGACTCGACAACTTACGAAGAATCAGGATGCCGATGATTTCCGAGACGATGGCATACGTAAGGATCATGTTGCCGGTTTCGTCTTCGAGCAGGAGGCGGAAGTACTCCGGCTTGAGGAAGGCGTAGATCGCGCCCATGAAGATCGGCACGCTGCAAAAGATAGCGGCTGAGAAGCGTTGCTGCGCGGTGCCGGCTTTGAGTTTTTCGTTGAGGTTGAGACGCTCACGGATCAGGACGGCAAGGTTCTCAAGAACCTCTACCATGTTGGCACCGGTCTGGCGTTGGAGAATCAGGCCAGTGATGAAGAACTTCAGGTCGATGAGCGGAACGCGTTCGCCCAGATTGTGAAGAGCTGTTTCGGTGGTAGAGCCGAGGGCGAGTTCTTCGAGGAGCTTTTTGAATTCCTTCTTTACTGGATCGGAAGTCTCTTCAGCAATCGTGGCGAGTCCGCTTTGGATGTTGTGACCAGCCTTCATCGAGCGGTTAAAGAGGTTGATGGTCTCGGGCAATTGGTGCTCAAACTTACCGAGACGGCGGGAACGCTGGAAGTTGATCCAGGCAATGGGAAGATAGCCAACCAGCAGAGCAAAAACAATATTGACCGCAACAATCGGGATGCCAAGGAGGCCAGAGAAAAAGTAAGTGAAAACAGCGAGAGCGACGCATAAGAAGAGTACGTTTCCAGCTTTGTAGGTAAGATCCGCTTGGGCAATCAGGAGTTGCAGGCGACGCTGAAGGCCGATCCAGTTAAAGAAGCGTCCGACGGCATTGAGGCCTTCCTGCTGTTGCAAAAGATCGCCGCCGCCGCGAACACGAGGAGTGCCCGAACGGGCGCGGAGTTCGCGAAGGCGTCCGATAAGCGCCTGGTTCTCGACTCGCTGCGGCGTCACAAAGGCGTAGTAGGCCGCACCGAATAGCGCCCCACTGAAGATAAGAAAGGCAACAAAGAGAAACATCAGTTCTGTTCTCCTACGCGAAGCGTTTCCGTAAAAATATTGTCGTCCAGGGCTTGGCCGTATGCCCGCATGCGATCCAGACAGATGGGGCGGTAGCCGGTGGCACGGAACTGACCAATGGCCTTGCCTCTAGCGTCAACTCCTTCGCGGTCGAAGACGAAAATATCCTTGAGTTCGACGAAGTCTTCTTCGACGCCCGTAACTTCAGAGATAGAGAGGATCTTGCGTGAACCGTCGATGAGGCGCAGCACTTGAACTACAATCTGAACCGCACTGGCGAGCATCTGGCGGATGACGCGATCAGGAATGGCTGAACTGGCCATCATGACCATGGTCTCAAGGCGAGAAAAGGCATCGCGGGCGGTATTGGCATGGCAGGTAGTCATCGAGCCGTCGTGGCCCGTATTCATGGCCTGCATCATATCGAGCGCTTCCCCGCCCCGGCATTCGCCGATGAGGATGCGGTCAGGACGCATGCGGAGGGCGTTGATCACCAGTTCACGCTGACCGATGCCGCCAGCTCCTTCGATGTTTGTAGGCCGGCTCTCAAGGCGGACGATGTGTTCTTGTTGGACCTGAAGTTCGGCGACATCTTCGATCGTGACGATGCGTTCTTCATCTGGAATATAGCGGGAAAGGTTATTGAGCAGAGTTGTTTTGCCGGAACCAGAACCACCACTAATGATGAGGTTGAGACGTGCCCGGCAACAGGCTTCGAGGAACTTCAGCATGCCTGGGGTAAGGGTTTGATTGCGCAGCAGGTCATCGGGGCCAAGCAGCTTTTTTCCAAAGCGGCGAATACTCATAACCGGGCCAATGAGTGATAGCGGCGGGATCACGGCGCAAACTCGCGAGCCGTCGGGCAATCGGGCATCGACGATAGGAGAGCTATCGTCAATGCGGCGGCCGATGTTTGAGACGATGCGATCAATGGTCATTCGTACATGAGCCTGATCTTTGAAGCGGACGTCTGTTTCTACGAGCTGGCCTGCGCGCTCCACATAAACACTATCAAAGCCGTTGACCATGATGTCGCTTACGGTGGGGTCATTCATCAAAGGCTCAAGCGGGCCGAGGCCGAAGACTTCATCGAGCACTTCTTCGATGAGCCTGTCTTTCTCGACAGTGGTCATGGGGAGGCCCGAATCCTGCACCAGACGATCAGTGACTGTAGCGATCTGATCGCGGACGCCGTCCTTCGACAGGTTCTTCAGTTGCTCTGGAGTGAGAGCGCTGACGAGCTTGCCGTGGAGCTGCGTGCGTAAATTATTCCAGCGGTCGACTCCGGCGGTAGGCCGGGCGGCGGGACGCGGAATTGGGCGTGTTCCCATGGGTTAGGCGATCTTGCCAAGAGAGGCTTCGGTGCCTGGACGGCCACCCGTAGCTTTGGTGACGAAAGCGCGAAAGACCTTGTCTAGTTCCCCAGCAGCCTGACGGTCTGCGACAAAGGGGCGGCCACGATTGATCGCCTGCAACACTGCCTGCGATTGTGGGATGCCGTAGAAGACATTCTGGTTGAGAGTCTGCTGCATCTGCTCGAGCGTCGCAATATCGTTTGAAGCTTTCTTCCGGTATTGGTTGACCACGATTTTGATCTGGTCCTGCGTGAAGCCCATGCGTGTGAGAAAGCCCAGATAGCGCTGGGCGTTGCGGAGGGCCGGGAACTCCTGCGTTGTTACGACAAAGATGGTGCCAGCAGTCTGGAGAGCCGCAAGGACGGCCTCATCCACAATGGTGCGGCCACAATCGACAACGATCGATTCGTACTTTTCGACCAGGAATGTAGAGAAGTCGCGGAACATGGCTTCTGTGAAATAGACAGTATGTTCCAGGGCGTCGGGCGGACCAACAATATAAAAGCCAAGGGCATCACGGGTGACGAATCCTTCAAAGAGAGACTGGTCCATACGGTCAAGATTCTCGCCGACTTCAGCAAGCGTGTATTGCGGCGTTACACCCAGTTGCATACAGACGTCGTTCGAGATCCAGTCGAGATCCATCAGTACCGTGGGTTGTTTGCGCTGGGCCAGAACGCCAGCAAAGTTGGTAGCGAGCGTTGTTGTGCCAACACCACCTTTGACGCCAAGGAATGCGTAGATCTTACCAAGGCGGCTGCCGCCGGAGATGTCGCGACGGGGAGCGCGCTCAAGGCGGGACATGGCCTCACGGAAGTCGAGACGCTTGAAGGGCTGTACGAGGTAATCATTGGCACCGGCACGGAGCGCAGCGATGACGGCTTCGCCATCAGAGTGTATGTTGCTCGCAATTACGTAGAGATCGGGGATGGCCTGTTTGATCTTCTCAAGCGACTTAAAGGCGGCTTCCTGGTCGCCCGAAATATCGATTACCAGAGCAGCGTCGGGATGGCGCTCGGCATCCTGGAGTATACGGATATAGAGATTGGCGGAGACTTCAGAATAATCAGCAACCACACGGGCGGCCGTCAAACTGGCAAGATTCTCCTTGACGCTTTCGCGGAAGGCTTCATCACTCGAGGCGACAAGTAGAGTAATCGACATAAAATCCTTTAGGGGTTGCAAACGCCGGTGTCCGGATCGCAGCCTGCCCCTTCCATTGCAAGGGTAGTTTGAAAGTCTGGGAGTTGCACTGGAGGAACACCCCAGTAGATCAAAAAATTGCGGTACTCGTAGTTCAGCACTTGGACCTTAACTACATCCGGGATGCAGCCGAGACTGCATTCGCTCTCGCAGGAGAACTCCGAGAGATCATTGGTTTCCGTAGCACGGCCGTAATAAGAAATCCGGATCTCGACCGAGCCGGAGACGAACTGATCCCGATCAGGCATGATGGGGGCGTTGCGCTGCATATAGGCGCGGACGTTGGAACCGTTTTGATAGCAGTGGGTGGCGGCATAGCGGGCACCTTCGCGGGTCATCTCTGCGACACTATGCCAGATCCACAAAATCTGAGCAGTAAAGAACATGGCAAAGCAAAGAGGCAGCACAAGCGTCATTCCCACGACGAGGAACTCGATGGCGGTAGCGCCCTTCTGGCTGTGGCCGCGCATCCTAGCTGCCTCCAAAGGGCAGGCGCACGGTGGGCCGAAGCAGGATGGGATCTTGCTGGATGAAAGGAATGCGCAGGGTAACAGGATAGCCGTTGGCTAAGTCGACCACGATGTAGTTGGGTGAGCTGCCGCCTTGCGAAGTATCGCAGCCATTGGAAGAGCAATCGCACTCGGCCAGAGAGTCCGTTTCCGGGTTGTAACGCTCCAGGCGGACGCGGAAGTCGGAGGCTTGCAGGCCAAGGATGACTGACTCTGCGGTAACATCGCCCGTACCTGTACGGGCGACTGCGATGGCTTGCGCGAGGACGTCGTTATTGGCATCGCAAAGGTTGATGTTCTGCTGTGTGCCAGCAATGCGGGCGAAGCCGTACATCATCTTTTGGAGCTGATAGTAGGTGTAGGTGATGCGGCCAAATTCCATCATGCCCAGCAGCATCAGGATGACGAGCGGAATGAAGAGGGCACCTTCTATGAGACTGGTGCCTTTGCGGGATCCAAATCTCATTGGTGCAGGACCACCTTTCCTGGACCTGACGATACGGTGCAGGAACCAAAGCGGCCTTGCTTGAGAGGTACAGGGTTGCCAATGTAGGTGGCGATGAATCGACCAGGGCCATCGGCGGGAGAAATATTTGTGATGCCAGGATTAGGGATTACGAGAAACTGACGGAAGCCGAGTACATTCATGTCGGCAGTGCTCGACAAGGCATCGACAATGCTGACGGTGATGACGCGGCGGCCTCGCCCTGAGTAAGCGGTGTAGTCAGCTATATCTGTAAGGTCAGTATCAATCGGGGCACCTGTGGAGAGGGTAGAACTGTCGGCAATGGCAGCACAGGCAGGCTCAGAGAGGCTGTTATCAAAGCGATTGTTCAGGCCGCATAGAAATTGTTGGACGCTGGGGCTGGGTGCGGCTTGAGAACAAAGCCGGGGGATGGCAGTAGCCCAGACTTGTTCCGGCTGGCCAATGGTGACGCAGGCGCGCGTAAAATTAACGTTGGGCGGGATACCGTTATTGCCGTTGCGAAAAAGCTGAGTATCTTCGCCATTGAAAGTGGCAGCTTCTGTATCGTACCGGTTGAGAAGAAGATACTGAATGCGAGTTGCGGCATCGCCGACAGGTTGCGGAATCGGTTGGCCGTTGCACTGGTAGTAGAGGGTATAGCGCGTGCCACGGACGAGCCCGAAATCGATTGTGTCTTCCTGATCGACGGCTGCGACGGCGATAGGTTCGATTCCGCAAGCGCTGCAGACTGGGCCGCTAACTCCTGCGACTGCTGCAGCGGCAACGGGGACTTTGCGGTCGGCCGCGATGAAGAGAAGCCCAAAGAAAACAAGCGGAGCATCGGCACGAACTTCGACCCGGGCAAACCGGGCACTGGCTCCACTGGCTTGCGCGCCCAGGCCGCCATCGCCTTCGCCTGTGGCCCCAGCCATGTTGTCAAAGTATGTGGGTTCGGGAATCTCGCTGGTGAGATTGGACGTACCTTCGCCAAGGGTAACGCCGCCAAAGTCGTAACGGTTGCCGCGACCGTCGGTGATACGTGCCGCAGTACGGGCTGAGGTGCCAGCGTTGGTAGTTGACAGTTCAGTGCCAATGAGATTTTGGGCGGCGGCCAGGGCCATCGCGTTGGCGATGGTCTTGACCTCTGCACGGTTCAGATAGAGGCGGCCGAGGTCGAATGCAAAGCCCATGAAGACAATCATCACCGTGCCTAGCAACACGAGCATGTGCAAGGCCACGGCACCGTCCTGGGAACCCAGGCTATTTCTTCTTTTCAGGTTCCTGATACCCACTGGAGCCTACTGTCTGGGGCTTGCCCGGTTCCTTTTTGCCTTTGCCCTTGCCTTTGGCTTT
Source organism: Acidobacteriota bacterium (assembly GCA_043718395.1). Classification (GTDB taxonomy): domain Bacteria; phylum Acidobacteriota; class Terriglobia; order Bryobacterales; family Bryobacteraceae; genus Bryobacter. Next base: position 6,780 of record JAYSVS010000030.1, read on the forward strand.
GGCATCCTTGAGTGCTTTGATTTCGCGGGAAGAAGCCTGGAAGGCTTCGAGCATCGCGGGGAGTTCTGCCTTTTCGTCGACCGAGAGAGGCCGGACAAACTTGGGTGTGATTACGACAACAAGCTCGTCGGTGGATTTTTTCGTACTTCTGCTTCGGAAGAGTTGCCCGATAATGGGGAGGTCGCCAAGACCACGGATGCGAGACATCGTTTGTAAAACTCGATTGTCAATGAGCCCGGCAATAGCGAAGCTCTCTCCATCCTTAAGTATGACTTCCGTTTCGGCACGTCTGGTGATCAGTGCGGGGATCTGGACGCCCTGCAGCGTAATCGCGTTGGAGTAATCAAGCGAACTGACTTCGGGCCGCACTTTGAGGTGGATGGCCCCGGAATCGGTAACAGTTGGAGTGAAGTTGAGCTGCACTCCGAAGGGGCGGAACTGCACGGTAATTACAGGAGAGATCGCTCCGCCAGTTGAGGTGGCATTGAGCATTGGAAAAGGGAATTCGCCGCCGGCTACAAAGTTGGCCTCTTTGCCCTCCACTGTGATGAGGTTGGGTTCGGCGAGGATTTGCAGCAGATTCTGACTGGCAAGAGCGCGAATTGTGGCACCAATATTGAGATCGGGCCGGAAGGCAAACATGTTGAGAAGGTCAGCAAAGTTGACGGTCGTGTTTGAAAATTCCTGGCTGCTGAATTGCAACGCACTAATGCGTGGCTGCTGGAATTGCTGAGTCGATAGAGCGCCAAGGAATTTGGGGTTTCTGGAGAAATAGTTAAAGCCAATCTCCGACATGGCTGTGCGGTCGATGCTGGCAAACTTGACTTGCAGCATGATCTGACGCGGGTCAATCTTCTTCGGTAACTCAATCAAATTGATGACGGCCTTGGTGCGCGTCTGAGCAATCGCCGCGGCACGTTTGGCGCTGTCGGGATTCTTGACGGCTCCGGTGAGAACAATCGTGTCAACGTTGCCGTTGAACTGGATGGAATCTTCAGGGAGTTCGCGCTTGAAGTCGGCACCAAGTGCACTGTTGAAGTCTTCGGTTGGAGTGAGATCCAGCACGACCTGAACGTCGTAGCGGACTGCCGATTTGCCTTCCTCCCAAATTACAAGTGTGGTTTTGCCAGAACCTTTGGCCGTCACCATTACTTCACGGGGGCTAACAACGATCGCATCGGCGATCTTCGGTTCAGCGACGACAACTTTTGAGATGTCTTTCTGAAAAGTGACGAGTTCTCCCTGGCCAATCGTAAGGCGAATGAGATTGGGTGTGGTTTGCGCTGAAACAACGATTGCGACGCATGCCAGCAGGGCAGAAATGTTGGCGATTGTCTTTTTCATTTGGTCTTTTCGAACACCTCTTGCACATGCTTGTCGCCGCGGAAGACGTCGACAATTTTTTGCGGAGGCTTTGGAGGATCCTGATCCTTGTCCGTAGCTTTCTTCGAGTTCTTTTTACCCGTCAGGTCGTTCCAGGTCTTGTCGTCATTGACGGTACGGGCCATGTTGGGCAGATTCAAGTTTTGGCCGAGCTTGGCCATTCGCTCTTTGCGTGCACCAAGGTAGGGGTCGAGGGCGTCAGCGTAGATGGGTTGTTCCTGATTGATCTTGGTTGAATCGAGGGGGTTGCGAAGTACGAGACCGATTTTGCCATTGTTCTTGGCGAGTTCCAGCTTTGCAGATTCCTCAGGAGCAACCAGCAGTGTAACGGCTCGCTGGGCTGTGGCGCTTTGACCAGGGGCGGCAGCCGCAGCTGCAGCAACGGCCTTCGGATCTGTAGTGGCAATCTCTGTGGTTCGCCCGACGCTCAGCACTGTAATATCTTCCAGAATGATCTTGCTCAGGGCTTCACTCATCGAACCGGTGCGAGTGAAGACGACGTCAACGTGCGACCGCGGCAGGATGAGCCCAGCGGCGCTGGTGGAATCGGTAACCTGGACGCTGATGGCGCGCTTGCCCTGGGGGATGGTAGCAGCAACACCTTCGGCTCCACCCATGGCAGCGAGCTTGTTTTGCGTGACGGGTTCGTTCATCGAAACCGGGAAAAGCAGAGTCTTGTCGAGCAGCACTTTCTCGTCGGCGAAGAGGCCGCGTGGCTGTTCGCGTTCTGGCACCTCCACAGTGCGTAGGTCGCCCTTGCGAAGGCGGGTACCAGCAGAGAGATCGCGAGCAGCCGCCTGCACGCGAACCAGCTTGGTTTGCTTGGCAGAAGACGTTGCGGAGTAAAGCACCCAGGTCAGCAGTGCTGCTGAGACCCAGGCACCTCCGAAGATCATCAAGAGTTTTTGGCGGTCCATTTATTGTGGGCCCTTCTCAAAAAGAATTGCGGTTTGGTCTTTCCCTATTTGACGCCAGCCCTTTAACGGCAACACCTCGGCTAGAGAGTTTTCTTTGGGAACCAGCGCATGCGTGAAGTTCCAGCGCTTCCACTGAGTCTCCCATCCAGACTTGGGATCGGGGATCAGGAGATAGTCTTTCAGGAAAGTAGCGCCGTAGTAGTCGCTTCGCCCATCGAAGAAGACTTTCCGCTTACCAGCAAAACGATAAATGAGGTAGCCGCCGAACTTGTCGCTGGAGAAGATGCGGGCATCGGCTGGTAACTGCTCGATCTGCGCTGCCAGCTTCACCGGGAAGTCGGTCTCTGGAAATCCAGCGGGCTTCGAAAACATTGGCGAGTGAATCAGCAATAGGAAGACCAAAGGAACAAGAGGCATTAAGGCCCAGCCACCAAACGAAAGATCGATTTTGCGGAGATTGCGATTGTAGGCAATAACGCCGTCCCGCCATTTTGCGAGTTTCGGGGGAAAGGCTTGAGTTGATTCGAGAGCCCGGCAAATCGCACTCAGCGCGAGCGGCAAAGCTACCAGTGCCAGCAACGGGAGCCCACGAGCAGAGCGCAGTGCGCCCACAAAAAAAATCAGACAGAGAATCGCGCGGGCAAAACGGCCTTCGAGCAGATTGAGAGAAATGCCGGCGGCTACGATGAGCATCCCGATTACGAGAGCTTCCGCACCCTCAACGTTGAAGTTGAAGGTTTGAAACTCACCGATGCGGGAGATCAATTCTTTGTCGCGCAAGTAGTTAAAAATATGTTCGTGGACATGCCACCCATAGGGATTTACAAAGCTCGAAAGCAGTGCCGCAACGCCCCAGATACCAAGAGGTTTCCAACTCTCGTCCGAGTGGACCCATTTGTCGGCTGCGTAGAGAAAGAAAATCGCCGCGCCCAGGAAGAAACTGGCGTGGATATTTGCCCACAGAGCACCACCAATGAAAACAATGAGGATGTGTTTCCAGTCGATGTGTTTGGGTGCGCGTTCCGCAGCGAGCACCACGAGCAGCAAAAAGACCCATCCGAAGAGATGGGGCCGGGCGAGCCAGTGGATATTCGTGGTTGTGAGCATAATCCAAGTCGATGCAGCCCCGGCGAGAAACCAGGTGTTCTCAAACCAAACAAGCTGAAACCAGAGCCAGGAGACAATCCCAAGCACCATCAGGTAGAGGAAGAACACTCCACGCGGCCCGTCCCAAAGGTGAGCCTTGCCCATCATGCAATCGGCTAACCACTCCCAGGCAAACCAGGCCTCACCGGGTTTTGACCAGGAGTACGGCTCTGTGTGTGGCACAGTGCCCGTGGCAAGCACCTGCTCACCATTTCGGATGTGCCAGCCACTGTCGGAATCACGAAAGAGCAACTGCATTCCGTTGAAGGAAAACAGACAGTAACCCATCGTGATCACCGATAAGATAAACGCGATATCGGGGACGAGCCAGCGGCGCAGAGTCGGTGACAATTACGTTTGGTCCAGAGCTACTGCTGAGTACCAATAGAGCCAAGACCTTGGGTCATGCTCTGGTAAAGGCTCACAACAGCCTGCGTCAACTGGTTGACCGTGGTGATGAGTGCGAGACCCACGGCGGCAACAATGAGGGCGTATTCGACCAAGTCCTGGCCGGCTTCATCATTCCAGAGCTTTTTAGCGAATGACTGAGTTTGGGAAACGAGAGATTTGAAATTCATGAACGACTCCTATGGGTTTTCGACTTTGAGGTCTCGTCCTCTTCGCTTACGAAGACATGACGGAAGGCCTTGGCTAATTTTGACAGACCGGACTGCTTTTTGTCGCGGTCAAGATTTAGATCGACAGTACCACCAGTACGGGCGGCAACGAGTTGAAGATTTTGCAGAGCCTCTGGAAACTGAAAACGCAAAGCCAGGGCTTTTTCAAGTTCAGTCTTTGCTTCAGGCCACTTTCCAAGTTCCATGTACGCTGCGGCAAGATTGTTATGTGCAGCGGCAGGGCCGCTGATGGCCTTCCAGTGAAGGAGGGCTTCTTCAGGCTGGTTCAGTTGAGTGGCGTAGAGCTTGGCGAGATTGTTGCGAGCCAGTTCGTGCGTGGGCTTGGTACGAAGGATTTGTCGAAGGATTTGTTCCGCTTCGACTGCCCTGCTCTGGCGGATGAGATTGTAAGCGAGGTTGTTTGAGAAGTTGAGATTGGCTGTTTCGAGAGCGAGCGCCCGGCGATGAAGGGCTTCCCCTTCTGGCAATGAGGCAATCGAGTCTGTCAGGATAGCTGCGCGGGACAACTGCGCGGCAGAGGGATGTGCAGCTTTAAGCGATGCGGCCAGGATTTGGGTTGCTTGCGTTGAGAGGCGCTGATCGCGCAGGGCGTTGGCAAGATCAAGGCCGAGGGAAAGGTCTGCGGGGGCGAGTTCGAAGGCGATACGGAGATGCTCGAGCGCGAGGTCTGGATACCCGGAGGATTCAAATTTGGCGGCCAGCCGGCGGCGGACGGCCGTGTCGGTGGGCTTTTCGAGAAGTCGCTTGCGCAGGGCCTGGACTTCTAGATCGCCATCGCCCATATTGACAGCGTTGCGAACCTGGGTCTCGAAGACAGGCGATAGGCGCGAGGCAGAGTGCTGGTGATGGCGCTCGCATGAAAAAGTGAAGAGCAAAAGGACAGGCAGCAAGAAACGGATCATACTTTTTCGAACTCCAGCTCATCACCGACAAGGGTTCCGGTGCGCTCAACCGTGCCTGCTGGCAGTTCAAGCACGCTATGGGCGCGAAGGCAGAAACTGATGCGATTCTTACCCATATTGGGACGGATCTTCAAGATTTTCTTTTGCTTGTTCAAATACAAAACGTCTATCGCGAACTTCATGCCGAAGCAGTGAACAGCCTCGCAAGGGGCAATCCACAGTCCATCGCCTTCCTCAAGAGAGGAATGCTTGAGTAGACCTCGCCGGCGCAATTCACTCGTGTTGGCAATTCCTGCGTGCGTGGTTAACGGCTGGCCGGAACGGCGGTTGGTGACGCGTAAGCGCTTTTCTGCTGAATCCGTTGAACCCATGCTAGTTGAAAATGTTTCGCATGCCTGTAGAAACTTCTTTGACCATGAAGCGTTAGAGTACATTAGGTTCAGATGCGGATGCAATTTGTCTTGGTAAACATTAACAAATCTCTCTTTTATTCTTTTCTGGCAGCGGCGCTTTTTGTGTCGTTCCCGGGAGTGGCCCAGGCCCAAACGGGAATCTTTGGAACGGTGACATCATTGGGCGAAACGCCTAGCGACGTGGTGCTGGATGAGTTGCGGGGATTGCTTTATCTAGTGAGATCCAATGCCAACCGTGTGGATGTTTACGATTACGTGAACAAAAAATTGGGGAACCCGATAACGGTGGGCACCTTCCCCGTAAGTGCGGCAATGTCACCGGATGGGGCTACGCTCTATGTGACGAATGCAACTTCAACGAGCGTGAGCATCATCAGGCTGGGCGACAACCAGGTGTTGAACACCTTGAGCCTCCCCGTGAGGCCAGAGGGAATTGCCGTTGGAGCTGATGGGCGCGTGCTGATTACAACGCAGGGAACCGGGATGAATAACGCATCGCAGACGCTGCTGCTATATGACCCCCGGCAGGACGCATCATTGCAGTTGTCTGTGGTTCCTTCCCCGGCGCTAATTTCAACTGCCAACATCAATCAGAACATTTTCCTTAACAGCAGGCCAGTGACGCCTTTCCCTGGCAAGTTGATCACGACGCCTGACGGGAATTTCATCGTTGGCATGGTTGCGATCAACCAGAATGTCAACACAGCGCAGACCACAATGTTTGTTTACGAAGTAGCCAGCGGTACGATCTTGCGTAACCGCACCGTGAATGGACAATCGACGGTTCTCGCCATGTCGCCAGATGGGGCGCGCGTGATGGCCGGATCATCGCAGTATGACTTTGGCACGCTGAACGTTCGCGGAATCATGAATACGGCGAATCTACCATTTACGCTAGTTGGGAATGCTGGATTCCCCAACGCGGTGAACTTTGGTGGCAGCGTGTTTTCGCCGGATGGCAAAACGCTCTATTCGGCATTTAACTACACTGCGACCCTCGCGACACAGAGGCCAACTTCAAACATTCTCTTTATCGGAAACCCAACAAACCTGGGGGTTCGGCTGGGAATCCGGATGCCGGAATCGGTTCTGGGCAAAATGGTGATCACGGCGGATGGGAGCCAAATTTTTGCGCTTTCGGAATCTGGCTTTGTGACTTTGCCGATTGGTAATCTTTTTGACTATCCGATTCTGGATCCGGAATCGACGCAGGTCTTCCTGGCGACAGACCCATGCAACAAGGGCATCGCGAAGGCAACCCTGAAAGTGTCGAACCTGGGTAAAGGAAAACTGACCTACAGCGTGCCCCAATTGACTGCGGCGCTGGTGGCGCAAGTTGCCAGCGGGCTTGCACCATCTGCGATCACTTTCACAATGGATCCGGGCCGGGTGAACGTAAACCGCAGGCCGGGTACCAACGTGTTTGCTGGAAACAATGGCAATGCAGTGGCTGTGAATCTGAGTTCGCTGGAAGCGATCAATTTACCGAATACGATCCGGGTCTTCATGAATTACAGGTTGAACGATCAGAGGGGTTTGATTTTCCCGATCCCGACACTTGCTAACAACATCAATCCGGCTCGCGGGCTTCGCGACATTCTACTCGATGAGAAGCGGAATCGAATTTACATTTCCAATTCGGCACTAAACCGCATTGAAATTTTTGACACGGCCAAGCAGCGTTTCCTGGACCCACTAGAAGTAGGACAATTCCCACAGAATATGGAGCTTTCTCTGGATCGGGACACATTGTATGTGGCAAACACGGGTGGTGAGTCCATCCAGACCATCGATCTTGCTTCGCTGACCGTTACGGGAAACATTGAATTTCCTCCGACACCCAGGAATGCGATTCAAAATGCCCTGACAGTAGACGCCATGGCAATGACTTTGGCGGGCTTGCAATTTACAACTACGACGGGAAACATATGGAGGACACTTGGCAATCAGGCGATAGTTCGTCCAGGAGGCGGGGTCTTGCCAGCCGGAACAGTTGGCGGGAATCGCTTTATGGCGGCGTCCCCGGGCGGCGAGTACGCGATGCTGCTTGCAAGTGCAACTGGGGGAGCTCAAGGAGCGAATGGATATCTATTTGATGCGACCATAGACGCTTACACAACGAATAGAACGGTCTTTCAGCAAAACTATGCAAGCTATGTTGCACCCATCGCTGCGGGGATTCGTGGCGAGTACTTCCTTGCTGGCGGCTTGATTCTTGGATCTTCGCTAACGCCGATTGGCGGAGTTGAGCGCCCGGGAGCAGTGCAGTTTGTAGCGGGCCAGAATGGACAGGTTACACAGATTAGTGTTAGCGCAGGAAACCGGAATGTGTTCGCGGTTTGGCCGGTGGACTCGAACCGCTTCCTTCGCGCTACAACACCCGTACGGACTGTAGCCACGGCCATAACACGTGATGAAGAGCGGACGACTCTCGAACTGGTCGACATCAAGACCCAGTCGGAGAGTGTAGCCGGAATTCTGCCCGAAAATCCGGTCTTCTTTGTGAATGGCAGCACGCAACCGACCAATATCCCTGCGCGCCAGATGGCTGTCGATTCCAAAGGGAACGTATACATGCTGACGGTTTCTGGCCTGACGTTGATCCCGACCACCCCCACAAGCACAGCGACAGCGCCAGCGATTCCCGCTGGGGTTCGTGGCGTTGTGAATGCCAATGATGGCAGCACGAATATCCGGGTGGGCTCGTTTATCACGATCAATGGAACAGGCCTGGCGAGTGCAACGGCTGCCGATTCGGTACCGCTGCCCACAGTGCTTGGGGGAAGCTGCGTGACGTTCAATGACGTGCCTTTGCCTATCATCTCCTCATCACCAACGCAGATTGTGGCCCAGGTGCCTGCTGATGTGAGGCCGGGCTTGAATGTAGTGCAGGTGCGCTCGCTTCTCAACGCGCAGCAGAGCACACCGCTCACGATTACCGTTCTCCGGTAATCATTTTGTACTAGAATTCAAACTAGTGTTCAGCATGAGTTGGACAATTTTAGGAGAATTCCATTGAATCTAGGTAGACCCTTTCGAATTGCCGCAATGGCTGCATTGTTGGCTGCATGTGTTTTCGCACAATCGTTCACTGCGAGCATTCGCGGAACCATCACAGACGATTCAGGCGCATCCGTAGCAGCCGCGAAGATAGTCGTCACCTCCCAGGAGAGAGGCACACTATTCCGGGCCGAAGCCGATTCACTAGGAAGGTACGTGGTGTCAGCGCTTACGCCAGGAAACTATCTTCTGGTTGTAGAAGCTGCTGGCTTCAAGAAGTTCTCTAGCGGCAAATTTACAGTTGCAGTCCAACAGCAAATGACAATTGATGCCAAGCTCCAAGTCGGTGACGTCAACACTACTGTAGAAGTCTCTGGTGCAGCTTCCCTCGTAAACACTACGATCGCGAATCTTGGTCAGGTCATCGATAACGAAACCATGCTCAAGCTTCCAAACCTCGCCCGTAATTCCATGAGCCTCTCTTATCTCACCCCGGGTGTGGTCGGCTCTGGTGGCCGCCGCGGCGATAACAACACAAACTTTGTCGCCAACGGCTCCCGCAATTCCACATCCGACGTTCTAGTCGACGGTGTCACCGTCACTACGGTGGAACAGAATTCCGGCATCTCCGACCTTAAGTTCTCTCCGTCCATCGACGTCGTGCAGGAATTCAAGATGCAGACGAACTTCTTCTCTGCCGAGTTCGGACAGACTGGAGGGGCGGTCGTCAATATGGTGACCCGCTCCGGCACCAATGGCTTTCACGGCACCGGCTATTACTTTCTTCGAGATGCAGCTCTCAATGCTAACGATTGGTTCGCTAACCGTGCCGGTCGAGCCATCCCCGCTTTTCATAGAGATCAATACGGCGGCGTCCTCGGTGGCCCAGTCATCAAAAACAAGACATTCTTCTTCGGTGCCTACGAGTACACCAGACAGGAAAGCCCAACATCGGCTGTAATCAGCGTACCTACCACCTTGCAGCGCGCAGGTGACTTCTCGCAAACCTTCAACGCCTCTGGGCAGTTGATGCAGTTGTACAACCCCTTTGCCACCTCCACGGCTGCTAACGGCACCATCACCCGTCAGCCCATCCCCGGCAACGTGATTCCTGCCTCCACAATGGACTCCGTTGCGGTAAAGGCTCTCTCTTTTTTGCCAACACCGAATCAGACCGGGGCTGCCTTTACGAATACTGCCAACTGGTTTGGCCAGGGCATAAATGCAAGTACTGGTCACCAATCCACCATCAAGATGGATCACAATTTCAACGCCGCCAACCGTTTCAGCGGGCGCTGGAGCAATAGCCGTGGCAACGGCCAAAACCCGAATCTCTTCGGCGACAAAAATCCTTCTTATTACACCGGCGGCAGCAACGGTACGAATACCCAGTCGGTGGTTGGCGATTTCACTCATGTCGCTAACCCTACGACACTCTTCACATTCCGTTATGGTTGGACCTACTCTGACTTCTTCCGCAACCCCTTCTTTGACAGCTTCGACCCGACATCACTTGGCTTCGCGGCTAACATCAAATCCAACGCCACCAACTTGGTCTTCCCACGGTTCCGTCCAGAAGGCTTTCAGGAATTCGGCACCGAAGGTTACTGGCTCATGGATCGCGAAGAAGGCGTCCATCACTGGGCCGGCTCGATGACCAAGATCATCGGTGGCCACAACATCAAAGCGGGTGGTGAGCGGCGCTTCAATCAGCTTGATTACCTCCAGCCCGGCTTTCCCTCCGGCGGCTACTCTTTCGGTCGTGGCGTCACCTGCGTGGACCGCTTCACCTGCCCCGGCAACCAGGGAAATGGCCTCGCTACCATGCTTCTCGGCTGGACTTCGAGCAGCAACTATCACATCGAACCCAAAGCCTTCTCTCGCTCTGCCTATTGGGGCTTCTACTTCCAGGATGATTGGAAGGTGTCACGCAAGCTCACCGTCAATCTTGGCGTGAGATACGACTTTGACGTCCCCCGCTGGGAAGTGCAAGATCGCTACAGCTATTGGGACCTAAACGCCCAGTCCTCTGTAAAAGCTCCCGGTTATGACACTCGCGGTGTGCTTAAGTTTGTCGACAAAGACAATCGTTCCCCCTTTAAGGCCGACATGAACAACTGGCAACCCCGCGTAGGCCTTGCCTACGCAGCCAACTCCAAAACTGCGATTCGCGCAGGCTACGGCCTGTTCTACACATTAAGCAGAGCCACAGTTTTCGGCCGTCCCGGTACTGGCTTCACTATCGATTCCCCTGCCATCTGGACCCTCGACTCTAATGCAACCCTCAGCGCCCGTCTGAACAACCCCTTCCCCAACGGAGTTCTCTTGCCTCCGGGCCGCAGCCAGGGTGACAATACCTTCCTCGGCTTTGGCACAGGCACAATCGTTCGCGAGAATAACCGTAACCCCGAATACCATTCCTGGAACCTCTCGATTCAGAGAGAGTTGCCCATGCGGTCTGTGCTCGAAGTGAACTACACCGGTAGCAGAGGCACGCACCTGTTCATGCCCATCACAACGCTGTCTCCGCTCCATCCCAACGACTATGGCCGGGGCCGCACCGCCTTGAACGGCCTTGTTACCAATCCGTTCTTCGGCCAGATCAACGATAGCCGCTCGGTCTACGCTCAGCCCACGGTACAGTTGCAACGCCTGCTCCGCCCGATGCCGCAATTTGCCGGCACCAGCGTCGGCACGGCCGAGCCCGCCCGAGGCGACTCCAACTATCACGCCCTCCAGGTGAAGTGGGAAAAGCGCTACAGTTCCGGCCTCACCTTTCTCGGCCACTACACCTGGTCGAAGATGATCGATAACGTTTCTCACTCCTCGGGTAATGTGTCCTGGCTGGGTGGGTCCACCAACATCCAGAACATCTGGGATCTCCGCGGCGAACGCGCTCTGTCGGCTCACGATATCGCCAGCCGCGCTGTGCTCACAGGTGCGTATGAGTTGCCGTTCGGACGGGGCCGCAAGTTTGGCACAAACATGAATAAGGTGGTCAACTGGTTTGCCGGCGGTTGGGATGTGAGCGGAATGGCTCTCTTCCAAAGTGGGATGCCCTTGCACGTCACCCAAAACGGTGGCAACATTTGGGATGGCACACAGCGCCCCAACCTGATCGGCGACCCCAGCACTACGGGTTCTGTGCAGAACCGGATCAACACTTACTTCAATCCTGCTGCATTCTCGCAGCCTGCCGTTGATGTTCCTGGCAGCGCTCCACGCAGCCTCGGCTACCGTGGACCTGGCATCTCGACACTCGATGCTGCTCTACTGAAGAGCATCGTAGTGCACGAAGGCCACCGCCTGGAACTCCGCATGGAAGCAACCAACTTCACCAACACACCCATGTTTGGTGATCCTGCCACCGCTTTCGGTGCTGTCAACTTCGGACAGATTACTGGATTGCGCAGCGGTGTCGGTCCGCGCAACATGCAGTTTGGCTTGAAGTATTACTTTTAATTCAAGCACCGCATCAATGGCAAGAGGCGGCTAGTCGCCCCCACCGCAGCCGCCTCCGCAACCACCGCCTCCACAACCCGAATCTGCCCCGCCGCAATCTCCCGAGTCTAAGGAACAGTCGGTCGAAGATCCGTCGCTACTGACATCACCGTCGGTCTTTTTCTTCTTGCTTGCTTGTGGCTTACTAGCCGCGCGGATCAAGCTGAAGATCAGGAAGAAGACCGTTAGGAAGACCATCATCAGGATGACCGGAGCGGCACTTGAAAGCATCAGAAAAGGCATCACCGAGGGGATTGCGGCTTGCCAGTTTGGCTTGGGGATGATCCAGTGACGGCTCGTGTCCATCCAGCGAAGGCGCTGCTGTGCGTTGAAGCGTACCTCGCTGGCTGGCCAGATCGAGGGCGGAGCCGCCTGATTGAACTCGCTCGCGTAAAAGGCCTTGGTGCGCTCATACCAGTTCTCGAACTTTTCGTCCTCTTGCTTGCCCCCAGCGGTGGGGCCATGATGCAGAGGGCGCGGCAGAGTCTTTTGGCAGAGATCTTCCCAGTAGGAGCGGGTGTAGATAAGGTGGAGGTGCCAGGCTTGATCGACTGCCTCGGATGGGGTGACCGGTTGCGTAGACACCATCGCGAGGTACAGGAAGCGGCGGTACTCCTCAATCACTGCCCTGCCCTGCATAGGAGGCCAGGAGTTTTCGCGGCAGAGGCGCTTGAGGAAGTTCGCCGGAAATTCGAAGCGTTCGATCATTTCGTAGAGTGTTTGGTTTTTCATATTCTGTTTCTGCTTCGATTAAAACCGGATTGGCATCCATCCGCCAGACCTTCCAGTTTTCTGGAATAATAATTCCATGAAACCGGATCACCGGATTGCTTTGTTGGTTGGGCCGTTTCAGAACCGGCTTCGAGCCTATGCCTTCGGTAGCGAGTTGGATCAGATTGCCGGAGATTTGATCGGTCTGCTTGCGGGGTACAGGCGGCGGCGGGCGGACCTGACAGACCGGACAACACTCAAGGCGCTCGCGCTGATGGCTGAATACCTGGATGCCCACGGGCGGTCTCAAGAGGCGGCCGCTCTGCTTCGTTTAACTGTTGAAGAGTTCCTCGACCGCAGCCTGGAGCAAGATGACCCGCGATTGATGCGGCAAATAGTTTGGTGTTGCCTGGCCTTTGCGCTGACGCACCTAAGGGCCAATCGAGTGAACGAAGCCGGCACTGTGATCGTGCGGATGAAGAGCTTTGTGGAAGCGAAGCTAGTGCGGCCTGAGTTTCCCTGTCACGGGACGGTAGCGTTGCTGCGATATTACGAAGGGCTTTGGCATCGCAATGCTGGAGATCTGCATGAAGCAACGAAGGACTTTGATGCTGCGCTCGACCAAACACGCTTACGCTTCGAGGACAAGAAGAAGAAATACGAGGGCGTGGATCCAGACCGGCTGCGGCGCGAATTGATTTACAGCCGCGTAATGACGTCGCGGATTCTAGGCTTTGGGCAAGGTGGGATTGCACTGGCCAGGGGACGTTATGTAGAGGCGCGGGGATGGCTCATAGGAGCTTCACAGATCTTGTCGAATCTGGGGCAGGAGACCTGGCGAAAGAGCCTGGAAGTCTATTCGCGGAGTGCGACGGTGATGCTGGCGGAATCTCCGGAGAGGTTGCGCGATGAGGGCGTCCATTTGCAAGAGCTGCATGAATGGTTCGCGCTGAGAAACCGGCGGAATGGATTTGTGGCCGGTGCTTTCGGGTTGCTGGCCGAGGTACGAGTGCGGCAAATCGAGGCGGGAACGGTGATGCGCGTAGACTTGAAAGGTTTGAGCAAGCGCATCGGCTTGTGCCTCCGGGATGCGTCTGTTGATGCGGGGCCGCTTTCGGGGAGTGCTTTATTAGGACTCATGGAATGCCTGCTAAAGGCAAGAGACTTTTCGCGATGTGAGTCTGAGATGAAGCGGCTCGAGAATCGGCTGGAGGGAGAGGATCTGACAGAGTTGCGGGTATTGCAGGCGGAGCTTTGGATCGAGACAGGCCGGGAAGACAAGGCTCGCGGCGTTCTTGAAGAACTGGTAGCCCACAAGTTGGCCAATCGCGGCTACAGGGCGCGGGCGTGGGCGCTGCTGGCTTTATGCGAGAAAAGGGCCGGGCGAGGAGTTTGGGCAGAGCGGGCGATGTCTGCAGCCCGGGAGGCTCTGGGCGTCGTCCAGGACGGCCTTGCGCGGGCAATGGTGGTCGAGATCGGCGTTCTGGTGGAAGCACGGATTGAGGTCGAAGTGCCGATGCCATACCAGGGCTCTGCAGAGGATCCTTTGTGGTGTGATGTAGACCACAATCTGGAGATGGCAAGGCTGAATGTGGCAGCGGCAGTGCATGCGAAGTTTCCAGACTATGGCGTGACAAAGCTGGCCACTGTGATGAGACGTGGGCATTCCTGGCTCTATGCGCTGCTTGCCCGGCACAGAGATGTGGCCTGGGTGCAGCAGGTCTTTAGAAACAGCGCTAGTCGTTGAGTGTGAATGCGAGGATGTTGCCGCCGGCAGCGATGGCAACATGTTGTTTGCCGTGGACGGTGAAGGTCATGGGAGACGCCTTCCAGACGGCACCCGTGTTGAAGTGCCAGAGAGTCTTGCCAGACTTGGCATCGGCCGCCGCAAAGGAGCCGCCGCTTTCGCCGTAGAAGATCAGCCCACCGGCCGTTGAGAGCACGCCCGTGTAGTTCGATTCAGGCGCACCGGTCTGAACTTGTTCCCAGGCGATCTTGCCAGTCTGTATATCGATGGCGCGGAGGATCTTCTGCGGCGGATTGGCAGGGTCGTTGTAAGGGACAAACCAGGAACCGGCCTTGCGGTAGAGGTTGCAATCTTCTACAGCCATCACGTAGAAGAGCTTCGCCTGAGGGCTATATGCGGTGGAGTACCAATTCGTGGCACCTCTGACGGCGGGACAAGTGAGGGTGCCGCCCATGGTGGGCTTAGCCTTTTCGTTCACGATAGGGCGGCCCTTTGGGTCGAGGCCGGTGGCCCAGGTGAGACGCTTCACAAAAGGTGTTCCCAATAGAAATTCCCCATTGGTTCGGTCCAGCACATAAAAGAAGCCATTGCGATTAGCTTGGATCAGGAGCTTGCGTGGTTTGCCTTGGAAGACTTCATCGACCAGCACAAGAGGCTCAGTGGCGTCCCAATCCCACAGATCATGCGGAGTGAATTGGAAGTGCCACTTGATCTGACCGGTCTTGGGATGAAGCGCAACAACGGAGTCTGTATAAAGGTTGTCGCCTTTGCGCTCAGTGCCGTCGGTGTCGGGATACGGGTTACCAACGGGCCAGTAAAGCGTGTCGAGCGAAGCGTCATAAGAGCCAGTAAGCCAGGTGGCACCGCCACCCACTTCAAGCGCATTGCCAACCCATGTCTCAGACTTGGGTTCCCCGCGCTTGGGGATGGTCCAGAAGCGCCAGGCTTCTTCGCCCGTATCGGCTTTATAAGCAGCAAGGAAACCGCGAAGGGGAGCGTCTCCGCCAGCGATTCCAGCGACGACGAGATCCCCCACGACGAGTGGTGCTGCGGTAGCACCATATGCGCCAGGCAAAGATTCTGGCATGAAGACCTGCCACATCAGCGCGCCAGTCACACGATTGAGGGCGATTAAGTGGGCGTCGTCAGTGGAAAAGAAAATCTTGTTGCCGAGCAGAGCGGCACCTCGCTGGGCACCTTTGGCTGCGTCGCCGGAAATTTTGGTCGAATCGGCCCGGTTGCGGGCGTAGCACCAAATCTCGCGGCCGGTGTCGCTAGCCAGTGCGCAGACTTGATTTGGAGCAGTGACGTACATGATGCCATCCGCGACCAGAGGTGTGGTTTGGAGGCCAAGGTGAGGGAGAGAATAGGTCCACGCGAGCTTGAGCTTGGAAGCATTGGTGGTGTTGATCTGAGTAAGCGGACTGTGCCTGTTGGCAGTGGGTGCGCCATGGTAGCCAGGCCATTCGCCGCTGCTCGGTTGCTGCACCTGTTGGATGTCTCTTGCTGAAGTAGGCACTTTAGGCGGAGGGATCTTGCCGCTATTGATGCCGCCGAGGGTAGACACGTAAGCGATCAGATTCGGGTCTGCGGGAAATGCAGGCATGAACGAACTTGTCTCTTCTGCAATCTTGGTTGGATTGTTGAGCAGATGGATTTTGCCATCAAAGGTCTGAAGCTGAAGGTCATGGCGGCCTCTGGACCGGGCAAAGCCGCGAAGCGATTTGCCGTCCTCCATCTGAACCTTGACCACCGACCAGGGGTCGTCTGGGCAGAAAGCCCAGGAAGGGCAAGAAGCAGCGTTGCGCTTGCCCCGGCGAGAGTTGGGGTTGCTCAGTTGGGCTTCGATCTCACCGACGGTGAGTTCCAGGCCAACACTCGACAAGTCAGGCCCGTTGGACGCACCTTGCCCGTGGGCCATATGGCAACCAAGGCATTTCTGCTCAAATACCTGCTTCCCTGCTGCCAGATCGCCGGAGGGGCGCGCATCGAAGGCAGAGGCATTCCAGCTACGAATTGTTTTGGCAAGCAGGTTCAGATCTTCAATCTTCAGGCTGGCAAAGGCTGGCATTCCACCCGAGGTGCCCTTTTCGATCAGCGTGCGAAGCTGGGCTTCGCTTTTGGATCGCAAGCTGCGAGTGCCGGCAAGGTTAGGCCCGCGATCCGTGCCAGTGGCAGAATCACCATGGCAGGCTGCGCAGTACTGCCGATATGCAACGGGCAGAGTTTGAGCCGAGAGGCTTAGAGAAAGTAGAAGAACAGCAATCAGCATGAATGCCTGATTCTATCCAATGGCGGTTTCACCGTCTAGAGGTGGCGGATACGGCGCTGGGTGATCCAGAAGATACCGCTGAGCACGACAAGAAGAATCCCGTTGCCAGCCAGCACCTGGGGCGCGCCGAAGCTTTCGATTAACGTGCCAGAGGCGAATGCGCCGATTGGCATTCCGCCGCGAAAGGCTACGTTGTAGATGCTCATCACGCGGCCGCGCATGGAATCTTCAGTTTGGGTTTGCACCAGAGAACTGACCAGACCAAAGCAGGCAATCAGAGCAGCACCACCGAAAAAGAGCATCAAGCAGGCGATGTGGAAATTGGTCGAGTTGGCGAAACCGAAAATAAAGATGCCAAGCGCACCCAGCGAAGAAAGCGCGAGCAATCCCTTGCGCTCGATGTGGCTGGTGGCAGCAACAAAGATTCCTCCAAGCACGCTTCCAATGCCTGAAATAACAAGCATCTGCGAGTAGGCATCCTTGCCAAGATGAAAAACACGTTCGGCGAAGACGGGCAGAAAGGTCATAAATGAGACACCAAGCAGGGTCATCATGAAGGCGAGTACGATCAGGCCGCCCATCACAGAGTTGTCCCGGATGAAACGCAGGCCAACTTTCATGCTTTCAAGAATCGGCTCCTTAACCGTCATCGCAGGAGGCCTCGGAGCAACCCGGAGCAAGGTGAAAATCACGGCGAGAAAGCTCAAAGCGTTCAGGCCAAAACACCAGACGGCACCGAATTTGGCGAGTGTAACTCCACCTATGGTTGGGCCGATCACGCGAGCGACGTTGAATTGAATAGAATTCATTGCTATCGCATTTTGCAAATCTTCCTTCTTTACAAGTGAAGGGATCATTGCCTGATAAGCCGGGCCGCCAAAGGCCTGCGCGCAGCCAACGGTAAAAGAAAGTAATAGAACATGCCAAACCTGCACCACCCCAAACCACGCCAAGCTCGCGAGTGTAATGGCGCAAGTCATCTGGACAAGCTGGGATACGACGAGGATTTTACGCCGGTCTTTACGGTCAGCCATGACGCCGCCAAACATGCTCAAGAGCAAGATAGGGATCTGACCGAGGAATGCATCAAGGCCGAGATACCAGGCGGATTTTGTAAGTTCGTAAACTAACCAGCTTTGCGCCAGATTCTGCATCCAGGTCCCGATGGACGAAGTACATGCCCCTAGCCACATGAGCCGGAATTCGGGGTACTCGAATGCCTTAAAAATCTGACGTTTCAATGCTGGATGTTTCTTAGGGGAGCGGTTTATCGCGCTGGATCAAGTGGCAGAGATTGCCATCAGCATCTTCAAAGAAGACCAGGCGATTGCCCTGATTGCTAAATGGCTCAGCCTTGAAGGTGACGCCCTTAGCTTGAAGCAAAGCGTAAGCCGCGTCGAAATCGTCAATAGCGATAGCGAGGTGACGGATACCAGGAGTCTTCATTTCGTTGGGGCCTGGTGCGCCATCACTCGGGATAATCTCGAGCATGGAGCCATTCTGCGCCTTGACGAAGTAGTTGCCGGCGTATTCGAAATTGATGTGGAACTCAAGGTGAGCTACATACCAATCAGCGAGTCTTTTGGGGTCTGGAGAAGCAATTGCGGTGTGTTCGAGGCCTTGAAACATAGAACTCACCAGTCTAGCAAGCCCTTAGTAGACTGCAAAACAAAAGACGGCATTGGAGCCACCAGGTGAGAGACAGTACTCTCCATTTTCGAGTGCCTCTTGTACCTCTAGCTTGTAGAGTCCGCTCGAGAGAGGTTCAAGCGAAAGCCGCACGGCCCGGGGGCCATTCTTTTTGGGCCTCTGCGGAAGATTGAGCACACGCTGTCCAGCTTTGGTCTCCATCTTGTACAGCTGCATCTGTTGGACGTTTAGCTTGTCCACCTTGATGATAAATATGGGCTCGGTCAAAGGAGTCTTGGCCGCAGCACCTGCACCGGGAACAGTATAGATAGTGTCGCCTTTGGCGGAATCATCCTTGGCTTCACCGGGATCGGTTGGAATCAATTTATTGGCGTGGCGGATGAAGGGCAAATCGGCCTTATCAGGAACAGGGCCTTTATAAGCCTCCTGCCCAAAGACTCCCATGGCGAAAACGCATAGTATCGACAGATTCAGCTTCACAATCCTCATTCTATCTCCTGATCTCGCAGATCTAAGGCCACTCCCGTAGATCCGGGAGAAAAGCCACTGCTATATAAAGACGGCTTCAAAAGAGCCGATGGATTCAATAGAGGAAAAAAAGGTTCATGTTGAGTGCACTAAAATTCTACGAGCTATTGAACCGTCTGCCCCTGGCAGCCTCCATCCAAAGCAAGGTTGTCCTCGCAGTAGTGTCTGGCGTACTGTTGCCAGTGTCGGCAATCGTGTTCTACTTCATCGGATTCTCAACCTTGCAAGGTATGGAATTGGAATCGGCAATTTTGATCACCGCGCTTGCAGCCTCGGCTTCGGCGGCCTTAGTTTCCTGGATGCTTTTTGCCATTTTGCAGCCTATTCTTGAAACTGCAAAGCAACTAAATCGCTTCTTGAATGACGGGGTGCTCCCAGAATTGCGGGTACACCAAAGGGATGAATTGGGCAATCTGATGCTGAACGTAAACTTCATCACCCGTTCCATGCAGAATTTGGCTGAGAGTGCAAATCAGAATGGTGCGCTCGACCATTTGACAGGAATCTACAATCGGCGAAGCTCGGAGAGCCGGCTCAAAGACTCTATAGAACTGACTCGAATCCGGCAGAATGCCCTCAGCTTTGCGATTCTCGATCTCGACAATTTCAAGGTGTTGAATGACACCTATGGACATGACTTTGGAGATACCGTTTTGCGCCAGATCGGCGATCTCTTAAGAAAGAATGTGCGCCGGACAGACTGGGTGGGCCGTTGGGGTGGAGATGAATTTGTCATCTCAATCCAGGGTGGAGAACGCGAAGCATCGGCGATGCTATCGAGAGTTTGTGACCTGGCTCGTCAGGAATTGTTTATCGCCCCTGACCAAAGCGTTCACAAGATCACTTTTTCTTGCGGCGTATGTGAATGGCAAGATGTAATGGATTCACAGTCGCTGTTTACCAAGGCCGATGAAGCACTGTATTCTGCAAAGCGAAGTGGACGGGATCACGTGCACGTGTGGACAGAACTCGCCGAAGCTTAGAGTAAACTCGCTTTATGCGATTGCTCCTTCTGTTGATTGCTGCCGGGTTGTTTGCCGCTGATTGGTCACCCTCTTTGTCGATGAAGTTGAGAACCGTTTCCGAGGTGATTCCCTCCCCCGACGGTAAGGCTGTGATCTGGCTCGAAACCCGGGCGGTAATCGAGGCTGAAAAGAGCGAGATGCTGACGCATCTGTATTATGCTCAGGCCGATGGGAGTGGACGGCGTCAGTTGACTCAGGGCGATAAAGGCGTGAGCGCACCAGCTTGGGCCTCCGACGGAAAATCTATCTTTTTCGCTTCGGATCGATCAGGCAAAAGAAACTACTTCCGGCTTCCCGTCGAGGGTGGCGAAGCTGAGAAGTTGACTGACTGGAAGGGCGTGCTCGGTCAGTATCGAAATTCACCCGATGGCCGCTTTCTGGCTTTTGCCGCAACCGAAGAAGACAAAGACCTCGAGAAGCGCCGCAAAGAGAAACTGGATTTTCGTGTGATTGGTGAGAAGCCTCCCCGCCAGGGGTTGTGGGTGCTCGAGCTCAAAGAAGTTGGTGCCACAGCCAAAAGCCTGATGAAGGGTGATTTCCATGTCACAAGCTTTGACTGGTCTCCAGACGGCAAGACAATTGCCGTAGAGCGACGCAATACGAGTGAGCCCAATGAAGCCTACTCTGCCGATGTGCTCGAAGTGGATGTGGCAACAGGGACGACCCGGCAGATTGCGGCCACCAGTGCATTTGAATCCGATCCGGTGTACTCTCCCGACGGCCGCTACATTGCGCTACAGCGGCGCATGAAGAAATCGAGCCATGATGCCGAGCGCATCGCCCTTTATGCGCGAGCCAGCGGTGAGATTCGCGAGTTGCCTGCAACACCAAACGACAATCCACAAGTGGCGGGCTGGGCACCAGATTCAAAATCGCTGGTTGTGTTTGAGCCAAAGGGAACCCGGTCTGCCATCTACCGGCTCCCGGTGGATGGGCCGCTGACCAACTTGTATTTACCCAATGCGGGTTTGTTTACCGGAGTCAGGATGAACGATGCCGGGACACACTACGGGTTTCCGGCACAGAGCCTCGACAAACCAGTTGAGGCCTTTGTCATGGCTTCGGGTGGAGAGCCGGTGCAGGTGAGTTCCGCAAACGCAGGGCTTGACTTACCAGCAGTTGCCAAGTCTGAGGTGATCACTTGGAAAGGCAAGGATGGCCTGTCAATTGAGGGCATTCTCACCTACCCGTTAGGCTACAAAGCAGGGACGAATGCCCCGCTAATTCTGAATATTCATGGTGGGCCCTCTGGCGTATTTGCCGAAAGTTTTGTTGGCGCTGGCGGCTTGTACCCGGTCGCAACCTTTGCATCGAAGGGCTTTGCCGTGCTGCGGCCAAACCCGCGAGGTTCCACTGCCTATGGCGCTGCCTTCCGCAACAGGGTGGATCAGGATTGGGGCGGGCTTGATTTTCAGGACATTGAGCTCGGTGTCAATCAGGTGATCTCGATGGGGGTAGCCGACCCCGGCAAGATGTGCGTTATGGGATGGAGTTATGGCGGTTACATGACCGCATGGACGGTAACGCAGACAACTCGTTACAAGTGTGCAGCCATCGGGGCCGGCATCACCAACCATGTTTCTATGTACGGGACACAAGATATCCCGGCTGTTTACGAAGATTACTTTGGTGGGCCACCCTGGGAATTGCCCGACATTTATAAGAAGAGCTCGCCGATGAACTACATCCAGAATGTGAGGACACCGACGTTGATCCTGCATGGAGAGAATGATCCGCGCGTACCGCCGACGCAAGGCTATGAATTTCACACCGCCTTAAAGCGGCGCAATGTGCCCGTGAAGATGATCGTCTATCCCCGCACGCTGCACGGCCCGAATGAACCAAAATTCACCCAGAACATCATGGAGCAGCATTTAGCCTGGGCAGAGATGTACTTGAAGTAGGGATTCTTTGATAGCCTTCTAGGGTGATGAAACGACGTGCAATTCTAAGCTCCGTATTGGCTGGTACGGCCGCATTTGCTCAAGAGAAGAAGCCCAGCCGCTTTAACCAGCCCACAGGGTACAGAGACACCCCGGTCATTCCGTTTCAACAGTGGAAGGTGCATGACATGGATCGTCCCGCACCGGCTGTAGTCCGTCCCGCAGACATGCCGGGTGGTGCACCGTCAGACGCGATTGTACTGCTGGACGGAAAAGACCTTTCCCATTGGACCTTTGCTGGCAAGAAGAACAAGCCGAAGATGGATTGGAAGCTTGAGAACGGCTATATGGAAGTGATGCCGGGCGCGGGCGATGCTCGTACCAGGGAGGCCTTTGGCGATATGCAGTTGCACCTGGAATGGTCTGCACCCAAAGAAATCTCGGGCGACTCCCAATGGCGTGCCAATTCAGGCATCCTCATCATGGGGATGTATGAGATTCAGGTGCTCGATAGTTACAACAATCCCACCTATGCTGACGGCCATGCCGGAGCTGTGTACGGGCAGTACCCGCCGCTAGTGAACCCGGTTCGCAAGCCTGGTGAATGGAATGTCTACGACATTATCTGGGAGGCCCCGCGCTTTGTGGGCAAAGATCTGTCCAAGCCCGCTTATGTGTCAGTGATATTCAACGGAATAGTCGTTCAGCATCGCAAGGAAGTGATCGGCCGGATGTCACACCGGGTGGTTGGCACATATGAGGCGCATGCGCCCGAAATGCCGCTGGGTTTACAAGATCATGACGTGCCGGTGCGGTACAGGAATATTTGGGCGCGCAGACTGACGCTTTAATTTGCGACAATCTGCTGATATGCAGCATTTCCGGATTTGGATTGTCTTTCTTGCTATTTGCCTCAGCGCCGCAGCACAGCGCAAGATCAGTTCGCCCAAAGATGTTTTCGCGTCAAATGTTGGCGACGACTATTTTCTCGCTACCTACACACAATACGAAAAGTATGTAAAGCTACTCGCCGTCGAATCAGACCGCATGAAGCTGGTCGATATCGGCAAGACGGAAGAGGGCCGGACGCAATACATGTCGGTGGTGTCTTCGCCCGAAAACATCAAGAACCTCGCACGCTACAAAGAGATCGCCAGGCGCATGGCAATGGCTGAAGGCCTGACCGATGAACAGGCTAGAGTATTGGCCAAAGAAGGCAAAGCTGTAGTGTGGATCGACGGCGGTCTGCATGCGTCCGAAGTCCTTGGCGCAGCGCAGTTGATCGAGATGACTTATCAGATGGTATCCCGCAACGACGAAGAGACGCTGCGGATGCTGCGCGACTGTATCGTTCTTTTGGTTCATGCCAACCCGGACGGCATGGAACTGGTGAGCTCAAACTACATGCGCAACCCGGACCCAACCAAGCGCCGCTACTCTCCAGAGCGTCTCTATCAGAAGTACGTTGGCCACGATAACAATCGCGACTTCTTTATGAGCACCCAGAAGGAAACGCAGAACATCAACCGTCAGCTCTATCTTGAGTGGATCCCGCAGATTCTTTATAACCACCACCAGTCCGGCCCGGCAGGCACAATTCTCTTTTGCCCACCCTTCCGTGATCCCTCAAGCTACCTCTTTGATCCGCTGATGATGATCGGCGTAGATCAGGTTGGGTCGGCGATGCATTCAAGATTTGCAGTCGAAGGCAAGGCTGGGTTTACCACTCGTGAAGGTGCCAGCTTCTCCGTCTGGTACAACGGTGGTCTGCGAACGACTTCCTACTTCCACAACATGATCGGGATCCTGACCGAGTCTGCCGGCAATCCAACACCGATGGACATCCCCTTTGTGCCATCGCGCATGTTGCAGAACAAGACCACTCCATTCCCAATCGCCCCGCAAGCAAAGTGGCACTTCCAGCAATCACTCGATTATTCGATCTCAGCAAACCGGGCCATTCTCGACTATGCCTCGCGCCACAAGGACGATCTGCTCTTTAACATTTACCGGATGGGCAAGAATTCGATTGAGCGCGGCAGCAAGGACAACTGGACCATGGTTCCCAAGCGCCTCGAATGGCTATCGGAGCGCCTGGCAAAGGACGGCATCACTGCTGGGGAAGGCCGTAGTGGCGGCGTGGTTCCGATGAAATACTACCAGGAGTTGCTCAAGCCGGAATGGCGAGACCCGCGCGGGTACATCCTGCCGGCAGATCAAATTGACTTCAATACTGCTCTCAAGTTCACACAGACGCTGCAGTGGATGGGTTTGACGGTGGATCGCGCAACGGCAGACTTTGAGGTGGCCGGCAAGAAGTACCCAAAGGGTTCGATTGTCTTCAAGGCGAACCAGGCGTTTCGCCCACACCTGCTGGATATGTTTGAACCGCAGAATTATCCCAACGACTTCCGCTACCCCGGCGGGCCCCCAATCGCGCCCTACGACAGCGCCGGCTGGACGCTTGCCTATTTGATGGGCGTCAAGTTTGATCGCATTCTCGACGACTTCAACGGTCCCTTTGAAAAACTGACCGGCTTCATCGATTTGCCTGCTGGCAAGGTGACAGGTAGCGGTGCGGCTGGTTATCTGTTGAGCCACCGTGTGAACGATTCCTTCAAGGCGATCAATCAGTTGCTGGCAGCCGGTGAGGATGTCTACTGGCTGAAGAACAGCATTGGGCTTGAAGCTGGAACGATCTATGTTCCTTCCAAGGCTAAGACAGCACAGAATGTTGCGGTGATCGCCAGGGACGCTCGGGTGACTTTCACGACGGCCGCGACCAAGCCGGCTGGAGACGCGTTAAAGCTGAAGCCGGTCCGGATTGGTCTTTGGGATAACGTGGGCGGGTCGATGCCTTCGGGTTGGACTCGCTGGTTGTTTGAACAATTCCAATTTCCGTTTGAAGTTGTTTATCCACCGTCGCTTGACCAGGGCGAACTGCGATCCAAATTCGATGTTCTTGTGTTTGTTACTGGCGGGATCTCCGAGCGTGCCCGCTTCGGTGGCGGTGCCCCCGAGGGTGGCGCATCAAACCTCACTCAGGAGTGGCGTGATCGTCAGGGCCGTGTGACTAAAGAAAAGACGGTTCCGCATCTCAAGAAGTTCCTCGAGTCAGGTGGAACCGTGTTGACGATTGGCACCTCAACCGCGCTAGCCCAGATGCTGGACTTGCCCATTGGAGACCAATTGGTGGAGCGGCTTGCCAATGGCTCGGAACGCAAGCTGCCAAACGAAAAATTCTACGTGCCAGGGTCGGTTGTTGAAGTGGCGGTGGACAATACGAATCCGCTTGCTTACGGTATGGACAAGAAGGTAGACATCTTCTTTGAAGACAGCCCCGTATTCAAGCTCAAGCCCGATGCAGGCTTGTTGAACGTGAAGCCCGTTGCCTGGTTTGCCGATGCCAAACCGCTACGAAGCGGTTGGGCGTGGGGCCAGCACTATCTGGAGGGTGGAGTCGCAGTGGCTGAAGCAAAAGTCGGTGAGGGCAAGCTATTCCTCTACGGGCCAGAAGTCATCTTCCGTGCGCAGCCGCACGGCACCTTCAAGCTCTTCTTTAACGGCCTTTATTACGGCAGTGCCGAACCGGTCAAGCTTCAATAATTCATTTCATCCAGGAATTGGCGCGCGTTCACGATGCGCGCCACCGGCCAGTCCACCGGAAAGTGCCTGAGGTTGCCAGTGACGATGTACTTTGCTCCTGCGGCAAGGGCACATTCGAGGATGCGGTTATCATCGGGGTCGCTAGCCAATTCAAGCGTGGCGGTTGTTTCTAGCTGGATCACCTGTGGTTTAAGGCGGGCGAGTAGCGCATCAATGCGAGGCGTGAGCTTTGCGAACTTCGGCCGGGCAAGAACTTCAACATACTCTGCCCATAGTGCCGGGCTGACTGCCATAATAAAGCGCCCACCCAGGCCGTGGTCTACGACCTGTTCTTCGAGGCCGCCTGGCTTCCAGCAGGCGGATATTAGTATGTTGGTATCTAGGACGACACGCATTCCTTTCCCAACTTAGCGCATGAAAGACGAACTCGGATCTCGAATCAAGCAATACTACGAAGACGCACTTCGCATCCAGTTGCCCCGGCAGACACATGTGGTCCTGCGGATCGATGGGCGAAGCTTTCATCAATTCACCAAGGAGCTTGAACGTCCCTATTGCCGGCCATTGGCCAACGCTCTCGACCAGGCAGCTCTCGCTCTTTGCATTGAGATGACAGGTTGCCGCTTCGCTTATGGGCAGAGCGATGAGTTTTCCTTTCTGCTGACAGACCTTGAAACCGAAAAGAGTCCGCTGTGGTTTGACGGCAATTTGCAGAAGCTTGTGTCGGTTGCGGCAAGTGTATTCACGGCTGCATTCACCAGGGCCTTTCCTTCCACAAACCTTGCCAGTTTCGATTGCCGTGCGCTCGTGATCGCGCAGCCAGGCGAAGTCGAAAAGTATTTCATCTGGCGCCAGCTCGACGCATCGGCCAATAGCCTGAACATGCTGGCTTCTGCCCATTACTCGCATGAAGAATTGCTGGGTAAGTCTGAGCCCGAAAAGCACGACCTGCTGCATGCCAAAGGTTTGAATTGGGCAAAGGAACCTTCGGATTTCAAGCGGGGGCGGGCATTGCGCCGTAATTCTGATGGAGAGTGGGCAATCGACCTTGAAATTCCAATTTTTCAACGTGATGTGATCTACTTGCGAAGCCTTTTACGCTTGTAAGGGTGTGAACGTTCTTTTGGCTGGAGCGAGTGGCCAGGTTGGCCGGCGCGTGCTTGTCTTATTGCGCGCGGCTGGCCACAACGT
Organism: Acidobacteriota bacterium; assembly: GCA_043718395.1. Classification (GTDB taxonomy): domain Bacteria; phylum Acidobacteriota; class Terriglobia; order Bryobacterales; family Bryobacteraceae; genus Bryobacter. The sequence continues at coordinate 33,293 of JAYSVS010000030.1, forward strand.
GACTGCGATCTCTGGCCGGGATCTCACCAGGCGCGACCAGGTGATCGGATTGGCCGAAGGCTGTGAATTGGTCGTTTCCTGCGCTGGGGCAAGCGTCTCGATGAGCGGCAAGGACAAGCGAGGTTTTGGTCAGGTCGATCCAATACTGAACAAGCACTTGCTTGAGGAGAGTCTGCGGGCAGGTGCCAAACGATTTGTTTACTTGAGCGTCCATGTGGACGACGGCTACGCGCACACGGCTTACGTGAAAGCGCATGAAAGCTTTGTCGAGCATCTTCGCAAGGCACCAATCTCGTCCACAGTAGTTCGGCCGACAGGAATCTTCAGTTCGTTCGAAGATCTTCTGCCGATGGCTCGTAAAGGCATTCTGCCGCTGATTGGCAATGGTCTGGCACGCACCAACCCTATCGATCCGCAGGATGTTGCGGAGTTGATAGTCAAGTGCCTGTGTGCTGGACCTGCCGATCTTTCTTGCGGCGGACCTGAAGTTTTGACGCGCGCACAGATCAATGAAATTGTGGGTCGCTCAATTGGCAAATCAAAGGTGTGGATGCCGAAAGCGCCAGCAGGGCTCGTGCGGATGCAAGCGAAACTCGTCCGTCTCTTCCATCCGCGCATGGCCGACTTGATGGAATTCTTCAGCGTCGTCGCAACTCAGGATTGCATTGCTCCCATCGAGGGGCATCGCAGGATGGCCGATTACTACGCTTCTTGCTAGACTGGCAGTTCAAGTCAATCGAGTGTTATTTCCTGTCCGGTTTCTCATCCTCGCGAGTTCTAGCGCTGGCAATTCCGCATTCATTAGTGATGGTGTGACGCACCTGCTGGTGGACTGTGGTCTGTCTCGCCGGGAAACCTTTGCGCGTCTCGAAGCCAATGGCGTTGACCCCGCCTGTATTGATGCGATCCTCGTGACGCATGAACATTGCGACCATGTCTCGGGGCTTGCTCCAATTGCCAAGAAGCTCGCTAAGCCCGTGTACCTGACCACCGCGACAGCAAGTGCGCTCGAAGAAGGCAAAGAAGCGATGCATTTTTGCCCTTTTCAGGCAGGCTCGAAGCTAATGATCGGGTCCTTCGAAGTACAGTCGTTTTCCCTTCCTCACGATGCAGAAGACCCCGTGGGTTTTACCTTCAGCTCGAACGGACGCAAAGTGGGGCTCTGTACGGATCTCGGCTATATGCCAGACTCGATTCGTTACCATTTGCAGGATTGCGACATCCTCTTGCTCGAATCAAACCACGATCTGGAAATGCTAAAGGTCGGGCCCTATCCCTGGAGCCTGAAGCAGCGCGTGATGTCGCGACGCGGACATTTATCCAACGATGTCGTGAGCCAGTTCATTCTCGATGATCTGTCGCCACGCACGCGCAAGCTGGTGCTGGGGCATTTAAGCGAGCAGAATAATTTACCGGCGCTGGCACACATGGTGGCGGCGCAGGCGATTGACCGGCGAGGTCTCACCAACATCGATCTATCGGTGTCAGAACCACGCCAGCAGTCTTCATTTTTTGAAATCTAGGTTGAATCATGATCCAACGTTATACACGCCCGGAGATGGGCCAAATCTGGTCCGAACACAACAAATATCAGTGCTGGCTTGATGTGGAATTGGCTGCGTCTGAAGCCCTGGCGCATCTGGGCCTGGTGCCAGTGGAAGCTGCCGCCGCACTACGCGAGCACGCGGGCTTCTCTGTAGATCGCATCGGCGAGATCGAGCGTGAAGTCAAACACGACGTGATCGCATTCACTACCGCAGTGGCTGAGACATTGAAGGATAAAGGCCAGGCCGGGCATTCACGCTGGTTGCATTATGGACTGACCTCAAACGACGTCGTCGACACGGCGCAAGCATTGCAGATCAAGCAGTCGAGCTTGCTGATCGCCAGGGGCCTTCAAGATTTGCTTGCCGCGCTCAAGAAACGCGCACTCGAACACAAGCACACAATCCAGATTGGCCGCACCCACGGGGTACATGCAGAGCCGGTCACGTTCGGCCTTAAGCTCGCCAATTTCTACGACGAATTGCGACGCAATGCCGAACGCTTTGATCGGGCCTCAGAGGAGATCCGGGTGGGCAAGACTTCCGGGGCAGTAGGCGCTTTTGCACACCTCTCGCCCGAGTCTGAAGAATTGATCTGCGAGGGGTTGGGCCTCAAGGCTGCACCCGTATCCAGCCAGGTCTTGTCTCGCGATCTTCATGCGAATTACATTTCGGTGCTGGCTCTGATTTGTGCGACGCTCGAAAAGATCGCTCTCGAAGTACGCCATTTGCAGCGCACCGAAGTATGTGAGGCTGAAGAGCCTTTTGCCCCCGGACAGAAGGGGTCCAGTGCGATGCCGCACAAGAAGAACCCCATCGTGTGTGAGCAGATCTGTGGGCTTGCCCGCATTGTAAGGTCGAACCTGCAGGCAGCCTTTGAAAACATCGCCTTGTGGCATGAACGCGACATCTCGCACAGCTCTGTAGAGCGTGTGATCCTTCCAGATTCAACAATCCTGACTGATTACTTGTTGGCCAAGACAACCTGGCTGGTAGAAGGAATGCGGGTGAATGAAGACCGCATGATGGCCAACTTCAACTCGACGCTCGGCATCGTGTTTAGTGGCCAGTTATTGCTGGATCTGGCCGAAGCAGGAATGCTGCGCGAGACGGCGTACCGCTTGGTGCAAACGCACGCGATGCAGTGCTGGGAGAGCGGTACCAGCTTCAAGACAGCGGTTGCTGCCGATCCTGAGGTGACAATGCATTTGAGCCCCGAGCAGCTCGATGAAACGTTCTCTGCCGGACGGCAGCTCAAAAACATTGACAAGTTGTTTGCCCGGGTCTTCAAAAACTAGCTGCGATTTGCACCCTTACGGCGTCAGCCGGTTTTGATCGCGCATGTCGAATGTAATCCGTTTGTCGGAAATCAATTGCTTGGCCGAGATCGCTTCTTTGGCAAGCGAGCCGTCAGCGTTGTGCTCGTGAGTTTTTCCGATAATGTGATACAGCTCGTGTGCCAGCACACGCCCCATGGCGCGCCCCAGTAGCTTGTTGGCCTGTTTGCGCTCGCCACCCCACAGCGCTCCCGCTACGGCATTCGCGATTCGATCACAGGAAACTTCAGCGAAGGGGAGAATCGTACCATCTGTGGAGTGAGTCCAAGCCAACGGACCACGCTCGTCCATCAAAGGCACGAATCTTTCCATCTTGCAGGTGCCCTTGAGCTTGACCAGCACTACATCATCGAAGGTCTCGTTAGGAGCAGCTTGACTACGAAGCCGGACATCCAGGTGGCGGCCCGTCTCTTTCATGATGGAGTTCAGTTCAGACTTCATCTCATTCAGAGCAACAGCGGAAGCTTTACCGTCAACAGTGAGCAACACTGTGAGACTGGGGAGCGATTCCGCGCGTAGCGAAAAAAGGACGCTCAAAGTTACTGTGATGGTGGCGGTCCATAAAGAACGCATTTGGCAAACAGGGCCTCGCTTACAAAGATACGCGCAAAACGAGGCCCCTTCTAGTATTTTTTATTAAGGAATCGTTTCAGCATGTTTGACATTATTTGAGGCGAGGTGTTTGTAGTACGCCAGGTCGACATTCAGGTAGAGCTTGGTCAGGAGTATGATCTGTCCGCCGTGGTGGTAGAAGTGCTCTGTTATGTGTGTGATCACTTCCATCACCGGTAACGAATAACCCTGCGGACTGACCACTTCAAGCAGCCGCGAGACCGGAACTTTTTCGATCACATCCACCACCTGATCCATGCGGGCCTTCAACCGGGCAGAGAGTTCTTCCCTGGTGATTCCAGAAAGGGTCTGGAATTCAGAGTCGCGATCTCGATGATCCGGTGCTCCGCCAACACCCGCAACAACCCACTGCCCCAAATTTCCGATCAGGTGCAAAACCAGGTTCGCGACCGAATTCGAATTCTCATTCCCGCGAGACCATACCTGGTCTTCCGAAAGGAGGTGGATGCAATCGTGAATCCGCGATTCCTGCTGGCGAAGACGGCCCACCGCAGCGGTGATAAACGCTTCATGAACGGCTGTAACGTCGGGCAATAAATTGGAAGTCATAGTGATAGGATAGGCGGAAAAGGAGAGCTGAAAATGAGCTCGCGACGCATGTTTTTGATGGGGGCCATGGCGGCTCCGCTGGTGCAAGGGGCAAGATCGCCGAATGACAAAATCCGCGTCGTGACGCTGGGAGTCAATGGCCGTGGCAAAGACCATATTGCGGGCTTCATGGGCTTGAAGGACGCCGAGATTGTCGGCATCTGCGATCCGGACGGAGATCTGCTTGCGAAGCGAGCCGATGAATTTCAGACCAGGTACGGCAAGAAAATCAAGACCTACAAAGACCTGAGAAAAGTTTACGAAGACAAAGAAGTCGACGCTGTGTCGATTGCAACGCCCAACCACTGGCACTCACTGGCAGCGATCTGGGCCTGTCAGGCTGGCAAGGACGTATATGTCGAAAAGCCCGGCAGCCACAACATCTTTGAAGGCCGCAAGATGGTGGAAGCGGCAAAGAAGTACAGCCGTATCGTTCAGCACGGTGTGCAGTTGCGCTCAAGTGAGGCCCTGCAGGAAGCCGTCGCGCTAATGCGTAAAGGCGTCATCGGCAACGTCTACATGTCACGCGGGCTGGTCTTCCGCTGGAGACCATCCATCGGTAACAAGCAGCCCGAACCCGTGCCTGCCAACCTCGATTACGACATCTGGGAAGGCCCGGCACAGCACGTACCTTTCAGCCGCCGCCACGTGCATTACAACTGGCATTGGCATTGGGAATGGGGCAACGGCGACGTAGGCAATCAGGGCATCCATGAAACCGACATGTGCATGTGGGGCCTGGGCGTCGATAGCTTCCCCGAGAAGATCACTTCCCTCGGCGGCAAGTTTACTTTCGACGACGACAAAGAGACGCCTGAGGTGCAGACCTCGCTTTACCATTACCCGAAAGAAAAAAAGATGATCCAGTTTGAAGTTCGGCACTGGATGACCAACGACGAAGGCGGAGCAAGCGTCGGCAACATCTTCTACGGCACCGAAGGATATCTCGTTGTCAAAGGGTACGATACTTTCGAAACCTATCTCGGCCAGAAGAAGGAAAAGGGCCCCGCTCGCAAAGCTGGCGGCGACCACTATCAGAACTTCATCAAGGCCGTCTATAGCCGCAAGACTAGCGACCAGAATGGCCCCGTGGAGACCGCCCACCTGGCCAGCGGACTGGCGCACCTTGGCAACATATCCTACCGGCTTGGAAGACAGCTCACCTTCGACCCGGCTAAAGAAAAGTTTGTCGGCGACACCGAAGCCGACAGGATGCTGAAGCGGAACTACCGCAAGCCCTACGTAGTGCCAGAGAAGGTCTAGGCTAAGGAATGCGTGTGGTCTGGTGAGCAACCAGAACCCACGCCTTTCCTTTTTTGACCCAGAAATGCATCATCATCAGATGGTCATTGAAGGCACCAGAATCGTTCTTGCCCGTCACGCGAACGGTGGAATGCATCACAGCCGATGCACCATAAACATTCACTTTTGATTTCTCGTAAGTAAACGTGTCGTAGCGCTGCTTGCCTGTGCGAAGGCGGGCCAGATACTCGTCCCGTGTTTCAATGTTGCCCGTGGAGTGGGCGTAGATCAGATCTGGTGAGAAGATGCGCTCCAGCGCTGCAAAATCCTGCTTGACGACGGCTTCATTCCAGGCCTTTTCGGCAGCGCGGATGTTTTCTTCGGGAGAGGCGGCCGAAAGGGCCAGACTGAGAAGGGCGATCAAGAGCAAGAGTTTCACGGACCCTTGATATCGCAATCGGGAGGTGCGAGTCAAGCTGTCAGGTGCCAAACACCCAAGATCCTGGAGAGTGTAGTCGTCAAAGATGGCGTGACGCTTTAAGAAGCCATTGATTTCGTAGCTGGTTTCGAGGCCGAGCCATCGTCGTAAGTCTGGCTTGGTGAGGTGGCCCAAGCGATACTCGTCGGCAGCGAGGGCTTCTATTGCCATGGACGAAAGACTGCTTACCCTTGTGCTGAGGAGCAGAGCAAGATCATCAGGAATCTGGATGGTGAGTTGCATTTGCTGGAAGTATTCTTCCAATCCACGGTAGCGTATTTGGGGATTTTCCAATTGGCAGGCGGGATTGCGCCAGCGAGAGAAGGCTGAGTGGGTGGGGGCTTCGGTTAATTGCCGGCTTGAAGATGCCGATTACGAGAGGCACTCGCAATTGCTGCTCAGAGGAAAATGGAGGGACGGCGCTGGGACGCGGCAGGCTGAGGACTTTGGAACGACTTTCCCTTTTGCGGCAAGGCTATCAGAGAAGTTCCATGAATTGCTGCACTGTGAGCCCGGCTTCATTGAGAATTTGCCGCAGCGTGCCAGGCCTCAGTGTTTTGTGATCGGGAACGATAACCCTTGCATAGGGGACATCTCTGCGAAGGACGATGTGGCTTCCTTTTTGCCACTAATAGACGAATCCAACCCGCTCCAGCGCGCTTTGCATTGTGCGACCGGAAACATCCGAAGGCAGCTTCATTAGCGCTTACTAGTCACCAACTCAACGTATTCGAGCGAGGCTTCTTCGGGAACCGGATCACCAGACAAGTGGCAGTCTTCGATATAGAGATCAGTTGCCTCGTGGATGTTATGCAGGGCCTCTTCGCGGCTGTCTCCTTGCGAGACACAACCGGGAAGAACTGGAACGGACGCGACGAATCCGCCATCAGATTCGAGTTCTAAAACGACTGGGTATTTCATGGCTATGGCTCCCCTAAAACCTCAGTTTACAGGTTCTGGTGGAACTGATGCAGAACTTGTTCGGCTCCAGTATGCGCATGATCGCGGCAAGCACTCAAGCAGGCTGAGCAGTTTGAGAGTGTTGCGCTGAGTGCCGGGATTGCGCCAGCGGGAGTTGGCCAAGCGGGTGGAGGCTTCGGCTATTTGCCGGCTTGAAGATGCCGATTACGTGGGGCATTCGCTAATGCTGCTCAAGCGGATTGCGGATGCGCGGGAGGCCCGAGTAGACATTCGGTTCTTGCCAGTGAATCGGCTTCGCACGGCATAGGGCTTGGCGGTCTCAGGGTGATTTTGGGGTTGGTAAGGGTGGACCCGTCCCTACCGTGATTGTTGCAAAATCCTGGCTTGTTGGAACGTTTTTGGGTTTGAGCTAAGTGATATATTCTGGGTGACTTGCGGGCATGGTGCAGAATTTGATCGGGAAGGTAGAGGGCTGGCTGAGGCTGGAATTGGGAGAGAAGACCTCAAAAACATTGAGCAAAATGGATGGATGGCGCTGGGACGCGTCAGGCTGATGACTTTCCCAGAAGCTATGGCTGAGGCTTTTCGCGATGAGCATGGATGGACTGAATGATCTGATCGAGTGTCAGGTCTTTTTGCCATTCGTCGCGGTCTCGAGTGTAGTCGCCGGTACCAGCGCGATTGAGACGGAGAAAGCGCGCCAAGCCGTCTAGCCCGAACTCGCGTCTGAGCAAATCGAGGGCTTGGCGTTCGAATTGTTCGTCGGTCAGCTGGTCAATGGCCGTCATTTTGCTTCCTGAATCCAAGATAGCGGATTTCGAACCTGAATTCGAGGGCTACCTAATCCGCGGGCAGCCTTATTCATTAAGCGATCATCGGTGGTGAAGAGTAAATCTACTTCGCCTGATTCAGCCGCTGCGATATGAAGGGCATCAAATGGCCCATAGCCCAAAGCGCCCAAGACTTGGGCACGGTGAATTGAAGTTTGGTTCAGGGTCAGGCGGGCACTGGCAAATTTCAGAATGGCCCTCGCCTCCAGCCGACGGGCTGCAGAGAATCCAGTGCAAAAACACTTTGTGCGGGCAGCCAAAGAGCGAGTCGATGATGCGTTTTGTGAGGTCTCAGGGTGATTTTGGGGTTGGTGCGGGTGTACCCGTCCCTGCTGTGATTTTTGCGAAATTCTGGGTTTTGGGAGCGTTTTTGTTTTTTGGCTAAGTGATAGATTCTGAGTGACTTGTAGGCTGGGTGCCAAATTCACCCGGGAAGGTTGAGGTCAAGCTGGAGCAAGAATTGGGAGAAAAGACGCCGAAAACATTGAGGGAAATGGATGGATGGCGCTGGGACACTTCAGGCTGACGACTTTCCCTTCAGGCTGACGACTTTCCGACGACTTTCCTTCAGGCTGACGACTTTCCGACGACATTCCCCGAAGATTGCGCCAGCGCCAGAGGGTTCAACTAGGACAATCAGAAGTCTTATAATTCCACTTGCATGTCTATACAAGACATGTTATCGTCTGATAATGACAACCTTGAAGCCTATTCACAATTCCTTGAACAAAACTCATATCCGCTATGCCTTTTGGAACAATAAAGGTGGAACAGGTAAGACTAGCCTTGCCTTTCAGGCCATTTGCAGATACGCCGAAAAGAATCCCAAGAAAAAGATCCTGGCGTTAGATGTTTGCCCACAAGCGAATCTGTCCGAGTTGTTCCTTGGCGGTCTCACGCAAAAAGGGAGCCGGAATTTGCTGGCTACCCAAGGCAAGACGCCACGTTGTAGCATTGGCGGCTATTTTCAGATACGCCTGCCATCACCATTCAACGTGCCAATATTTAACTCTACGGACTTTATCATGTCACCGAGCGCTTTTAACAAGCACGTACCCGAGAATATTGATCTTGTTTGCGGCGACCCGCTACTTGAGCTTCAAGCAAACGCAATTAATACTCTTTCCAACGCGCAGATTCCTGGTACGAATACATGGCTCACAATTATCGACTGGGTACGCGATCTACTGGAGCCAGTCAAAGACGAATATGATGTTGTCTTTCTTGACTGCAATCCTAGCTTTTCGATCTACACTCAGATCGGGCTAGCTGCTATTGATCGCCTCATTCTACCAGTGATGGCGGACGATTCGTCTCGCAGGGCGGTACAGAATGCATTGTCACTGGTCTACGGCCTTCAATTACCATCGCCCGACTATTCGACCTTTGCATTCAACACCAAGTTGGAAGCTGCCAAACGAAAACTCCCCAAAGTACATCTCATTGTGAAAAACCGTCTTACACAGTATATGGGACCAGCTTCCGCCTATTATGCTGTGCTCCAAGAAATTGACAAAGACGTAAACCAATTGCTCAAGAGCAATCCAAACTACTTCACTTTTAGCACGATTAACGATGGTGCTGTCGATGTTCGAGATTTCCAGACTGCTGGTGTAGTGGCTTTTGCGCGAGGCTGTCCATTCTCCAAACTAGAGGCGGGGAAACAGTCCATTGGGAAACATCGCGTCCAAGTGAACGATGACTATCGAAGCAATTGTTTGAAGGCTATCGATACGTTAGTTTCAAAGTTATAATTGCACAAGACTTTTCGAGTTTTCTTACGTCAGCTAATGTGTCATTTCAACGCGGGTGAACGTATGTATTAGAGAGGCTGACAGCCTGAGAGCCTGTCGGGAATAGAGAATCCGCTACGTAGAATCAACAACTTACGGGGCTTTTGTGGTCGGGCTTGGCTGTAAGTTGTTGATTCTAGGTTGGTCAAAATCTATTTCCGACAGACTCCTGAACCGTCCCAACCACTACCATCCATTTTCCCCAATGTTTACGGCCCTGCCACGCGCAGCCCAGCCAACACTTTTCCACGCTCCTCGCAAATGAGTTTTACCAGAAATCAGGCAACTACCTCAATGTTAATCACTTAGCCGAAACCCAAAGCACCATCCAAACAGCCAATATTTTCCGAAATTCCGCTAGGGACGCGTCCACCCGCACCAACCGCAAAACGCTCTTGGGCGCACCGCTCCATAATCCAACCGAATCCCCTTCACCCCCCCGGAAACGAATCTCGACCCGGGCCCAGCGCATGGGCAATCTGCTTGAGCAGCAGTAACGAATGCGTCCCATACCTGGCATCTACAAGGCAGCAGTTCGCCTACGCCAAATTCCCCACCCGCAAGGGCGTTTCTAGTCTTGCTATTCTGAGAGATCCAAAGCTAAGAACAGGATGTCGACCCGTTGACTATTGAAATCACAAGTCCCGACGTTGAAGCACTGATCCAGCAGCGAATGCAATCTGGAGAGTTCAACAGCCCCGAAGATCTCATTCAGTCTGCGTTACGATCTTCCGGGCCGGATACCAGATCCGGTGTTGATTTGATTACGGCTTTGCAGTCCTGTCCCTATCCAGAGGTCGATCTCGAAGCATCCCGTGTGCCTTCGCCGTTGGTGAGGGATGTTAATTTTTGATGGCGTTGTTGATTGATACCAACGTTATAGCAGAGCTCCGCAAGCCCAAGGCTGAGCCGAAAGTTTTGGAGTTTGTTGCTTCAACTCCAATCTCGAAACTCTACATCAGTGTAGTCAGTCTGGCGGAAATTCGCTTCGGCATATAACTATGTCCTGACTCACGAAAACGAGCAGCTTTGCAGGATTGGCTCGCGCTCAAGGTTCGTCCCATGATCGACCCAGATCGTACGCTACCACTTAGCGAAGAAATCCTGCTTCGATGGCGATTACTGTTGGAGGATGGCCGGAAGACTGGTCATACCTATTCTCATCCTGATCTCATCATTGCAGCCACTGCGGCCCATTACGGATTGACAGTTGTTACGCGCGACCGAAGCCATTTCGACAAAGCGCGTGTTGCGGTATTGAACCCCTGGGATTTTAAGCAACATCCCCAATCTATCCCTCAGCCCAACACCAAGACCCATAATGGTGCCGCCTTAGTGGCAGGAAACGAATCTCGACATGTGCGTCCGGCGCATCGCTGGGATAGGCGGAGTTAAAAAAGGTGCCTGGAAAATAGCTGGACTGAGAACAGTGAAGTACCTCGATAACCAACTAGACCTCGGCCAGCACCTTCAGGATCGCGGGGCCGTAGCGGGTTACTAATCTGGGGCCTAGGCCGGAGACTTCGAGGAGTTTTTCTGTGGCGGTGGGGCGGTCTGCGGCGATTTCACTGAGTGCTTTGTCCGATAGGATTCGGAAGGCAGGGAGACCTTCTTTCTTGGCTTGCTCCAGTCGCCACTTCTTTAATGCTGCAAATACCGGTTCCTCTGCTGTGGTTCGGGTTCTGGGCTGCTTGACGGCAGCCTTCTTTCTGGATTGAGACTTGCCAAGTTTGCGGTCTGGCGTCTCCCTTATCTTTAACTCGAAATCCTCAGGGGCCGCAATGAAGATTGCCTTGCGGTAATTGATCTCCCGGTCGTCTTTCTTGAAGACTTCGTCTTTCAACTCAATCAAGCCGGTGCGGGCCATGGCGCTGAGGATCTGCTCGAAGATGTCGCGGGCTCCTCTATCTTTATCGTGGCCGGGGCAGAGTTCGGCGAAGAGCTTGCCTGTCGAGCGGCCGTCATTTTGCTGGAGCTTTTTCAGGACTTCGTGGGCTAGTTTGATCTCTGGGCCTGTGGCTTTGCGGAATTGCTGGGCTTCGCAGTCTTCAGGGGCGCAGAAGTCGCAGATGCCACAGGGTTGGATCGCTCCGTATTTGTCTCCGAAGTGGGCTACCAGGGCGCACATGCGGCATTCGTTTGATTCGGCCAACCGGACCATGCACTGGAGACGATTCAGTTTCTGCGCTATTTGCTCGCTGTACGGAGACCGCCATTCCGGCTTGCCGAGAGTTACATTATCGGCGAAGTCCACCGATGCGCCGCCATGGATCCATAGCTTGTCGAGAGCCTTGTCGAATTCTTCCGGACCCAGGCGGGAGAGGGTTTGCAGGTCCTCTTTAGGTTGTGGCGTCTCGCCTAGAAGCGCGTAAATTCTCTCGAGGACTTTAATGTCGGGGTAGTCGCGGTCGTGAAGAAAGCTGTGGGTGTGGCGGTCGGCATATGAATGCATCAGGACGGCGCGGGAGGGGGCTCCGTCGCGGCCGGCGCGACCGATCTCTTGATAGTAAGCCTCGACGCTGCCGGGCAAAGCAACATGGATCACCGTGCGGACGTTTGCTTTGTCAATGCCCATTCCAAATGCAATGGTGGCTACGATCACGTCGAGTCGGCCCTCGATAAAACCGGCCTGAACACGGGCGCGGACTTCTGCGGAGAGGCCGGCGTGGTAGGCAGCAGCGGGGAAACTCGATTTCAATACGGCAGCCAGTTCTTCTGCTTTTTGACGGGTAGGAGCGTAGACAATCGCAGGGCGACGGCCGTGGTCGGCGAGGAGGCGCTTGACGCGGTCGGCCCTGTCGCCGGGGCTCACTTCCATCACTTCGATCGCAATGTTGTCGCGGCGGAAGCCCTGAATGAATTTGCCGCCTTCGGTCAGATTCAGTTGGCTGATGATGTCGTTCTGGACGATGGGGGTGGCGGTGGCAGTGAGGGCGATGACGGGGGCGGGCCGCAGCGATGGGAGGTACTGGCCCAGGGTGCGGTAATCGGGGCGGAAGTCGTGACCCCATTGCGAGATGCAGTGGGCTTCGTCGACGGCGACCAGCGACGGCTTGCGCTTGGCTAACATCTCGGGGAAGCCGGGGACGCGGAGACGCTCTGGTGCGATGAAGAGGAATTGCAGGCGGCCAGCGAGATAGTCGATACAGGCCTGGCGGGAGGCGGCGCGGTCTCGCCCTGAGTGGATACGCTCGACGGCGAAGCCTCGCTCTTGCAGCTTTGCTACCTGATCTTCCATCAGGGCGATGAGGGGGCTGATGACTAGCGTTGTGCCTCCGCGGGCCAGGCCTGGCAACTGGTAGCAGAGGGACTTGCCCGCACCCGTGGGCATGACTAGCAGGACGTCTTTGCCTTCTACTACGGCGCGGCAGACCTGTTCTTGACTGGGGCGGAAGTCGGTGAAGCCGAAGCACTGGTGGAGGATTTCCCGGAGTTCGGCTGGCACTTGGGGGAGGTCTTTGGGTATCACTTTGCTTGCAGATGTAGTGGCAAGAGTGACCGGTTTGTCGCCGACTTTTCCTACTACGTCGCGAACATAATCTTCGATGCCGGCCATGAAGGGGGCGAGGTCTGCCTGACCGCGCTCCATGCGTTTGAGCTGGGCTTCCCACTGGCCGGTCATGGCGGGGCTTTTAACTTCAGGGTGGACGACCTCGATCAGGTGGATGCCTTTGCCGGTGGCGGCGAGGGCTTTGGCCTGACGCTCGATGTAGCCGCGCTCAAGCAGGACTTCGATGATGGAGGCGCGGGTGGCGGGAGTGCCGAGGCCGGTCTCTTTCATGGCGTCGGAGAGCTCTTTTTCGTCGAGAGTCTTGCCTGCGGTCTGCATCGCCGTTAGAAGAGTTGCGTCGGTGAAGCGCTTTGGGGGGCGGGTTTTCTTTAGCGTGGATTCGGCTTTGAGAACGTCCTGGAGTTGGTTGAGCTCTAGCTCGGTGGGGAGGGTTTGTTCGCCTGTTTCTTTCTCTTTGCCCTTGATGTCTAATACCTTCCAGCCTTGCTGGCGAATCAGGGTTCCGGTGGAGTGGTAGGTGTCAACGATTGCGTTATTGGTAATTGCAGTGATGACTGTGGTGACGTCGGTGAGATAGTCGTCGTGCCAGGCGATGAGGAGGCGGCGGGCTACGAGATCGTAGAGGCTGCGCTCGTCTTCTGTGAGGTTCGCTTTGGCTGGCGAGGTGGCCGTGGGAATGATGGCGTGGTGGTCTGTAATCTTGGTGTCGTCGACGTAACGCAAGCCCAAGGGCCGCTCGCCGCTGCCTTTTGCCACGAGGCCGGGGTAGCTGGGTGCGACGGCTTTGACTACGTTGGCGAGGCCGGCGGCGACGGTTTTGGAGAGGTGGCGCGAGTCGGTTCTGGGGTAGGAAATGAGCTTGTAGGTTTCGTAGAGTTTCTGGGCCAGATCGAGAGTCTTCTGTGCGCTGAAACCATAGAGGCGGTTGGCGTGGCGCTGAAGTTCGGTCAAGTCGTAGAACTGCGGGGGCACCATCTTCTTTGATTCCGATTCGAGAGAAGCGATGTGTGCGATGCCAGTCTTGGCCCTGGTAGTGATTTCTTTGGAAAGGGCGGGATCGGCGGGGAGGCGCATGGCTTGCTGCATGCTTTCGCCGGGCTTGGGGGCTTGGAACCAGGTACCGATGTAGGTTGGTTTGCCGGGGACTTTTTGAGGAGAGAAGGTGACGGCTACTTCGCGGTATTCCTCGGGGACGAAGGCTTGGATCAAGAGTTCGCGTTCGACCAGCATCGCTAGCGTAGGGGTTTGTACGCGGCCTACGGAGAGGGTTTCGTCGTAAGCGATGGAGTAGGCGCGGGAGAGGTTCATGCCGACGAGCCAATCGGCGCGGGAGCGGCCACGGGCGGCGTTGGCGAGGCCGTCGTATTCGCGGGAATCTTTGAGGGCGGCGAAGCCTGCGGTGATGGCGTCAGGGGTTAATGAAGAAATCCAGAGGCGTTGGACGGGCTTGTTGGTTTCGGCAGCGTCGTAGATGTAGCGGAAGATGAGTTCGCCTTCGCGCCCGGCGTCGGTTGCGCAGATGATGCGTTCGACTTTGGGGGAGTTGACGATTTTGCGGATGGTTTCGAACTGGTCTTTGGTTTTTTCGTAGACGACCAGGGGCCAGGCTTCGGGGAGCATGGGGAGGAGGTTGCGCCGCCAAAACTTCCATTCGGGCTTGATTTCGTGGGGCTGGGCTAAGGAGACGAGGTGACCGATGGCCCAGGTGACGATGTGGCCGCCGCCGTGGAGGAAGCCGTCGCCCTTTTGATTGGCGCCAAGGACTTTGGCGATGTCGCGGGCGACGGAGGGCTTTTCGGCGATGACGGCAGTGATAGACAAGAGGCTTTTCTATTCTAGCGAGGGTGCCTCCAGAAGGGGTGCTTGGGAGAAGCGGCGTTTGCCGAGTTCGATTTGAGAACCAGTCTTAGGATTCCACTCTGGTACGCACGGATCTCTGGACGGTGAGGGGTTGGGCGCAAAGGGGTGAACCGATCACAAAGCAAGAGTGATGGCGCGACGGCTTACCATTTCGCGGCGCACTTCCTCTTGGGTGTTGACTGGCAGCCGGAGTTTGGCGAGGGGGAATATGATCGACTCTTCGACGGCGATGTGAGCGCGGTAGAGCTCTTTGAGTTGGGCCACCCTCTGGTGAAAAGAGTCGCGCTGCGAGGGGTCGAGAATGAGGCTTTCGATCCAGAGGCGGCCTAGCAGATCGATTTCGTTGTGCCAGTGTTCGGCAGTTTGGTGGTCGGTTTCGAGGGCGGCTAGTTCGGGAAGTGGTTCGCCCATGGCCCTGAGCCTGGGGAAGAGAGAACGCTCTTCATCGGCAGTGTGTTTCGGGGCCATCTCGACGAAGAATGTGAGAGCGCGGCTCAGGGCCTGTTGGTGGTCGCTGTTGAGGTAGCTGGGCCAGGTGGAGGAGCTTGACAGAACCTCCATGGCAGCCTCGATGCGGCGGTGGCAGTCAGTGAGCAGGCCTAGTGGTTCTGAAGAAGGAAGAGGCGCACCGATTGAGATCATGATTTGGCCCCCTTCCACATGGATAGGAGCATGACCATCGGCGTCTTGGCAGTGATGGCGTGGTTGAGGCGTGGTGGCATGTAGACAAAGGAGCCGGCATTGAGGTCCTGGGTGGTTTCACCGAGGGTGACGACTGCGGAGCCTTCGAGAATCTGAATGGTGGCGGGCATGGGAGCGGTGTGGGCGCTGAGTTCGTGCCCGGCGGAGAAGCCGAAGATAACGACCTTGAGGAACTCGTCGTTGTGGAGAGTCCGGCTCAGGATGCCCTGGGAAGGGATGGTGAGTTCTGCGAGTAATTGCGGCGAGACGAAGCTCATGAGATTGGCTCCTTGAAAACCTGGTATTCGTAAGCGGGTGTTGACGATTTAGCAAGCATAATGTAAATTATATCTAATACCGATATATTATATCCGCATTCTCTGAAAGTCAACCATGACCAGCGGAGAACGGCGCTTGGGGTTAACAAGTTTTGATTTCGATCGCTTTCGGAATCTTCGATCCGGTAGAAAGCCTTCTGCAGGTCCTCTTCGAGTTGGCATCGCATTTCCGCAATAAACGACATATGATATCTGTATTCTCATTATTTAGCTCATGCTCGGTAAAACATCTATTTCCGCAATTCGATCTTTGTTGTTGCTGGCGCAACAACCACCCATGGAAGTTCTTTCTCCCAGACGAATGGGAGAAGTGCTTGGGGAATCGCCTACTTACCTGGCCAAAGTCGTAAGACACCTGGTGAAGGCGGCAATCCTTGAGGCCGAGAAAGGAACCAAGGGCGGAGTCAGGCTGTTACTTACCGCAGACAAAATCACGCTTTTGGCCGTAGTGGAAGCCTGTCAGGGAACCATTCTGCCGGACTATTGCCGATCCGCACGTCCTGCATTCGGCGTTTGCGGGTTTCATCGAGCTGCTGAAGATTTGCACAGTGCCATCACTGGAGTGTTGAAGAAATGGACTTTGGCAGATTTGCTGAAAAAGCCACTTGGGCCTGGGGTTGGTGCAGGTGGGGTGAGTTGCCTGATGACACAGGCGTTGCAGGGGATGGGCGGTTCGGCAGGATCGTCGCTGGTGAAGTTGGGTAAGACACCAAAGAAAAAATGAAGACGGCGTCACCTGTATGGTGACGCCTTGTTTGCGGGAAGAATTAGCTGCGGCGCTTTAGCGCGAGAGTGATCAGGGCGGCACCAACGAGGGCGATGGTGGTGGGTTCTGGGTTTTCGGATTCAATGAGAGGCCGGATAGGGCTGGCGGGTCTAAGAATCGTGTGATTGTCTGTCTCAAAGCCCGTGGAAGTGTCCAGATTGTAGAACATCACTTGATCGAAGACGGTACCCTGGGTGGCTGAGAAGTTGACGAAGGCAAACTTCTCATGGGTGTTCTGGCCGTTGTTCGGATTGCCAAAGTAGGCGGCCAGGAGGGGTGCGAAAACGTCAGCAGTTGTGAAAGTCTGGACGAGATTGCCATCGTTGTAAAAGCGCACTTCGTTCATCGCGTCGGCAGCTTGCCAGTTGAAGCCAAAGTACGTAAGATCGCTGTTGAAGGTGAGCGTGTAGGAAGTGGTGCCACTTTGTGCGCCAACGGCAACGTAGTTTGTCTGGTTGGCACCGCCCCAAGCGTTGGGCAGGGAGATGACAGAGTTGGAACTGTATTGGCCGATAGAAGAGTTGTAAATGCTAAGAGTGCCGGCGGGGAGAAGGTTGAACGATTCCGTGATCGTCCCAGGTAGGGATGTCTGCTGCACCCCAACGGCTTCGACGGAGAAGATGATTCCGGCATGGGAGGAAGTGGCCGCCAGAAGGGCAAGAGCGAATGTCAATTTGTTTTGCATAAGTTGATCTTGGCGGCTGGATAGGTATGGAACTAGAACCGGAAATACCAAAGAGATTCGGAAAAGTAAGGAATATCTCTCATGGACCAAAGGGATAATTCAAGGACAGTGTTCGGGGGCTCCCGCCTGAGCAGGAATCACACCAGGTTCCCTATTAAACATCGTTTGAATGGATGTACCTTGGAGTCTTTGATGTCACCCGCTGCGGAGCCAGAGCCAAGTTGAGCCGACGAGGACTGCGACGAGCGCCCAGCCGATGAGGAAGCCGTTGATGTCCTCTTTGTAGGAAGCTCCCTTTTTGAGGCCGGTGGGGAGATCGGTCAGCAGGAGACGTGTGCCTGGGGGCGCGGTGCCTTCGACAGGTTCGGTGAAGCGGGCAAAGAAGGGATCAAGGGTAGTAGCGGGCTCGGGCTTGGTGGCATAACTAACCACGATCAGTGCGGCAATGCCGGTGACGAGGGAGATGGCGAAGGCGTTGGGGTCCCAATGGTCGAGACGCTGGCCGCTGGCTACCATCAGGGCGAAGTTCACCACAAGCGGGACGATGAGGCTCGCCGCGGCACCCCAACGATTGGCACGACGCCATAAGATGCCGCCGAAGATGCTGATGCCCATGTAGGTGGCCATGGTTTCTGTAAGCAGGAACGAGTAGAGTACACGATCAACAAGGAAGAGAGCGTAGAGGATACCGAGGAGAGAAAGTACAAGCCCGCTGATGCGGCCGGCCCAGAGGTAGTGTGTGTCAGCGGCTTCGCGGCGGAAGAAGCGCTGGTACAGGTTCTTGGTGAAGAGTGCACCGGAATCAACCATGAAGGCAGAACAGGTGCTCATGTTGGCGGCGAGGATGCTGGCCAGCATGAGGCCGAGCCCGCCAGGGAAGAGGAGGTGGCGGCAGGCGAGGCCGAAGGCGTCTTCGGGGTCTTCGAGGCGGCCGAAGCCGGAGTTGGGATTAGCGGCCAGGGCAGCGACAATCAGGCCGACCAGAGCCCATCCGATGGTGCAGATACGCTTGACGAAGTTGCCATGGAACATGCCGTTGCGGCAGGCTCTTTCGTCTTTACCGGTGCCTACGGCGGCAAGCTGGTGGGGTTGAGAGATGATTCCGATCAAGCCATTCAAGGTGAGCAGGAAGATAAACCAGACACCGATGCCATTGGGGGTGGCCAGTGAGAAGAAGTGCGGGGGGAGAGTTTGTTTCATGCCGGC
Source organism: Acidobacteriota bacterium (assembly GCA_043718395.1). Lineage (GTDB taxonomy): Bacteria > Acidobacteriota > Terriglobia > Bryobacterales > Bryobacteraceae > Bryobacter. Next base: position 51,706 of record JAYSVS010000030.1, read on the forward strand.
GAGGCCGCCTACTTGACTCCAGCCCAGGGGGATGAGCATGAAAGAGAGCGCGATGATCAGGAAGCCCTGGAAGAAGTCTGTCCAAGCGCTGGCAAGCAAGCCACCGATGAAGCTGTAGAGCAGGAAGATGATCGTCATCCATAAGACGATTTCGTTGGAGGAGACGGCACCGCCGGTGGCCTGGCTGATCACTTTGCCTGCGCCCTTGAGCATTGATGCCATGTTGATCGTGAAGTAGATGAGGGCGAAGGCGGTATAGATGACGCCCATCCAGGGGCCGTAACGGTCTTCGACAACTTCGCCGATGGTGGTGCGGCGCATGCGGCGGAAGAGCGGTGCGATGAGCCAGTAGAAGGGTGTGGCAAAGAGGTTCTTCCACTGAAACCAGATGCCTGAGAAGCCGCTGGTGTAGACGGCACCGGCGAGTGAGACAGGCATTTCTGCGTGGGTGCCGATACCGAAGCTTTGGCCGATCATGAGCCAGCGATTGAAGCCGCGGTTGCCGAGGAAGTAGCTCTCGGTGCCCCGGACATAACGCCCTGCGATGATGCCAATGGCGGCGACGATGACGAAGTAGCCGATGAGGACGACCCAGTCGATGAGGTGGAGTTGAAGACTCATGCAATGGAGTGAATGGTATCGCAAGATGAAGCAGCGTCTACAATCACAAGTTGATGGAAGTACGTTCCCATAAACTGGTCGCTTTGGCGGCCTGGCTTCTAATTGTCGCTTCGACAGGTTGGCAGATCTTTGGCCGGCCGGTGCTTGGAATTTCGAACAATGGGGATTATTCCAAGGTTTCGGGCTACTACAAGCTGGCTCCGGTGGTGGGATGGGGAGTGGGCGAGAGTGAGTTTTATATCCCCGAGTATGGGTTTGCGGATCGCCATTTTTATGCGAGTGCGCTGACGTCGAGCGAGCATGTCTTCGCCTGGCCGGCAGTGAAGTTGAGCCGGTTGTTGTTTGGCAAGCAGAAGTTCAGCTTGTTGATGGTGGGGGCGGTCAAGCTGCTGTGGTTGTGGGGAGCAGCATGGTGGGTGGTGTGGGGGCTGGCGCAGAGCGGCAACTGGCCGGGGCTTGTTCTTTCGGCCTTGTGGCTAGCCGATGCGAGCACCATTTGCTATCTGCCGGGATTCTATATGGACTCGGCTGCATTGCTGTTTACGATCTCTCTGGCGGCTTCTCTGCTTTGGTGGATCCGTGGGTACTCATGGGCGGCCTTGCCAGCCGTGGTTTCGGCCGTTGGAGTGGTGATGAGCAAGAGCCAGCATGCGCCACTTGCCTTTGTGTTTGCGATGGCTGCGCTGGCGGTGGCTTGGTGGCTCAGGCGACGGTGGGTAGTGGTGGTGGCGCTGCTCTTGGGGCTGCTGGGGTATGGAATGCTGCGCGAAACGACAAGCCAATATGCAGCGGTTCCGGTCTTCACGCTGACTTTCCTTAGGATTGCAGCGACAGGAGACCGGATGGGCCTTGATGAGAAGTACCGCAAGTACGAGGGCATGCATGCCTATAGCCCGGGTTCGCCGATTGAAGACCGGGCTTGGGGAGAGGAGTTTTTGAAGCAGGTTTCGTTGGGGAAAATTGCGCGTTGGTACCTGATGCATCCGCTGTCGACGGCAAGTTACTTGATCGAGGATTGGCGGCGATTTGCCGGAGTGCAGCCGGATGCGGGCCTGGGGTGGAGACGGCGCGAAGATGGATTTGGAGCAAGGAGTCAGTCGGGTGGGCTGACGGTATGGAAATGGTTGCGCCCGTGGGGCGTGCTTGGGATAATCCTGGCCCCAATACTGGCTTGGCGGCAGCGTGCGTTTTGGGGTGTTGTCTTGTGTGTGGTGCTGTGTGGGGTGGAGTTTGGAGTGGCCAGCCTGGGTGACACCCTGGAGACGGCGCGGCACTTGTTTCTCTTTCAGGTGTTTGCCGATGGGTTGTTGATTGCGTCGGCGGGGCTGATGCAGCGGTGGTGTCAATCGTTTCGAAGGTCAGGAAGCCTTATCGGATAGGTGAGCCACGCAAGCCAACGTCTTACAACTCGTTGAGCGTATCAGGAATGAAATTCGACTTGGCCAGAACACCTGCGCAGTCTGCTCTGACACAGAGTTAGCTACTATCGCGAATCACGCGGCATGTGTCGTCTTCCACGGAGACCTCGCCAATCGTCGAGCGGGACTGATTAAGGAACTGTGTCAGGAAGTCGATTATCCGAACCGCATCGTTGAAGTTGGTAGCAAGGCCAAGCGAGACGCGGATCGCACCAGCACTCTTATTGCTGCCCTGCGAATCCATAAGCTTCACAAAATTGGGCAAGTTCAGGTCCACCCCCAGCGAGAGCCCCGCGCGGAGTTCAACTTCAGTTAGGCCCTCAGCGGTTTCGTTGGCCCCAGGGTTGCAGAAACAACCAGTGCGAAGCGAGATCAGGCTCTGCCCTGCCAGCTCCTCAACACGCCTATAGCCGATCCTCAGGCCTTCGGGATCGTAAAGGTTGAAAGTGATTGTTCCGCCTCTAAAATTCGTATCTCGCGGACCATGCAACTTCACAAAGGGCTGGCCGTTGCCGTGATGCAATAACTGCAACTGATCGAGCAAAAAACCAGTGAGACATTCTATCCGCGTTTGAATCGTATCAATTCCAATCGAGCTGAGATGAGCAAGACCGATCTCGACTGCAGGAATCGAAAGGTAATTGATGGTGCCGTCTTCAAAGGCTGCATCACCCTGGGACAAGATGTGCGACTGCGCCTGAACCGTCGTGAAATTCACGGTACCCCCAGAGAACCACGGGCGCTCCAGAATCGGCATTGCATCTTTGTGGATCAAGAGCGCGCCAAGTCCTGCGGGGTAACCAAACATTTTGTAGAAAGAAATGCTGACAAAATCAGGATTCACCTCTGCCAGGTTGAGACGGTTGGCAGGCACAAAAGCAGCTGCGTCAAGCAAGACGCGCCAGCCAAGACTCTTGGCTCTGCCAACCCATTCGAGAGAGTGTTTCACGCCACTATAGTTCGATTGTGCCGGAAAGGCAAAAAGGTTGTGCCGGGCTTTGTCAATAAGGGCTAGATTGCGTTCAAGCGCCTCATCATCAATGCGTAACTCAGGATAACTAAGGGGCGAATATTCAACTTCTGCGCTGCGGTTTCGAGCGAATTCACGAATGCCATTGACTGAGTTGTGGTTGTCGACAGTGGCAAGAAACCGGCTGCCCTTAGTGAACGGAAACGCCTCGCCTGTCAGCTTCAAAGCACCTGAAGCGTTGAGTGTAAAGACGAGGTGATAGCCATCCCCGGCACTAAAATAGTCGAGGATCGTCCGGCGCGTACGCTCCACCATATCAGTTATCGCAACTGAAGCCGGATTGGCCGAGTGTGGATTCCCAAAGACATGATTGCGAAGCAGCTCGAAGTGTTTGGCGATTTGCGAATCGGCATAAAGTGCAGCACCTGTGTAGTCCAGATAAACCTGATTCGACTGGTCGAGCCGTGCATAGTCGGATTGCCTCAGACCATCCAGAATCTGCGTCTGGGCATATTGGGGATAGCGGATCAGAAAGGCCGCGCTACGAGGATCACCGTTCACCCTCTCAGTATCCCCCGCATTATATGGATATCTTTAAAGTGATAAAAATGATGCAACACTTTCCCTTATGAGGAACGGGACGAAAGCCTGGCAGGCGTAAATCCAGCCCGCGTCATCCGCGAAATTTTGATTGAAGAAGGAATTGGAACCATGAAGCGTAGAGAACTATTGACCGGGATGATGGCTGGATCGCTGGTGCGGAGAAAGCGGGGTAGCCACGTGAAGCTGGCCTTAAACGCATACTCATTTAACAAGCCCTTAATGAATGGCTCAATGAAGCTGGCCGAGGTGATCGACTTCTGTGCCGAAAACGATCTCGAAGGCGTTGACCTCACAGGCTACTATTTCCCTGGCTACCCCAAAGTGCCGGCGGATGAATTCATTTTTGGTATCAAGCGCCATGCCTGGATGAACGGGGTGACCATCGGTGGTACGGGCGTTCGAAATGACTTTGCCCTTCCAGTTGCTGCAGAACGAGCCGAACAAATACGTCTGGTCAAAGACTGGATCGACGTCGCCGGGAAACTCGGCGGCAACATGGTGCGCGTCTTCGCTGGCAAAGTGCTTCCCAAAGGTTATACATTTGACCAGGTTCTCGAATGGATGGTGCCAGCATTCGAGGATTGCTCCGCCTATGCAGCAAAGAAAGGTATTCTGCTCGGCCTGCAACATCATGACGATTTCTTGAAGACCGCAGCCGAGACGATCCGCTTAACCGAGGCCGTGAAGTCAGACTGGTTCACTGTAATCCTCGACGTCGGCAGCCTTCGCCAGGGCGATCCTTATGCCGAGATCGAAAAGCTCTTGCCCTATGCAAGCAACTGGCAGGTAAAGGAACACGTCTGGTATGGCACCAGGAAAGTTGAAATCGACTTGCCGCGGCTGCGCAAGATCGTCGACAAGATCGGCTACCGCGGCTTCATGCCCATCGAGGCTTTGGGCGAAGGTGACCCCAAAGAAATCGTCAAGACATTTCTAGGCAGCGTGCGAAAGGCTTTCGCCTAGTTCGACTTGGGTATGGCAGCCTCGCGAAAGCTGCGTTCCACCTTGTCGTTCACGTCAGTGGATACAGGGCCATCGCGCCACAGCCAGCGCATCATCTCGGGCACCATTGCCCCGCCCTGCTTCTGTCCGTGCTTGCCGATACCCCATGAGTAATTCACATCGTAGCCCTTGGCCGTCAGCGCCTTCATCAGCTTGACATTCTGCGCGAACCAGTCCCACTTCTCGTCATAGCCATCGCGGCGCTGGCCCCGATTGTCATTGCGCCCATCCTGCATGAAGATGCGGATTGGCTTCTTTTCAGATCTGACCACAATCTCTGAATACATGTGTCCGCCCCGGATATTGGTGAAGCTGCCGACGATGCTCAAGACCTTGCGGAAGTGATTTGGACGCTCCCAAGCCACCGTGAAAGCAGCAATCGCTCCAGAGCTTGCCCCACCGATTCCGTGATCATTTGGGTCTTTCGAGATGTTGTATTCCTTATACAGGACAGGCATCAATTCGTCCACAATGACTCTCGCATACTTGTCGTCAAGAGAGTTGTATTCAGTCGGCCGGTTGGTTGTGCGGTCGCCCCATTCTTTGGGATTCGGCTCAGGTTGCTCCGGTGTGCGTCCGGGATTGATGAAGACGCCAATCATGATTGGGATCTCGCGACGGTAGATCAAGTTGTCGAAGACGTTGTGCGCGCGGACGTCGCCTTCGGGGTTCATATAGGCTTGCCCGTCCTGAAAGATCATCAGGCCGGCTGGAGTGGCGGCGTCATATTGTGAGGGGACGTAAACCCAATAGGTATGCTGCGTGCCTGGATATGCCTGGCTTGGGATCACATAGGGGCCAAGCACCTTGCCTTTGGGCACACCTTCTTGCGGGAGAGAGTCTGGGCCGAGTTTGTAGTGAGCGTCGGTGTTGGGCTCTTGTGCAATGGCGGCAAGGCCATACAGAAACAGACAGGAAAGAATCACTTTTGCCATGGGTTGCCCAAATCATATCGCGACATCGATCAGAAGGGCAGCGTGGATGCCGACGGTGCGGCGATTGGGAAGCAATACCGCTAGACTAAAAACCATATGTGGATCCTGCTTTCTGTCTTGCTGTTTTGGGGCCCAACCTTCGCGCAAGGGCCAGCCAAGCGCCCAAGAGCGGACCTGATCCAGTTGGGAACGTTCCACCAAGGGGAAGCTGAGTTTCGGTCTGGAGGGGGCTGGATTGGACTTATCCCCACTCGCGACGGGTTCGCTTGGGCCAACTTGCGAATCAAGACAGAGAAGGTGCATGACCCAATCGGCGACGATCCTCAAGGGCAGAAACGCGCCACCAAAATCGACCTCGCTACGCCAGACTCGGCTGAGCCGCTCTTTCTTCTCAGAGGGCTGCCTCAACTCGCCACAAAGCCTGTGCGCACCTGTTTTGATCGCAGCGAAAACGGATCGTTCCTCGAACAAAACCCGATTCTGCTCACCTGCGAAGCGGTTGCCTACAGCGTCCAGGTCACCAATCAGAAATTGCTTCAACTCAAGCACGCCACGAAGATTCAAACGCTCTTCAACTGGCCCCAAGGCCTTTCAGACCAACATGCAGAACTGATTTGGGCAGGCGATCTTGATGGCGACGGCAAGCTGGATCTACTGATCGATCACAGCCAGCACTTCAATTCGGCGGGGATCGCCCTATACCTCTCTACCTGGGCGGCTCCGGGCCAACTTGTGGGACTCGCTGCGACTTTCAAGACAATTGGATGCTAAACGTGGGCTGCGCGTAAAACCTCCTAAATCACAACCAATTGAAGTTGCAGGGAAGGGTGAAGGCAGGGTTGGTCTGCAGACGGGTGGCTGAAAAGAGAATGCGGCGAAAGGGTGAGGAGGGAAATAATTTGGCTCCCCACCTTGGATGCATTTAGAACTCTTGCGGCATAAAACAGGCCCTGCTCCAACTGAGACAAGCCATTGAGCAGTCGATCATTACCTCGGAATCCTGAATGGTTATCCAAGGTGGGCCCGCAAACAAGACTCGAACCGATAGCCGGTGTACGACAGCAAATGCGGTTGTCGCCGATTCAGCGATGCGTTGACTAGCGATTGAGCCGCGCCATCAAGCCGGGATCAATCATGCTTGACATCTTGCTTGATTCGATTCATAATTGCACAACCATCAGGTTGAGGAGGGCATCTATGTCCGATGACCGCAGCATTTTTGCAGATCAGGTCCAAGTGCGTCTAAAGCGCCTTGGCCACACCCAGGCGGACCTTGCGCAACGCGTGGATGTCTCACCGCAATTCTTGTCGCAGCTAATAAAAGGGAAACGCCCTCCTCCCCGGGAACTCCTCGTAAAGATCGCCCGCGAGCTCAAGTGCGATCCGACGAGCCTGGATCCCACCTGGAAGCATAACAACCACCAGGTTCGAAACTTCTCAAAGATGCAGGGAATTGAGATCGGGTACCTTGCGGCTGGGCTGGAGGCGCTTAGCGCCGCCCGAACTTCTCTCCTCCAACAAACACCCCAGGGGGTCGGAGAACCAGGAGCTGGGAAGGCGGACGCGAAGCTCTTTGACGCGGTAACGGAGCGGGCCATCGCGAACATCTTGCAGTCCTTCAACCCCAGGTGTGCAATCATCACCGAAGAAGCGGGCATCATCGGAGAGGTCAGGTTGGCCACCAGTGTTTGCTACATCGTTGATCCTTTTGATCGATCAAGGCCATTCATGAGGGCACTCAGGGCTCTATTTGACCCTAATAAGCACCAAACCTTGCAGGACATCGTCAGTGACCCAAAGTTTGAAATGAGGTCGCTTGAAGCGCCGTTTGGATCCATCACATGCGTTCGCGAGGGAGAGATTGTCTTTAACGCCATGCTCGACTACGCGTCGGGGTTGGTATATGTGGCCTGCCGCGGCTTTATTGGTTACGCCAATATTGACGACTGTCCTGACCCATACTCGCTTGCGGCGAGAGGTACGGAGATCTCGTTTTCCCCGCGGTTGGGAAAGCGGTTCTTGTGCTTTACTGGCGATCCCGATAAGGATCGGGATGCTGCGGTAAACGAGCAGTCTTCGAAGTACGCCCAAATTCTCGATGGACTGGGGTTTGAGGCGAGGTCTCACGTCGGGCTTACAAATCCCGGCGGGCCGGCGAGGGTTTTGTACATTTCGGACTTGCACTCAGGGGACGATCCTAGCTTCATTCTGTCGAACGGTGAGAAGATCTTTGAGTTTCTTGGGTGGCTTGCGTTTGCCGTTCACAGCCAGGAGCTCGCAGTTTTTGAGTTGTTCTCGGTTGGGTTTGAAGTTCGGGGCAACATTTTGCAGGCACCTCCGCCCAATTACTCAGCCTTCCTCGTGAAGGACGGGGAGTTTCGCCTTAACCCCGAAAAGATCACTGACCTAGACCCGCCAGGGCACTATCGTGGTGCTATTGCGTTGACGCACGCGAAATCGACCGTGGCGTGCGCATCAATGCAAGCGCGACGCAATTGTCGGCAGCTTTATCTACCCGGCAGCCGGTAATGAGATTACGCCCATCGCTGAGGGTCCAGTCGGCAAACTTCGCGGTCTCAGCTTCCGTCGCCGCTCGATGGGGAGACCTTGGCGAGTTCGGCGCGACACGGCGGCTTATTAAGACTATCGTGGGCACTCCTAGTGACCTGTGATGGATTCGAACCCGCAAGTGAATGAAAACAAAGGCTAGAATAATGCGACGGCGGTGGCTCGTCCAATGTTTTCAATGGGTTGGAGTATTGGCTCCACACACTGGACGCATTTCGAACTCTCGCAGCCTTAAACGCGGTCTGCTCGAACCCCTTCAATTCCTTCCAAGTCAAGGGGGTACGCCCAGAACTCGACTATTCGTCCAGCGTGGGTGCCCAAGCCGGATCTCGAACCGGTCCGTTGAGAACTGTGGCCTTGGCGACGTGGTGCTAAACTAAGGCGTCAATTTCGCAGGGAGTCCGGCGATGGACGGTGGAAAGCAGAGCAAGCGAGATCTAACCCAATGACAACGCTCCTAGCCTGACTTTCGCAGTTCGAGCCCCAAAATGGCAAAATATGGACCTGTTTGGGGCCTAACTCATTTGCTTGCAACGTGGAAATTTCTTAAAGCGG
>JAYSVS010000004.1:0-8554 GCA_043718395.1 Acidobacteriota bacterium
TATCCGTCATGGCTGGTCTCCTTTTTGGACTTCGAGTCCGTATCTGACGACAGCTTAACGCCGACGTTCAGTCGAGGCCAGCCGCCTCATCCTATCTGAACCGCCCCGACCACCTCCATCCATTTTCCCCAATGTTTACGGGCCTGCCATGCGCATCCCAGGGCACACTTTTCCACTCTCCTCGCATAGGACTTTTGCCAGCAATCAGCTAAATGCCTCTTCATCAAGCACTTAGCCGAAACCCAAAACACCATCCAAAGAGCCAATATTTCCCCAAATTCCGCTTGGGACGAGTCCACCCGCACCCACGGAAAAGCACCCTGAGACTACCAAACCCTAAGCCGCACCAAGCCGCATTTTGCGCCAGAGGCGAATCTCGAATCGAGCCTCCAGCGCATCGGCACTCCGCTTGAGCAGCAATAGTGAGTACCCCTCGCGGTCGGCATCTTCCAGCTAGCAGGCCGCCGAAGTTCAAGCCCCACCCCGCTGGCCAATTCCCGCCAGCGCAATCCTGGCATTCCCTTGGGTGCGGGGACCGATCGCGAGTTCCCAATCAGTGCTTGCACTCCTTTTAGCGGTCAGGCGATATCAGCGGATTCCCCCACCGCAATCCAGGGAAGCGCCCAAAATCCCGGTCCGCCGTGCACAAATAGCCCCCATGTTCCATCGTCAATGCAGCCAGTTGAGCATCGGTGATCATCGAACCGCTAGCTTGGCCAGCCACCACCATTTCCCTCAGGTAGAACAGGTGCCGTGCTCCGGGAGCCAGCATCCGAACGCTGGGATGCGCCTCCCAGCTCGACACAATGCGCATTACCTTTTCTCCGCTAGCCCTCATACCGGGTAGTTTCGGATGAGTGGAAATCCGCAAAAACGCGCCTACGCTTTGCCAGGGAATCCCTACCAGCTCATGCCCCGACAGCAACTGCTCTAGCCAAACACGGGCTTCCCCGTGCCAGGGCGATTGGTCATCATAGGCATAGAGCAGAAGGTTCGCGTCAATGACCCACATCTACTTGCTTTCTAACTCATCTAGTTGCTCCAACAGCACGTGAATGTTGTCGTACGACATCCCGGGAGGCAGCCCTAAGGACATGGATTCCACCACAAACTTGGGCCGCTCTGCGGGTGCCGCAAACCCTTTTCGCAACGTCTCATTCACTGTCGCTTTGAACGGCTTGCCCGTCTTGCGCATCTCTTGCTCCAGTAGCGCCGCCACGTCATTGTCCAAGCTTAGAGTCGTTCTCACATCTTGATGCTAGCAATCAGAGCATCACGATGCAAACCATTCCGCTTCTTATACTTTTGGACTTTGCGCGGTCTGATGGATTGCGCTGGAGGAATCCACTGCGGGTATGAAGTATGCCATCAGATAAGATGAGGCGGCTGGCCTCGACTGAACGCCATCAGTCTGAAGTCAGGCATGGGCACGGCATGGGGACGGCCTTCTGTCCTCCTTCTGGCCTACGCCGGTCCGGTGAACCCGTTTAACGGAGTCGCGCAATACAACATTCTGGTGCCACCCTCGCTGGCGGGTGCCGGGAGAGCTGAAGTCAGCGTCATGATCGCAAACCGGGCGTCGAACTCTGTCAACGTAACGATCCGGTGAGTCATGCTTGCCCTTCTGGGAAACGAGGGAGAGACCGGGCTTAACGCTTTCGACCGCTTTCCCAGTCTATCTGTCGCTGGCTTCAGCTTCTTGCGTTGACCTGACGCTGGGCGTAGAATCTGAGTCATTGTGGCAATACAAATCGGTTCGTCGGTTGGCTCCGGATGCGCGAATAATAAAGCGGATGTGACAAAGATCCAAACCGCGCTCAATACATTTCCCGTGGGTTGGGGCGGGCCGTCGCCCAAGCTGCCTGTGAATGGCACAAGCTCTGCCGCGCTGATAGCGGCGATTGAAAATCTGCAATCTTGGCAGTATGGCTGGAAAGATGGGAAGATTTCGCCTGGCGGAAAAGAGCGACAAAGCGCGACAGCCTGATCCGTCCCAACCCCGTAGTCCTAGTTTCCTCAATTATTTTGAGGATTTTCCGCTCAATCCATTGCCGGTTTGCCGTCAGTCTTCTCACTCATATTCTTCAGTATGCGGCCAAGTGGCACAGAATCTGACAGTTAGCCAAAATCCAAAATGCATCCAACATGCCGAGATTTTGCGAACTTCAGACCGGGACGGGTCCACCCGTACCAGCCCAAATTTCGCGCAGAAAACCAGGCCCTACCCCGGGTGTGTCGCGAGGTGACGCGGGTGAAGTGGAAGGGATGCTGAACGGGTCGAATGTGGAGGTGCCTTGTTCGGTGGCGGACGGGTTCACAGAGCATTACACTTACAATGCGGCAGGGCGAATCTTATCGAAGAATCTGATGCTGACTAAGGTAGTGAATGGGTTCATGCGGTTGGCCGTCTGATCTGGCTCCCTCTTGGTGGATACAAGGGTTTTGCTCCGAAATCACCTGCCGCAAGCGGGCTGGGGCAGATGGCGCGGATGACGAAGGGGGTCGCTCATCGATGTGGAGTGCGGCCGCTTTCAAATCGGTCACAACGCGATTAAGATAGGAATCTAGGGAGCAACATCATGAAAAAACTGCTTGCAGCATTGTTCGCCATCGGACTATCCAGCATTTGGGGCCAGCGAGTGTCAGACCGCCGTTCGGCCGAGATCCGCGGGGGTGGAGGAGAAGGCAAATGTACCATCGAAGTTGAGGTGGACGATGTTGCCGAAATTGAGATCAATGGCCCCAACGCAATGATTCGTACGATCAACGGTGCGCCTGCGTCCTTCCGCAGATTTCAGTGCAATCAGGAAATGCCCAATCGCCCTGCTCAATTTCGATTTAAAGGTATCGATGGCCGTGGCCGGCAAGAATTGGTGAATTCCCCGGAGAACGGCGGGCGGGCAATCATCCGCATCGAAGACAGCAAGGGCGGCAGCGAAGGCTATACCTTTGATATTTTCTGGCGCGGCAGCGGTGGTGGCTTTGGTGGCGGTAGCGGCAGTGGGGGAATCTTTGGTGGCAACAATGGCGGGGGCTACAACAACGGTGGGGCCAACAGTAACCGTGGTGGCTACATCAACGGAGGGTCGAATGACGTTTGGAACAATAACGGCAGTTTCAATTTTGAAGGCGGCAATCGTGGCAGTGGTACCTACCGGGACCGTAATGGCAGCATGCGCCGTCTCGACCGGGTTCGTGTCACCATCAATCGCTCAGGGGAGCTGTTGGTAGAGTTCCAGGGGGAGCGCGGCCGGCTGGAGTTTAGCGGCCCAGTGGACCGCCGTCAGGGCCGACGGATTTTCTCGAACGTAAGAAACAGCGAAATGACCGGGTTGATGGAGATTGAGACGGGATCCGGCAATACTGTGAGCAGAATCACGATTCGCGACATCGACCTAAGCTGGTCCAACTAGGTGAGCGAAATGAGCAACGCGACTTGAAATCTTGCGCCCTGGTCATCCCCTGCTACAACGAAGCCTTGCGGCTGCAGTCGGATACATTCATCGACTTTGGCCGACGCTACCCTAATGTCCACTTTGTCTTTGTTAACGACGGCAGCCGCGACAATACGAGTGCTGTGCTCAAAGCGCTGGCGAGTCAAATTCCAGATCAATCGACTGTCCTCGATAATCCGGTCAACCAGGGCAAAGCAGGTGCCGTGCGGCAAGGCGTGCTTTACGCCATCGATTCGCTGCCGGCTGAAGTGATTGGCTTCTGGGATGCCGACCTGGCTACGCCACTGCCTACCTCGATCAACATGCTGCAAGTGCTCGAAGCCAACCCGGCACTCTGGATGATTTTTGGGGCGCGCGTACAACTGCTGGGCAGACATATTGATCGCAAGCCGCACCGCCATTACCTGGGCCGTGTGTTTGCCACCTGTGTTTCGATCCTGCTCAAACTTCCTATCTACGATACTCAGTGCGGCGCTAAGATCTTTCGCCGAACACCGCTGCTGCGCAGTCTATTTGAGGAGCCCTTTGTCTCGCGCTGGATCTTCGACGTCGAGATCATTGCCCGGTTCATGCGCATGCCTGCCGGCTCGAACCCGCGGCCGGAAGATGCAATCTACGAATACGACCTCATGAGTTGGAGAGATGTTGATGGCTCAAAGGTGAAGCCACTGGACTTTTTCAAAGCACTCGGCGACCTCTACCGCATCTTCAAACGCTAAGGCGCTACCAGATAAATTCTTTGGCCTGCTCACGCCGCTCATATCCATCAAGAACGTGTACGACTCTGAGCTTCTTCAACCGGGTGGGAGAGACCTGACCAATCGGGATGTAAAGGATTTGCCGCCGAAGCTGTGTGGCAATCGAACGGAAGATCGAGCGCGGAGGCTTGGGCGCTACATAAACAACATAACGTTCTGTTGAGTAGTCAAGCGCTGCCATCAGCAAGCGCTCGGCCTTGGTCTCAGCGAAATCGTAATCCGGGTCATTCCAGACATCCCAAAGGCGCCGTGACGGGAGAGTCATCAGGAAACCGCCGTATTCTGCACGGCCAATCCCGGGGCCCACCAGATGCGCAAATGGCTCCGTCGAATAGAAGGCCATGTCTGACTCATTCTGATGCTCGCCGAGCCACGTCGTCAGGTAGCGGTACCGGTCATCGGAGTCTTCCTCGAAGATCACCACCACACTCGATACATCACCCGCCGCACGCTCCAGCCGCTTCACATAGATCGATCCCCGATGCCAGTTCCGAAGTGTCTCGCGCAGATCAATTCCATCGAGCAACGACGATTGAAAAGGCTCTGTGCGAGTTCGCTCCTCCGTTAGAATCGAACGTGCCTTCTTTTGGAGGAAGCGGCCAAAGTCTTCGATCACCAGGTCTTCTGGCGGATAGGAACAAATCGAATTGCCATTGAGCTCTCGCGCCCATTCCCCTGGTTTGCCTTCCTGCTTGCGCTCCTTGAGCGTACGGGGCTTCATGCGCTGCTTCGGTCGCGGCAGCCGCCGCCTCAACTTCAACTTGCGAGTACGAAAGAACACCTCGTCACCTGACAGCCGCAAGGTTTCTGGATGCTTCGTGTCTTCCTGAAAGTCATAGCGGCTCCCTGCCGTCCAGACTTCCCAGGCATAATTGTCATCCACTAAAGACCGTGCCGCCAGCGTCAGCTCATAGAGTGTTGAAACCAGGTACCCGTTCACATGGGCCAGATTCCGCGTGAACCTGGCCATCAAGCGGCGCTGGTAAGGCAACACCTTATCGCCGGTGCTAGTCTCGTAGTCGACTTCCGCCCGCCGCAGCGTATCGTACTGCGCCGCTGGCCGGTCCACCAGCCTGGTATCGGACATCTGCTTTCGCCAATACTCGTAGCGCTGCTGAAGCGCTGCATACTCGGTCAGCACTTCGCCCAGCGAATCAGGATGGACGTTGACCAGGTCTACAAACTCAATCTGTGATCGTCTCGTTGGCGGGTCCTGAGGGGTCTCCATTGCATCCAGCAATGGATCCAGAAGGTTGAGTGAAACAACAACAAAAACTTCGCGCAGTGGATCGGCACCCTGCAACTTCCAGGCCAGGCCCGAGGCGAAATCGTTCACCTCGTCGTTGCGCTGTTGCGGAAATAGCCGATAGGTCTCAATGTACTGATCAAGACCGATTCGCTGGATTGCAACGGTGTCTGGATAGTCATCCGGCAAGTGCGGCCGCTCTCCCACCGCTGGGTCAATCAATACCACCTCTGCGCCGATTTCGTGTGCCGTGCGATACGCCTCGACAAAGGCATCACAAGGCTCCAGTATGCAGTAGATCACCGTTGCATTCTCATCGTTATCACTCAGTCGATCTGGATAGACCAGCGCACTGATTTGCGGAAAACGCGAGGCCGCCTCATAGAGGTGTGTGCCGAAGAAGGCCGGCAATTCAAGGGCGACGACCGGAGGCCGTTCCCTCAGTAGAGCCTTGCGCACCTCCATCGCAAACTCCATCCGGCCAGGCGCGACAGGAAAGTAGCGAAAGCGTCCGCGACGCAAACTGCTGAATTCTTTGAGAAAGTCCTCAGTGGCTCCGGACATAACGCATGGCTTCCGCACCAAGAATAGTCTTGATGGCGAGGGGCAACGAAATTCGATCGTTCAACGGGGACCCGCCTGCGCTACGCAACTTCATCGTGTAGCGAATGATGTTGATCCCGTCGCGAATCGAGAATCGCTCTTCGGCCAAATGAGCCTGTTGCAGGAAGTCAGTCACGTACTCGAGAATCTGCGAATCGGCATAAGGCAAGTTTTCTTTGAGAATCGCCAGTTCTTCTTCACGCTCTGGAAAGTCGAGCAGAATCTGTGGCTGCAAGCGGCTCTGTATGTATTCGGGCAAATCAAAAGTGCTTGCGTCGTCATTCATCGTCGCGACAAAACGAAACAGAGGATGCGCCTTGATCTTGATTCCCGCGATGATCGATTCGACGTAACGGCGCGTATCGAGCACCGGTGCCAGACTTGCCCAGCTCTTCTCGCTCATCCGGTTGCCTTCATCGAGAATCGCCACGCCACCGCGAATCATCGCCGTCACCAGGGGTGATGCCACATAGCGCAACTTGCCCTGTTCCTCCAGCACTGGCGTGATGATCAGGTCTTCTGGCCGCGTGTCCACTGTCGCCTGCATGATGTAAACCTGCTGCCCCAGCCGCTCTGCGGCAGCCCAGGCGAGAGAGGTCTTTCCTACTCCAGGTTTGCCCACCAGACGCGGATTCATGGGCAGATCATGCTCATCCAGCACAAGCCA
Organism: Acidobacteriota bacterium; assembly: GCA_043718395.1. GTDB lineage: Bacteria > Acidobacteriota > Terriglobia > Bryobacterales > Bryobacteraceae > Bryobacter. Next base: position 6,730 of record JAYSVS010000004.1, read on the forward strand.
GGCAGCCAGAAGTTGCCTCATGGCTTCCTCCTGTCCAACCCAGCTCACATTGAGCTCGTCGGGGACGCCGAGGTGGATCTCGACGCCGTTAATGCGGACAATATCAATTTTGCGATCCATATTGGCTTGAAAACCCAGCTTAACCCCTCCCGCCGCTGGTTACCATGAGAGAAAGCACTCATGTCCAATATTCTTCAATCCCTGCCTATCGGCGATAAGGTCGGTATCGCGTTCTCAGGCGGCCTCGATACTTCGGCCGCTATCTACTGGATGCGCCAGAAGGGTGCCATTCCCTATTGCTATACGGCCAACCTCGGCCAACCGGACGAGCCCGACTACGATGCTATCCCGCGCCGGGCCTTAGATTGTGGTGCTGAGGTCGCCCGCTTGCTCGACTGCCGCGAACAATTGGTACGTGAAGGGATCGCAGCCCTGCAGTGCGGTGCCTTCCACATCACTACCGCCGGCCTGCCGTACTTCAACACCACGCCCATCGGCCGCGCCGTCACAGGCACCATGCTGGTTGGGGCGATGAAGGAAGACAACGTCAACATCTGGGGCGATGGCTCCACCTATAAGGGCAACGACATTGAGCGCTTCTATCGCTACGGCCTGATGGTCAACCCGGCGCTTAAGGTCTACAAGCCCTGGCTCGATCAGACCTTCAACAACGAACTTGGCGGCCGTAAGGAAATGTCGGAGTTGCTTGAGAAGGCCGGCCTCGGCTACAAGATGTCAAAGGAGAAGGCCTATTCGACAGACTCCAACATCTGGGGTGCCACCCACGAAGCCAAAGACCTCGAAAGCCTCACCTCCGGTATGAAGATCGTCGAGCCCATTATGGGCGTCGCCTTCTGGCGGGATGATGTCGCCGTCAAGGCCGAAGAAGTCACCGTGCGCTTTGAAGAAGGCCGCCCGGTGGCCCTCAACGGCAAGACCTTCGAAAATGACGTGGAACTGGTGCTTGAGGCCAACCGCATCGGCGGCCGTCACGGCCTTGGAATGAGCGACCAGATCGAGAACCGCATCATCGAAGCCAAGAGCCGCGGCATCTACGAAGCCCCCGGCATGAGCTTGCTCTTCCTCGCCTATGAGCGCCTCATCACAGGCATCCATAATGAAGGGTCGATCGAGCAGTATCGCGACATGGGCCGCCGCCTGGGGCGTCTGCTTTACGAGGGCCGCTGGTTTGACCCGCAGTCGATGATGTTACGCGAGACGCTGCAACGCTGGATTGCCAAAGCGATCACCGGCGAGGTCACTCTTGAGTTGCGCCGTGGCAATGACTACTCGATTCTCAATACTGATTCGCCCAATCTCACCTACGCCCCCGAGCGTCTCTCGATGGAAAAGGTGGAAGGCTCATTCACGCCGCTAGACCGCATCGGCCAGCTCCACATGCGCAACCTCGACATCGCCGATTCGCGGGCCAAACTCTTCATCTACTCAAACGCTGGCGTGCTGCCGCCTTCCACCTTCGAGGGCTTGAAGCTACTTGAGGTTGACGACAATGAGTAGTCCTTTTCAGCCCAATCGAATATGATGCTCACGAGGAAAACCACGTGAGCACCGTCGATCAGGCAGTCGCAACTCAACTGAAGAACATCGAGAAGAAGACCGGCAAGTCGTTCGCCGAATTGAGAAGCATGATCCTGGCCAGCGGGCTCGGCAAAGTGGGCCTGATCCGAGACATGCTCAAGAAAGACTTGGGCCTGGGCCACGGCGATGCTAACCTGACTTTCGCAGTTCGAGCCCCAAAATGGCAAAATATGGACCTGTTTGGGGCCTAACTCATTTGCTTGCAACGTGGAAATTTCTTAAAGCG
>JAYSVS010000031.1:0-24851 GCA_043718395.1 Acidobacteriota bacterium
TCTCTCTTTCCAGGGCATTACCCCCTATCGGCTGCCGGCCTTCAATGTGTCACCCAACCCTCCGGTCTGTTCTGTCACCCAACCTTCCGGTTCGCGCCACCTGCCGCTGATCTGACATACTTCTCGTCAATGCTGCGCCTTCTTTCACTGATACTTCTGATTGTGCCCGCGACATTTGCTGCCAGCCTCACCGGCCTCTCTTTCCATGGCACCACGGCCGCTGGCGTCAATGTGCCGGCTGCTGGTCGGTGGAATACCCTAGGTGGTGGAACGCCAATTCCCAACCTCTACGTCTACGATGGCTCCGGCAACCCACTCAACAGCGGCGATGGTGCTGCTGCTCGCATCAACTACCCACTCGGACCAGGTTCTTACAATTTCTCCTACTGTTTCCAGCCTTTCGCCGTCGGGCTCTCCAGCTTCTTCGGTGTAGACCTTTACTTCGATGGCAATGATGCGCAACCTGCCATATCAGCCACCGTACAGGAACTCCTTCCTTTCAGTGTGACTCCAAACCCCAACTCAGTTTTTGCTTTGAACGGAACAACCGTTGCCCCCGGTGCCAACACGACCGTCGTGGTTTTGGGAAACTTGCGCATTCAACTTGTTTTCGCTTACGTAAACAACCAATTTGGTTCTATGGATGAGGTGTCACTCTATAACAACGTTCCAGACGGAGTTAGAGACTGCGATGTTCCGGGTCTTGGTTTGCGAATCACCGTAGAAGAAATACCAGAACCTGCCACCGGCTTGCTTTCCCTGCCACTGGCTGCTCTCCTGTTGTTTCGCCGCCGCAGCTAGTGCAGGGCTTTATAGATCGTAAAGTGTAAGCGCAAATCAGCGTCCTTATAATTAAAGAGCCTGTTCCTGATGCGCGTTGCCCCAAAAATCTAATCACCCTTCCTCGTCTAAACTCGTACCCACCTTAATCGATGACAACGCAAGCTTCAAAAGCACATGTGGATCACCACCAGTGAAAAGTGTCCCGCCAGCTTCAAATTGGGGCGCAAATTCAGTGACTTAGCTTCTTCTTATGCCAACGAACAGTAACTTTTTCCCCATTCATGACCACCTCAGAGAAATACCATTGATCTCCGCTCTGTACTGCTGGCCTTGACACTGAAACCAAAAACTCTTCCGGCGCTTCAATTCTGACAGTCACACCAATCAATGGAAGTGAGGGGACATAATTGTAATAAGAATCCAAAGGACGCAGGCATTCAAATCTGCATCCAAATCTATACGTAGGTCCGCCCTCCGCATGAGGCATGATTTCAACAGGCTCAGCGGTCCAAATGTCTGTCTCTGGATCATCATCTTCCTTCACTTGCCGAATTGGAATCTTCACATAGCCTCTGCTGTTGTTGTTCGGTCGAAGCGAAAATTCATGAACCTTTGCAAAGTCCGACCTGTCCGATGCAAAATGTTGCAGAAATCTCACTGTACTTGCGGAAGCGTTGCGAATTTCATAACTGACCGAGCAGGCAAGTTTTACGGAGGTTTCGGAGACTGGTTCCAATGCAAAAGTGAACTGAGCGTCCCGAACGTATAGCCTTTGTCCAAAAGCAATTCGTTTCAACCGTTCCTTAATGGCAGGCTCTAGGTCGAAACCCAAGATGTGTTCGAACATTCCTTCGGCTGCATCTCTCAACAGCTTCCTCTTGAGTACCGGCTCCACGAAAACGCCCAGCACACCAGCGATGACTAATGCATCTGCCGAAGCTTTCGCCAATTCAAGGTAATGCGTTCCTGACAGGTATCTTTCCGATGCAACGAACAACAATAATCCGCAAGCCATTAGACAAATTGCTGGCAGCGCATCAACGAAGAGATGCCACGTTTTTTTCCAATAAGTAGAGTTGGTCACTGCGCTTTTCCGTAACGCCACTAAGGTTATTACATTTTGGGTCGAAACGGATTGACGTAAAGAAGAACCAGATGCACTCGAAGGCAGTAAGCGCTAGTCTCGGGGTAAATTTGAGTGGATCTTAGCACAACATTAACGTTTTCAAGGGTCGCCGCTCCTTTGGACGAATCCGCAGGAAGATCCTTGCCCAATCCAACCATCTGCATCTCGACGAGCGCTTTCTGGGCAGTTGCGAAATGGTCGGCTACATTCAATGGCACCAGACCCGAATCCTCCTCTTATTCGCGAAGCCAAATCCAGTGCCCCGGCGTCGATCAAAACTCGAACTCTGTATGTCTGCTTCTGCGTCGACTGCTCAGCCAGTAGTACTTCTTTCAGTAAAGCGTCCTTTACCCTTTCGGTGAAAAAACTTTGCTGAGTGCCTGCGGGTCTCTGTCGTTACCCAATCTCGCCAACTCAGCCTGATCCAACTCAAGTTCAAGATCAGGCTCAAATAATCAGAAAATTCGGTTGGCAATTGTACATCAGCTAAGCTTGTCGACGGCTAAATCCCTGCATACCACGAATACCCAGCCTCCGCGTCAGATGAGCCCATGCCCTTGCCAAAGCCCTTCAGACTATCTGTCACCGTAAGTTTCGTAAGGTACTTGACGCTCTTATAGCCAAGTTGCCGCGGCACGCGCATTCGCAGCGGGCCACCGAACTCGATCGGCATATCTTCCCCATTCATCCCGTAGCTGATCAGCGTTTGTGGATGCAGTGCTTCATCGCGATCAATGCTATCCCAGGTAATCCGTTTGACCGGCAGTGCCGCATAGACGACAAACTTAGCCCCGGGTGCCATCCCCACCAATCCTAAGACGTGCGAAAGTGCCACGCCTTTCCATTCCGCAACATAGCTCCAGCCCTCTTCACAAGACAACTGCGTAATTTGACTACTCGCCGGAAAACTCTTCAATTCGGCAATAGAAAACGAGGCAGGACGATCAACCATCCCTCCCACTTCCAGTCTCCAATCGACAAAGCCATTGGCTACCTGCCGCTTGAAAATCTCTTCCTTCGGCGGCTTGCCGTTGGGGTAGGGAGTCTTTGAAATCTTGTGTCGAGGAAGTTCGCGGGCCGAAGACCCGCTGGTCAGCAGCCGATGTGCCGCATAGGTGAGCGTCGTCCCCATGCCATAAATCCCCCCACCATCTGGAGGCACAAGTCCATACTTATCGGCCAGTTGATTGGCAACAGCAACACCAGCCGTGGCGGCAATTCCGGTCGTGATCAGTCTTCGCCGAGAGATACCGCTCATACATCCCCTCCTAGAATCATCAACCGCATTCGTTTTCCGAATCCGGCCCAAAACACCATCACAACGTGTACAACGACAAAAAGAACCAAAGCCAGCGTGACAAAGAAGTGAATTGTGCGTGCCGATTGGAAACCACCAAGCAGATCCACCAAAAACGGAAACGCCGCTGTAAAGCCAGGCGACATCGCAAGCCCCGTCCAGACCATCGCGGGGAAAAGCACAAAAACTACTCCCATGTAGCTGACACGCTGCAGCACATTGTAGGATTTCAATTCCCGCTCCGTCGGCCGGCGAAATCGCAAATGCTCGCGAATGCTCTGAAGCACCGATCCATTTGGAATCAGGTTCTTCTGGAAGTGCCGGGTTACAATCCCATGGATGAAGTAAAGCGAACCGGCGAACACAAGCAGCCACCCGGCCTGAAAATGCAAATAGCGGCTCCAGCCATTCTGATCGGGCAGCACATAGTTGTAGCCGGTCTTGACTCCGCCACGCGATGCGGGAATCGGAAGGTCAAACAGAGAGGCTGTTAGCGAGTTTCCTTCTTCACCCCAATAAAAGCGCGGATGCGAAATGATAATCTCAACTCCGGTGAGCAACAAAGCGAAGAAACATATGGTACTGACCCAGTGCGTAAGGCGCACGATCCCACTGTGACGCGACACCGAAGCGTCTGCAGAAACAACGAGCGGTGAGTAAGCAGCATCAGCCATTGCGCGATATTATCACAATTAAAAATCGGATACCCTCTTTGAAAACACTCTTCTTGAGCCGTCTCACTCTCCGCATTTTCTATAGCACAAGCAACCTCGATTTCCTGCTCGCCCTCGCGCTGCCCTTGGCTCCAATCCTGTTGAGCTATGCGCTTGGCATCCACCACGACAAGGTACTCAGTGATGGCGTCTACAGAGGCTACTGGGGCCGTTACAACTTCACTTCATTTGTCATCCTCCTTCCCCTCGGCCTTTTCCTGGGCCGTTGGGGAGTGCGGCGCATAGTTCCCGTAAGTCAACCCAGCCCGGAAAATGTCTTTCCAGCCCTTGTTTCTCTCGTGAGCGAAAATGGCAAAGCTGCTACCTATCAGGCTTTAAGAAATGCAATCCTCAGCCCCTGGCTCTCCGGCACCGCTCTGTCGATCAATGTGGTCTTTCACCTCCTCGAGGCTGGCTCATTTTTCTTCTTCCTCTTCGAGACCTTGACCGGCAAAGATATTCAACTCGGCATCCTCCCCTTCATCAAGCCAGGTTGGCAGGATTGGTCTCTTATGTTTCTCCACGGTGACATGAACCTTCTTTCGGTCTCCGCCGCGCTGCTGATGATCTTTCTTGTCTATGCGTCTCAGTTCGCCATCATTCAGGTCGGAATTCTGTTCTTCCTGATCATGTTCCGGCACAACTGGTTCTTCCTCCAACGCATTTACCAGCGCAGGTCTCAAGCTCGTGGTCAGGTCCGCGATACAGCAATTGTCATCGACCTCGACGACCCGGAAAAGTGTTTCGGCTTCCGCCGGGCCAACGAAGCCTTCAACGCCCAACTCTGGCTACTCGCAGCACTCGGCTCCATCATGTTGATCAGTCGTTTTATGAAGGTGCCTCCACTTCCGGTTGAGCAAATGCTGGCGCTCGGTATCAGGCATTCGTTCCCTGACGTGGGCCAGGCCCTGCTCGCCATCGGTTGGCTCCTGGCACTTGCGGTTGTATGTCTGCCAGTCCTTGTAAAGCTCTTGCCAATGATTCCGTTCCTGCGCGGCCCGGCCATTTCTTTAGACAGGGCCACTGGCTACTTCCTCGAATTTCTACCCGGCGACCTCTGCCCCGTTGGGCCTGATCTTACTGCCGACGAAACTGACTACTTCACCTCCAGGTTTGCCGAAAACGGATTCTGGCCCACCGGCAACAATCGCGCTCGCTGGCTGTTTCGCGCTTCCTTCTTCGTTCTCCTCATCTTGCTCCTGCCCGCCGTACAACCCGACGCCTCGCCACTTTTCTTTGCCTTGTTGGCCACCTATCTGATTGGCCCTTGGATTCTCACACGAGCGCTTCTGAATAGCCTTGAGTCAATCCTGGTTACTGTCGACGAACGCCTGGTCATCAGAAGGCCCAACCCAATTCCCAAGCCGCAATCTCTGCGCGAGGCCGAACGCGATAACCGCGACAAGGTCTCAGACTTCGAGATTGAGTTGCAGGGCTTAGGCGGCAACTCCTATCGGGTAAGAATCAACTCCATCGCCTTCGGCGGCAACACAGTTCAACAAATTTCTGGCCGGGCCAAACTCGATGCAGCAGAACTCCTCGACAACACTTCATCAGAAGAATACGGCAAGGCTCTCGGTACTGCCCTCTTCGACGACGAGAAAATACGCCGAGCATGGGATTCAGCCCAGGCGATCGCCAAAGCCGTAGGTGCCAAACTCCGCCTTCGCCTTCTCATTGATGCCGAAGCCACAGCCCTCCACTCCATCCGCTGGGAAACTATGTCGCTCAATGGTGAACCGCTCTTCCAGGGTGACGATTGTTGGTTCTCAAGATATATCGCCAGCTACGATGCAAAGGCTAGCGTCGCTCGCCCCAAGAGCCGCCTCAAAGCCCTGGTAATCATCGCGAATCCAACCGAACTGGCAATTGGCATCGGCGAGATGCAACCGGTTCCAGTCGAAGCAGAAGTCGCCAGAGCAACTGCTTTCTTCAAAGACATCATCGCCAATGGCCCTGACTTTCTGGCCTCAGGCGGAAAACCCTCTTTGCCCGCAATCATCGACCATCTCCAAGGTGGCTACGACATTGTCTATCTCGTTTGTCACGGCGCATTGATCGATGACAACCCCACGCTGCTCCTCGAAAAATCGAGTGGCCAGGCCGACTTCGTTTCTGCCAAAGACCTCGTCCAGGCAATTCAAAATCTCGGCGCCCCGCCCAGCTTGATTGTTCTCGCCTCCTGCCAGTCTGCCGGTACCGGCGATACCGAAAACGCTCTCACCGCACTTGGTCCGCTGCTTGCCGCCGCCGGAGTTCCGGCCGTGGTCGCCATGCAAGGCAAGATCTCCATGAGCACCGTCGCCGAATTCATGCCCAGATTTTTCGCGGAACTAAAAGAAGACGGACGCATTGATCGAGCCATGGCCATCAGCCGCGGCGAAGTCGCCCGCAGCCATCGCGACCACTGGATGCCTGTTCTCTTCATGCGCCTCAAGAACGGCCGCCTTTGGGAAGACTATCGATAGCTCAGTTGCGCACTCAACGTAGCTGTCTCCAGCGCCACCGTCCGTAGCCAGTAAGCATTGAACCCAGCCGGAAAGCGGTGCTCCAAAGTCTTATCGGGCGCGACGCTGAATGTCATGTAGCTCACCCAATCACCAGACCCGCTGAGATCAACCTCAACACGCACAGCCACAGGCCCGTCAGCCGTGTGTGACAATTTCAACAGTTTCCGGTCATACCCGGTAAACAAATAAGGGTCCGAGGGTACCCCAGCCTCCACAGCAGAATTCAGCCAGGGACCACCCTCACCGGCAGGCTTCCCAAACAGCCAAAGATCATCAGAAGCCCCTAGCCACAGCCGCTCCTTCCTATCAAAAGATAGAACGAAACTCCCAGCCGGCAAGCTCATCGCGGGCAACCCGCTTAGCACTGTTAACCCACGCCACGAACAAAAATCCCGGATCGGCAGATTGTGTGTGCAGACGGGACGCACCATCGCGATCCCGCCGGCATTGTTCGACGGCAACTCATAAAACGTGCCATGCAACAACAGTAGATCCCGCTCCGTACTCACCTCCCTCGCCACGCGACACCCTTCAGGATCCTGCTTACTCTTCGGCAATCTCCAACGCTTGCCTTTCTCATCTACATAGACAACCGAAGCCGCATCCACTTCGATGGCGTTCTTCGGCGGCGTGAGCTCCTGCTCCATCCATCGCTGCAACTTCACGTCGTCCACAGCCTTTAAACGAAGCTCAGCATCAAGTTCATAAAGTGAAGTCCCGGTGGCAAGCAGCAGTGTCCGCCGATGATCTCCTCGAGCCCAAATCAACCCACCTGCCTTTCCAGCCGGCCGCACCGGAGCGAGTTTCCGCAAATCCCGATTGGCAAACTGAAAGAACGCCGTCGTCTTCAGACAATCCTGGTCAGTCACGATGCGAACCCAAGCCCCACTCTCACTCGGGTCAAAGATCACATAACCATAGCCACTCGCCGGGATTGTAATCTGCCGCAGATGCGACCAGGTCCCGTCGCCAACCCGGTCCACTTCAAGCTTGAAAGTCACACCTGCCGGCGACTGATGCGTCAAGTGCAGCATCCTCTGATCAAATCCAGAAAACAGAAAGGCATCCGACGCCTGCTTCGCCTTCACATCATCGCGAAGCCACACCGCGCCCCGTCCAATCGGCGTCCCCAACTGATCAATCCTGGCCGGATCTAGGAACCACAAATTCGATTGCGATTGCCCCGGCCCCGCAATCTCCCCCTTCACTCTGCGTGTATTGAAGAACTCATTCTTCGCCGTATCATCACACCCAAACACAACCCGGTCACCCCAACGCGCAAAGTCTCCAATCACCCGAATATACGAACTACGAGGAGCAATCCCCGCCGATCTCAGTGCATTAAACGTCTTCGGAAAGCGCCAGAACATTCCATGCATCGTCATCAACAGATCCTGCTCGCCGATCTCACGAATCCGCGGCCACTCCGTATTCCATCCATGAGCCCCGTCGTAGGTATGAGTAGCCTTTGGCAATCGATACGAGTACCAAATGCCATGATCAAGCAACATCAAAATCACCGACCGATGATCCCAGCCCACAGCCCAGATCGGATCCTCCGCAGGGTTCGCATTCCCAGCAATCCCACCCGGCCCAGTCACCTCTGTAAACTGATTCCGCCGCACCACCTTCCACGTCTTGCCATCCCACTCCGCAAGACACCCTGACGGCGTATCCGGCGGCAGATTTCCCCCACCCACCTCGCCATTATTTGAGTACACAGTGCGTCCCTGTCCCGAATAGAAACCCTTCCCGTGATAACCCGGCAACAGTGGCCCGCTGATATCGGCAGCGGTCTTGCGAAGCAACGCCCCATTGGCATCCTCATAAAGCTGCTTCACCGCAAGACTGCGTACATCGATCTCGTAAAATCCCTCTTCCATCGTTGCCATATAAATCTTGCCAGCCGGATCCGTCAAGTGCCGCGCGTTCCCGGTAGGCCGCCCATACGCTCGCTCGTACGGAATCGTCCGCACCCCACCCTTCGCATCAATCGCATAAGGCCCGATAAACAACTGATCCGACTCACGATGGATCATCCGGTTGGCCGGCGTCCCTCCAATACTCTCTTTGCGAACCGTCTGCTGCAACTGCGAATCAATCTCATAAAGCCGGTCGTCCGACCCCGCCGGCTTGTGAGGTGAATAAGTCACCACCCACAACTTGCCAGCCCATGGCACCACCGCCCCTGTCCCGCACTCATTTTCCGAATTGAACATAGCCAGATGCGGATAAACTCCGCTAATCTGCCGGCGCACAACGGTCTGCCCCAAAAGCGAAGCCACAGAGCTAAAAAGAAAACTTCGACGTTGCATTTAAACTATGATCTTATCTTCTAGGCACCCAAATAATGAATCGAAGAGAATTCCTGGCACTTTCGGCGATGCAGCCTCCCAAAGCGAAGCCAAACTTCCTGATCATCCTCGCTGATGACATGGGCTACTCAGACGCCCGCTGCTACGGTGGCGACATTGACACCCCAAACATCGATCATCTAGCCAACAACGGCCTCCGCTTCACCCAGGGCTATTCCACAGCCCGCTGCGGCCCCTCTCGAAGTTGTCTCCTCACCGGCCACTACGCCCAACAAACCGCCTGCGACATAATGACTCCAGGCCTCGTCCCTGACTGGACCACTTTCGCCCCCCAACACCTGAAGCAGCAAGGCTACCGCTCTTACCATTCCGGCAAATGGCACATCCGCTTCAAGCCAAACGAAGCTGCTGGCTTCGATCATTCCTACGCCCTCCTAGACCAGAACAGCTTCTTCGCCCCTCTTGCCAGCCGTCTCGACGGAGAAAATTTCCCGCCCGGCAAACTCTCAGACGGCTTTTACGGCACAACCGCAATCGGCAACCATGCAGTGCGTTTCCTTGAAGGCCATGCCAGTAACAATGCAACCGACCCCTTCTTCCTCTACCTCCCTTTCACCGCACCCCACTTCCCGCTCCACGCCCTGCAAGAAGACATCGACAAATACAAAGACCGCTTCAGCCAAGGTTGGGACGAAGCTCGCAAACAGCGCTACAACCGCATGAGAAAAATGGGACTCATCAACTGTCCCCTCGCTCCTCTCGAACCCGGCATCTGGCCAGGCTGGAACCTCTCAACAGCAGAGCTCCAAGCACGCTTCGGTGAAGGTGAAGTCTCAAGAGCCGTTCCTTGGAAGACCCTAACCGCGGAACAGAAATCCTTCCAGCAAACCAAGATGGCGATCCACGCCGCCATGATCGATCAAATGGATCAGCAGATCGGCCGTGTCCTCAACCAACTCCGCACAATGAATGCCTATGACAACACCGTCATCGTCTTCGTCTCCGACAACGGAGCAAGCGCCGAGCAAATGATCCGTGGCGATGGTCACGACCCCAAAGCCGCCCCCGGCTCCGCCCTCACCCACCTCTGCCTCGGCCCAGGCTGGTCCACAACTGCGAACACGCCCTTCCGCCTCCACAAGTCCTGGGTGCACGAAGGCGGCATCTCCTCACCCTGGATCATGCACTGGCCCAAAGGCATCACCGGCAAAGGCAAGCTCCGCCACACCCCCTGCCACCTGATTGACCTGGTCCCAACGATGCTCGAACTCGCAGGAGCCTCCCCTCGCGGCAGTCTCCCCACAGCAGCCCCTCCACTATCCGGCAAAAGCCTCGTCCCGGCACTGGCAAAAAACATTCCCGTCGAGCGCGACTTCCTTTACTTCCACCACAACAAGAACCGGGCCATCCGCATCGGCGACAACAAACTGGTAGCCATCGGAGAGAACGGCCCCTGGGAGCTCTATAACCTCGCCAATGATCGAGCCGAGCAATCCAACCTGGTATCCAGTCAACCCAAACTAGCCGCAGACCTGGCTCAGCGCTGGCAGCAACAGGAAGACACCTTCGTTAAAACACGAGAAGCTTCAAAGCCAACGCTTATGCCTCGCATGAACGCTATCGCCAATGCGTAATTGCCAGGCGCAACGCGGCACCTCGAGAACTTGTACTCAATTGGCAACCAGCACCTTTCGCGCCGGAGCATCCACGCTATCGATACTCAGCAGCAGATCCTGCGAGCCAGACGGCACCGCTGCGCTGGGGCGAAAGTTGACTTGGTAGACCCCAACAAAACCCGGTGCCGCACCGGCGTAGTCGATGTCACAAGCAACACCGCCAATCCTCAATCTGGCAGTCCTTCGAATCCTCGCCACCTGACTCAAAGCCTCACCTGCCGCCACAGGCAAGTCCATCAACCCTAACCCACTCGCGTAAAGAACATAGCTCTCCCCGCGCCTGATTGCACCAGTCACAAGACTGAAGTCCGAGCCTCGAATTAAAAGAGCGTCAGTCGCATTGAGTCCAAACACTCCCGGTGCCACGGCGGCAACAGGAACCTCAACTACTTCGCTCGATCCAATCTGTAGACGGGCATTCGTACCAGGCTGAAGATCCCATGGCACCTGAAAGTTCACCTGCTCGTTATCCCCGTTTCGCACAACGGCCAGCAGCGGCACTGGGTTCCCATTCACTTTCACCTGAATCCCACCCAGACTTCGGGGCAACGGCAACGAACTCGCAACAAATGTCCCATTGCTCGAAAGCACATTGCGAGTGAACACCGTCATCAGAGCGCCAGCAGTCATCCCAGGCGCAAAGCTCGAAGCGCTAACGACGCTCGCGGCACTGAAAGCAGGCGGAACCACCCGGAACACTTCTCCAGTCCCATAATTCGCCACATACAACTCTCCGGCTTCATCCAGCCCAAACGTGGAGATCGACAGCGCCCGCCCCCCATTGAAGGCCAACTCATTCACCCACGCATCACCCTGCCGTCTAAGGGTCCAGATTCTACCCGTGACAAAATCGCCGTAGTAGTAGGCCCCTCGATACACATACCCGCCAGTAACAGACAGCCCTTCTGATCGTGGATATACCCAAATCGGAAGCGTCAAACCGGCGCGATTACAACCAGCGCGAAAGCATTCATTCCCCTCCATCGTCACCCAGCCGTAGTTCTCTCCGCCCTTGCTCGCCGCTGGCTGAAAGTCGATCTCTTCCAATCGGTTCTGCCCGACATCGGCAATAAACAGATCGCCACTGCTCCGGTCAAAGCTGAATCGCCATGGGTTCCTCAAGCCCGTCGCCCAGATCTCCGGCCGATAGTTGGGGTTGTTCACAAAAGGATTGTCCACAGGGATTTCATATCGAGCCAGATTCGACTCCGTATCGATCCGCAACATCTTCCCCAGCAGCGCTCGGTTGTTCTGCCCATTACCTTCCGGATCATTCGCGCTTCCGCCGTCGCCCATTCCGATGTACATCATCCCGTCTGGCCCAAACTGTATCTGCCCGCCATTGTGATTGGAGAACGGCTGCGGAATCGTAAGAATTATCCGCTCATTCGCGGCATCTGCCAGATCCGGGTCGCTACCCACAAGCTGGTAGCGGGCGATAACCGTCGCCCCGCTACGGTCTGTGTAGTTCACGTAGAACCACTTCTTTTCCCTGTAATTCGGAGGAAAAGCTAGTCCAAGCAACCCTCTTTCCCCGCCCGTACTGATCTTGGAGCGGATGTCGAGGAAGGGCCGTTGCAATACTTGGCCATCGCGCCAGATCGCGATCGTCCCGTCCTGCTTTACCATGAACAAACGCCCGCTTCCATCGCGAGCGCTTTGAATGTCTGTGCAAAGGGAGATCGTGGTTGCGATCCTCTCCAGCCGGACTTGCGAGCTTGCTGCCATCGCTAACAGAAAGAAGACACTAAAAAGTTTTCTCATAAATCCCCCTCAAGAATCCATCCCCATCTTTAGCTCTCGCCTTGCGTATCAACACTTCTTAAACACAAAAGATGCGCGCTCGTCCCTGACAACCATACAGGTCGACGAAGCTTTCGCGATCCACTTTCCAGCCTCGTCGGTCACGAGGCACTCAACAAAACCAGTTGTTCGGCCCCGGTGTAAAACCTTCGCCTCGGCCGATAATTTGCCGTCGCGAGCCGGACGAAAATAATTGATCTTCAATTCAATCGTAGCCAGTGCTTCCCCTTCTCCAAGCGTTGTAAAAAATGCCATGCCCATCGCCAGGTCGGCAAGATCACAGAGGACGCCTCCATGCACTGTGCCAAAGGGATTCCAATGCTGCGCACCGCACAACAGTGAACAACGGGCAAGACCTTCTTCCACGTGATCCACCTCCATCCCAATAAGTCTGCAGACTGGCATCGGCTGCCCGGACGCCATCCATTCCCGAATTTGATCAACAACCATCACTAAAATTATCGCCTTAACAGGAACCTGAAACATTATTCATCAAAATGATTGCAGCCTTTTGCAAGATACGGCGATCTCGTTATACCCTAGTCATATGCCACGCAACGAAGAAGGCGAATTCGAACTCGTCCTAGGAAACCGTCAGTTACTGAGTGTTTTCTTTATTGTAGTAGTACTCCTTGGGGTGTTCTTTGTCATGGGATACATCCTGGGTAAGAACTCTTCGCCCGTCGCTGGTGATGTTGCAAGCATTCGGAGACCGGTCGAATCGGGCCCTGCTCCGAATCCAATCATCATCGACAAGAGCACCAGCAAATCAAGCGCAGCCGGGGATCCAGTTGTCGAGAAGCCGGTCGTTCCTGCGAAAACCGTCGAGAAGCCTGTCGAGAAGGCCCTGCCGAAGATACCCGAACCAAAAATACCCGAACCCAAGAAAGCAGAGCCGAAGCCAGCCCCCCCACCAGTCCCAACTTCCTCCGCAGCAAAGACAGGAGAGCCGCCCAAAGGAAGCTTTTTCCTCCAGGTAGCTGCCGTCGGACGTGCTGAAGCAGATGTAGTTGCCAAGGTACTCCGCACTAAGGGACTTAATCTCTGGATTGCACCCACCGACAAAGACAATATTTTCCGTGTGCTCGTCGGGCCCATCCAAAAGTCGGAGCAGGGAAAGACTCGAGGAGAACTCGAAGGACTTGGCTTCAAGCCCTTCCCGCGCAGCTACTAAACTAGACTTATGTTTGTCCAGATCGAGAAGCAACCGGCTCACCGCCGGCTGCCTGATTTTTTGCGTAAGCCCCAATCTGAGTTCCAGGCCGTTACGGCGCTCAAACGAGAGATGCGTGGATTACATCTTCATACCGTTTGCGAATCGGCAAGATGTCCAAATATCCACGAATGTTTCTCTCGGGGTGCGGCGACATTCATGATTCTTGGCAACCTCTGTACGCGTGGCTGCTCCTTTTGTAGCGTCCCCAAGGCCAAGTCTCCGCACGATCTCGATCCAGACGAACCCGGGCATGTTGCGGCTCAGGCAGCGGCCATGCTCCTGCGGCACGTTGTGCTTACAAGCGTGAATCGCGATGATCTTTTCGATGGGGGATCCACGCATTGGGCACTGACGGTACAGGCCGTGCGCAGAGCACTGCCTGAAGCTCAGGTTGAGACGCTTACTCCAGACTTCAATGGTGATCTGACGGCTGTGGAACGAGTACTATCCGCTGGCCCGCATGTCTACAACCATAATATGGAAACCGTGGCGCGGCTCTACAGTCGTATCCGCCCTCAAGCCAACTACAATCAAAGCCTCAAGGTGCTTCGTTATGCCAAAGAATCGCATCCAGAGATCCTGACTAAGTCTGGGCTGATGGTTGGACTCGGAGAAACGCATGAAGAGGTTCGAGATCTGATGAAAGACATTCGGCAAGAGGGTCTGGCCGATATTGCTACGATCGGTCAATATCTTCAACCCACCCGGCGCAACCGCAAAGTGGCTCGCTATGTGGAACCTGCCGAATACGTAGAGTGGAAGGCATTTGGAGACTCGATTGGCTTCCGCGCTGTATTCGCTGGGCCTTTTGTTCGCTCAAGCTACATGGCGGATCTGGTTGCTCATGAAGCTTCAATCTAAATACGTACTGGCTGCGGCAACCGGCTTGCTGCTGGTGCTAATACAACCGGCACCCTCCCTGACCTTTCTTGCACCCTTTGCGCTCACGCCATTGCTGATTGCGGCGGCTGAGGAGTACTCGGCTCGGCAACGATTTTTGATGGGCTGGCTTGCGGGCATCCTGCAATGGGGCGGCACTTGTTACTGGATTCGGGACACACTGGCGCAGCATGGCGGAATGTCTGGCTGGCTGGCAACGCTTCTGTTTGTGCTTTTTGCTCTGGCAAAGGGTCTGCATATGGGAGTCTTCGCCACTGCTTCCAGTTATCTTTTTGGCGTTCGATGGGCTCCCCCCGCTTTGGCATTGCTCTACGTTGGCCTTGAGCGTACTCATGCGGAGCTCGGATTTACCTGGCTGCTGCTTGGCAATGCCGGCACTGATATGGGCATCCCGATGCGCTTGGCTCCCCTCTTTGGCGTGTACGGTGTCAGCTTCGTCTTCGCCTTGCTCGCAGCTTCTGTAGCTTCGTGGTACCTGCGTTGGGATCGTTTACAACTGGCATGGTGCGTGCCGTTGCTTGTCCTTTACTTGATGCCTGCTCTCCCGGATGTTAAGGCTGGCGACATGAATGCGTTGGTAGTCCAGCCCAACATCCCTGAAGATGGGCGAATGACGAGTGAACAGGTGCATGAACTCTATGACAAGCTGGCACGCATCACTCTAAACGGCGCTATGGACCGGTCACTGCGCAAGCCCTCACTGCTTCTTTGGCCCGAAGTACCGGCGAGCCTTTACTATGAGACGGATGCTGCTTTTCGCAATCAAGTTTCAAGCTTGGCCCGGATCAGCGAGGCACCCTTCTTGTTTGGAACTGTCCGCTTCGACAAAGAAGGTAACCCTTTCAACACGGCGCAACTTTTGACCGCAACGGGCGATCCCGGCGGCACTTACGACAAGATGCACCTCGTGCCCTTTGGAGAATTTGTACCTCCGGTCTTCAATTCGATTGTCGGAAAGGTCTCCCAGGAAGCTGGATCCTTTCAGCCTGGCACCGACTTAAAGGTCTTTGGAACACCAGCCGGAAAAGTGGGCGTGTTTATTTGCTACGAATCTGCTTTCCCGCATCATGTCCGGGCCTATGTCGCCAAAGGCGCGGAAGTGCTGGTAAATCTAACCAACGATGGCTATTTCGGCAAGTCTGCGGCTCGCGATCAACACTTGGTGCTGGCTCGAATGCGAGCGGCTGAGAATCAACGTTGGTTGCTGCGTCCAACCAATGACGGCTTCACCGCGAGCATTGATCCGGCTGGACGTGTGATCGATCAGTTGCCGCCCTACCGTGTGACCGCAGGCCGGCTGCAATACACCACGATTTATCAGCCGACACTGTATGCCAAAACTGGCGATATCTTCGCCTGGAACGCACTCGCATTGGGAATTCTCAGTCTATTCGCCGCGCGATGGCTGGATTCACACTGACGGTAATGTCACTTGGATACCATTGTTAAAGGGAATATGAATTCTCTACTCTCATTGCCATTTAACTTTCAAAACCTGTCGAGCGCACTCAACGTGCTTACAGCAATGCTGACACCAGCATTGCTGCTTAGTGCCTGCGGTAGTTTCATCATCTCCACGTCTGGCCGCTTGGGCCGGGTTGTAGACCGGGTGCGGACGCTGGCCGACCGGATGGAACAGGTGATGTCGAACGAGACAGATCACGAATTGCTGGTTGAGCGAAAAGCGATGATCGAGAAGCACATGGAGTGGCAATCCAAGCGAGCCAACCTGTTGATGCGCACCATGGTCTCTCTCTACATCGCCAGCGGACTCTTTGTTCTGACCAGTGTGTCTATTGGCTTCGTCTCAATATTTTCAGCAAGCTGGGCTGTCCTGCCTGTCGCTTTGGGAGTCATGGGAGCGATCATGATGCTGGTGGCAGCAATCCGTTTGATTACTGAAGCGCATATGGCGCTGGATAGCCTCAACGACGAGACACAATTTTTGCTGCGATTAACTGCGGCCAGATCAAAACGCAGCAGCTAAAGTAGCTTCTTGATCTCCACTTCGATTTGCTTAAGGTCAGTCTCGCCGATCCAGACTTTAACCTTCTTGCCGCTCTTGTCGTAGAGGATCAAGGCAGGTAAGGCTCCCGACCATTCGGCATCAATGCCGCTGATGAACTTGTCATCATTCTTGGCCTGTTTGCGGTAGGCAGGGTCGCCAATCCCCGCTTTGGCAAGAAATGCAATGGCGGCTTTTTCGTCTTCTGGCTCGTCGGCTGATATCGTCATCAACTCAAAGCCTTTCCCTTTAAGCGCCGTGTACATCTTGGAAAGCTCTGGCACCTCTTTGCGGCAGGGTTCGCACCAGGTAGCCCAGAAGTTGACCAACAGGACTTTGCCTTTTTTGAGCGCTACCGTTTTAGGATAGGTGGTCTCATCAACTCTAACCAGCGTGGTTGGGGCCGCAGCCTGACAGAGCGTGAACGAAATGAGCAGGGCAGTGAGAAACTTCATGAGGTGCGGCGGGCTTTCTTGATCGTGCAGCCAAAGGCTCTGGTCTGGGCTGCGGCAACAGTTTTTCCCGTCATGGCGGCTGTGATGGCGTCTCTGAGGCCGTGGTTTTGAATACGCGCAACGTTGCGGGCATCATCGATATAGCCACGGTAGAGTTGCTTGCCTGTCATATCGAAGACGAAAGCTTCAGGGGTAACCTGGGCACCAAGTCTGTCCGCAGCATTTTCATCTTTGTAGACGGCAAACGGAAAGCCAGCAGACTTCGCGTGTTCAGCAACCACCAAGGCAGGTTCGGTGGAGTTTGCATTGACAAAGAAGAATTTTACGCCCTTGGCGGAATAGTCTCTGTAGAGCGCAGACATGCGGTCGTTGTAGTCGTTGGAGATTGGGCACTGAGTAGAAATGAAAGTGACTACTGTTACTTCTTTGCCGGGAATGATCGTAATGGGTTTGCCATCAAGGTCGCGGACGGTCATCGGCTCAGTTGCGTAAGCTAGAATTCCGGTGGTAAGGGCTGCCAGAGCTGCCCGTCGGCTGGTCATGGTCGACTCCTGCTACTTTGCATCAAGTTTGAGATTCATTACGGCTTCACGACGGTTGTCGTAAACCGAGAGCACTTTGGCGGCACTGGTTAGGCCATCTTTGGTTTCGGCACGCAATTCATAGTCTGTACCCACCGAGAGGCCTTGAAAGCTGAACGCTCCATCGCTCTTGGTGATGTAGCTGCGGATCGTCAGAGTTTTGGTGTCTTTGCATTTGACAACAGCGTTTTCAAAGAGGTTGTCCGCAGGATCGCGGACGACGCCCTTCACCATACGGGTTCCGTCATCCTTTTTTTGCTTGTCGCCCTTGAACAACGGCGGCGGCTTCGGGGAAGGTGCGGGCCGCTCCTGGGCTGCCAGCCAGACAACGCCGCCCAAGAGAGTTGCAATCGACAAAAGGCCCAATATTCTGCGCAGCGTCATGAATTCATTTCTCCTTTGAGGCGCGCTCGAGCAGAAAATTCTGGTCTACACGCTCATCGCCTACTATCTTGACGCGTTTCGACTCCGGACGGTAACCTTCAATTTTTAGATTCAGCGTGTATTCCATCGGCGATGCCGGAACGCGAAACGCAAATTCACCACGGCCATTAGTACGGGCGACCTGCTTTTTGTTTTTCTTGCCAGAAAGTGAAGGAACAAGTTCGACTTCAACGCCCGAAAAAGCAAGACCTGAATCACGGAACACAGTCCCGGCAATCACGGCATAGGGAGCTTCTGCTGCCAGGGACGCAACACCGCAGAGCAAGACAACCCGGCGGCTAATTCCAATCGTCTTCTTCCTCTTCTTCTTCTTCGAGTTCATCCTCGTAGTCGTCTTCTTTCTCTTCTTCCTCTTCTTCTTCGTCCTCGTCCTCGTCGAAGTCTTCTTCTTCGTCTTCAGCAGAGGCAGCATCGTCCTTGACAACCATGAGTTCCAGTGGCTTCAAGCCGGCCACACGCAGATTCACGCCGCACTCGGTGCAGTCGAAGAGGTCGCCTTCATCCATATCTTCTTCATCAAAATCAATATCAACGGCACATGCCGGACAAGTAATCATAAAACCTCCCAAAATGGCAACGATTTGTAGGATGCCACAAAATGCCCCGCAATGGCACAACGGCTTGTTCGTTGAGCTGAAACGGATTCCCTACCTTTTAGACTATCCTGACAGGATATGCCTCGCGGATTCTTTCTTTTGACGATGGTTACTTTTGGTCAGATGACCGACGGGACTATGAGCGGGACGGTGCGAGATTCATCTGGAGCTGTGGTTCCTCAGGTCAAAGTGGAGGCATTGAACAAGCAGACGGGTATATCGACCAGGATCGAAAGCAATAGCGGCGGACTTTTCGTCTTTGTTGCGCTGAATCCCGGGGAGTATAAACTCAGCGCCGAACATCCTGGATTCAAGAAGAGTTCGCTCGACAAGATTCGCCTGGAAGTTGGGGCCAAGCTGTCACTGGACTTTACTCTTGAGGTGTCGACCACCAGCGACAGCGTGGAAGTTGTTGCCGATGCGAGAACAGATTTAGCGTATGCAACTTCTTCGGTGGGTGGAGTCGTGGAAGCAAAGCGAGTACTCGATTTGCCGGTGACCAGCCGCAATGCGCTGATTTTGGCAACGACGCAGGCTGGTTCTTATGGGAGCTACTATTCGGGGGCTCGCATCGGGACACTCAACATTCAGGTAGATGGCGTGAATACCCAGGATGCCAGGCTGAATCAAGGCCGCAGCAATCCATTCTTTCTGTCGGTGGATCGCATCGCAGAATTTCGGGTCGTTACCTCGCCGGCAGACGCCGAGTTGGGGCGTGGGTCAGGGCAGATTCAGATGATCACGCGTAGCGGCACTAATGAATTTCATGGCAGCCTCTTTGAATACCTTCGGAACACGGCACTGAATGCCAATACGTTCTTCAACAACCTTCAAGGAAGCGATTCAGGCGGGAGCCCGATTGCTCCGCGCAACATTCTGGCTCGAAACCAGTATGGCGGCCGGATTGGCGGGCCGGTAATGATTCCGAAAATCTACAACGGCAAGAATAAGACGTTCTTTCACTTTTTGATTGAGAGTGAGAGGATTCGGCAGAGAAATCGCGTGACTCGGACTGTCTTTACCAGCCAGGCACGGCAGGGAATTTTTCGCTACTACCCTGGCTTGCAGAATGGAAATGCGAGTGCGCTGGTCCCAGTGATTGACTTTCAGGGGAATCCGGTTCGGCCCTCGGCAGCCACTGGCGAATTACAGTCGATCAGTGTCTTCAACCGTGATCCCAATCGAATCGGGCCTGATTCGACTGGGCTGATCAAGCAGGCGCTTGATTTCATGCCGTTGCCCAATGTGTTCAATACCGGAGACGGGCTCAATACGGCAGGCTATTCCTGGATCCAGCCAGCGTCTTCCAACACAGATCAGGTGAGTCTGAAGATGGATCACAACTTTAGCGATAAACATCGGCTCACCTTCAGTTGGAATCGGGAGGGATCGACATCCCTGAATGGATTCCAAAGCCAGCGTTTTCCCGGCACCCCCGGTGGGGCGGTCAATTCACCAGATAGCGCCTATGCCCTGAAGGTCTTTTCTGTGTTGAAGAGCAACATTACGAATGAATTTTCTGTTGGGATTTTGCGCAGCAGGAGCGTCAGCCAGGCACCGTGGGAAGTGGAAGGCGGGCTTGCACTCTTGCCGAAGATTGGGAACCAGTCTTTTCTACTCGACCTGGTTAGCGTTACCGATCCGGTGCTTACGGATAATGATCCTCAGGGGAGGTTCTCTCCCAACTATCAGTACAGCGACAATGTGAGCTGGATTCGCGGGAAGCATAATTTCAAGGGTGGAGCTGCAGTGTGGTTCCCATCCACCAATGGCTTCAATTCGTTTGATGTTATGCCTCGGGTCAACCTGGGTCAGGGGATCGTTCCGGTAGCAAATTTTGCGGCGATTCCTGGCATTGGCCGTAATCAGGCTGCGGCCGAGAACATGCTGAATGACCTCGGCGGGTCGGTTACAAGCTTGGTTCAAGCCTTCAATTCTCCGGGTGGAGCCAACCCGCAATTTCTTGCCGGTGAATATAAGGCTCGGGTCTGGAAGAACCGTGAAATGTTCTTTTTCTTCAAGGACGATTGGCGGGTTTCACGCAGACTGACGGTAAATATCGGCCTGCGCTATGAGTACTATCAGGTGCCCTACGACAAGAATGGGAAAACGGCTGCTACGGTTGGCGGACAGGCTGGATTATTCGGCATTTCAGGAACTGATTCAAGCTCAATGTTCCGGCCGGGCGCAGTTGGTGGAAGCCTTTCTCGGGTGGAATTGATTGGCCCTGGCACGAGCCAACCGGGCAAGCAACTGTTTCGACCGGACCGGAACAACTTTGCTCCAGCGGTTGGCCTGTCGTGGGCGCTGCCGTGGTTTGGAGAAAACAAGACCATTTTCCGCGCTGGGTACAGCGTTGGATATGAGCGGAATTCTCTTCGGATCATCGACGTCTTTAGCGGAGATCAACCGGGGTTGCGATCTCGCGTGGTGCAGAATGTGGGGAATTACACAAACTTGAATGCCGTTCGGCTTCCACTGGCACCGGGCGCTGCGCCTCTTGCCACTGTGCCGGTCACAGACAGGACACAGACGATTCGAGGTTTCGACGACAATCTACGGCAGCCTTATGTGCAGAACTGGAATGCCAGCCTGCAGCGGCAACTGCCTGGGGGCTTTCTGCTCGATATGCGCTATGTAGGGAACAAAGGTACAAAGGGCATTCGGGCTACGAACCTGAACGAAACGAACATCTTCGAGAATGGGCTGCTTGATGCGTTCAAGGTTGCGCAGGGCGGTCAGGAGAGCCCGCTGCTCGATCAAGTGCTTCGTGGCTTGCGTGGCACCGCGAGCGGATCAACGTTCATGCGGACCAATGCCACGCTGGCCAGTTATCTCGCTAACTTCAATGTCGGAGCCTTTGCCAGCTACATCAATACCCAGAATGTGGGAGGCCGCAATGGCGGTCTGCTGGCGGCAGGCGGATTACCAGAGAACTTTGTTGTGGTGAATCCGCAATTTGCTTCAGCCAACTACGCGGCGAATTTTGCAAACTCCACTTACCATAGCCTACAGATTGACGTGACGAAGCGATTTAGCAATGGGTTCAGTTTGCAGGCCAACTATACTCTGGCCAAAGCGTTGGGCGAAGAGGAGGGCGAGGGTCAGGAGATGCTGGACTCGTATCGCACGTACCGGAATCGCAGCCTCGACAAGCGCCTCTTGAGCTTTGGAGCTCCTCATGTGTTTCGCAGCAATTGGCTTTACGATTTGCCGGTCGGGCCGAACCGGAAGTTTGCCAGCGGGACTCGTGGCTTTGTTGGACGATTGCTCGAGCATTGGCAGATTGGGGCGATCCACAACCGGTTTAGCGGCATCCCGATTTCCTGGGATAGTGGCCGTAGCTCATTGAATAACTTCTCAGCAGACAATACTGCAAACTTTACCGGACCCGTTGATGCGCATATCGGCAAGATTGAAAAGCGCGGGAATGGCGTGTTCTTCTATGGCGACTATAGTATTCACCCTGATCCGCAGGTGAGCAATGTAACGGCGCTAAATGGAGTGCAGGGGCGCAGCACTCTGCAAGCCGTGGCGGATAAGAGTGGGAATGTTGTCGCTGTGAATCCTTTGCCGGGGACGCTCGGATCGTCGCCGACCCGTTATTTCTATGGCCCTGGCTATTATTCGCTCGATATGAACTTGCTCAAGAACATCACAATTCGCGAACGGGTACAGGTGCAGATTGGCGTTACTGCAGACAACGTGTTAAACCGGATCTTCTTTACGGATCCAGATAACAACCTGTCCAAGAACATCAACAACACAAATTTTGGTCAGTTCACAACTACCGATTATGGGGCGAGGTTGGTGATTTTGAATCTGCGTATCAATTTTTAGTTTTTGGTATGCTACGGGCCATGAATCGGATCCATTGCTTCCTTTTTGCGTGTGCAAATGCAGTGATTTTTGTTTCGTGCGCTGGAAGTCCGCTTGCAGAGAATGCAGCCGCTGTCGGGCCGGCAAAGGATGCGCTTGTGGCACTCGAAAGAAGTGCATTCGAAGCCTGGAAGGCCAAGAACTCAAAGTTTTGGGACACATTTCTATCAGACAAGTTTGTTGGTTACGGCAGTTCAGGAAGGCTGGACAAGAAATCCGCAACCACTGAATTCAGCGGGGCTGATTGCGAGATTCAGAGTTATGATCTGGCCGAGGAACAGATTCAAGTGCTGGCACAAGATGTAGCGCTGCTCCGATACCGGGCCTCAATTGACGGGAAGTGTGGCGGACCAAAAGTACCGGCAGTCAGCTGGGCGGCCAGCGTCTTTCTCCGTGAGGGAAGCGCGTGGAAACAAGTCTTTCACGCCGCGGCGCCCGTTGTTGACCCGAAAGCTGGCGTTGTGAATCTGCTCCCGGGCAAACAGGAAGATCCCGCAATGGGGGATGCGGGAACGGATGCACTGCTTTCGATGGAAAAGCAGGTTTGGGAAGCCTGGAAAGATCACGATGGTGGAAGACTTGCAGGGCTTACGACTAACGAGATTTCCTTCATTAATATTTTTGGAAGTCACTTTGGAACCAAGGCCGAGGCGTTGAAGGACTGGAGTGCATCTGGATGTGACGCCAAGAGTGTCAGCGTGACCAACGCTGCAGGCACGATGATCACTCCGACAGTTGGCATCCTCAGATTCAGAGGTACTGTAGACGGGACCTGTTTTGGCCAGAGAACCGGACCGATTTGGGGGAGTTCGATCTACGTCAAGCAGGGGGATGGGTGGAAGTGGGCTTTTGGAATTAATTTGCCGGCACGCTGGTAGAACATGCATCATGCTTTGGCGGCGGAGCATGACATGAGGAATAGGCAGGATGTGATGTGGTTCTCTGCAAATGCGGCATAGACTGGACGAGCCCTAGTCTCACTCATGATGCTTACGCTGCAAAGCTGCCTTTGCTCCATTTGCCGCAGTGCTACCGAAGACGCTCGAAGGTCTCCAGATCGATTCCGAGTTGTTCGAGAATTCGGTAAATCAGAGGCGGTCCGATTTCACGCCCGCCGTGAATGGGAATAGTCGTGGCCCGTCCATCTTTGTGTCGCCACCGTTCGTGACTTCCCGCTTGGCGTGTTCGCTCGAACCCGAGTCTGGCGGCAACGCGCTGGAACTCGGCTGCGCGGGCACTAGGCATGAACGATTTCGGTTGTGTCGCGAGGCAGACTTCGACCGCTGGCGCAATGCTCTTCTTCGATCAGCCGGAACACCTTGGCGAGTTCGCTCACGGCCTCCTCCGCAGTGGGCATCAGCGCGTGGCATCCCGCGATTGCAGGAATCTCCGCAACCCAACCGTCAGGCTGGTTCCGATAGATGACGAGCTTGTAGTCGTCGAAACTCATGACTTCATTGTAGATCGCCTGCGCCAAAGCCCAAAACACGTTGAAAACGGCAAAGCTTTAACTTCGTTGTGTCGATGTTGAATAAAACCAAAATCAATTTCGGGCCGGTCTGACAGTGTCCAAGTCCACTGGGATTCCTGCAGCTAGCGCATGTTTTCTTTGAGCCACTCGACCATCTTTTTCTTGTAGGCCTGAAAGGCAGGTTCTTTCTCCCAGGGGCCGACGCCGTGGGGTGCGCCTTCTACCGTGAGGACCTCGCAGACAGCACCCTTGAGGCGCATCTCGGAACACATGCGGGGGCTGTGCGGGAATGGGACCTGCTCGTCTTTGGTGCCGTGGATGAATAAGTAAGGAGGCATGTCTTTCTTGATGTATGTCATGGCTGAGGCAACCTTCAGGTCTGTGAGGCCTATCCAGGAGGTTGCGCCTTCGCTGAGCTTGCCGAATTGATCACGGTGATATTCCCAATCGGTGACTCCGTAGAAATCGACTACTGCTCTGGGGCGCAGTTTACCTTTGGCGGTGGCTCCGTAATAAGCGACGATGGTGCCGCCGGCAGACTCTCCCATCACTGCAACGCGCTTGGTATCGATCTTGTATTCTTTGGCGTTTTTGAGTACAAATTCGAAGGCAGCTTTTAAGTCTTCGATTGGAGCAGGGAATTGATGGTTGGGGGCGAGGCGGTAATTGATCGAGAACCAGGCAAAGCCGGCTTCAGTCAGAGGCGGAAAGAGGGGTGGGACGTAGGTTTGTTTGTCACCTCGGACGAAGCCGCCGCCGTGGACGATGATGACTGCAGGGTGTGGGCCTTTGCCTTCAGGGATGGAGGCATCAAGGGTAAGAGGCAGGCCGCCGGGGCTTGAGAAGGTGATGTCTCGTTTTAGGTCTGCAGCAAAGGCTGAGATCCCAATCAGGGCAGCAATCCAAAACATAAGGGCACCTCTTTCTTGATGCCCCTTAGCTTATCTATTCCTGGCCGCCAGCGCTAGATGGCGGTGGGCCATCTGTCAAGGCAAAGTAGAAATGTCCGCATCCTGGCAAAGTAGAAATGTCCGGTTTAGGGTGGGGCTTTGGAAAAGCCATGTTAAGTTGATCGTGCCGG
>JAYSVS010000032.1:0-24692 GCA_043718395.1 Acidobacteriota bacterium
ACCCCCCAACTCCTCCGGCTAAAGGTGAACGGCCGACTAATCGGCGAAACCACCAGCACTCATTTTGAAGCCCCGGTCGAGCCAACAGACTTCTTCCCCAACACCGCCACCCTCGTCGAGATCGAAAGCGATTCGGGCTTTAGCCTCCTCCGCGCCGGCTTCCTCAAACGATGATCTATATCGTCCTCGCTTGGTTCTTGACCGTTGCCACAGCCGTCGCATTAGGCGGCCACATCCTCCGCGCAATCCGTCTCCCGCTCGAAGGCTGGCAAGCCCTCATCTACCGCTTCCTCCTCGGCTCTGCCGCCCTCTCCCTCCTCACCTTCTGCCTCGCCTCATTAGGGCTGATCTACAAAGGCGTCATCTATGCAATCGCCATAGCCGCCATCGCCTCAAGCTGGCGTAAATGGCCCACCCTCTCCAAGCCCCAATTTCATTGGTCCGCGATCCCCTTCGCCATCTACACAATCTTCTACCTCTCACACGCGATGGCACCAGAACATTCCCCAGACGGCATGAGTTACCACCTCGGCCTCGTCTCCCGTTATTACCGCGAACACGGCTTCGTCTGGTTCCCCACCAACATGTACGCGTTCCTCTCGCAAGGCATGGAGATGCTCTTCCTCTTCGCTTATTCGATCGGCCGCCACTCCGCAGCCGCGCTAATCCACTTCACCTTCCTCCTGGCCCTTCCTATACTGCTGGCAACCACCGCAGGCCGCACCGGATGGCTTGCGGGCCTCACAGTTTTCCTGCTCCCTGTAGTAGGCATCGATGGCATCAGCGCCTACAACGACGTAGCCTTGGCACTTACTCTTTTCGCCACCTGGCAAGCAGCAACTAAGTGGCGCGAAACACAAGACAAAGCCTGGATCACTGTCGCCGCAATCCTCGCGGGCTTTGCCATGGCCATTAAGTTTACCGGCGTCATCGCGATCCTCTTCTTGCCCCCCACATTCCGCATCTGGCCTGCCGCCATCAGCATCTTGCCCTGGCTAATCAAAAGCTACTTGTGGTCCGGCAACCCACTAGCACCCTTCTACAACAACCTCTTCCCGAACCCCTGGTTCAACGTTGAATTCGAAACTGGCTACCGCTCCTTCCTCCGGCACTACGACCTGCCAAACTTCCAGGAGTGGGCAAGAGAAGTCTTCCTCGGAGGGCCCCGCTTAAGCGGCACCCTCGGCCCCATCGGCCTTCTCTTTCCACTAGCCCTTATGGGCGTCCGCAAACAAAAACACCTGCTCCTCGCCGCCGCCATCACACTCTCGATCTACCCGCTAAACATAGGCACCAGATTCCTGATCCCAGCCCTCCCATTTCTATCGCTGGCCCTCTTCCAGACCTTTCCCAGGCAAACAACTCTGGTCCCCATCCTGGCAGCAATCCTCGCCTGGCCCAGCGTCTTCGCGCTGTACTCATCCCCCTACGCATGGTTCCTCGAAAAAGCCCCCTGGAAAGCCGCCCTGCGAATCGAAACTGAAGATGGCTTCCTCGTTCGCAAGAGCGGAGGCTACGTAACCGCGCGCACCATCGAGACTTTTGTCCCGCAAAGCGAAACTGTGTTCGCACTCTCCCCGATCCCAGAAAGCTACACCAGCCGCAACATCATCATTGCCTACCAATCCACCATTGGTCTCAAACTCCAGCGTGCTCTAACCGCTCCCACCTATGACGACTACCAGGCCAAATTCATCTACACGTGCAAAGGCCCCAACCTCACCATCGCCAAGTCCACCAAAGACACCTGGAGCATCGCAGAAATCGAGCCCCGTCCCCAGACAATCACCTGCAATAGGACTCCCTGGGACGCTCATCTAGCCAACGATGGAAATCTAACGACAAGCTGGCGCACTTGGGCCCCAACCCAGCAAGGCGACTCTTGCCTTCTCACTCCCGCCCAACCCTACAAGCTCTACGGTAGCGGCGACCAATGGGAAGTAGAACTCAAAGACTGCACCAGAGAAGTCCAACCGAGCCAAGCCGACTACCGCGCCGAAGCCAGAAAACTTTTCTTAAGTCAAAACATCAAATACCTGGCGATCGACTCCCCCGACTACAATTCAAAGGACATGATCGACCACCCAGACCTCTGGGGCATCGACCTCGCAGCCCAGCGCGGCACCATGCGAATCTATTCTTGGAAACAACTCCAGAAATGACTCAATACTTCCTCGGTGTAGACGGAGGCCAATCCTCCACCACCGCCATCATCGGCGACGAACAAGGCCGCGTTCTCGGCATCGGTCAAGGCGGCCCCTGCAACCACATCATAACCGGCGACGGCCGCGCCAAATTCGAAAACGCTATCCTCGGCGCAATCCCCATCTTGGGTCTCCACTTCCGCGCTGCCTGCCTCGGCTTCAGCGGTGGCCCCAAAGACAAAGCGGATCTCGTCCGCCAGATGATCCACGCCGACGAATTCAACATCACCAACGACGGAATTATCGCCCTCACCGGAGCAACTGGTGGCACCCCCGGCATCATCGTCGTGGCCGGCACTGGCTCCATCGCTTACGGGCGCAACTCCGCAGGCCAGACCGGCCGCGCCGGCGGCTGGGGCTACATCTACGGCGACGAAGGCGGCGGCTTCGATCTCACCAGAGAAGCCGTGCGCGCCGCCCTGCGTATGGAGGAACGCTGGGGCCCCTCTACCACCCTCCGCGACAAACTCCTCCAAGCCGTCGGTGCCGAAAACGCAAACGACCTGATGCACCTCTTCTACACCACAGACTTTCCAAGGCCACAAATCGCCAGCTATTCGAAGCTGGTCGACGAAGCCGCCCGCGAAGGTGATCGCGTCGCAATTGAGATCCTCAACCGTGCCGCCCAGCAACTCGCCGGCTTCGCTTCCAGCGTCCGCCAGGCCCTCTTCGCCAAGACCGAGCCAGCCACGGTCTGTCCAGTAGGCAACGTCTACAAAAGTGAAATCCTGCGGACCCGTTTCGAAATGCTAATTGGCCTCGAAGACGCGAACACCTTCGCCGCACCTTTATACGGCCCAGCCTCCGGCGCCCTGATCGAAGCCTGGCACATGTCAGGTATCACTCCAGACACGCGCTTCCTTCCGAAGGAAGAGAAGACCCAGTCAAGTTAAACTAGAGGTTCACCCATGGCAAAACTCTCGATCCGTGACCTCAAACTCCAAGGCAAGACTGTCTTCATTCGCGTAGATTTCAACGTACCCCTGGCCGCTGGAGGCAAAGAAATTACTAGTGACAAGCGCATCCGCGCCAGCCTCCCCACAATTCAATATGCGCTGGCCCAAGGCGCAGGAGTCATCCTGGCCAGTCACCTCGGCCGTCCCAAAGGCAAACGCAACGAAGAGATGAGCCTTGCCCCGGTAGCCACCAAATTAAGCGAACTCTTGAAACTCACCGTAGCCTTCGCTCCAGATTGCATCGGCGCAGAAGTCGAAGCCATGAAGCCTGCCCCGGGCACAGTCCTTCTCCTCGAAAACCTCCGCTTTCACGCCGCTGAAGAAGCCAACGACTCTGAATTCTCCAGGCAACTCGCCGCCCTCGCCGACGTCTATGTCAACGACGCCTTTGGCACAGCCCATCGCGCCCACGCCTCCACCGTCGGTATCATCCAATACGTCAGCCAGGCCGCCGCCGGCCTTCTCATGGACAAAGAACTGGAGTATCTCACCAAGGTCACCGCGAACCCCGAAAAGCCCTCGATCTCAATCATCGGCGGAGCAAAGGTTAGCGACAAAATCGAAGTCATCCAGAACCTCCTCAAAATTTCCGATAAGCTGCTGATCGGCGGAGCGATGGCCTACACCTTCCTCAAGAGCCAGGGCCTGCCCATCGGCAAGAGCCTGGTCGAAGACGACAAGCTCGACCTCGCCAAAGAACTCCTAGCGACATCCGGCGGCAAGCTCCTGCTACCCATCGACCACGCCGTGAGTCCCGAGTTCAAAGCCGACACCGGCTACGCCGAAGTAGCGGAAATCCCCGAAGGCCAAATGGCCCTCGACATCGGCCCCAAGACCATCGCGATCTACGTAGCTGAAATTCTCAAGTCCAAAACCATCATCTGGAACGGCCCCATGGGAGTCTTCGAGATGCCGCCCTTCGACAAGGGAACGATGGCAGTAGCGAGCGCCGTAGCAACAGCAACCGACGGTGGAGCGATCAGCGTAGTAGGCGGTGGCGACAGCGAGAAAGCAGTAAAAACTGCCGGCATCAGCGACCGCGTCAGCCACGTCTCCACCGGCGGCGGCGCCTCCCTCGAATTCCTCAGCGGTGTCACGCTTCCCGGTGTCGCTGCCCTTACCGACAAGTAGAAAATGGCGGGGGGCAGCCCCGCCTTTCATGGCCCACAATGAATTCACCCACAAATCCCGATGACGACGTCTCACTATGCTTCACGCCAGAGGAATGGGAGGCCTCAAAAACCGATGAAATCACGCTCGAAGAGGTCCGCGATGCTCTATCTTCGATCAAGGGCTCGCTAGCCCAAGCCGTGATCGACTCGCGTGAAGAGCGCTTTGAGTCGCATGAAAGTCGAGAAGCAGTATTCCCGCTCTAGAAAGTCCCAAAGTTTAACTCATAACTTTATTCTCATAACTTTATTCTTGACTTCACCAATTTAATCTGTTATCTTCAGCACAGACAAACTTAAAGTGATTCAGGCTTGAGTTTTTGTCTGCCCCATCTGCTCAAATTCGTGAATACCTTTTCGGAAATCTAGACTAGGAGTTCATCTTATGAAAAGATCAGTTGTAAGTCTGATTACTCAATTGTTGTTTTTTGCCGTTCTTTCCTCGTACGGTCAAACTTGTTGCGAAGCTTCCGGGAATTGCAGCTCATGCAATAGCGGTAGTTTCCAAATAAAGTGTGTTGCACCTGTGGTTGCAGGCCAAACTGGTTGCAATTGTACAACTCAATTCCCCACGACCTGTCCATGCGTTAAGTGTACTTGGACTTGGGTCGCAAACGGCAATGGTATGAGTCAAACAAGTACGTCCAACTGTGGAAGTACCAACTTATGTCGAAACGAGCCAAACATACTCGAAGCCGAAAAGTCCATCGTGGCTCGAGCAACAAGTAGTGGTTGGAGTCGCAGTGCGTTGCGAACACTAAACGCATCATTTTTCCTACAAGGTGCTGTCGGACATCCGGCATCGAGGTTAACTTTGGCTGAAAATGACCCCATTTCGATAGCTAGCCTTGCAAATTCTCGACCAGAGCTGTTGGAAGACCATATTAACGGTTTCAAAGCAAACGTTACCAATCGTGGTTTAAAGGATATCGTTGCGCTTGAGGTAGTTTGGTTTCTTACAATAGAGGGCTGTAATCCAGCAGCGACTTCTAGGCGCGATTTCTTCTTCTCAGGTGAACCAGTTGTTGCCGCTGGTCAGACAATCGAGATAGGCTCCACCGTTGGTGGGTGGCCTGCCGAAGCCGTTAAAAATATCACTGCCAAAATCTCATATTACCAACTTTCCGATGGTACTGAGTATGACGCGCATTTGACCAATATGAGTACCCAAGTCAAAGAACGACGTGCTAAAGCGAGGGACATTTATGCACGAGTACGATTGGCTGGAATCCGACCGGAGTCAGACAAAGAAGTACAAGCAGTCCTTTTTGACAAAGCACTTTCTGGCGATTATGATTCGGCTGTAATATTGAATGAACTTCGCGGTATAGACAAAGAGCTAGGAAGGGACGCTTTAATTCAGTTTGTAAATCGAAATGCTTCGAAGTGATCTCATCCGTCGGCATCTCGGAACCAAAGCATACATGCTTTTTCGTTTTATCGGCGCATGACTCTTTAGACTAAAACTGGGTTTTAACATTCCTCTACTCAGGGACTGAGAATTTGCAATTTTCAGTCCCTGAGATTCTAATCCTCTATTAGCGGGAGAGCAAACCCATTGTGAAGAAACTTTCTGTTAAGCTTCAGTGGAAGGATGAGCAAGCTGCGCGAGCAAAGGGGTCAGAGTACGGATCTGGTGGAGCCCTCCTGAGTAGGCTAATTAACCGGGTGGCCGTTTCAGCTAGCAGCTAGGGATCCCTGATTCGACACTGGGCTATTACCTCGGGAAGTTGTCGAGGGGTGTGGCAGAAGCGACGATTGTCACCGATAGCCCCCCGCACAGATCCGTTCGAGCGGCGCTACCGCATACGTCCCCTGATTCGGATGGTTGGGGTAGAAGCGCCATGGTTGCCGCCCATGAAATTGAATCATTTGCCGCCAGATGTGCCGGTTTCCCAGCAACGTTGCAACGTATTGCCGTTGCCCCACACTCTAATACATAACCTGTGCCAAGCCCGCCGAACTCCCCAGTTGCTCCGCTGATCCAAAGAACTCTACATTGTTGCTGATCTCACTTAGAAACGTCCGGGCCGCCCGCAGTCCTACTCTAAGGGAATGTTCCCAGCAATGCGATTGATTTGCTATCCGGCTCGATTCGTTGCTGGAACTTCTTTTCCAATCGATCCAGCAACTAATCTTTCAAGTCCAACTCTTCCAGTAGATGCGCCAACATCCAACGGGGGGGATCGGTTATGTTCGCTCGCAACACCAACCCCAGTTCCTTTTTCTTGCTCCGTGCTCTCGTCTTGGCGTAATCGGCCAGCCAAGCGGGATTCGTGGGATGAGGGGCAGACTGAACTTGTTCAAAGTTGTATTCCAAATACCTCTCAGAAAATCGAGTTCCTGCCTCCCCTCTTTAAACGCTTCCGTTGTATTCCTCGCATTCAATGAAATCAATGTGGTTGACATCCCTTCGGTTGAATACCTTATGCTCTCGACTATGAGATCTTAGATTTCGCCTTTGTCAACTTTTGGAGCCAGTTTTGAAGTCAAGGTGAACCATGTGGAGGCGAGGTTTCTGACCAATGAATCCAGTCTCCCTATAATCCCTATATTGGTCGCCAGAACAAAGCGAATTGGGGGTGTCTTGAGATAATCTTCTTGTGCAACATTGAAGGCTCGACTGAATGAATCCTCGCTGAACAAACCAAGCTTGGCCGCTTCGGAGGCGGCACTCTTGTTCAGCCCAAAAAGGGAAATAGAAAAGATGAACACTTTAATCGAAATCACGGATTCCAAATACGCGAAGCTTCTGGCGAAATCCCTGCCTCGCCCAATCCATTCAGGGGCCGAACACACTCGTCTCGTCCAAATCCTCCTCGATCTCGACGAAAGCGAAAACCTGTCCCCCGAAGAAGAAGCCTTGGCAGAAGTCCTGACTCTCCTCATCGAAGACTACGAGGAAAAGGTTCATCCTCTCCCCAACCTTTCCCCAACCGCATCCCTCATTGCACTCATGGAAGATCGTGGCCTCAAGCACAAAGACATCTTGCCGGTGCTTGGCAATAAAGGCTCAGCCACAGAAATTCTCGCTGGCCGCCGCTCCATCAGCAAAGCCCAAGCCAAGCGTCTTGCCGAAACCCTAAGAGTCCCTATCGACCTCTTCATCTGACTAGAGCATCTTCTTAACAACCTGCCCCCGCACATCCGTCAACCGGAAATCCCGCCCCATATGCCGGTAAGTCAACCGCGTATGATCAAACCCCAGGCAGTGCAAAATTGTAGCCTGAAGATCGTTCACATGCACAGCATCTTCCTCAATCTGCATCCCCAACTCATCCGTCTTGCCAATCGTCACCCCACCCCGAATACCACCACCGGCAGCCCACATAGTAAAGCAATTCGCATGGTGATCCCGGCCCGCCTTCACCTCCTCGGCATTCCGAAAATCCCCCAGCGGGGTCCTTCCAAACTCGCCCCCCCAAACCACCAGTGTCGAATCCAGCATCCCGCGCTGCTTCAGATCCTGAATCAATGCCGCCACGGGCCCAGCCGTAATGTCGCAATTCTTCTTCAGATCTTTCTCAAGATCCGTATGCTGGTCCCACGACGAATGCGTCACCATCACAACCCGAACCCCGCGCTCCACTAGCCGCCGCGCCATCAGGCAGTTCGTCCCAAACCCGTTCGTCAACTCTTGCTCCACCCCATAGGCCGCCTTGGTCGCCGCCGTCTCCTTCGATAAATCCAGCAACTCAGGAGTGCTCAACTGCATCCGCGCCGCCATCTCATAAGACGCCATGCGCGAAGCAATCTCGCGATCCCCCGTCTTCTCCAGTCGTTCCCGGTTCAACTCCCCAATCAACGCAAAATCCTGTCCCTGCTCATCGGCCTTCACGCCCTTCGGATTCGACAAATAAAGCACCGGATCCCCGGTCCGCCGAAACAACACTCCCTGATGACTCGAAGGCAAGAATCCGCTAGTCCACTGAGCCCCCTGGCTCATGTTGTTTTTCCCCGTGCTCAGCACCACAAAGCCAGGCAGATTCTTCGACTCGCTACCCAATCCGTACAGCACCCAGGATCCAAGCGTAGGCCGCCCACCCAGCATATGGCCCGTAAACAAAATCTGATCGGCAGGCTGATGATTAAACGCATCTGTATGCATCGATCTCACGATGCAAAGCTCATCGGCAATCGGCCCCCATGCCGAAATCCAGTCACTGAATTCAGCCCCACTCTGCCCATAACGCGCAAAGCTGCGATTACAACCCAATACCTTCGCATTCGGCTTGATGAACGCAAACTTCATATCCTTCGTCATCGAAGGAGGCAACGGTTGCCCATGCCATTTCGCCAGCGCCGGCTTCGGGTCCAGTAGATCAATCTGACTCGGCGCACCCTCCATGTAAAGAAAAATCAAGTTCTTCGCCTTCGCCGGAAAGTGCGGGGCCTTCGCCGCAAACGGGTCCGCCATCAGCAGCCCAGCCATTCCCGCCAGACCAACTCCGCCAACAGCCTCGGTCAGAAACTGTCGCCGCCGCATTGTCGAATCAAAATTATTCACGGGTCAAAAACTCATCCGTATTTAGTAACGCGCGGCTCGCACCAAACCATCCGCGCTTAGCCACATGCCCCAACACCGCATCCCGCTCGCGAGCAGAAGGAGCCCGCCCAAAGCAAAGCGCAAATGCCCGCGACACGCGTTCCGCTTCAGGCACCTCCACAATCCGGGCGGCCAACGCTTCAGCCGCCTCAACAAACACTGGATCATTCATCAGGTTCAGCGGCTGCAACGGCGTATTTGAAGTCTCCCGCCGGGAACAACTCACCGTCCGGTCAGGAACATCAAAAGCCATCAACAGTGGATACGCCGCCGTCCGCTGCAGAAAAATATACAAGCCTCTTCGGTACCGCGCCCGGCCCTGCGTCTCCTCCCATTTCATGCTGTATTGCAAGTCCGCAACACCCTCTGGCTGTGGAGGCCGAATGCTCTCCCCGCCTACGGCATCATTTAACAATCCAGACACCAGCAACGCCGCATCCCGAATCAATTCCGCAGGCAGCCGCAGCCTTGACTGGCGTGCCAGCAAAGTATTTTGAGGATCCACCGTCAACAAGTCAGCCCTGGTCTCTGAAGCCTGCCGGTAGGTCGCCGAAGTCACAATCAACCGCACCATCCGCTTCGTGCTCCAGTCCGCCCTCTGAAATTCACTAGCCAGCCAGTCGAGCAACTCCGGATGCGTCGGCTTCTCCCCTTGCGATCCAAAATCCTCCGACGTCCTCACCAGCCCGCGACCAAATAACTCCTGCCACAAGCGATTCATTGTAACCCGTGGCGTCAGCGGATTCTCCCGTGAAACCAGCCACTCAGCCAACCCCAACCGGTCCATCTTCTTACCCACCACTGGCGAAATGGCCTTCGGCGTACCCGTCTCAACAGCCGCTCCCTTGTCGGTCCAATTACCGCGAATCCGCACATGCGTCGGCTCATGCCCCCCACTGTCTGCAAGTGTCATCAAGATGCTGAGCCGTGGATATTGATCATCCAGCTTCTTCAGCTTCTCGGTCAATTCCTTAAGCTTCAACTCCTCATACTTCTCTTTCCCGATCCCGCCCTGCGAATACTTCGCAAAGTAATCCACCAGCGCATCCTGCTCTCGCGCACTCCGTTCAGACTCCTTCTTAAGCAGAATCCGTTGCCCATGATTTACCAGCTTTAAGTAAGTGTCATAAGAGATATCCCAATTCGGCCGCTTGCCTGGATGGGTCATCGCATCACGGGCATTCTCCTCCCAAAACGCCAGCGTCCCAGCAAGCATGTGCTCGGCCAGCAGCTTGTCCCGTTCGGCCCGGAACTTCGCCGCATATCCTCGATACACTCCCAGCTCCCCAGGCAGTGGCGACTCCAGATCCACCTCTTCCGCGTTCTCAAAAAATGCCATCAGCGAATAGAAGTCCTTCTGCGAAAGTGGGTCGTACTTGTGGTCATGACACTGAGCGCAACCCACCGTTAGCCCAAGCCATACGGTCCCCAACGTGCTCGTGCGATCCAGCAATTGTTCAAAGCGAATTCGCTCCAACTCCACCCCGCCTTCGCGGCTCGTAATGGTGTTTCGATTGAATCCCGTAGCCACTCTATCCGGCACAGGCAACAGATCTCCCGCGATCTGAGCAATGGTGAAACGATCAAATGGCATGTCGTCGTTCAGCGCATTTATAACCCAGTCCCGGTACCGCCACGCAAACGGCCTCGCATAGTCCTGCACACCTCCTTCGCTGTCGGCATAGCGAGCCAGATCCAGCCACTGGCGTGCAAACTTCTCCCCGTAGTGGGGTGAAGCAAGCAACTTATCCACCAGCCGCTCATAAGCATCTGGCCGCGAATCGCGAACAAAGGCATCTACTTCTTCCGGCGACGGCAACAACCCGGTCAGGTCCAGATGAATTCGCCGGGCCAGCGTTCGGCGATTCGCCTCCGCAGAGGGACGAATCCCTCTAGCCGCGAGTGCAGCCTGCACGAAATGATCAATCGGATTGCGTCCTACCGGCACGGCCGGTCGCACTATCGGTGAAAAAGACCAAGGCTGCAAGCCCTCCACCCATTTGCGAATCGAAGCCAATTCCGAAGCTGGCAGTGGTCCCGCCGGAGGCATCTTCCCGGAAGCCGTCATCTCTAACACACGCCGGGCAGACCGCTCCGCAAAGTCCCGCTTGTCCAGCCGCAGTTTCCCCATCTGTTGCGTTGCCCCATGGCACACAACGCAGCGCCGCTCCAGAACCTCCGGCGTGTCCGCCGCCCAAACTGCAAAAGGCAGGCAAATGCAGATCTGTAGCAACCGAATCAAGATCAACCGGTGCCTCAACTGGATCACAAGAGGGAGTCTATCATCCGCTGCACTTCATGCTTCGATCAGAAGCTGAGACGCAGGGCAACCGGCATCACTGGTAGCGAAGCTCGTCAGAAAGTTTTGAATAAACTCTGCTTCTTGCCGCATCTCCCAAACGCTCCCAACTATCGCTTCACCCGCACCACCCGGAATCCCAGCTTCTCCTCCTTAAAATCCGGCTTGTCCCCAAAGCGCCAGATTGTCGCAATTTGCTGCAGCGGCGTATCATAGCTGCCCCCTTTGGAAATCTTGATCTCCCCAGTCGTGCCGCCACGCGGATTCGCCGCCGGCGAACTCGCATAGTAATCCTTCTCAAACCAATCCGACGTCCATTCCGTCACATTCCCCAACATGTCGTACAGCCCAAACCCATTTGGCAATCGCTTCCTCACCTCTTGTTTCTGGCTGCCGCTATTGTCGCGATACCAAGCCACATCACTGGCATTCTGTGGCCGGTCCGCTGTAGATTTTCCCAGCGCTGCATACTCCCACTCCGCTTCCGTCGGCAACCTGTATCTGAATCCATCATTCTTCCCGTTCAGCTTCGCAATAAACGATTGCGCCTCATTCCAACTTACGTTCGACTTCGGCAGATCACTGCCTGTCTCCTTGCCCGTCATCACCGCATTCCAATGTTTTTCGGTAGTCTCGACCACTGCCATTTCAAACGCCTGTGTGATCCGCACCAGGTGCCTTGGCCTCATCTGATCTTCATCCGTATCCGATCCCATGAAGAACTGCCCCCCTGGAATTGGTGCAAACTCGATCAACTCCGGCTTGGGTGCCGTTTTCACTTCGGCCTTCTCTTCCACTTTGGGCACAACTGCCGACGGTTCATAATTCATTTTTGCTTGCGGCACAACTACCCCGGATGTCGCCACTGGTGTCTCTGCCTTCGGCCTCAAATACATCCAGGCAAGTCCTAGCGCGACCACCAATGCAACAGTTGCCTGCAACATCATTCGCCACCTCGGCACCATAACCCCTGTCCCTGCTGCCGCGCCACTCAGTGATTCAATAAACTCTAAGCAAGAACCAAATCTTTGACTTGGCTCTTTCGCGATCGCCCTCTCCATCATCGTTTGCATCGCCGCAGTCACCACGCTCTTATCACTGGCAATTACCGGAGGCGGATCGTGAATGATCTTGTAGGAGAGTGCAATCCATGTATCCGCCTGAAACGGCATCTCCCCAGTAAACAATTGGTAAGCAACAATTCCCAGGGAAAATTGATCCGCACGCCCATCCACTGCCTCACCGCGGATCTGTTCTGGTGCCATATACCCAAGCGTCCCTACCGTAGATCCCATCCCCTGCGACATCGTCTCTGTCGCCCCTGCCGACGTAATCCTCGCAATCCCGAAATCCGTAATTTTGATGTTCCCCGCTTCATCAATCAAGATGTTCCCTGGCTTGATATCCCGGTGAATGATTCCCTGCGCATGTGCCGCGTCAAGGGCCAAAGCAGCCTGCCGCAATACCTTCAGGATCGTGGCAGTATTCTGACGGCTCCCCCCGGCGATCATCGCATCGAGCATCGATCCCCGGACATATTCCATCACAATGTAAGCGCGATCTTCCACCCGGAAGAAGTCGTAAACCGCAACAATATTCGGATGCTGCAGCTTGGCCGCTGCCTTGGCCTCCCGCGACAACCGCTCCTCTAAGCTGGCCCGCGCCGCATCATCCACACCATCCAGCCGTACGCTCTTGATCGCTACTTCCCGGTCCAGCGTCGGGTCATAGGCTCGATACACAACACCCATCCCTCCGCGTCCCAACTCACCACGGATCTCATACCGGCCCAAGCTTTCCATCCCCAAAGCTTATCTCGACTTCAAGCTAGCTTCCAGGGCTTTCTATACTTACGGCTCACCATCTGATTCGCTGCCTTATCGTCCAAGATTTTCTCGGCGGCGTCATCCCACACAATCCGCCTCCCGGTCCGCAGCGCGATATTCCCAAGCAATCCGCCCTTGGTCAACAGATGTCCATACTCCACATCGCAGCTCGTCAGCTTCCGCGACTTCACACTATCGAGGAACTCCCGCAAATGCCCTGGGCTATCCGGGATCGATGCCGCAGGCCTGGTAAAGTCCATCACCTGCTTACCCTTCCTGAACACCCTATGCTCGCCGTAGTTCGTAACAAGCGTCCCCTCGCTCCCTTGAAAAGCCGCTCCAATCCCCCAATCCTCAAATCCCGGAGGCCCCTGCGGATTCAAACTCCACACCATATCGAGCCCAGGATACTCGTATTGCACTTCGAGAAAATTCGGCGTTTCCCCATTGTCGTCCGTCAACTCACGCCTCCCCATGGCCGCCACTGCCTTCGGTGCCTTTAAGCCCAAAGCCCAGTAAACGATATCGGTAATGTGACACCAAAAATCGATAAACATCCCGCCGCTGTAATCCCAGAAGAATCGATAACTGAAGTGGCTGCGGCTCTTGTTGTAAGCCCGCTTGGGTGCCGGGCCCAGCCAGAAGTCATAATCAAATCCCTGCGGCGGCTTAGAATCAGCTAGCACTCCAAGCCCCTTAACTTCCGACGTCTTCCAGACCGAGACCCGGTTCACCTTGCCCACCACACCGCTCTGAATCAACTCAACCACACGCCGGTAATTCGGCAGGTCGTTATGAATATGGTTCCCCATCTGCGTCACGCGCTTGTGAGCCCGCGCCGCCGTCACCATCCGCCGCCCTTCACCAATCGAATAACTCAGCGGCTTCTCAATAAACACATCCTTGCCAGCGTGCGCCGCCTGCACCATCGGCAACGCATGCCAGTGGTCTGGCGTCGCAATACACACCACATCAATGTCTTTCGATGCCAGCAACTTCCGGTAATCGCCAAAGGTCTGCGTCCCCACGCTCCGCTCCTTGCGAATATGCGCCACTGCTTCTGCGGCGTGCGTCTCATCAAGATCACAAACCGCTACCGGGTTTACATCGGCGTGCTTCAAAAAGCCCCGCAGCCGGTTCATCCCCATCCCGCCCACACCAATGAATCCAACGTTGATCCGGTCACTTGGAGCAGCCAGTCCAGAACGCAAAAAGGCAGGAGCACTACCTGCCAAAGCCATCAATTCGCGACGAGTCATAAACCTAGATTCTAAACCCTAGCGATTCGGAACACTCCTGCTCCCAGTCTTGTATTTTTCGAGCAGCGCCTCCATCTGCTTCACCTTCTCCGGGTATTGCACATAGAGATTCTTCGTCTCCTTCAAGTCGCGTTTCAGATGAAACAACTCCCCTGGCTGGTCGTGTGCCTGAATTCCGTTCTGTTGCCGCCACCACTCAGGCTCTGCTGCCGCATGCGCACTCTTGGGCGAATTGATATAGACCCAGTCCCCTTGCCGCAGCGCGTACTCATTGTTCATGCTGTGATGCACCGTGGCCTCTCGAATCGGTTTCGCCTGCTTCTTCCCAAACAATGCCGCCGAAACGTCATAGCTATCCTCAGCGCAATTATCCGGCAGCTTCGACCCCGTAATACGCGCAACCGTCGCCATGATGTCAGTCAAACAGATCACTTCGCTTTCAGTCTTGCCCGCCGGGATTCGACCCGGCCCCCAGGCAAGAAATGGAACCCGGTGTCCCCCCTCCCACAACATCCGCTTGGCCCCGCGCAACGGTCCCTGGCTTGCGTGCGCAAACTCCTTCAGCACCGGATAAGTAAGGTTCTCCGGCCCATTGTCGCTGGTAAACAGCACAATCGTTTCATTGGCCGTTCCCGAAGCTCTAACCGCATCCATTACCTGCCCCACCACTGTGTCTACCTGATAAACGAAATCCCCGTACTGTCCCGCCTGGCTCTTACCCTTAAACTCAGCCGCCGGCGCAATCGGCGTATGTGGTGCCGTAAACGGGAAGTACATGAAGTAAGGCTGATCTTTAGACGCATTCTCTTTGATGTAATCCACAGCCCGCCGCGCAATCTCCGGGAAAACCTCTTCCAGCTTCCAGCCCGGCTTCATCGCCCCCGGCCAGCCAAACATAGCTTCTGGCTTCTGCTCGGTCGGTTGCGCAAGAATCCGGTCGTTCTCGATAAATGTATAGGGCGGAAAGTTAGGCAAGTCCACCCCAAAGTAATAATCGAAGCCCCGTGTAGTGGGGCCTTCTCTAATCGGCTGGTCGAAGAGAATCTTCCTTGCATGTTCATTGCGAATCTCACGCTGCGGGTCACCCATCCGCACTCGTGAATTCACCTTCGACCCATCTGTAGTCGCCCAATCCCAGCCCATATGCCACTTCCCGAAGCACGCAGTTTTATAGCCGGCCTGCTTCAGCATCCCAGGTAGAGTCAGGCGATCCTTCTCAATGAGAGGCTTGTCCCACGGCCACAACACCTGGCTCTTGAGTTCCGTCCTCCACGGATAGCGACCCGTCATCAGCCCGTAGCGCGTCGGCGAGCAAACCCCGCAAGGCGTATGAGCGTCGATAAACCGCACACCCTCCCGCGACATCCGGTCCAGATTCGGAGTCGGAATCTTCGATTGCGGGTTATAGACACCTACATCGCCATATCCAAGATCATCGGCAAGTAGAACAATAATGTTGGGCCGCTGTTTGGATCGTGGGGCCGCCATTGCCGCCGTGGCCGAAGCCAAAAAGGATCTGCGTGTGATCGACATTTGGTTTGCAGTCTATCGCAACAAAGCTCTGCAATACACCGCCGACTTCACATCTCCCTTGCCAGCCTTCTTTCGCCCATCCTCTTCAAACGCATCCCAACCCGTATTGGCAAGAAAGCAAAACTCATTGCCCACAATCGCCCCATGCGTCGGCTCACCAAATCCCTTCCACTTCGTCTCAAGCACCTCTTGCTTCGACAAATCCCGCGCGAACTTCACAATACGCACCGGCGTCACCCCATTCTGCACAGCCACAAACGAATTCCGCCAGACATACAACCCATCAATCCCGCTCACAATCACACCCGGCCCGGGCTTCAGCCATCGAACAGCCTTAGTCCCCAAATCAAGAGCCGCAATCCCGCGCCGGTAGTCAGCGACGTATAGCGTCTTGCCATCAGCCGAAAGCGCCGGCGTCTGCGGAGAAGGGAACTCACCCGCCTCATCCAGCCGCTCCAGTTTCAGCGTCCCAGCCAGCATCCGGTACACCGCCCCTCCAGAATTATTTGTCACATAGACATCCCCGCCAGACGACACCACCATATCCCCCAACACGCCTCCAATAGGGGATTCCACCCGGTGCTTCTCATCCCCCGTCTTCAAGTCATAAGCTATCAGCGCAGATTTGCCCTTATCCTCGATCCGGCAAATCTCACACTGCGGCACCCAACCCGCAGTGGACCAAAGCAACCTATGTTTTGGGTCCACTCCAAGTGCAAAAACACCCATGCCGGCATGAGCAAAAGCGCGACCGTCACTCTCGAGAATCATCCCCCTCCGCACACTGCTAAACAGCCACTCCTTACCAATAAAAACCAGGTCCTCGGCAATCCAGTCTTCCCCTTCGATGGTGCCCAGAAGCTTTGCCTGAGTCACGGGCTTCACATCCACTAGAGGCAACCGTCCCAAAGCCCGCAGTATCCGCTCATTCCCCGGCACCAGTTCATTCAAAGCCTCAAGCGCGGCAATCAGCTTCTCCCCT
Source organism: Acidobacteriota bacterium (assembly GCA_043718395.1). GTDB lineage: Bacteria > Acidobacteriota > Terriglobia > Bryobacterales > Bryobacteraceae > Bryobacter. The sequence continues at coordinate 16,775 of JAYSVS010000032.1, forward strand.
TTAGCCCCCTTGGCTTGCGCATTCAACTCCCGCCACTTCAGCTCAAAGTCATTGCCACACAGGCAAAGCGCCGCAAGTAGAACAAGGGCTATCGTCTTCATTTGTCTGCGATTCTATCAGCAAGAGACCAAAAATGCGCCAACTGATCGAATACCTCCAGGCCAACCGCCAACACCTCACTATCGACGCCGACGCCCACGCCACCGACATCGTCAAATATCCCCGCCCCAACACGCCACACTACTATCATGGCCGTCCCCTTTCCGCAGAAGAACTGATCGAAGAGATGAACCAGGCAAGCGTCTCGATGGCCAACATCTGGCAAAACCCCGCCTCCACTCTCTACACCGCAGACCCCGAAGAAAACTACTCGAACCTCCTTGAAGCCAATCGCTACATCCACCAATCCTCCTGCAACCACCCCACCCGTTTCATCCCCTCCGGCTGGACCGACCCCAAAGCCTGCGGCATCCCCAATGCCTGCCGCATCGCCGAGCAATGCGTTACGGACTTCGGCTTCCTCATCGTCAAGATGAACCCAGCCCAAAATCAATACCCGATCAACTCCCCAGCCGTCTTAGAAGTCCTCGACTGCATCGTCGAACTCGGGGCCATCCCCGCCTTCCACTACGGTGCAGACTCGCCCTACACCCCAGCCTCGGGTCTAGCCACAATCGCCCGCCGTCACCCCAACCATCCTGTCCTTGCCGTCCACATGGGCGGAGGCGGTGCCAGCTATCTTGAAGCTGAAGAGCAATACCAACAGTCCCGAGAACTCGGGCTCCAACAACCCAACATCCACTACGCGCTCAGCGCTCTGCGCGACACCCATATTGAATCGAATATCCGCGCCTACAAAGGCGAAGCGAGCCGCCGCCTCTTCTGCGCCAGCGACGCCCCCTACGGCCGCATAAGCTGGAATTTCGGCGGTTTCCGCGCCATGCTCAAAACCCTGAATCTCGACCCCCAACCCTACCTCGGCCAGAACTTTGCCGACTTCATCCTCGCCGGGCACGAACATTTGAACTCAAAACACAAATAGAATAAGCGGCATGATCCGACTCATCCTGATTCTCGCCATCTCTCTCAGCGCACAGATCAAGCAATCCGGCCCCATCCTTGCCCCGGCCACCAAAGGCGACAACAAACCCCTCGACCCCAAAGTTCCCGAAAGCTCGGCCATCTCCACCCAATTCGAGCGCGTCGTAGTAATCCGCCTAAAGCATCAGACCGACATCCTCGCCGCCATCGAGCAGCAGGTGAAAGACCTCAAGATCACAAACGCGATCATCCTCTCCGGCTTCGGCTCAGCCATTGCCACGCACTATCACGTAGTAGCCAACCGCACCTTCCCACCCAGCAACTACTTTATTGAAAACGAAAAAGACAGTGTAGACATCGTAAACATCAACGGAGCTGTCTTCGGAGGCCGAGTCCACGCGCATGTTACTTTCTCAGACGACAAGAAAGCCTTCGGCGGCCACCTCGAACCCCGCACCAAAGTCTTCACCTTCACGGTAATAACTCTAGGCGTCCTCCCAGCAAACTTCGACACCACCCGCTACGACGACAAAGACCTCCGCTAGGATGATCTACTTGGTTTTTTAGACTTCGCTATGCTGATGGTATGAAAACAGCGGTATCCATTCCTGACGCCATATTTGAACGTGCCGAGCTGTTTGCGAGGAGCGCCAAACGAACCCGTAGCCAACTTTTTAGTGATGCTCTTGCCGAATATCTGGCCCGCCATACCGGCGACGAGATCACCGATGCGATGAATCGAGTAATTGATGCAACGGGCGATGCAGCCGACCCTTTCACATCCGCTGCGTCCCAACGCACGCTGGCAAACGTCGAATGGTAGTAGGGCAGGGAGAGGTTTGGTGGGCGGACCTGCCCTCGCCTACCGGTTCCGGCCCTGGGTATCGAAGGCCAGTCGTTATCGTCCAGAGCGATCATCTGAACCGCAGCCGTCTTGCGACCGTAGTTTGTGTACCACTCACGAGCAACCTCAAATTTGCAGAAGCACCCGGCAACGTCTTGCTAAGTGCGAGGGCTACAGGCCTGCCCAAGGATTCCGTAGCCAACCCGACTCAGATCGTCAGCCTCGACAAGAACCTGTTGACCGAGCGCATCGCAAAGTTGAGCAAGAATGCGATGGCGTCCATCCTCGGCGGCGTCGATATTATTCTCGGGCGATAGCTAGCGAGCGTTCTCCGGCGCGAAATGCCAAGCCTCTAATGCCTTCGACTTTAGAGCAAACGACGCTATCCAAAAATCGATCATCCCTTCCGGCTTCATCTCAGCCATCGCCACACGCAAACTTCGACACCAGCCGCTACGATGACAAAGACCTCCGCTAGGCTTTCACTTTCAGAATGGTTGACGTAGTTCTGCCCTTGGCAGCCCTCTAGGGATTTCCAAGCAGCATAATTTCCAGATGGTCGGCCAAATGAGCTTAGAGGACTTCTGCTCTACTCTGCGAACTTGATCGTGGGCTAACCGCCTGCTAAGCCGTCAGCCAATGCTTAACTTGATTTTGCAAAGTCGCGATGTGTTATACGTTACGTATAACGCGATGCTCTTTGAATGGGACGCGGAAAAGAACCGAAAAAACCAGGCAAAGCATTCTGGCGTAGACTTTGAGACGGCATCGCGGGTTTTCGCTGACCCGGATCTCATAGTCCGCAAAGACCGCGTGATCGATGGCGAGCAACGCTGGCATGTGATCGGTGGAGTTCGCAAAGCCGTGTTGCTGGTGGTGCATGTCTACCTTGAAGTGGAGGCTAATGGTGAAGAAACAATCCGTATCATCTCGGCCAGAGAGGCCAATCCGCGTGAGCGCCGAATCTATTTGGAGCAAGCCATTGAGTAAACGCCAGAAGGCCGCGCTCGACGGAGTGGCGAAGAGTCAATCGCGTGGTGGCGATGTCCATATTGACTACTCGGACATTCCCGCGCTATCAGAAAAGCAACTGGCGCAGTTCAGACGCGCCCCGAAGAAGTTGGTGGCCGTGCGATTGGATGCCGACGTGTTTGAGTGGATACGGCAGTTCGGTGCTGGTTACTCGACCCGCATCAACAACGTTTTGCGAGTCGTGATGTCGCAGCAACGATAGTGTGCCGGCGATCTTCCTGGCACATCGCGATATGGCCCAAAGACCGGCCCAGCAAGACTCCTCAGCCAAGCCTCGAGGGTCAACCCTTGAGCGAGCGATCACCTTGGCTTGGAGTGCTGCGGCCTCTTCATCCGGAATCTGAATGACGGTCATGGGTCGCCTAGCTCCTCTCAGGATAGGAGCAGATACCCCCCTACGACACGGTGGCCGACTGGTGCGGATCGAGCGGGGATTATTACTTGGAATACCGGCTTTCGCACCGTTGCAAGATTTCGACGAACGAAAAGTTCGGCTGAATGAGCAAAACACCCCGCAGGAACAAATCCAGCGGGGCGTTGAGCGCTTCGTCCGCCGTTGTCGTCAGCAGGAGGTTGAATGGTGTGCGCGATGCAGACAAGATGCCGCGCACTTCCTCCGGCGGCTTCCTTTCGGAAAAAGTAACTGCCAAAAATCCAGCTCGACCTCTGCGATGTAAGTGGAAAAGTTTCTTACACTTGGTCTAAGACTCGCTAGCCCCGGCCCACCAGCGGCATCTTCGTGGCCATCACCGTCATCGTCAAAACGTTGGCTTCCAGTGGCAACCCGGCCATGTACAAAACGGCATTCGACACATGAGCCAAATCCATCCGCGGCTCAGGCGCAACCCCGCCATGCGCCTGCGGCACACCCTCGGTCATGCGAGCCGTCATCTCACTAGCCGCATTCCCGATATCGATCTGCCCGCAAGCAATATCAAAGGCTCGCCCATCGAGCGCGATCGACTTGGTAAGTCCCGTAATCGCATGTTTGGTAGCCGTATAAGGAGCGGAATTCACCCGGGGCGTAGTAGCAGAAATGGACCCGTTGTTGATGATCCTGCCGCCCATCGGCTTCTGCCGCTTCATCAACCCCATCGCCGCCTGGGCACACAAAAACGCACCCGTCAGATTCACATTCACCACAGCCATCCACTGCTCAAAGGTCAGCTCATCCATCGGAATCCCGGGCGCACCCATACCCGCATTGTTAAACAAAACATCCAGCCGCCCGTACCGGTCCTCAATGCGGCCAAACAGAGCCTTCACTTCCTCAGGCTGAGTAACATCAGTAGGCACTGCAAACATCCCCGTCCCCGCCGCCGTCTCATCGAGTGCAGCCGCTCGTCGCCCCGCCAGCACCACCTGATAGCCAGCACCATCGAGAGCCTTAGCCACAGCCCGGCCAATGCCAGACCCTGCCCCAGTAACCAGCGCAATCCTCATTACTGCACCTCCACAGGCAATTCCGTCCGTCGCGACCAGTCTTCATAAGACCCGTCATAAAGCCGAACATCCTTACCAGCCAGCCGCGCACTAAAGTAAACCACCGTCGCCTGCATCCCGATATGGCAGTAAGTCACAATCGGTTTATCGCCCAACTTAGCCGCCAATTCCGCCGTTGGCAAAAACTCAAGCCCAGGCGTCATCAGAGTAGGGAAGGGGACATTACGCGCACCCGGAATATGCCCTGCCCGAGGCATGTTCCCGGCATTCTTCCCCGTATAAAAGTCATCAAGGCGGGCATCAATCAACGCCATAGAAGCATCCTTCAAGTGTCCGCTTAACCACGCTGCATCCACAACCAATTCTGGACGTGCCGTCACCTTCAAGCCCGTTGTTGCCACCACCTGCGGCACCTCTTGCGTCACTGCAAAACCAGCCGCCTTCCAGCCCGCCAACCCGCCATTCAATATCGCCGCCTTCAGCGACAAATAATCAAACGTAAACCAGATTCGCGTAGCGGATTGCATCGAAGCATTTCCTGTATAAATCACCACACGGGAATCATTGCTGACGCCCATCTTCATCAGCTTCTCCCTCAACACCTCCACTGGCGGTAACTGCAAACGCAATTGATTATCCCCAGAAACAGAGAGATCAGCCAACGTCACCAGTTGTGCCCCTGCAACATGCCCTGCTGCATAATCTGTGGCAGTTCCAACATGCAATATCACCAACCTTGGATTCTTCAGTTCAGCTTGCAATCCAGCGGGGGAGATCAACAGCTCCCCAGCCTGAATGGAATAGGTAATGGCGAACACCGCCGCTATCGTACGCATCCCTCCATTTGAACCTATTTCTGAATCCTCAGCCGGGCAATTTTTGCCGTCCGCATTCCCCCTACACTGGCCTGCAGCGAATAGTCGCCATTCGGCAGATTTGGAACTACAAAGTTAAACTGACACAACCCCGGGCTCACCAGCCCCGCAAACGCCAAACTCACTTCCGTGGTGTCTACCCAGATCCTGGCCGTATTCGACAGTCTCACTGCCCCAGTCACAGCAGCATCAGCAGCCACTTCCGGCGTCGTCGGCCCAAACCCCGTCCCATACACTACAACATTCTCACCAGGCGCAATCGGCGTAGTCGTATCAGCCAAACTCCCGTCTCCTCGAATCGCCGCCACATACTCATCAGCCAGCGTAAAGAATGCAGGTTGAAACGTCGCCAGCGGAATAGTCACGCTATCGGAAGTCCCAGCCGCTGTCGTCACCGTCACACTAGCCGCACTGGCATTGGCAACCGTCGGTGCCAGCACATTCACCTGCTTCGGGCTCACATAATAAACGCTGGCGGCCTTCCCGTCGATTTTCACCGAAACCCCATCAATCGCCTGCGGCAGCTTACCCGCCACAATATCTCCGCCCGTCCAAGACCGCGTAGTAGACGCCAGCTTCTCACCGTAAATACTGATCCAGGATCCAGACGCCACCCCTGGCATGTTGCTAGCCGCACTGGCAACACCCGTATAAGAATTGTTCCCCGACATATAGACAATCGTTGGCCTGGCAACCGCGCTCGTATCGCTGGGCGTGTACCCCATCACGATGTCAAACTTCACGGCCAACTCGCCTAAAGCCGAACTCGCAATCCGCGACCAGACCGGCGTAATCGCAGCCTTCTGCGCCTCATCTCTCACCCCATTCAACACCCCGTCGTTCGAATTCAGCGCTTCCCCATCCAAAAACAATTGAGACGTAAACCGAGCCTGTCCTGGAATCGTGATCGCATAGTGAATATGACGCGTCCGGCCGGGATACAATCCTGGCTTCACGGTGCGGAATAGATACTTCCCGTCAGACCCTGTCAAAAACTTCCCGTACCCTTGGAAGTTAGAATCCCGATTCGCAATCGGGCTCGCTGTATGAATATAGGCTCCATTGTTATCGGCCTGCCAAATCTCTACCAGTGCCCCGCGAACAGGCAACCCGCTCCGGTCCAGCACCCGCCCCGTGATCCACGATATCGTCCCTACCGCCGGCGTAATCGCATTGTTGATCAACAACAAGTCGTTATCGAGGTCGAGCGGCATCCGGTCTGGATAGAAAGGGCCTAGCGTCAATGAAGGCGTGAGCGTCAGCGCCTGCGCAAACGCTCCTTTGGAATGCCAAAACAAGCCGCCAGCAGTAAGCGCCTTCAAAAAGTGACGCCGGTCAGAAGTGGAAAGGGTTCTATTGATCTTCATAACTATGAAACGCCTCCCACCGCCAAAAGGCTTCACCCGCACCCCAACTCTTCACACTGTTTAACAAAAGCTGCGTGCGCCTTTTCGCCCACTTCGGGTCAATTCACCCACCTACACCCTAAACACTTGATATTGTAACTCCCAGCAGATCTAGAGCCAAAAAGTTGGCCCCTCAATTGCTACTTTCTTCCACAGGAGATCGATATGTTGCCTTTCCGCCAGATTCTTTTCCCGGTAGACTTTTCAGAACCTTGTCGCGCCATGGCCCCCTCCGTGATCCAACTCGCGCATTTCTACGATTGCCCGGTCACGCTTCTGCATGCCTTTGAGTTGCCCGTCGCCTTCTACGGCGATCTCGGGGCTCTCGATATGCTGATTCCCGCTGACATCCGTACTGCTCATGAATCCAAGCTCAACCAATTCGCCGTCGAAAATTTCCCCGGTGAAGCACCTCAGCAAATTGTAGTCCAGGGCGCACCTGCTGAAGCCATTCACAACTTCGTTAAACACAATGGCGCAGACCTGCTAGTCATGCCTACCAGTGGTCGTGGGCCTATCCGGCGTCTCCTCCTTGGTTCGGTCACTGCCAAAGTCCTGCACGATGTCTCCTGTCCGGTCTGGACCGGTGCGCATGCCGGAAAAAATGCAAACTGGCCCATCCGCAACATCCTCTGTGCCGTCAGTCTGGATGAGGAATCTGCACCCCTGGCGCGGGCCGCCGGAGCGATAGCTAAGTCGTTCAGCGCTCGCCTGACGCTCTTCAATGCGGTTGGCTATGCTCATCCCGCTATTGATGTGGACTACGACCATTACCGCAAGCAGTTGCTCGAGGACGCCACCCAAAAACTCCAGTCTCTTCGCTGGGAAAACCAGATCGAAGCAAATATCGTCCTGGCCGAAGGCAGTGCTGTCATGGCTATCCACCAGCAAGCCCTTGAACTCAGTGCCGGCCTCGTCATCGTTGGCCGCGGCCACTCTCAGGGCGCTGTTTCTCGCCTCTGGTCAGACCTCTACGACGTCATCCGGGAATCGCCCTGTCCCGTTCTGAGTATCTAATAAATCAACGGCATTTCTATCCCCAGTCATATGCGCGATTTTGCTGATATCAAGAGTCAATCCCGAGGGTGCCGAAGCCCTCGCCTAATTCCTGGCAACCAAACATAGTTCGAAAGTAAATTTACTGAACGGGTTATGATTTTCAATCAAATGGATTGAAAACCTGCGCGACCGGAGTGATGGGTGACACTTTAGACCGGAGAGTTGGGTGACACTTTGCCAATCTGCACGGCTGCCTGGAAACAAGATATCGCATAAGG